>NZ_JBPJZD010000010.1:0-994 GCF_051207375.1 Haloarchaeobius pelagicus | reverse complement strand
CACCTGATTTCAGGCCCTATTGCACCTCCCTTTTCGGGGTGCTTTTCAGTGTTCGCTCACGCTACTTGTTCACTATCGGTCTCGAGTAGTATTTAGTCTTAGCAGTTGATGCCTGCCATATTCACGAGGGATATCCAACCCCCGCTACTCTGGAGCTGACGCGTGCTGTACTGATCTGGATTACGGGACTGTCACCCTGTATCGTGCTCTATTCCAAGAGACTTCACACAGATGGTCGAGCAGTGAGAGTCAGTCCGAACACCACATTGCCCGTAAGGGCTTCGGTTTGGACTGTGTCGCGTTTACTCGCCGTTACTAACGACATCGCGGATTGCTTTCTCTTCCTGCCGGTACTGAGATGTTTCAATTCCCGGCGTTCCCCATTGCGCAAGGCAATTGCGAGAGGATTCCTATTAGGAGATCCGTAGTTCTTTCCCTCCGTGCGGGTCCCTACGGCTTTTCGCAGCTTGGCACGTCCTTCGTCGGCACTCGAGCCGAGCCATCCACCAGGTGGCAAAGTAGCCACGCTGAATGGGACGTTCACTGTTACCTGGTGAAAGGTCCAGTGGACGTCTGGATTGCGTTTACACACGGTTTCATTACGCAGCCAAGTAGTCTTCTTGGCGCACGTTCGACCCTTCCCACCCTCGCTTGCACGGGATGGTGCATCGGTTTTCTTTCAGGATGAAATCGTTTCGTCGTCCCACACTTAAGGGGAGCGATTCGATTCCGTCCTGAACGTACGACCTCTCTGGGAGTCGAACCCAGACGCCTCTGATATAGAGGGCGTTCCAGCATGAGGTTCAGGTTCCGAGCCTTGGTGGTTCTAAAGCGCCCGGACGGATCGCGTCGGACGAGACTAAGTGGGCCGGGCATACTGCCCGGTCCCGGTCTGTGGAGGTGATCCAGCCGCAGATTCCCCTACGGCTACCTTGTTACGACTTAAGCCCCCTTGCGAAGCCCAGATTCGACCATCGTTGCGATGGCCTCATCC
>NZ_JBPJZD010000009.1:0-1235 GCF_051207375.1 Haloarchaeobius pelagicus | reverse complement strand
GGGTTTCGAGCTTAGATGCATTCAGCTCTTACCCCTTGTGACGTAGCTGCCCGGCACGTGCCCTCTCGGACAACCGGTACACCAGTGGTCACCATTCGTAGTTCCTCTCGTACTATACGAACGTTCACGTCAGGTGCCATAGCACCCCCAATAGATAGCAGCCGACCTGTCTCACGACGGTCTAAACCCAGCTCACGACCTCCTTTAATAGGCGAACAACCTCACCCTTGCCCGCTTCTGCACGGGCAGGATGGAGGGAACCGACATCGAGGTAGCAAGCCACGCGGTCGATATGTGCTCTTGCGCGTGACGACTCTGTTATCCCTAAGGTAGCTTTTCTGTCATCAATTTCCCGCATCGAGCAGGATAATTGGTTCGCTAGACCACGCTTTCGCGTCAACGATCCTCGTTAGGAAGATCATTGTCAGCCCATCTTATGCTCTTGCGCTCTTCTCCGAGTCTCCGACTCGGATGAGATGGACTTAGGGCGCGCTCGATATCTTTTCAAGCGCGTACCGCCCCAGTCAAACTGCCCGGCTACCGGTGTCCTCCTCCCGGAGTGAGGGTCACAGTCACTAATGGGTAGTATTTCAGTGATGTCTCGGTGGCCCGCTAGCGCGGGTACCTGTGTAATGACTCCTACCTATCCTGCACATTAGCGACCGTGTCCCAGCGACAGCCTGCAGTAAAGCTCTATAGGGTCTTCGCTTCCCCTTGGGGGTCTCCAGACTCCGCACTGGAACGTACAGTTCACCGGGCCCAACGTTGGGACAGTGACGCTCTCGTTGATCCATTCATGCAAGCCGCTACTGAAGCGGCAAGGTACTACGCTACCTTAAGAGGGTCATAGTTACCCCCGCCGTTGACGGGTCCTTCGTCTCATTGTACTGAGTGTTCAGATACCCGCACTGGGCAGGATTCAGTGACCGTACGAGTCCTTGCGGATTTGCGGTCACCTATGTTGTTACTAGACAGTCGGAGCGTCCTAGTCACTGCGACCTGCCCCTATACAGGGCAGGCATCCCTTATCGCGAACTTACGGGACTAACTTGCCGAATTCCCTAACGTCGGTTGTTCCCGACAGGCCTTGGCTTTCACTGCCACGAGCACCTGTGTCGGTTCTTGGTACGAATCTCATACTCGTCTTTTCACGGGCTCTAGGTACGGTCGACTTACGCTATCTCGTGATTCGTCCGCTTCGTGCCATTACGGCTTCCACGGATTTCCACGATTCG
>NZ_JBPJZD010000008.1:0-1153 GCF_051207375.1 Haloarchaeobius pelagicus | reverse complement strand
TTGACTGGGCGAAGGCCCAGCTCGACTGTCCCCAAAGCGTCAACTTTGAGTGTATGAGAGCACTGGAATATTAACCAGTTTCCCTGTTGTCACATTCGAATTACGGTGTGACTTAGGATCGGCTAACCCTCGACTGATTGGCATTGTCGAGGAACCCTTGCTCGTTCGGCCGTCGGGGTTCTCACCCGACTAACGCTGCTACTATGGCCAGGATTTTCGTCACTGATCGGTCCACACGAGTTCTCACCCATGCTTCCACCCGATCAGAGCGCCAGCCTACGGAATTGCTCGATGAAGAGCATCGTCAGGTCTCGGAAGCGGACTTGAGCCCCGATCATTTTCGGCGCCTCAAACCTCGGCCGGTAAGCTGTTACGCTTTTCTTAGAGGGTAGCTGCTTCTAAGCTCACCTCCCGGCTGTTTAGGGCTTGAGACCACCTTCAATCGCACTTAGTCCGCATTTTGGGTCCTTAACCCGACTCTGGGTTGTCTCCCTCATGGTGCACAGGCTTACCCCGCACACCGGACTCCCTGCATCAACGGCGTTTGTAGGTTTGGAGTTTGACAGGGAGGTCGACATCTCTCGATGGCGAGTCTCCCAATCGGTCGCTCTACCCCACAAACTACCTTAGCAGAGGTCATGCTTCGACATGTTTCGGCTGGAACCAGCTGTTGCCAGGCTCGATGGGCCTTTCACCCCTATACGTAGGTCACGAGAGGGTATTGAAGGACACCAACTCTAACAGGCCTCCACGTGCCTTTCGGCACGCTTCGCCTTGCCCACGCATAGATCGCCTGGTTTCGGGTCGTATCCGGTCGACTCCCCGCGCTTGAACACGGCGGCCCTGGTAATACTGCGGCCTTGTCGGTTTCCCTACGCCTTCCCCGGTTAACGGGTTAGACTCGTCGATCAGATACACTCCCTGGCTCGTTTTTCAAAACGCACGACACGACACCGGCTTCCTGTGAGTCCTACTGTGCTCTTGCGAGCAGGTCGTTTTTCACAGGACCTTTTGTGCCCCGTCGCTCTATCGCCACCTGATTTCAGGCCCTATTGCACCTCCCTTTTCGGGGTGCTTTTCAGTGTTCGCTCACGCTACTTGTTCACTATCGGTCTCGAGTAGTATTTAGTCTTAGCAGTTGATGCCTGCCATG
>NZ_JBPJZD010000007.1:0-1304 GCF_051207375.1 Haloarchaeobius pelagicus | reverse complement strand
ATACTGCCCGGTCCCGGTCTGTGGAGGTGATCCAGCCGCAGATTCCCCTACGGCTACCTTGTTACGACTTAAGCCCCCTTGCGAAGCCCAGATTCGACCATCGTTGCGATGGCCTCATCCGGACCTCACTCGGGTGCTTTGACGGGCGGTGTGTGCAAGGAGCAGGGACGTATTCACCGCACCCTTCTGAGGTGCGATTACTACCGAATCCAGCTTCATGTGGGCGAGTTTCAGCCCACAATCCGAACTACGATCGAGTTTCGGAGATTAGCGCCCTCTCTCGAGGTGGCTTCCCATTGTCTCGACCATTGTAGCCCGCGTGTAGCCCAGCTCATTCGGGGCATACTGACCTACCGTTGCCCGTTCCTTCCTCCAGTTTGGCACTGGCAGTCCTCCTAATGTACCCAGCCAGTCGAAACTGCTGCTGGCAATTAAGAGTGCGGGTCTCGCTCGTTGCCTGACTTAACAGGACGCCTCACGGTACGAGCTGACGGCGGCCATGCACCTCCTCTCAGTAGCTCAAGTAAGCTCATCACACTGACTTTCACTGCATACTGTCGGAGCTGGTGAGATGTCCGGCGTTGAGTCCAATTAAACCGCAGGCTCCTCCGGTTGTAGTGCTCCCCCGCCAATTCCTTTAAGTTTCATCCTTGCGGACGTACTTCCCAGGCGGCCAGTTTATCGTCTTCACTGCGGCACAGCACGAGCTCGTAGCCCGCGCCAAACCTAACTGGCATCGTTTACAGCTGGGACTACCCGGGTATCTAATCCGGTTCGTGACCCCAGCTTTCGTCCCTCACCGTCGGATCCGATCTCTCAAGGTGCTTTCGCCATCGGCGGTCCGTCCAGGATTACAGGATTTCACTCCTACCCCAGACGTACCCCTTGAGTCTCTCGGTCCCGAGCCAAACAGTATCCGCTGGACGCCTGCTCGTTGAGCGAGCAGATTTCCCAACAGACTTGCCTGGCCGGCTACGGACGCTTTAGGCCCAATAAAATCGGTCATCACTCGAACTGCCGGTGTTACCGCGGCGGCTGGCACCGGTCTTGCCCAGTTCTTATTCGTGAACCTCCCTACGGTTCACAAAAGCGAGGGCACTATGCCCACGCACTCGGAGTCCCCTTATCGCACTGTCGTGCAGTGTAAAGTTTTCGCGCCTGCTGCGCCCCGTAGGGCCCGGAATCTTGTCTCAGATTCCGTCTCCGGGCTCTTGCTCTCACAACCCGTACCGATTATTGGCACGGTGGGCCGTTACCCCACCGTCTACCTAATCGGCCGCAGCCACATCCTATAGCGCCGGAGC
>NZ_JBPJZD010000006.1:0-7345 GCF_051207375.1 Haloarchaeobius pelagicus | reverse complement strand
CCAGCATTAGCCTCAGTTTCCCGAGGTTATTCTGGTCTATAGGGTAGTTTGGCCACGTGTTACTGAGCTATCTGCTACGAATATGAATTCGTGCAACTAGCATGGCTAAATCGGACTCCGATAGCAATGACCTCCGGCAGGATCAACCGGAATGTCCCGTGCAGAGCACGGGGGTGGCGGAAATTGCGTTCGTCAAATTGCGTATCGGGTCTCGTCCGACGACATCCGACCGGATGTCGCCGAACCAACCAAGGCTCGCATCAGATTCCATCTTGACGGCGGACCGCAGGGGCGGAATCCTCATACGTGACAGCCAGCACCGCAGAACGGTGCTGACCTTCTGCCCCGGCATCGCCGGGGCGTCCTTCACATCACTTCGTATTGGAGGGAAGTATTTAACCCCCACGAATCGGACCGGCATTGTGAAGCGCCGCCACGTTACCGCGTTATCACGGGGCGGGCCCCTGATTTTGCAAGCTTTACCGCGAATTTCTTTCACGCGCGCAGGCGCGTAGGAGACTATATAACTGCAGATGGCCGGTAGCGACCTGCTTCTCCCAGATACAGTCGTCCCAGCCGATGCGACTGGCCGTCGTCACCAGCTGGAACGGGTCTCCGACTCCCCCCGTTCAGAGTGAAAGAGTTGGCAGTCTCGGATCCCCATTACTCGACGAACGACGACAGGTCCGTCTCCTGTGTCTGGTTCCCCCCGTAGTTCACGAGCGTCTCGTACGTCGGGAGTTCCTCGAGCGACGCGTCGCGACGGACCGCCTTCACGATGTGTTTCGGGTCGGTCACGAGCCGGTGGAGGAGGTAGCTTCCCTGCGAGCGCCCACCGCCCGTCTTCTCGGACTCGATGACGCCGAGGAACGCCTGCTCTTTGAGCTGTCGATACAGCCCGTTCTCGGTGACGGGGTCGAGCGCCGCCATCTCGCAGACGCCGACGTAGCGCTCGTACACCTCCCGGGTCTTGTACGTGTCCCGTTCACCCGTGATGATGCGGCTCGCGAGCGCGTACAGGGCGAGCTTGGCGTGGACCGTCGCCCCGCTGGTCAGTTCCTCGATGCGGTTGACCTCCGCGACCTCCTGGGCCTGCTTGATGTGGGCCTCCGTGACCTGTGTCACGTCGTTGCGTCGCGCGAGCTCGCCGGCCTCCTTGAGGATCTCGATGGCCTTGCGGGCGTCCCCGTGTTTCTTCGCCGCGAGTGCGGCACAGAGCTCGATGGTCCCGTCGGCGAGGACGTCGGGCTGGAACGCGTCCTGGCGGTTGCGCATGATCTCGCGGAGCTGGGCCGCGTCGTAGGGGTGAAAGAACAGTTCGCGGTGCCCGAAGCTGCTATCGATGCGCTCGTCCAGGCTCTCCTTGTACTGGACCTTGTTGCTGATGCCGATGACCCCGATGTAGGTGTTCGTCTTGCGCGCCTCGCGTGCACGCGAGAGCTGCATGAGGATGTTGCTGTTATCGAGCTTGTCGATCTCGTCGAGGATGACGATGGCCGCGTCGAACGCCGCGTCCAGGACCGCCCAGATGTGCTGGTAGTACTCCATCGTCCCGACCCCGCGCAGGGGTATCTCGGCCTCGTAGTCGGTCTTCTCCTTCAGGTCGAGGGCGAGCTGGCGCGTCGCCCTGGTCTCGGTGTTGGCCTCCGAGCAGTCGATGTAGAGGACCGTCGCGTCGATGTCGTTCGACTCGGCGGCCCGCTGGGCCCGCGTCGCGACGTGGCGCGAGATGAGGCTCTTGCCGGTCCCGGTCTTCCCGTAGATCATGACGTTGTTCGGTGGGTCACCCCGGACGACTGCGCCGACCTCGTTGGCCACGGACTGGATCTCGTCGTCCCGCCCGACGATGCGGTCCTCGTCGGGGACGTGGCCCACGTGGAGCAGTTCCTTCCGGGCGAAGACGGGGTCCTGGTCCTGGAAGAGTGGGTCCCCGCTCGGCTGCTCGGACATATTCCACTGGTTGAATCGTCTACTAATAAAAACCACGGAACCCGTTTCAGACTGAAAATAGACGGTGTTAGCGAGTATATCGGCGGGTTTTCACTTTATCGGTGGCTGGGAGAGACCGACCAGAGGCAGAGTGAAACCGGCCCTGCCGACCGGTGGGTCAACAGTGCTCGATACCTCGGGTGTCTCCCCCGCGAATCTCGACTTCCATTCTTCTCGATTCGTCCCGTAACAACCCAAACATACCAGTATTTTTACCATGGTTTTCACCCCGTTTTTGCGTCAGACACACGTCTGACACACACACACCCCTGATTCAGAGTGAAAACCGCTCCGAAGGAGGGGTGGGTCGAGGCTCGGTCGACCCCCGACCACCCCATTCAGACTGTATATCGCTTATTATCTGGGCCATCACATCTTGAGAACACTATTCTCGATATTCTATAGAAGAGTATACTATTCTAGAACGACCATTTGAAGTGAATAATAAAGCTATGGGTGCAAGCAACAACATCCGCTTGTAGCAGCAAAATTTGCCGCAAAAAATTTCCGGGACACCTTCGGAGCCGTTTACACTCTGAATAGGGGGAGAGGGTGTCCCCCCCTCCCCCATATTCCGCCCCATTTGCCGAGCTACCAGATTCAGTTCATTAATTCGAGCCGTGCACGACTGGTCGAAGAAACCGACTGGATTCAGCGGTCGATGACCCGAGACCGAGACCGATGCCGAGTGGGTGGACACGACGCTCGGTGCAACGAAGGGACAACCACGAGACGATAGCTCGAGTAGACACTCCTGCGGTTCGGTGGCTAGTCTCGATCCCCTGGGTTCAACCACCTACTAGTGACCACCTACTAGACTAGAACTCACTAGTACTAGCTAGCAACAGCTAGCAGTAGCTAGCAGAAGCAGTAGCTAGCAGCACACAGCTAGTGCTCGTAAGCACTAGCTGTCGCTGTTGTTGTGTTACGAGTGTTGTTCGTGTTCTAGTCTAGTAGTATCTAGTTCTAGTCTAGGTCTTCTCTAGTGCAACAGTGTTGGAGTGGTTGACCATGCGTGTCTTTCTCTTCCACGACCGTGTCCTCTCGGGTCCCAGCTGCCCGTGCCTTCTCGACTGCAGTCGACTCGTGTCTCTCCCGTCTCCCCGTCGTGACGCCCCTCCCCGACGTTTCACTCTGCATCGGGGGTGTGTGGCTCTGTCACTCGCCCACTGCGTCGACTCCTATGTGAACAACCACCACACGAGAACTCCTACAAAAAAGCGTCGTTTTCACTCTGAACGAGGGGTGTGTCCCCTCCCCATATAGACACCGTGTTCCCGCGACCATCCCGGCATCCATCCGTCCATTTGAATAGTGTCAAGCCCCCAGTCTTGGGTGATGAACCACGACGGGGACACCGCGTCGTCCGCTGTTGTCGCAGCAACCGGGACTGGCGAGGCCGACGTGGATTCGACGTGGATACGCGCCGGCCCAGGCGACGGGTCGTTGTCCCGGGTCGACGCCGTCAAGGACGAGATCGTCCGCCGCTGGGACGTCGTCACCCCCAGCGCGACCATGATCGGGCGCGCGGCCAGCCCCGAGCAGGACCTCAGCGACAACATCCGTCGCCTGCACGACGAGCAACACCCCGCGATGGCCGGACACGGGGCCCGGATGCACCAGCTCGACAAGCTCCGTATCACCCACGCGCTCGCCTCTGCGCTCGACGTGACCCGCTGGGAGCGTGACTGCGCGCTCGGCATCATGGGCGAGATCGACCTCACCGCGTTCGGCAGCCAGCGCGGCATCCCGAAGGTCGCCCTCGTCGTCCTCCGGTACGTGGTCGACCGCGAGCGCCAGCACCAGCTCGGCCTGGACGACCAGGAGTGGGTGGCGAGTCACACCCCGGACGAGATGGAGTCGCTCTACGAGCGGTTCACCTCGCTCACCGAGAGCGAGACCTACCAGGAACTCCTTGACGAACACGACCTGACGACGACCAACATCAACCGCCTCATCCGCGTCCTTCGCGACCAGCTCGCCGAACACGACCTCGAGGGGATGGTCCTCGGACGGTCCCCGTACCGCGACCCGAACCTCCCGCCGGTCGGGGAGACGCCCCGCGACGAGGACTCGGAGAAACACGCCTGGACCGACGGCTGGGGTACCGAGGCCACCGATGACGCCGACGAATCGACGCCGAAGTGAGTCGACGCTGGCGATGTTCCTTTAAGTGGTTCTGGTCACAACGGCTCATGTTGAAGCGTTCTACGGGAGATTACACCCACGAGCCACGGGTGTCTCTGGCGGATACCCGACATTCCTTTAAGTCGTTCTGGTCACAACGGCTCATAGTGAAGCATTCTACGGGAGACTGAAACCGCGAGCGACGGCTGTCTCTGTCGCTCTCGCGGTTGTTCTGGCGCTGGTGTGCGCCGAGGAAGCGAAGAACGTCGTCAGTAGCCGAAGCCGTCGTCCTGCTCGTCGTAGGCGGCCGGGTCCTGCTGGTCGGCCACGGAGCGGTTGAACAGGCCTTCGTCCAGCTGGTTGCGTGGTTCGTCGTCCTCGGCCGGGCCGTAGGCCGAGAGGCCGCGGGTCAGCAGTTCCTCGACGGCTTCGTCGCGGTTCAGGAAGTCGCCCTGGTTCACCAGGCGGTCGATTTCGGCGTCCGTGTTGTCCGAGAGTGAGACTTCGGTCTTTGGCATAGCGAGGGGTTGCAAATCGGGGAGTGTTAATGCTTGGGTTCGGGCCAGGGATGTCGTGGCGGAAATGAAGTCCGAGTATCACGAGGAGGGGGACGGGGGGTGTCCCGAGAAATCGGTCGATTTCACGGGGTATAGGCCATCACACCGTTGTGGACGGTGTCAGACTCACGAACCGCTGAAAACGTGCTTTCGCTTCGCTACTAGCACTAGAATCAGGGGGTCCTGCCCAGCGTCTCCACTAGGGACGGGGGCAAGCGGGTGACGCAGCCGCCGTGAATTCGCGTGGTCTAGAGAGGTGCCTCTCGGCGTGAGTGGCGTATCACAGGGCGGCTACTCGACCGCCGACACAACGCTGTGACTGTCTGGGACGTCGTCGAGCCGGTTCAGTCGGGCGACCAGTTCGTCGGTGAAGACGACCCGTCTGGTCCCGTTCGTCTCGACTACCTTCACGTCGTCACCGCCGAGGTCGTCGAGGATACTCATGACCCGCGAGGTGGTTTCGGTGTGGCCCGAGGAGTCGTAGGCTGCGAGTACCCGCCGAAGGTCGGTCGACGTAATCGCCCAGCCAGCCTGGACCGATGCGGCGTAGTCGCGGACGTCGCTCGCGACGAACCGGGCGCGGTCCTCGTTCGCGGTGAGGTGAATGTCGGCCATCTGGTCCGGCATGGCGACGACCTGTTCGAGTGGCGTCTCCGGTCGTGGGTGTCCGGCGGGTTTGGCGTCGCCGCCGGCTGTGTCTTCGGTCTGCTGGAGGTCGGCCTTCAGTTCCTCGAGTCGGCTCTCGACGTCGCTCTCGCCGGGCTTGGACTGGATGGCTTTCCCGAGCGGTGCGCCCTCGACGCGGAGGCTCTTGATGGGGTCGTTCTCGTCGCCGATTTCGAATTCGGGGCGGGATTCCAGGTCGTCGACCCGCTGTCGGAGCTCTTCGTTCGCTTCGCGAAGCTGTTCCTTCTCAGCTTTGAGTTCCTCAATCTCGGTACGGAGCGCCTCGAGCTGTGCTGCTATCTCGTCTTGCGTGAGTTGGGCTGCGTCGGTCATTGTCGTATTCGGTGGCGTATCTGCAGACAGCCCCAGCAGTCTGTATTGGTGGCAGTAGTGACGAGAACCAACATGTACGACCGGAGGATTTTTGATTCGCTCCGCCGACTGTGTACATGTAAGCTCCCATCAAATCCTGGTTCCACACAAGATTCACGGGGCTTTCTGGCCGGTGCGCCTAACACCGGCTTGCGGTTTCCGAGGTGAACCCAGAACCGCTTACTTGCGAGTGTCTCGTTCAGGTATGATAAAACTTCGTGAGGCGAGCGTGCGGTGTCGCGAGACAGGGGACGAGAGCAGGTCTGGGTGCCCATCACGATTATACCCAATCGCAGAGAACGACGGACACGAATGCCGCCCGCCGACGCCTTGCCCATCGACGAGGCCGCCCGACTCTGTACCGACGTCATCGACCGCGTGAACGAGGCCGTCATCGGCGAGCGCGACTTCTTCGAGATCGTCCTGACCGGCACGCTCGCCCGCGGGCACGTCCTCCTCGAGGACGTGCCGGGGACCGGCAAGACCCTGACCGCCATCGTACTGGCGCAGGCGCTGGGCCTCGATTTCTCGCGCGTGCAGTTCACGCCGGACCTGCTCCCCTCGGACATCACGGGGTCGCACGTCTACGACGAGCACGCCCGCGAGTTCGAGTTCCAGGCGGGCCCCATCTTCGCGAACGTCGTCCTCGCCGACGAGATCAACCGCGCACCGCCGAAGACCCAGGCCGCGCTCCTCGAGGCGATGGACGAGAAGCAGGTCACCGTCGACGGGACGACCCACCAGCTCCCGGACCCGTTCTTCGTCATCGCGACCCAGAACCCGGTCGAGCAGGAGGGGACCTTCGAGCTGCCCGAGGCCCAGCGCGACCGCTTCGTCGTCAAGACCAGCATGGGCTATCCCGATAGAGCAGGCGAGCTCGAACTCATCGACCGCCGGTCGAAGCGCCACACCCAGATGCCCTCGGTGGGGTCGGCGGTCACGCCCGACCAGGTCCGCCGCCTGCAGGAGACGCCGGAGACGGTCACGATGCACCAGCAGGTCCGCGAGTACGTGGTCGACCTGGCCCGCGCGACCCGCGAGGACGAGCGCGTCGACGTCGGCGTCTCACCCCGGGGCATCCAGCGGTTCTACGAGGCCTCGCGTGCCCACGCCGTCATCGCGGGCCGGGACTACGTCGCCCCGGAGGACGTGAAGTTCGTCGCTCGCGAGGTCATGCAACACCGCATCGTCCTCACGCCGCAGGCGAACATCCAGAACGCGAGCACCGAAGACGTGGTCTCGTCGGTGTTGAATCGCATCGAGGTGCCGGCGGTCTCGCCGTAGAATCCCCCCAGAAAAGGTCCAGAGATCCCCTAGAGACGGCTCTCGCTGGTGGGTGTAGTCTCCCGCAGAATGCTTCACTATGAGCCGTTGTGACCAGAACGACTTAAAGGAAAGTCGCTGAGCTTCGCTGAGTTCCGGGTTTCTCCCTCGCCCTGTCTCTCCTCGCCTTTCCTCGCCTCTCCCCCCGGACCCCCCTCTCCACTCCATTCCACTCCTCTCTGCGCGCTAGCCGTGCCCCGCCCCCGCCGCCGGCTGTGGCGGCGCGCGTCGCCCGGCGCGGCCGGTGTGTGGCACCGCCACCGCCCCCACCCGCCCGCCCTGGTCGCCTGCGGCTAGCCGCGCAGCGCGGC
>NZ_JBPJZD010000005.1:0-11308 GCF_051207375.1 Haloarchaeobius pelagicus | reverse complement strand
GGCGGCCAGAGCGGTGAGGTTACACCCGTACCCATCCCGAACACGGAAGTTAAGCTCACCTGCGTTTGGGCGAGTACTGGAGTGCGCGAGCCTCTGGGAAAATTCATTCGCCGCCTCCACTCATACTACGAAGCCACACACCCACCGCGGGTGTGTGGCTTTCTTCATTTATAGCTCGGGGAGTGCCGACAGTAGGTCGGTGCTGCTCGGGTGCGTTCGGTGACGGAGTGGCAACACCGTGTCGCTACCGTCGTTGTTCACCGCGCCGAAGCGGAGAGCTCGATCGCTGGTGTGGTGGCACTACTCGTCGAACCGCATCCCGTAGCCCCAGTCTTCGAGTTGTCCCTCGACTTCGTCGAGGTGCTGGAGCCCGACCGTCACGAGTGCTTCCCGGAGGTCGGTCCGGGAGATGTTGCTCTCGAAGGTGTCCTCGAGTGCGGCGAGTGCGTCGTCTTCGGCGGCTTTCGTCTCCGGCTGCAGGAACAGGGGGACGCGGTCACGGCCGTCCTGGACGCTGGTTCGTCGGAACTTGTACGGGATCGTCGTCGACGGTCCGCCAGCTGCTCGGTCTGGGCGCTCTGTCGATGCGTTCGTGGGTCCGGTAGCGCTAGCGTCGTCGGTCTGGTCCTCCGGGTCGGAATCGTCGGCGAAGGGGTCCTCGCCGGCACCCTTCTTCATCCCCGTCATGCGGACACCACCTGGTGGTCGAGGTCGCCCGGCTCCGGTGGGTTCGGTGCCTCGAGTCCGACCTCGCTTTCGAGTTGTCGGGCGAGCCGGTCGAACTGCGCGAGCGTCTCGAGCTCGTAGTCACGCTGCCGGTCGCGGTGCTCGCTGACGTAGGTGAACGCCGAGCACTGCTGCATCCAGCAGCCCTCCATCAGTGAGCTCCGCTCGCCCACGATCTCCGGGATGGGGTAGTCGATCTCGTCGAGGATCGTCCGCTGGTCGCGTGTGTCCTTGAACCCGACCGGGACGGCGGCGAGCACGCCGACGTCGACGTCGAGCTGGTCTTCGAACCCGCCGACGAGTGCTTCCAGTCCCTCGACGGCGGCACGGCCCTTCGCGCTGGGCTCGACTGGGATGACCAGTGACCGGGTCGCGTGGATGGCGTTGTAGAGGTGCGGACCCTCGGTCGCCGGCGGGTCACAGATGAGTACGTCGTACTCGTCTGGAACGCCCGCTTCGCGGAGCACCCGCAGGAGCTGGGCGTGCATCCCGAACGCTTCGCCCATCGCCTCGGCCTGGTCCTTCTCGCGCTGGAGGTACTCTGCGAGGTCGGAGAGCATGTTGTGTTCGGGGACGATGTCGACGCCTTCGACGGTCCGGATGAGGTCGTCGAAGTCGCCTTTCGGGCGGCGAATCAGGTGCCGGACGAGGTTGTCGACGGGTTCGGTCCGCTGGTCGTCGACGCCGAACAGGCGAGAGAGGTCGCCGTCCTGTGGGTCGAGTGGGACGACGAGCGGCTTCAGTCCGGCTCGGGCGTGCGCCACGGCCAGGTTCGCCGCGGTGGTGGTCTTGCCCACCCCGCCCGCCTCGCTGTAGGTCGAGTACGCTAACATGTGCTCGTGATTCGTGCCCGTGTTCTTGAATGTTCACCGATGATGTTCACTGAAGATGTTCATAGTGAACAAAGCTGGTGAACAAAGACAGTGAACAAATCTACTGAACACGGGTACTGCAGCGTGTTCACTGGAAATGTTCAGTGAGAATGTTCAGTGGGAATGTTCACCAGCTTTGTTCATTCTATGTGTTCACGCGCTGTGTTCAGCAGCTACGTTCAGCGCCGGGCCGTGTTCATCGAGTACCCATATCGCCGTGCGGGCCCTCGAGCTGAGTCGGTCGATTTCGGGGGGCTCCTGGAAATAGTCCATTATAGAATATCTCTCGTGCCCACACGGACTGAACGAGTCTGTGTGGACACAGACATTTGCGGGGATTTCGGGCCGATCTCGGATATATCGTATCTCGCGATATCGAGTTGCCCGAATCAATCAGCTGTGGGCAACGAACGAAGACATCTGTGAAATCTAACCAATGCTGGCCGGCGATGTCGAGTGGCTTCCCGGCCGGCACCGTGGCTGCTCGCGAGGAGACTGGAAAAAACCGGGCGGCAGCCACTGCAGCCGGATGGCTGGCTGCTTAAAGGTCGGCCTTGACGTGGATCTCGTCGTCAGAGATCGCCTCTACCGCGTCGTGTTCGAGCTCGAATGTGTCCTTCTTCTCGTCCGTCCAGCCGAGCTTCTTGCGCATCCCACGCGAGAGTGTCGAGTCCGGTTTGATGTACGCTTTACCGCCGGCGACGTTGTCGACGCGGCCGATCATATCGCCGTCGGTGGACATCACTTTCTTCCCCTTGTCGTTGTCTTCGAAGTTTCGGACCATTAGTGTACTCCGGACTGCTCGCCCGCTGGAACCCAGCCGGTCGAGCGTCCGTCCCAGAATTCGTCTCATAACCATATATAATGATTACTTGATAAATGTGTCCGTGATGCAACTGTTCTGTGAGGTAACTGTTCTGTGAGGTGTCAGTGCGCGGGCTCGACGAGACGGTCGGTGACCTCGTCGAGGTGTTCGAGCCCGACGACCGCCACGACGTCGCCCTCCTGCCTGAGGCGGGCCAGGTGGCGGGCCATCGTCTTCTCGCGGGCGGTGTCGAGGAGTGAGATCGGTCGTGGTGTCTTCGTCGCACTGCGCAGTGCCCGGTTGCGGGCGATGAGCCGGCGCTCGTCCTCGGCCTGAACCCCGGGTGGGTCCTCGTGCGAACAGTCGTGGGCGATCTCGGGAACCGTCTCGTCCATCGAGACGAGGCCGGCTGGACCGGCAGTGGCGGCCACCCGGCACTGGAGCGCGTGCCGGGAGAGGTCCGTCACGTCACGCAGGACCCGGCGGACGGTCAGCATCGCCGCGTCCGTGTCTCGGAGTTCGGCCACGACCGTCCGGAGGAACGACCGGGTGGGCGCGTCGATGCCGACCACGCGGGCGTCGGGGCCCACCGCCTGGATCGCGGCGCTCATCTCACCGCCGCGGCGTGGTGGAATCTCGTTCTCTGTCGCGTACTCCTCGAACAGCGGCACTGCGAGGGGTGCCAGCTCGAGCGCGACCACCTCGGGCGAGAGGTGTCTGACCACGTGCTGGACGCGGTAGATGCTCGCCGGGTGGTCGTGCACGATACCGAGCAGCGTCAGCGTGCCCGTCTCGTCGCCACCGGGAACGACCCTGGCGTGGGTCGCAGTCACTCGTGGATCGTCGACACTCTCGAAGTCGATTCCGTGCGTATCGCAGGGTTCAGCCATTGGTTGGGGGGGACGCTGTGGAACGACCGTGTCGTCGCCGCGGATTGGACGTTGTTACGCCCTGAGTGGTAAAGCTCTATCGCCGTTTGTGAGTCCATACCGCACGACCGGAGGGAGTTGCCCCCGCGTTATGTAACCACACGAACCTTTATGCAGTGGTATTGAGTATCACATTTCGCGCATCCGCCATGACCGAGACAGATTCATCCGACAGGCTCGCACAGCTCTTCGTCGACATCACCGGCGAGACGACCACGACGGAACGCCAGACCGAGGCGGTCCACGGCGTCGTCGACGACGAGGTCACGACCGACGTCAGGGAGAGTCTCCGGGCCACCGGGCTCGAGGACACCCTCTCGGAGCCGGACACCGGCTAACCATCTCTGCTTCTGTCAGCTCCGGGTCGTGTCGCTGCTGACACAACCCTCATCAGGCACACGTGACTACTCTCGCAGCATGCCCAGTAGCCACACGCCCGAGTCCGTGCCGGTCTGTCGAACCGAGGACGAGCACCGGGCGGCCTACACGAAAGCGAACCGGAACGGGGAACCGCTGTTCGTCGTCGACGAGGAGGAACACGGGTTCTCACTCGCCTACGACCTCATCCCGACCGGGAACCGCCTGACTGCGGAGGCGAAGGCCGAGCTGAAAGACCGCGGGACGGCCCGGGTCGAGGAACTCGTCGAGGGGGACGAGAGCGAGACGACCCAGTTGCACCACAGTTTCGGCAACGCGATGGGGAACGTGTTCTACTTCGCCGAGGAACGGGTCGCCCGGGAGTTCGCGGCGACCGTCTCCGAGATCGTCCTCGACGAGACCAACTGGGAGCCGGACCCCGACGGCCCGAGCGGGCCGAACTGACCCTTCTCGAATACGATTCGACCTCCGGGTTGCAGCCGGTCGCCGGTCGAACCCCCCAGAGGGCTTAATATCTTGTTGGGGTTACAGGACAGTAATCCACACAGATGGGGCCGACCGACCTGCCGCCGAGACGCCGGAGGAGAGAACGATGACGGGCGGCGGTGGCCGTTCGCTCGGCCAGCTCGTCCTCGTCTGTCTCACCGTCCTCGGCCTGGTGCTCGCCGCCGGTATCCTCCCGGCAGTGCCCGGACAGGCACCACTGGGCGGCCTCGCAGGCCCACCCGGTGGCGTCCCCGGCGGCACTCCAGGCGGTTCCCCTGGTGGCCTCTCCGGGCTGTCCGGCCTCAGCGACCTGCTGGGCATGGGCTCCGGCAGCGACGTCTCGCCGCAGGACGCAGCCGCGGCGCAGAGTGACGGGACACAGAGTGACGGGACACAGAGTGACGGGGAAGCAGCGACACGGACCAGCGACCAGAGACAGCAAGCCACCCAGTCGGGGACGAGTTCAGCACCTGCAACCGCTGCCGATGGCGAGGGAACCACGGGCGACTCGACGGACCAGGGGCCCAGCACGAGCGACGCTGGAGCGTCTGAACAACCGGGTGAGTCCGGTAGCTCCAGCAGCGATGGCGGCGAGCCCGCCGAGCCATCGGGGCTCGCCGAGACCGAGGGCGACCTCGAGGGTGGGGACCAACTGACCAACGGTCCCGACGCCGGGTCGGGTGCCGAGAGCGCCCGTGCACAGACGCAGTCGGCGGCGGCGGCAGGTCTCTCACAGCTCGCTGCCCCGCCGGGCCAGACCAGCATCGGTGGCCTCGACGCCGCGTCCTCGTCCTTCGGGAACCAGTCGCCGACCCGGCTGTTCACCGTCGAGAGCCCGGCCCCGACCTACGTGCGGACCAACACCTTCGCGACCTACACCGGGACGGGCTGGGCGCGCGAGACCGACCCCGTCCCCTTCGACGGGTCAATACCCGACGCCGCGGCCGAGGGCGAGACGGTCCCCGGCGAGCGCGTCACCCAGCGCATCACCCTGGAGACCGCGTCGGCGACGCTCCCGACCGCGTGGCGACCGGTCGCCGTCGCGGTCGAAGGCGTCCCCGGAGCCGACCTGCAGGTCACCGAGCAGGGAACGTTCCAGGCCGAGACCGCGCTCCCGAACGGGACCACGGTCACCGTCACGAGTTATCCGCCACCCGACGACCCGGCCCGGCTAGCCGCCGCGGGGACCGACTACCCCGCAGCCGTCGCGGAGCGATACACCCAGCTCCCGGCGGACACGCCCGAGCGCGTCCGGAATCTGACTGCAGACATCACGGCCGACGCCTCGAATCCCTACGAGAACGCCCGGGCCATCGAGGCGTGGCTGGAGACCGAGAAGACGTACTCGCTGAACGCGAGCCACGACCCGTCGCGGCCGGTGGTCGACCAGTTCCTCTTCGAGATGGACCGCGGCTACTGCCAGTACTTCGCCAGCGCGATGACCGTGATGCTCCGCAGCGAGGGCATCCCGGCCCGGTACGTCACCGGTTTCTCGCCCGGGCTCCGGGCCGGCGAGGACGAGTACCTCGTGACGGGCTCGAACGCCCACGCGTGGGTCGAGGTGTACTTCCCCGAGACCGGCTGGGTCCAGTTCGACCCGACGCCGCCGGCCGACCGCAAGACGAGCGACCAGCGGACGTTCGACGCGGCTGCCGCCAACGCTAGTGCCGCCGGGCAGCCGGGGAGTGACTCCATCGCGCCCCGCCAGTCCGACACCGCGGGCAGCCCGGGTGAAGAACCGCTCTCGAAGAGTCCGCCGCCGTACACCGTCCAGCTCAACCGGAGTGCCGTCCCGGGCGCTAGCGTCACCGTCACCGTCTCGCGGGCGGGCACGCCCGTCGAGGGCGCAGTCGTCCGGTTCGAGGACGAGGTCGTGGGGACGACAGACGACCTCGGGCAGGTCGTCGCGACGGTTCCCTACGTCAGAGAACTCGACGTGTCGGTGCGCGCGCCGACCGCCAACGGGACGGCGTCGGCAGCAGCCGTGCCCCCAACCCAGTCCGTCCGGTTCTTCGCTGGCGGGCACGGCCTCCCGCCGCCGCCCCAGCGCGGGGCTGGCCCAGGCACCGCCTCTGTCCAGTTCGCCCCCGACAACACCACCGACTCCCGGACCTACCGCGTCGACTCGAACGTCTCCATCCGGGTCGCGGGCGTCCCCGTCGCCGGGAACACCGTGACCCTCACCGCCGCGGTCGAGGACGTCCCGATGCGCGAGGCCGCGGTCACGGTCGCGGGCGAGCGCGTCGCGACGACGAACTCGACGGGCGGGGCCCGCATCGAACTGCCCGCGGCCGCGACCGGGACGGTCCCGGTGACGGTCGAGCGCGGCGAGATCAACGGGACGGCGAACGTCTCGCTCGCCGCCGTGAACCTCAGCGTGACGCCGGCGTACCTGCTCGCGCTGCCGGGCCAACCCGTGGCGGTGAACGTCACCGTGGGTGGGCAACCGGTCTCGGGCGTGCCCGTGACGGTGGCCGGGCAGGCCGTCGGTCCGACCGGCCCCGACGGGACCGTCGACGCGGCGCTCCCCATCGCGGACAGCGCAGTCATCGTCGCGACCGTCGGGGGACAGCCACAGCAGACCACCGTCGACGACCTGTTCCGCAACCTCGGGCTCGTGCTGGGGAGCGTGCTCGTGGTGCTCGTCGCCCTGCTCGGCGTCGGCTACCGGCGCGGGGTGACGCCGGGCCGGGTGCTCGACCGGGTCCAGGCCGCGGTCGCGTGGGCCGCGACCATCGCCGTCCAGGCCGTCTTCGCGGTCGCGAGCCGGCTGGAAGCCCTGGGCTGGTGGCTGCTCGGGTTCGGCACCGACGCGGTCGGCCAGCTGCGCGCCCTGCCCGGGCTGGTGCTGTCGCGCCTCGAAGCCCTCGCGACCCGCCTCGACCCGCGCCGGCTCCTCGCGTTCCTCCAGGGACTCGTGGCCGGCCTGTTCGGCCGCGGCGGGAGCGACGGCGCGCCGGGGGCGGGAGAGGCCACGTCCGGGTCGGGGACCCAGCACCAGTCCGCGGCCGCCGCGGCCGCGCACGAGACCCTCCGGGACCTCTGGGCCGAGTTCATCGGCGTGGTCCGCCCACCGCACGTCCGAACGATGACCCCGACCGAGATCGCCCAGTACGCCATCGACCGCGGGCTCCCGGCCGGCCCGGTCAGGACCGTCACCGACGCGTTCCGCGACGCCGAGTACAGCGAGCGCGCGGCCGACGAGACCGTCCTCGACCGGGTCCGGAGCGCCCTCGCGGCGGTCCGTGACACCGGTTCGGGAGGTGACGACTGAATGGCCGACAGCCGCGACGATGGCGGTGCCCGTCGCCTGCTGACCCTCCGGAACGTGCTCGTCGGTGCCGGGCTGGTCGCCCTCGCCGTGGGCGTCGCATTCATCTTCCTCCCGGGGGCGGTCCCCCGCGCGCTCAGAGTGGTCATCGACGACCTCGTCGCGGCCGCCGGTCCGGCGCTGCTCTCCGCGCTGGTCGCACTGGTCGTCGGCCTGTACGCGGTGTACCGGCTCTGGCGTGCGGCCGGCAGCGAGTCGGTCGACGGGGACGGCCGGTTCCGCAGTGCCGACACCGGGAGCCAGCGTCCCGGGCCGGCGGCCCTGCAACCGCGCGACCGCCGGACCGGTTCCGACGTCGATTCGACCCTCGCGTGGGCCGCCGCCAGCACCACCGGGGACGCTCACCCGAACCACTTCGACCGGGCGAAGACGCGCCTCCGGTCGGTCCTGCTCGACGTACTCGAACACTCAGGCAAGTACGACGACCCGGAACAGGCCATCGCGACCGGGGCGTGGACCGACGACACGGTCGCCGCGGCCTTCCTCGGCGACCCGGACGAACCCGGCCTGCCGGACCTCTCGCTGTGGCAGCGACTGTACGGCTGGCTCTACCCCACGCAGGCGTTCCGGGCGCACTACGAGCGGACCCTGGCCGCGGTCGAGTCGCGGTGTGCCGACGCGGTGTCCGGGTACGAACCGCCCGAGCAGGTCGAGGAGGACGTGGTCGACGCCACGGCCGGGTTCGACCCGGTTGGCGGTGCGGACGGCGAGGGCAGAGCCCGGCCCAAGGAGGTGCAGGGATGACCGGGAAATCCGGTTCCGGTTCTGGTTCTGGTTCCGAGTCCGACGCTGGCGGCAGCGTGACCCGGCTCGACCGCTGGCGCGGGGTCACCGCCGCGACCGTCGCGTTCGTCGCGGCGGGCGTCGCGACGGGCCGGCCCGAACTCCTGCTCGCGGGGGCGATTCCCCTGGTGTTCGTCGCCTACAGCGCGCTCTCGACGGTCGCACCCGTGGGAGACGGCCTGCGGGTCGAGCGAACGGTCGCGCCCGCCGCACCCATCCCCGGCCAGCGCGTGACCGTGACGCTGACCGTCGAGAACACCGGCGACCGGGCGCTGACCGACGTGCGCCTCGTCGACGGGGTGCCCGACGGGATGACGGTCGTCGACGGGTCGCCCGTGGGGGCGGTGTCGCTCCGGCCGGGCGCGAGCACCGACCTCACATACACGCTGGTGCCCCAGCGCGGGACCCACGAGTTCGCTCCGGTCGCGGTCCGGGCGCGGAGCCTGAGCGCGAGTGCGGTCGTCACCGAGGACGTGGCGACGACCGGGACCGAGACCGTCGACTGCCGGGTGACCGTCGAGGACATGCCGGTCCAGGACCAGACGATGTTCTTCACCGGGCCGCTCGCGACCGACACCGGCGGGCCGGGCGTCGAGTTCCACCAGACGCGGGACTACCGCCGGGGCGACCCGATGAACCGCATCGACTGGCGGCGGCTCGCCAAGCGGGGTGAGCTCGTCACCATCGAGTACCAGGAGCACCGGTCGGCCCGCGTGGTCGTGGTGCTCGATTCGCGGGAAGAGGCGAGACAGAGCGCCGCGACCGGGTTCCCGACGGGGGCGACCCTGAGCGCCTACGCCGGCGCGCTCGCGCTCGACGCGCTGGCGGACGCGGGCCACCAGGTCGGCCTCGCCGCCTTCGGCATCCAGACCCCGGGTGACGGGCGGACCCCCGCCCCGGCCTGGGTCGGCCCCGGGTCCGGCCGCGGGTTCACCGCGCGGGCTGCCCAGGTCGTCGACGCCGCGACCGCCACCGACGGCGTCGGCGCGAGCGGGCCCCTGACCGGCGGGGCCGGAACCGGCGATGGTGATGATAGAAAGTCGGGTGCGCAGGCGGTCGCGGCCGACGGCGGCTCCGCCGAACTCGACCGGCTGCTCGCGCGCCTCCCCAGTGACGCCCAGGTCCTGTTCGTCACGCCCGCGCTCGACGACTTCCCGGTGACGGTTGCCCGGACGCTCCGGGGGTACGGCCACCGGACGACCGTGCTCTCGCCCGACGTCACCGGCGGGCGGAGCGCCGGCCAGCAGGTGGTGACGATGGAGCGCGCCCTGCGGCTCGACGAGATGCGGACCGCGGGGGTCCCGGTCGTCGACTGGGCGCACGACACTCCGCTCCCGATGGCGCTCGCCCAGGCCATCCGCCCCTGGGTGAACTGAGTACGAGAGTCGAAGACCATGCCAGGAACCCCAGACCCACGACCCGACGACCCGCACCGGCTGGAGCAGCTGCGCCGCGAGGAACAGGAGACGCAGAGCCAGCCCGCGACCCGCACGAGCAGCCTGCTGGCGGTCCTGGGAACTCTGATTGGGGTAGCCCTGCTCGCGGTCGGGACGGGCCAGGTCGCCGCCAGTGGAATGGCGGTCCTCACCGGCCTCGTGTTCGCGGGCGTCACCTCGCTGGCGGCCCGCCGGACCCCGCTCGGTGACCTGCTCGCGACGCTCTCGCTCCCCGTGCTGGCCGCCCTGTTCGTTGCGGCTGCGGTGCTTCCGGTCGCCGTGGGCGGGGCGGTGCGACCGATGGCCTCGCTCACCGCCGTGGCGCTGGTGTTCGCGGTGTTCGGCGCGGCCACGGCCCCGACCGGCGGGCTGGGGAACAAGAGCGTGTACCGGACCGCGACCCTGCTGTTCGAGACGCTCGCGCTCCCCGTGCTCGCGACCGGGGTACTGTTCGTCAGCGACCTCGCGCTCCTCGACGAGGTCGTGCGCGTCGCGAACGACCTGACCGGCGACGGCGTCGACGCGCTGCTCGCGCCCGGGCAGGAGTCGCCGGAGCTGGCCGGGTTCTGCCTCCTCGTCTCGGTCGCCGGGCTCGCGACCGCGTCGGCGCTCCGCCGACTGCCCCTCGTCCAGTTCGTCGAGCGCGAGGACCGCAAACGCGTCTCGGCCCTGCTGGACCGGACCGCGAGCCGGCTCCGGCAGGTCGGCCTCTTCGCCATGGTGGCGTCCCCGGTCCTGCTCGCCGTCCAGGTCGCGACCGGGCTCGCGCCGCTGCTGTCGTGGTCACCGGCCGTGCTGTCGGTGGTCCGGGCGGTGTCGACGGCCCAGCCGCTCCGGCTGGTGCTCTTCGGCGTCGCCGTGGTGGCGACGGTGCTGGTGCTCGCGGTCGGCCTCGTCACGC
Organism: Haloarchaeobius pelagicus; assembly: GCF_051207375.1. Lineage (NCBI taxonomy): Archaea > Methanobacteriati > Methanobacteriota > Halobacteria > Halobacteriales > Halorubellaceae > Haloarchaeobius > Haloarchaeobius pelagicus. Next base: position 661 of record NZ_JBPJZD010000005.1, on the reverse strand, counting down.
GCCTCGCGCGCCGGAACCTCCGCGAGACGGTCGGGTCGGTCGCGCCCCGGCTTGCCGGTGGGGCGGCTGTGACCGGGCTCGTACTCGCGATGGGCGAGCAGGCCTTCGAGCTCGTGCTCGCGCAGGCACCCGCCGGGGTCACGAGTGTGCTGACCCAGGTCGCCGACACGGCCTCGCCGACGGTCGTCGTCTTCGCGCTCGTCGTCGTGCTCGCAACCGGGTTCCTGAGCGTGTTGCTGGGGTTCTCGCTGCTCGCCGGGATGGGGTTCGTCTCGGACCGGACCGCCTCGGCGTCGGTCGCCGGCGGGAGCCTCGTGGCGGCCGCGCTGTTCGCCGGCATCGGCGGGCTCCACGCGCTCGTGCTGTTCGGGACCGTCGCGGTCGGCATCGTCGTCTGGGACGTGGCGAGCTTCGGGACCGTTCTTCGGGCCGAACTCGGTGACGACGCGGCGACCCACCGGCCGGAGCTGCTCCACGCGGTCGCGAGTGGGTTCGTCGGCGTCGCCGCCGTGGTTCCACTGGTGGTGCTCTCTGGCCAGCGCATCCCGGTCGGCGGGGCGACCGCCGCCGTGGTCGGCGTGGTGGCGGCCGTCGTCGGCGTGGTCGCCCTCACCGCCGCGCTGCGCGGCTAGCCGCAGGCGACCAGGGCGGGCGGGTGGGG
>NZ_JBPJZD010000004.1:0-205625 GCF_051207375.1 Haloarchaeobius pelagicus | reverse complement strand
TCGTCTCGACACTCCAGGCGCTCGCTGCGCTCGATGCCGACATCGACGGCCGCGTTCACGAACTCCACGCCGACGACCTCCGGCGTCGTCTCACGGAGCGCGTGCATGGCGTGGACCTCGACGCAGACGAGACGATGCTCGACCGTCCGACGCCGCTCCTCGAGATTCCCGCCGCCGCGACGGCGGATGTCCCCGACCAGGACCTCATCGGCGTCGAGAAGGAGCCGCTCCCGAAGGTCCTCATCGAGGCGTTCGAACAGCACGGCTCGTTCGGCGCGGTCGTCTTCCAGCCGACCGACGACGAGACCAAACGCCAGCTCAACTATCACGCCGTCAATACCGACGACCTGGCGTCGAATCCAGACGTCCCGGCGGGTATCGACAGCTACCAGGCGCTCTGGGAGCACTACTTCGTCGGCAAAGAACTCATGAACACGCTGTTCGTGCGCCGACACGAGTACGAGAACCGCGTCCGGGCGGCGTTCGGCGAAGGGTTCGAGGATGTGTACGCTCTCCGAGCCGCGCTCGAGTCCGTCGACTTCGAGCCCGTGGACGCGCCGGAGACGGCCGACGACGCCTTCTCGGACCCCCGGCCGGACTCCGGGCTGGCGTCACTGGACGGCGCCGCAATGGCGGAGACAGCCGACGCCGCACTTGAGGGGTTCGGCTCGTCCGACACAAGCGGAGAGGCGGACGATGACAATGACGGCGGGGCGCTCTCCGAGCAGATGATCATGACTCTCGACGAGTACTCGCTGGAGAACCTACGGATGGCCGCGGCCCAACTCGACGACGTTCAGGACGTTGGCCTCGATGCAGTCCAGTTCGACGGAATCGAATGCCCGCTCTGTGCTGTCATTGCCGATCCCTGTGGCGGCGACGCCTGCGTCACTGCGGACGTCCGCGCGTCGTTCGACGCTCAGCTTCCCAACCTCCTCGACAACTATCTCGCGATCGAAGGTACGCGACTACGGTGACCACGGGCAGTCCAGACACGTAGCGTGTGGTCAACGCCCATCGAGGAGTCGCGTCCCGATTCGTCGTGGAAGTCCGACCTCCTCGACGCGCTTGATGACGCGGTCGACGTCGTACTCGACGCGCCGCAAGTCCACGCTCAAGTCCTTCACGTCAAGCACCGCGTACGCCGCTCGTGCATCGCCATCCCTGGGTTGGCCGACACTTCCTGGGTTCACGATGAGCCTCCCGTCGACGTGCGCTCGATGCTGGACGTGCGTGTGTCCGAGCACAAGGCCGACGTACTCGTCGAGGTATGGCCGCATCTCCGGGAACGCTCGCGGCCGCACGTACCGGCCGAGCCGGTCGGGGTCCGGGTGGCTGTGCACTAACTGGATGCGGCCTTGGGCGATGGTTGTCCGCGGCGGAAGCTCTGCGAGCCACTTGCGTTTCTCGGTGTCGAGCTCCCGCTTTGCGTGCTCCAGTCCGGCCATCGCCATCTCGTTGTGACTGTACTCATCGGGCGTCTCAACTGTCCGGTCGTGATTTCCCTGCACGACGACGGAGCACGTCTGACGAACCCGCTCCACGCATTCGGCCGGCCAGGGACCGTATCCGACGACATCACCAGCACAGACGACCGTGTCGACAGCCTCGTCCGCTAATTCGTCAAGCACCGCTTCAAGCGCCGGCATATTTCCGTGTATGTCCGAAAGTAACGCTATTCGCATACTACGGGCTGCGCCCCGACCCCGCGTAAACCAGGGGGCGATGGTACAGGTTGTGTATCCTACTCCACCTCACTCGTCACCGTTGTCCTCTAGGTACTCGTCGAACTCATCGGGTGGAGTGTTCAGGTCGGCCTTCAACAGTGCGTGGAGCGTCGGAACGGGGTTTTCGTTCTGAATACAGCTCATCACGCGTTCGATGCGGCAATCGATTGGACTCGTCAGCGGTGTGGTCTCATCGTCGGGCTCGGCCCAGGGGCCCGGTTGGCTGGCCGGAGCTTCGAAGCCGCTCCCTGGTACCATCTCTTCCGGATCATCGGTGACTTTGGGCAACTTCCCAAGCTCGATGTCGAGGCCATCGAACGATTTGTCGGACTCCTTGGCGAGCTCGATCTGCCGGAGGAACAGCAACACTGTCATGACTTCATCAAACCTTGCCCGGACCATCGCCGCCTCAGTCAAGATGGACGACAGCTCAGCGCGAACCTCGTGGCGTAGTAGCCCGGCGGGGGCAGACGGCAGGTCAACAGTCGACCGATAACGGCTCTCGAGCCCGTCGAGCTCCGACCGGCAGTTATTCTTGATCTCTTCGAACTCGTTAATTCGCTTGATAAGGTCTTCCCTGTCTATGGCTTCCAGTCCCTCGGGTTCGTCTCCGTTCCCGGACCGCCACGTCTTGATAGTCAGATGTATCGCTTCGAGCATTCAGCTGGTAGTCGCCTTCGAGCGCGCTTAGAACGCGGCGCGTAGTTACGCTGTTCGTGACATCCCGGCACCACTTATATCATCGCTGACTGCTTGTCGACAATATGCGAATCCTCGTTTGTAACGACCTCCACCTCAAGCCCGCCGCGAGTGACTACGACGTCGAGGCGATGAAGGTGCCCGACGACCTCGATGCGGTGTTCGTGGCAGGCGACCTCACGCATCGTGACGGCGAGGATGATGTGGCACTCGCGCGACGGTTCGTGGAGCGGTTCACGCCGGACGTCCCAGTCATGTACGTCCCGGGGAATCACGACCCCGCACCGATGCCGGAGCGCGTCGTCGACGGCCTCGAGAACGCGACCAGCGGCCACGATGCGGTCCACGAGTGCGAATGGGGCACGGTGGTCGGCTGGGGCTGCGAGCACCGGTCGCTCGAACCCGCGATTGACCAGACAGCGTTCCCAGCCATAGATCCGCGGACCGCGCCACGGGGCGAACGCCGGTACGCGGCCGACCGGACCGCCGACACCATCGAGGACGCGCTCCTCGACATCGTCTCCAACGGGGCGAGCGCCCGCGACGCCGCCGCCGAGCTCGACATCGCGTCCGAGCACCGCGGGACATTCCGCAGGGGCGTCGACACCGTCCAGAAGACATACGACCACCTCGCCGGACTCCTCGGCGACCGTTCGAACGTCGTCCTCGTCTCGCACCTGTCCCCGTTCAACACATCGTTCGACCGCCATCACTCGACAGGGACGCGCGAAACGGACCGCGAGGGACTCCACACTGGCTCCATCGCGCTCGCGCTCGTCGCGAGAACCCACGATGTCTACGCGACCATCAGCGGGCACTCCCACGCCTTCGGGTACGACACCGGTGACAGACCCGGGGGTGTCCCGCACATGCTGAACCTCGGGTTCCGTGGAATCGGCATCGTCGACTTCGACCCCGACGCCGGCAAGTTCTCCTTCACCGACGCCAACCCCGATTGAATCGGAGACGGTAGGGATACTGACCGGTGCTGGCCGCGGTCGATAGCGTTATCTGGCGGTTACTGAGGCTGTCCCTCGACATTTGACACCCGTTTGTGCCATCGACACCAGAGCGTTCAGGTGTCCAGATTCTGTAGACCGGCGCGTTGGCTTACCCTCCTTCGGGGTTCCGGTCTGGGTATGTCGAATCCGACACTCGAAGTGACTGGTCGCGCACGGACCCAGATCGACGCGGAGCCCTGTCGGCTCACGATCGAGAACACGGCCGACGCCGACCGGCCGGCCGACCACGAGGCCGGTATCGTCGAGGTGGAAGTCACCGTTGACGCGACGTGCACAATCGCACTGACCGTGCCATCGTCTCGGCGGTCGGAGTCACGATGAGTTTCGAGTATCCGTTCCACGACCGGCACGGCTTCCCGCTCCCGCGAGCGAGTACCGACACCGACGCCCGCGTCGAGGTGAGTCCGGGCCTGAACACGCTCAGTGTCCCACCGCGCGTCCACGACGCGCTCGGGTCCGCGGTCGGCGTCTACCAGTTCCCCGTCGTGTTCGCTGGGTATCGGTCGCGCACCGCGGCCGGGGTGGCGTTCCGCGTCCACAAGCGCGAGCTCTGCGGGACGACCAGCATGGTCGTCGACGGCGGCGAAGCCCTCGTGGACTGCGCCCATCGACTCCGTGGCCACGACCGCGCACTCACCGACCTTCAGGTGGAATTTGGCACGGTCACTCGCGCCGGACTGCACGCGTTCCTGTCCTGGCTTGCCGAAGACGAAACGTACGTCGACTGGTACGCGAACAACTACGTCGACAACGACAGCTCCGTCGACGAAGCGGCCGTCCGCGACGCCATCGCTACGCTCGGACGCGGCCCAGGCCACGGTGGGTCGCTTGCGACGCTGGCTGCGGACTTCCGCGACCTGCTCGACCGCCACGGGCTCGGCGTGTTCGAAACAGCGATCGATATCGCGCTCGACCCGCCGCTCGCGACCGACGACATCTGCCTGTCCCCGGTCGACGCTCGTGGCGTCACCGGTCTGGAAAACGACCCGCCCAACGCGCCCCGCATCCTCGCCACGCGCGACCTCGAGGACCGCGCCCGTCACGTGCTCGACTCAATCGCCGACATGGAACCCATCGCAGGCACGGAGCGAGCGCTCTCTGACTTCCGCACCGAGGTACGTCGCGCCATCGACGACCCCGAGGATAGTGGCCTCGTCCCGGCAACGGCCGTCGACAGCTGGGCGACCCAGCCCGCCGTTTCGGCCCTCCCGTTGCTCGCCGAACCGCATCGCGCACGCCCAGCCGACCGGTCTGCTCAGGGGCACCAGTCGCACGTCGGGTACCCGACCGGGCAAGCGTGGTTATTCACGCAAGCGTACGAGGACGGTGGGTTCGGCGCCGTCCTCTACCAGCGCCGCGGCGGCGACCCGAACTGGCTTGTCAACCCGTACGTCGCCAGCGACGCCCTCCACGACGGCGATTCGTACGCCGCCATCTGGGAGCGCGCGTTCGTCACTGACCGCCTGACAGCACGCCTCCTCGACCGCGGCGGCACCCCCGACAGCGACGAGCGCCTGGCGTGTCCACTCTGTGCGCTCTCTTCCGGCAGCTGCAGCGACGACGGGTGCGCATTCAGAGATATTATCGCCGCGGTCCAGGACCGAGCGGTAGCGATCGTCGACGCTCTGGAATCAACCCAACCTTGACGTTGTGTGGCCCCCAGATTTAGTATCAGTCTGGGTGAAGTATGTGGCATGACCTGGGGGAAGGGAGTGCGTTGTCGTCACGTCAGAGCGAGTCGCGAAACCGCGGTTTGGGAGCGTGACCGATGACAGTCGCGATGAACGGTTCGAGGGCGGTGTTCGAGCACTACACTGGCCGTGCATGGTCGGTGGCGACGGCCGAGCGCGTAACCGGTGCGACCGAGTCTCGTCGTCGTCGCGTGGTCGCGGAACTTCACGGCGTCCTGGAACGACACGGGACTGCGGCGAGCGGCGTCGGTGCGTCGCTACTGTGTCACGTGGTGTACCCGGGCGAGAGCGCGACGAAGGGTACTGCACTTAAACGCCGACTGGAGGCTGCGACAGCACTCGAGACGCTCTCGGCAAATTCGGACGAATTCCCCACGGAGCGGTTGTCCGTGGTTCTCGACGTACTCGACGCGGCGGTGCATCGACCGATGGGGTCGGCGTGGCGGATGACTGACCGCCACGACACGCACCTGTCGCTGGTCGGCTCGCTCTGTCGCGTCGTCGACTCGTGTGTCGCGGACTATCCTGCTCTCGTCGCACCTCGCGTTGACGTGTTCGTGGACATCCTCTCACTCGATGCGCCCGTTCACTCGGACGGCCTTCGCGTCCTCTGGTCGCTCGCAGACGTTGAGCCGGAGGCGCTTGGTGACGCACTCGATGCTCTCGTCGCGTACCTCGAACGCGGCGGGTGGGAGTTCACGGCAGTCGCACTCGTGTTGGCTGACGTCGCTGAGACATATCCCGGACACGTGAGCGACAACGTCTCGCATCTTGTGCGCGCGATGCGTCAAGAGTACGAACCGTTCTCTCTCGTCGCCACGCAGGTGACAGGAAACGGGTACTTCGAGGCGATCACGTCGCCCGACCGCCACCCGCAGAAAGTGTTCGCTGAGGCGATGGTGGCAGTTGCAGACCACGAGCCGATACAACTCGTCGACCACCTCGACCCCATCGTGTCGTTCCTCGCTGACTCGTCCGTCGTAGTAAAACGGTATCTCGAGCGCGCCGTCGGAACGGTAGCGACGGAGGCGCCATCTGCGTTCGACCGGGAACACGTCGAAACCCTCGAAGGTGAACTGGACGAGTTCGCGCCTGGAACAGACCTCGTGATGGCACTTGCCGCGATTCTGCGTGCGGACGAGAGCGCGACAGCAGTCGACCCGAACGTCGTGGAAGTTCTCGGATCGCGGCTTGACCCTGAGCGTGAGGACTGGACGTTCTGGTCGCTGCTGGTGCTCTCCGAGTACGTCGATTCAGCGCCGTCGGTCGCGGCGACAGTCGCGGATGCCACTGCTCCACTGCTTCGGTCGGCCCCGGAACGCGAGCAACGGGTCGCGACCACGGTCCTGTTGCGGTGTGCGAACGCAGCCCCGGAAAGCCTCCGCGACCACGTGCCGAAGGTTCGATACGTGGCGTGTAGCGCGCCCGAGGAGACTGGCTCGCTGGCAGTGTCGGTGCTCCAGGCGACCCTGTCGGGTGCGGACGCTGATGCGGCTGCCCTGACGAATCGAGTCCTCGAGGCGATGACCGCGATAAGTCACGACCGCCCGGAGACGCTGGCGTCGTGCTTGCCAATCCTCGCGGAGTACGCGACGACGGCGCGACCTGTCGTGTCGAGCAACGCGATGCACGCACTCGCCCATACCGTAGCGGCGAACCCGGACGCCGTCTCGGCGGACACTGCGAGCGCGATTCGGGGTGTCGTCGAGGACGGCTCGAGGGAGACGCAGCTCTGGGGGTGTCGGGCGCTCGTCTCGCTCGTCGCCGCTCGACCATCGCGTGTTCACGTCTCGCCGGACACCATCAGCCGACTGTGTTCATCGAGCGGTCCGTTCCAGCAGTTCTCCGGCGCGCAATTGGCATACGAGAGCGATCGTCTCGACCTTCTGGAGGGCGTCAACTCACGAATGTGTGCCTCGTTCCACGCGCTCCTGTCGTCTGACGACGAAGCGGTTCGCGTGCAGGTCGAGCGGATGCTGGCCGTCGACGAACCGTTCTTCGATCACGAGACCGCAACGGAGTTGCTGCAAGCCACCCCGGAGGTCTCTCGCGTCGCCAGCCACCTCGTGGAGATACTGGCGATGAGCGCACCCAAACATCTTGGCCTCTCGTCGGGCGTGGACGCACTCGAAGAGCTCGTGACGGACACGCTCTCATCCAACAGCGATGCCGACGGAGGCGCCCTCTCCGAGGAACAGTTGGCGGCGATGCGGAACGCTGCGTACGTGCTCACGACGCTCTCGCATCGGACGGAGGTGACTGTGTCCGCCGAGGACGCGTTCGCGGCACTCCGTGAGTGCGACCGGCTGGACCTTCAGGGGCTCGGGGCATTGGGCTCGCTCGCTTCGTCGCGTGCTGGGACCGTTCGCGGACAGGCGCTCTGCCAGCAACTAGCCTTTCTCTTCGAGTGTTCCGCCGAGGGGGTTCACGAGCGAGGTGTTGCCATCCTCGAGGCGTTGCGCGCTGGTAGTGACGAGGCATCAGTCGTCGAGTCCGAACTCCCAGGCCTGACATCGGAACTCCCGGCCGAGGAACGTGATCTCGCGCTCAGGATACTCGTCCAGTTATGTCGCCACCTCTCCGCGTCGGAGCTGCGTCGCGTCCGGTCGGCCGTACGCTCGATTCTCCTCGAATTGAGCGACGCACAGGGTGCTCACTGGACCGGAGTCTCTGGACTCTCACTGCAAGTGCTTGGGTTGGCTATCGACCCGTCGATGGACGCACCACCTGAGGACCTCACCGAGTCGATGCGTACTGTCCTGTCGTCGGGGACGCCCGAAGCGAAGGCCGAACTCTTGCAGACGATAGCCGTGGCGGCCCGCCTCGTCCCGAACGTCGTCGACGCCGTCGAAGACGCCATCACCGACCTGGACCACCCCGGTTGTATAGCGATGGCGACCGAAGTCCTTGCCGTCGTCGCCCGAACGACGGGACGCGTTCCTGTGCATCCGCTGTGGGTGAACCAGTTCGTGTACAACGAATACCCTGATATCCGACACGCCGCGGCGCTCGTGAACGCTCGAAGTCACGAGTCAGACCGACGAATGGACGTGTCGAATCTCCTCGAGAACTTGGTTGGCGGGGCCGACGACGTGGTCGCAACAATCGGACTCGGACGTGGCGCGGCGAGCGCACGCGCGGTATCGTCGAGGGTCGCGGAGCGCGGTGAGACAATCGAGGCGGCGCTCGACGGGTCACCGACCGAGGCGCATCGGGCACACGTCGTGCGGTTGCTGAGGTCGCCGCACACGGTGGTTCGCGTGCACGCCTATCGCGTTCTCAAAGCCGTGGTCGAAGAGGCGTCGGTGTCGCACGTGGTCGACGCTATCGACGCGCTCGCAGCGGCGGATCCGCAGTCGCCGCCCGCGGACGGGTACGTCACCACGCTCGTTTCGTTCGTGAACGCGACGGACACGCTGGCGGGCGTTGCGGGGCTCGTCGCCGAAGACCTCGTCGCGTTGGACGAGGCGACGAACGGCCCGGAGAATCCAGCGGCACTGGTCCTCACGACGCTCCTCGACGCGTATCCCGCGGCGGCGGTGGACGCGATCGAGGTCGACTCGCTCGAACCATCGCAGTTCCTGAAACTCCTGGACGTGCTGCGAGGGATGGACCCCGACCCCGACTGCGCACGCACGATGGTCCAGACCCTCATCGACCGCGCCAATCGGGGTGGTCGCGACGACGAGGCCGGGCCCGGTGCAGACGACCGTGGAATAACGGCACCAGGGCAGTCCTCGCTGAATGTCCCCGAGACGGCTCTCGTTGCGGTTCTCGAGAGTCACCTCGTTGCAGCGACGACCGACGACGGTGACGATGTGATTGAGACGCAATCCGACTGGGGAGGTCGCGTCGAGGCGCGCGTGGATTCCCTCCAAGAAGTGCTCGAATCGCCGGGGCAGAGCCGGTACGTTCGCTCGGCGGCGATGGAGCAATGGCTCCCGGTACCACTGTTGCCTGCAGTCCAGGCTGTGTCGACGGCGGCGGCGCTCGCGCCCGACCACGCGATTCGGGCAGTACCCGCGTTTGTCGACCTCCTCGACCATCACGCCGGTATCATCGAGTTCACCAGTACGGGTGTCCTCCGGTCGTTCACGTCGCACGACGCTTCGCGAACGCTCGACCTTGCGCCCGACCTCACCGACGCGCTTGCGACGCGACTCGTCGACTCGGGTGTACCGCAGACCGCGAGTCACGCCGCGCATGCGCTCGCCAACCTCGTCGAGGCTACTGACGACGAGGATGTCGGGGTAACGACGGTACGCGCGTTCGCCACACACCTCGGTAGCGATCGAGCGCGCGTTCTCCCCGGAGTCACTCACGGTTTCGAGTCGCTTCAACAGTCGACCGATGCCGACATGACCGCGCTCGTCGACCCGATCGTGGACCGACTGCTCGAACCATCCCCTGGTGCCACATCGGAACGGACACGCAACGCGTTGGGTGGGTCACGTCCGAACGGGCCGAGCGACGAACTCGTCTCGGCGTTCCGGTCCGTTGCCCGCCAGGAACCCGCTACAGTCGTCGACGCCGTCCGTCTCGACGGTTGTCAACTTCCAAAGATGCAGACAACGAGCAGCATGCAGTACCTCATGGGCGCACTCGGCGCGCTCGGCGCGCACTCGCCGTCTGTCCTCGAGGACCTCGATGCACACGACCGGTTCGTGCAGGCCGTCGATGTTGATGCCAGGATCGTCGTGCAAGAAGCCGCTCACGCCGTTCACGAGGTCGTTCGGGCACACCCGTCTGTTGCACCGTCGTTCGTGGACTACTTCTCGTTCGTCCTCGAGTCCGGGTCGCCGTTAGAGCACTTCGAGGCACTCGCGACACTGTTCGAACTCGTCGCACAGGACGCACACCACGTGTTCGAATCCCTCGACGCACTCCAGCCAGTCGTCGAGCGTCAGCTCGTTTCAGAGTACGCGGGCAGCCGGTACGCAGCAATCCGACTCCTCCGCGATGGGTACGCCCAAGTCGGCACACTCTCGGCGACGCCGGACACCGTTGACCGCTATCTCTCCGTGTTCGAGGTCGGACACAGTCGCACCGGCACTGACGGTCATAGCATGGTGAGCATCCCCGACAGCGCGGACGTCCCGCTCCAGTACGCGCTCCTCGGCGTCCGCTCGTACAACTGGCCCGAGGTCGACCTAGACGAATTGCTCCCCGACGGCACGAAGTACACTGACAACCCCACGCTCAACCGGTCGCACGAGACCATGATACACGTCCACCTGTACGTGCTTGCGGCCGTCGCCGACGTGTTCACAACCGCACTCGATCTCTCGGCGTCGAGCGTCGACCCGCACGTCGACCGCGTGCTCGCGCTCGCTGACGACGCCATCCACCAGCACCGACAGCTACTCGGCGGTCGCCTGATCGCGGCCGTCGCCAAGAACGCACCGGGCGCGCTCGTTGGGCACGAGGACGCGATTCACGCACTCCTGGGTCGAGTCCCTGACTCGCCGCTGTCCGGCGAACTCCGCTGCACGCTCGTCGAGGCGTTCACCAACCTCCCCGCGAGCACGGCCGCGGACACCGCCTGGTCGAGACCCGCGGTTGCGACGGCTGACGAGGAGTAGCTCGACGCGACCGCGGTCAGGTCGGCACGTTCACTGCGTCCACCCATTCCAGATGGCTCACTACCGCCTGTACGGCAGTTTGGCACTGACCGCCACTATCTCCCCCATAATAAATCGAGATATTAGTTTCAGGTCAACACTGGAACCCCGGATAGTCGGGTCGTCAAGACTGATATGGGCCAGTCAGACCCACTCCAGACCCAGGCGGAATCGTCGACCAACCAGACGCTGCCGCTCCCGATGGCAGTCGCCGCGAGCGCGTATCGCGGTACCGGGCGTACGGTCGGACGCGGGTATCGGGGCGTCGTCAACCTCCTCGCTCCCGTACTCGCCGCGTACGGCTTCTATACCGACTCGGAACGAAACGACGCGACCCGTGCGCTCTTGCTCGCGATGGGGCTCCCACTCATCGATGGCGTGTTCCCCGCGCTCGTCCTTGGCGGCGCCCTCGACAGCATCCCGGGACTGCTCGTCGTCGGCGGCACCATCTTCGGCGGTCCCTGGATGCTCACCATTATCTTCGAGGAGATGGCCGGCGACGACCGCCGGACGCGCCTCATTCGCGTCCTCAAGGTGGCGGTTCTCGTCGTTCCCGCGGCAGGGCTCGAAGCGGTCGCCGCGCCGACGCTCGCGAGCCTCCTCGACATGAACGTCTTCCACGTCTTCAGCGCGCTCATCATCCTTACTGTCGGCGCGAGCATCGCGAACGACCTCCTCGCAGCGAAGCTGGTTGCTCCCAAGTACCTCCTCGCTGCGGGCCTCGTCGCCAGTGTCATGGCTCGCGTCCTCGCCCCGGCTCCAATCACGCCGACGGTCATGGTGGAACCGGGCGTGGTCGCGCAGGCGATGGGTGCAGCCGCCATCGCGACGACCCTCGCGCTCACTGGCGCAGTCCTCGGCCCGCGCGTCGACAGCCACCTCGACGACGCGGCGTTCAGGACCGGCGCTGGTATCGCACTCGCGCTGGTCCCCCTCAGCATCGCGGGCGTCCTCCCGAGCCTCTCGTCGCTCGCCGTGTTCGCACTCGCGATCGTGGCCGCAATCGACGACCCCGAAGCAGACGATGCGGCAGCGGCCGCCGGCGACGAGTAAACAACGAGGGACCACCGCGGTCCGTCGCATCTGCACTTCTTCCGACTCTCTCCGTTGGCCTTAGCCCTGCAGTTCCTGGCACTGTTCGCGTAGCTTTATGTGACATCCTTGCTTGCTGTCATACCACAAACGTTCGCGGTCTATGCGTCGACCGCTACCCATCGATGACGAGAACTCAACCGCTTCCGGACCGACTCCGTGACCACGCGGACGCGACAACCAGAGCGGAGTATGTCGAGCTCGAAGCCGCCGTGGCTACGGCGGCGAAACGCCTCGAAACCGACGCCGACGACGCCGCTGGCCTCGTCGGACCGCTCGTCGACGTGCTACGGGCGCAGACCGGCGAGGTGAGTACGGCTGACGCGCTCGTGCACGACCCGGCCAGGGCGACGGCCGTCGAGTCCCGGGTTGCACGTCTGGTTCAGCAGGTCGCCCACGCGAGACCGTCGCTCGTTGTGGACCACGCTCGGGACCTGGCCACGGTGGCTCTCGAGCGCGACGGACCGATGAACGACGTCGAGATGACGCTCTCGAGGCTCATGAGCGAGGAGCCGTCGGTGTTCGTTGCCTGCTGTGACGCAGCGGCTTCGACCATCGATGCCGGTGGCGGGGGCACGCGCCGCGCCGCCTTCGATCTCATCGCGACCATAATCGACCCACACATGGAGTGGCTTCCCTCAGACACAGCCACCGAGCCCACAGCCCTGTACGATGACAGCGCTGACGAGGCCCCGTCCACGCCACTGCCCGTCCGGAAGGCGGAAGCCATCGAAACCGTTGTGACCGCTGCCGTCACCACCGTCGACGCCGGTGCGGCCGGCAGCACGGCAGCTGCAGGCGCGTACACCGCCATTGCGCGAGCGAAACCGGATGAGGCCATCCCGGCCACGCCCTGGGTCATCCACGCCATCCGAACACATGAGGACCCCGACCTGCAGGCTGCCCTCCTCGACGGAGTCGTTGCGCTCGCCGCAACCCGGCCGGGAGCACTCGAACCGTACCTGTCGACGTTCGTCGCCGCCCTCACCGCGCCCGACGAGCGAATCAGGTCGAACGCCGGCGAGGTACTCGGGGCCGTGGCGTACCGCGACCAGGAGGCGATTCTAGATGTCGTTCCGGACCTCGCAGCGGTCGCCGAAGACGCGGAACGGGGGACTGCGCCCGCGGTGGCCGTACTCGCTAGCGCCGCGAAAGGCGATGCGTACTCGCCTGATGAGGTACCGAACGCAGTGCTCGCTGTCATCGATAGCATCGTCGCGGTTCTCGATTCGGACGACGACGCCGTCCTCGAGCCGGCGACCGAGTTACTGGAGACGGTGGTCAGCGTGGGGACCGAGTTCGACGGAGCGGACATCGTGTTGGACCGTACGACCATCGACCGCCTGCTCGATGTCGCGAGCAGCAACCTCGGTGGACTCACACAGCTACACGCCAGTCGAACGCTCGAAACGGTTGTCGAAACTGACCCGGGCTGGTTCGAGTTCGTCCTCGATGGGCTCGTCGACCGGCTCGACGCGGACGCGGTCGAACGCCGCGTGGGCACGCTCGAAACCGTCGAATCTATCTTCGACTACCCCACCCTCGCCGAGAACACTCCCGATTCACCGGCCTACCAGCGCCTCCTCTCGGCCCTCATCGATACCCTCGGAGAGTCGACACACGAACTCGCCGTCGACGCACTCTCGGCGATTCTCGGCCAAGACCCGGACGCGTTGCAGTCCGTTGCGAGAGCACTCGAAGCCACCACGAGAGCTGACGACGCCCGCGTCCGTATCGCTGCCTACGAGCTGGTGAGATCGGCCGCCGGCGAGAACGCCGACGTGTTCCTCGCGTTCGACGACGATATCGAACGGGGCCTCGCCGACGATGACCCGGCCGTCGTCGTCGCGGCCCTCGAAGTCGTTCGAGAGGTCACGCCCGAACACTACTGGCTCGTGGTGACATTCCTGTCAACCGTCGCCGACTGCCTGTACACCGACGACCGGGACGTGCGACGGACCGCAGCGTGGGTGCTCGCGAACGTCTCCAAGTCGGCGCCGGGTGCCGTCGCGAACGAGCACAGTGCTGTCGTGTCGGCGTTCGCCGACGCCGCCCCAACGTACGACCCCGACGAGACCTTCGATGTCGCCCGCCACCTCGCGGAGGTGCTGTCGAACGTCGCCGACCGCGAACCTGCGGCCGTCGAGCCAGTGACCGGCGACCTCGCGGCCCTCGGTCGAGGGATGACGGACGAACTGGACCGGACCGCATGGTATGCACTCCAGGCGCTTGGTGCGGCCGCCAAGGAGTCGCCGCCCGCCCGTGACGCGCTCATGGACGTCTACGAGAAGGGCACCCCTACAGCGGCGAACGCGGCCGCACGATATCTTGGGAAGGTGGTCGAGGAAACGCCAGAAATTGCGGAGCCGATCCTCCCGCGTGTCTGCAGCCGCGAACTCGACGAGCCCATACGCATCGACGTGGTCGAGGTCTGTGCAACCGAATACCCAACTTCTGCGGCGGCTGCCGTCCCCGACCTCGTCAACGTGGTCACAACTGGTGACCTGAACGAGCGATCGACGGTTGCCATCCGTGCATTCGACGCACTCGCAACCATCGTCGCAGGCGATGAGTCCGCTGTGGCGTCGGTCGTCCCCGCCGCCGTCGAGGTGGTGTTCGAGACCACGGAAGCGCCCGTTGCGACCGCGGCCGTCGAAGCTCTGGCAGACATCATGGCAGCGAACCCGGAAGCAGCACGGGCTGCGCTGCCCCCGGCGGCGAGCGAATCGCCAATCGAACTGGTCGATCTGGAACCCATCGGCGACCCTACCATCGCAGACCTCGAGCAGGGCCTGACGGACCCTGCGCCCACCGAACGCTTCCAGGCAGCGTTCGCGTACAGGGCGCTCGCCGCTGACGACCCAGACGCTGCCGTCTCGCTCCTCGACCTCGTCGTCGCACAGGTCGAGTCCGAGCCGCCGCTGACACGGATCCAACTCTATGGAGCCATCGAAAAACTGAGCGAAGAACACCACGAGCGCGTCGCAGAAGTGCTCCCGAACCTCGTTGACAGCGTGGTCTCGAAGGGTCCGCCGCCGACCATCGACGAGTCGGGGCTCTCCGGCGACCTCTCGTTCGCCCTCTTGGGTGCGATCGTCAACACTGTCATCTCGGTTCCGGAACACACCGTCTCGATCGTCGAACGGCTCCGAAGTGGACTCGATGCGTCGGGTCGTGGAGAGCGGATCCAGAGCGCGCTCTACCTCGCCATCGTCGCCATCGCCGAGAACGAAGTACCCCACGACGGCGGACTCTCGGAGGCGCTAGACAGGGCCGAATCCAAGCTCCGCTCGCTGCTCGACGGCACGGATTTAGAACGCCAGTGTGCTTCCTTCGCCCTCACAACACTTGTTACGGCGCTCCCCGATACCCTGCCGATACTTCGAGAAGTACTGGAGACCCCAGACCACCCACTGGAGGAGGAAGCAGTGGAGGCGCTCTCGCTCGCCGCCGACGAAGCCCCACACGAGATCTCCGAGATCACAGGCGGCGTGCAAGCTCTCATCGTCGGTGCGAACCACCGGGACGACGCGGTCCGCGCCGAGGCTGTGACGGGCCTCTGCCTTGTCGCACACGCGACCGGCGACGAACGGGCGACCGAAGCAGTCGGGGACGCGCTGACAGACAATACCTCCGAAGTCCGCAAGGCGGCCGTAGAGGCGTTCGGTTTTGCATCCCGCCAGCCCACTCCCCTCGACCCGGCGCTCCCTGGGCTCGCGCGAGCACTCGCAAGCGACGACGAAGCAGTCCGGCAGGCGGCGGTCGGCGCCCTTGAGTTCCACATGGAGCCATCCGACCGTGACCTGGATGCCGAGTCACTGGTCGAGGCTGTCGGGAACGACGACGACGCCGTGACCGACCCCGCCCTCGATTTGCTCTCCGTCGTCGCCCAGAACCGCCCGAAGGACGTCGTTGCTGCCGGCCTCGGTCCCCTCCGTGATGAGTTGGAACGCCGCGACCCCGCGGTGGCCGGCGACGTCCTCCGTATCGTCGACTCCCTCGCCATGAGCGTCCCCGGCGACCTCCACTCCCTCGTCCCAGCACTGGACTCCCACCTCCGCCGCGAGCTCGAGCGAGACGCGAACAATGGCTACCGCCAGCTCTTCAGACTCGCGACGAGGACCTGTCGACGCATCGCAGAGAAAGATCCCGGAGCAGTGGGCGACGCCGTGCCCGAACTGTCGGCGGTCGTCCTCGAGTCCAGCGACGTGGTGTCCGATTTCGTCGTCGACGAAGCTCGTGATGCCATTCGCGCCGTCGCTGACGGCCAACCCGACGCCGTCGCCGCCACCGTCGCGGATGCCGTTACTGCGCTGGACGCCGCGAACCCTAATCGGCGATGGCGCGGCCTCGACCTTCTCGCCGCACTCGTCGATACCGGGGTCGTCCCGATGCCGTCCACAGCTCGCAGCGCCACGACGCTCCTCGGCGACGACGACGCCCGCGTCAGCGCCGCCGCAGCGAAGGTCCTCGACACTGCCATCCGACACGACCAGCCCGTCCCACTTAAGCAGGCAATTCCGAGGCTCGTGGAGACAACGCGGGCCACCGACCCAGACCGGCGAGTCAACGCCACCGCCGCACTCGCCACTGTCGCTGACACCACGCCACGGGTCGTCCCACTCAACCCCGCCCGTGGTTGCCTCACCGCCGACGACCACGAGACCACGGCCGCAGCTGTGCGGTGTCTCTGTGCTCTCCCAGACGCCATCGGCCTGTCCAGCGACGAACGTGACGCGATTAACGCGATGCTCGTCGACGAAGCCGACCCAGAGACGAAACTCGCCGCAATCGAACTTCTGACTGCCATCGACACGCCTGCAGCCACCCAAATGCGTCGCTGATTCGGTCCAGCGCCGGCAGCCTACACCGATGAGTACTTGAGCGGCGTACGGTACGGCGGGCAGCGGTACAGACTCGTCGGAGTCCCCACGGTGCGGCAGGGCCACCGATTTGAGAGGGACCGACGCAGAAATCACCGGCTTTCGAGTTCTCGTTCGGCGGCGGCCTTGTCCGCGAAGCGTTCGCCACAGGCGAGGTAATCGACGAGGAGGTCGACAGAGAGCGGCCGGTAATCGATAAGCTCGACGGAGAAATTCACGCGTCGATTGTCGTGGTCTACGAACGGATAGTGGTCGGGATGATTGTTGTGGTGGTGGCCGTGCAAGAGCCAGCCGGACTGATTCGAGGGGCCGTCTGCGGGGTCGTGGACGACGCGAAACGGGACACCGCGGTGTTCGAACCGATAGTTCTCCACGAAGTGGACGTCGTCCAAATTGTCGAGGACGGTGCCGTCGTGGTTGCCGAGAACGAACACGACCTCGCCGGGGAGTTCCTCGAGCCAGTCGAGCAGCGCGCCCGCGGACTCGCGGATGGTAAGATCGCCACCGAACAAGACCACGTCGTCCGAGTCGACGACCGCCCGCCAGTTCGCGACCAGACGGTCGTTCATCTCCTCGACCGAATCAAACGGCCGGTCACAGTAGTCGATGATGTTGCGGTGGTCGAAATGGAGGTCTGAGATGAGGTAGTCGACCATGCCACGACGTCCAGTGAGAGCGATAAAACCGTTCGGGGTGGGTTCCATTTTTTGTAAGGGGGCGAGCGCTCGCGGTGCTCGTCAGGAGAACTCGCCGAACTGCGTGCCGAATGCGTCCTCGATGAGCGAAAGGGCGCGGGCTTCGATGGCGTCGTGGTCGGTGCTATCGAGCTCTGCGCTCGCGGCAGCCGCATGGCCGCCCGACTCCCCGCCGAAGGAGGCAGTGAGTGGGTCGAGAACGTCCGTGGGCAGTGAGAGCGAGGCGTTGAACGAGTCCCGGATTCGCCCGACGACGCGCGTCCAGCCATCCTGCGGGCAGATGATCAGGGCGATGTCGGCGTTCCCGTCGAGGAGGGCGTGCGCAGCCGCTTTCTCCTCGCTGCCGACTCGAGTGGTGAGGACGATGGTTTCGCCGGACTTGTAGCCGCGTGCGCGGACGACAGCTTTCGCGGTCGCCATCCGGACGTTCCACCCGGTGGTGTCGGACCAGAGGGTCGCCAGGTCCGCACGCTTCTCGCCGGCGGCGTCCAGGAGCGCGACGGTCCGTTCGTAGGTGGCTGGCATGAAGACCGCGCGGAACCCGGCGTCGTCGAAGATGCCTGCTGCGAGAGCCATCGCACCGGCCTTCGTGGGCGACCACTCGCCGGCCGCGAGGGTCTCGGCGACCAGCAGGGCGGTCGCGGGCGCGGACTCGTCGACCCATGCGGCGGCGGCGTGTTCGTGGAGGTCGGCGGGTTCGTGGTGGTCGAGAAAGAGGTATGGCGTGCTCGCAGCGGTCGGGTCGCACGGCGCGATGCGGTCGGTCGACGGTGCGTCGACCACGACGACGAGGTCGTAGGCCTCTAGTTCCGGGTCCGTGGTGACGCGTTGGCCGTCCAGCAGCGGCCGAGCGTTCGCCTTGACGCCATCCGGCGTGCCGATCTCGACGTCGGCGTCGAGCGACTCTGCAAGCCCCACCGCTGAACCGACGGCATCCATGTCGGCCTGCCGGTGAGTGACGACGAGTACTCGTGAACTATTGGCCAGACGAGCGGTGAGCCCTTTCATCAGAGAATAGTTCGCTTCCCTTCATATGGTGATTCGGGTGACTCGGCCTGCACCAGCCGGCGCACTTGCGGTAGCGGCTCCAAACGCACCTGTATCAGAGCCCCGAAAGCAGCCGGTCGACGTCTGTCGTGGTATTGAACGCGTGGAGGGAGACGCGGATGGTGTCGGGCCCCGGAACGGCCTTGATGTGGACGTCCTGTGCCGCCAGTCGCTCGACTGTATCCGCCGGGTCCGCCACAGTGAACGAAACAAGGCCCGACTCAAAACGCTCCGGCGAGTGCAGTTCGGCCGAACGTACCTGTGACTTGAGGTAGTTCGTGAGGCGCTCGATTTCGGACTCGATGGTCCCGTATCCGACCGCCTCGATGGTCGCGAGCGCTTCGGAGAGCGCGGCGTATGGCGCCAGCGACCGCGTGCCGATCTCGAATCGCTGTGCACCCGGTTTCAGGTCGTAGTCCGCCGTCGGCGGATACTCGACGCCGAAGTACCCCAGGTGTGCCGGGTGGAGCGTCTCCGCGAACTCCGGGTCGACGCACAGGAACCCGCTCCCCCAGTCACCCAGCAGCCACTTGTGGCCAGAGGCAACGACTGCGTCGGCACCCCAGTCCGTGACGTCGACCTCGTGCTGGCCGACGGACTGCACGGCGTCGACGAGTACCCGTGCGCCGGCTTCATGGGCGATCGCGGTCAACTCGGACACGGCCACGCGCACGCCGGTCGTCCAGCAGACCGAGCTGAACGTGACCAGCCGCGCGTCCTTGACTGCATCGAGGAACTGGTCACGGTCCACACGCCCGCCTGTGGTCTCGACGACTCTGACCTCGACGTCTTCGTGGCGTTCCAGACGCGCCCACGGTAGCACGTTCGCCATGTGCTCCTGGTCGGTGCGGACGATCACATCGCCAGGGTTCCAATCGATGGCCGCAGCGACCCGTGCCAGTCCATCACCGGTGCTGTGCGTGAGTGCGACGTTCCCTGGCTCGGTCGCCAGATGGTCAGCCACTGCCGCACGCGCGCTGTCGAACACCTGCCTACCGTAGTCGTACATCTCTCCAGATGCGGGCGCCTGGAACTCGTGGCGCTCCAGTGCGGTCGCAGCGGCGACGACGACGCGCCGCGGCGACGGCCCGCTCGCGCCGGTATTCAGGTAGGTCGCGTCCTCGAGCGCGGGAATGGACTCCCGAAGTTCCTGTGGTGTCATCGTCACTCGTATCGACGCGTACCCCCTCTGTCCCCAAGTGTGCACCCAGGCGGATACAGGGCCTGTAAGGTGCTCTCGTTGCAGTCATCATACGCCAGTCGAGGACTCGGTCTCCGCGTCGTGGCCACAGGTATTGTGGACCGCGACTGGAGTTGAAGCCGGGGCAGAGAACTCGTTCATCCATGTATATCGGCGACGAGGCCTGGCCCGATCTGGCATCGTACTTCGAGACAGAATCACTGGCACTCGTTCCGGTGGGCTCGACTGAACAGCACGGGCCACACCTCCCCGAGTCGACCGACCACCTGATCGCCGAGGCGTTCGCCCGCGAGGCCGCCGACCGCGCTGGCTACCTCTGCACACCGACCATCAACGTCGGCGTCAGCACCCACCACCGGCAGTTCCACGGCACCATGTGGGCCGACGCCCCGGCGTTCCGGGACTACGTTGAGTCGGTGACGCGCAACCTCACCGAGCATGGCATCGACCGCCTCATCTACGTGAACGCCCACGGCAACAACGTCGAGCCCCTCCGCGAGGTCGGGCGTCGACTCCGCGACCAGGAGGTCATGTACGCAATCGAATGGATGTGGAACGAGAGCATCCCCGAACTCGTCGATGACCTGTTCGAGCACACCGGCCCGCACGGCGGGCCGAAGGAGACCGCGCTTGTCCAGCATCTCGCGCCTGACCTCGTCCACGAGGACCGGCTCGCCGACGCCCGCGACGGTGGCGTCGTCGACATCACCACGAACGATACCATCGTCAACGGCGCACGGACGTACTACGACGCGATCGACAACACCCCCAATGGCGTCCTCGGCGACCAGACCGACGCTACCGCCGCGAAGGGGGAACAACTTTTCGACGCCGCGACCGAGCAACTCGTCGAACTCTGTGAGTGGCTGGACGCCAGGGAGTTCCAGACGCTCATGCCGAAAGACCACCACTGAGAACCGCTGATTACTACAGGAAACGGTCTCCCCGCTGCATCTCGTTCGGGAGCACATTGACTGAGAACGACACCTCCGAACGCATTGAGGGTCGACGCTCGTCGTCGGAAGCCACTGTGGAAGCAGCACCCGGGGGAAGGTTTGCAAGAACTCCTACTGCGTCGAGTCGCTGTCTGGGTCGGACGTGTTGCTCACGGCGACCGCCCGCTGACTCGATTCACGCCTTACCCACGGGGTAGTCGCCGTAGTGGATCATGTCCCCGAGCTGGATGCTATTCCCGCCCGACTCGAGGAACTCCTCTCGCGTGATTGGTGCGCGGGCGGTGTTCGTGTCGATGCGAATCTCGGGGTGGATGAACCGCACGATGGCGAGCGTCTGGAGAATGCCTTCGCGTGTGATGTCCGGCGTGGTCCCGACCTCCTCGGCGACGGGCGTACCCGCGATGGGCGAGAGGACGTTCAGCGAGAACACGTCGATGCCGATGTCGCGAAGCTCGCGTGCCGCGTCGACGCGGTCCACCGCGGTCTCCCCCATCCCGACGATGATGCCCGAGATGAGGTCGATGCCCGCATCACGAGCGACCTCCAGCGTTCGACGCCGCTCCTCGAACGTGTGCGTACTCGTGATTTTCTCGAAGTACCGCGGCGACGTCTCGACCATGTGGACGTAGTGCTGGACCCCCTCGTCCGCGAGCCGCTCGGCCTCATCTTGCTGGAGGAACCCGAGGCAGGCGTCGACATCCAAGTCGGTCTCCTCGCGAATCGTCTCGATCGCGCCAAGGACCTCTTGCCACTCGTCGGTACGGAGTTCGCTGTCCGCACCCCGGCGGGTCGACACGATATTGAATCGCTCAGCACCCTTGCGCTCGGCGCGCTTGGCGGCATCCCGGAGCTTCTCGCGCTCGATGACACCGTGCTGTTCGACATCCGCGTCGTGGCGTGCGGAGTACGCACAGAACCCGCAGTCCTGGCTACAGATTCCCCGCGTGACGTAGCCGAGGCCGCGGGTCGTGACACCCTCGCCGGCCAGCTCGTCACGCACGACCGCTGCACCATCGGTTAGCGCATCAACCGGCTCCTCGAGCAGCGCCAGGCACTCCTCGCGGGTCAGTTGCTCGCCCGCCAGCGTTTTTTCGACCGCTTCGTCGACCGTCTCGTTCCCCGTTGGCTGTGACATACCCGGATGGAAAACACCCACCGTAAAAGGACAGATACCCCTTCTACAGACGATGTAAGCCCCACTCTCGTCTTTACACCCCAGCGGTCGTCGGTCGGAATATGCACGACCAATTCACCTGCGATCGCTGCCTGGAACGGGTTATCCCGGAGTTCCGAATCATCGATCCAGGCGGCTGTCACCCACTCGGCACGGCCACGACCATCAGGCAATGCCCCGACTGTGGTGAGGTGCTCGGCGCTTCATGACCGATTTTTCTCCCCTCATCAAGGTGACCCCCGAGTGCAACCTCCGGTGTCGCTACTACCACTACAGCGACCAGGTGGACGAGTACCCCGACGACTGGGGGCCAGAGGACCTGGAACAGATGCGCGAGCGCCACGCGGAGAGAGGCCTATGACCAGGAACCACACCGAGCGCGCGGAGCGGGACGCACGCCTGTCACTCGCGGCCCAAGAACACCCCGCCGGACGCGTCGATCTGACCTCGACATCGTCGTTCATGGAGGCGTTCCGCGAACGCGCTTTCCGTGACGGGAGTGTCGCGGCGCTGTTCCACGAGAACACGAAGTTCGACCGCCACTACCAGATGCAGTCGGCGATGACGTCGAGCGACCTCCCAGACGGGTTCTCGACGGTCGAACAGGACTACCACGGCCAGGAGACGGTGTCGCTCCCGACGCCGAACGCACTAGACTGTGGGCTGGCAGACGTGCTCGCTCGCCGGCGGAGTGTCCGAGAGTTCGCCGACCGCGGTGTGACCACTGAGACCCTCGGCACACTCCTCGGGCACGCGGTCGCACCAACCGCCGAACGGGACACCGGTATCGTCAGCGAGACATCGCGGTCCTATCCGTCGGCGGGTGGGCTCTACCCGATCGAGGTGTACCCGGTCGTCAGCGACGGCGCGGACATCGACGCGGGGACGTACTACTACTCACCGCGGGAGCACGCCTTGCGGGTGCTGGAGCGGGGCGGGACCGGCGATCGGTTCACCGGGTGCTTCATGGACGAGCCCTTCGCCGGCGCAATCGTCGACGATGCCCCGGTGACGTTCGTCCTGACTGGCTGTCTCAGTCGTGTCGCGTCCAAGTACGGTATGGTCGGCTACCGGTTCGCGCTCTACGAGGCCGGCCACCTCGCCCAGACCCTCCTGTTGGCCGCGACGGCACTCGGTCTGGGTGGGGTTCCGCTCGGGAGTTTCCTCGACGACGACCTCGATCAGTTCCTCGGCGTCGACGGCACCAACGAAGCCACACTGTACCCCATCGCAGTCGGCCACCCACAGGACGAGAACCAAGATATCCATGACTGACACATCCACGCCTCTGGCATCGTATCCGCGCATCAACCCGGCGTTCGGGACGGTCATCGAGAGCGACGACGCGGTCACGTTCACCGCTGGCCCCTGGAGCGGGCCGGTGTTCGAAATCGAGGACGAGGACCGGGAGGGGCAGCTCGCCAACTTCGTCACGGCCCTGGACGGGACCACGCACGTCGACGCCATCCTCGACTCGTTCGACCCCGAGAGCAGGGAGGACCTTCGCGGCGTGCTGTTTGCGCTCCAGGAGAAGAGCATCGTCCGCGACGCTGGCGAGCCAGTCGACGCCGAGCGTGCTCGCGTCGGCGGCTACCTCGCCCTCCGCGACGACGAATCCGACCGCGAGGCACAGCTCGCGAACGCGACGCTCGCGGTCGTCGGGGCGGGACTGGCCGGCCGTACGTTCGTGCGCGCCCTCCTCGACTCGGGCGTCGGCGGTATCGAGTACGTCGATCTCTCGACGGACACGAATACAGAGCGCGCTCAGGCGGACGCCGGCCCGCGTGAGGGTGTGTTCGCGGACGACCGTGTCACGCACCATGTCGACCCGGACCTCCAGGCACTGCTCGGCGAGTCGACGTTCGGCGCGATGGCAGTCGACCGGCCGTACCCGTCGGTCGCGACAGCGCTGAACGAGGCCGCCCACAGGACCGGAACCCCGTGGACCATCGGCGTCGTCAACGGGGTCGACGGACAGGTCGGGCCGACGGTCTACCCGGGCGAGACGGCGTGCTACGACTGCTTCCGCGAACGCGCTAACGCGGCGACCGGGGCAGCTTACACGTCGTTCGAGTCGTCCTCCGAGGCACCGCGACCCGGGCTCCCCGCGTTCGCGACGATCGTGAGCGGGCTGCTCGCCGCTGACGTCATCGAGCAGGTGACAGGTGGGTTCGGCGTTACTACCGGCAGCGTCGTCGACTTCGATTTCGACTCGTTCGCCGTTCAGGCCGACGAGGTGCTCCGGCTCCCACACTGTGAGGCCTGTGGACGTGACGCCGATCGTCTGGACGCGCCGCGACACGTTACTATCGACCGCCTCGCGTCTCGTTCAACGGAGGGGAAACGATGAACGTCGACGCCACCGACCATCCCGCGACCAGGGCCGAGCGCTGTCTCGGTCACCTCTGTAGTCCCGCGACCGGCCTTGAGTTCAGACAACCCGACCGAGGGACGGGCGAGTTCGCCATCACCGAGCTCACCACGGCCGCGGTCGAGCGCGTCGTTCCTGACACGGGCGACGAACCGATCAGCGTGACCGTCGGCGGTGGCGGAACCACAGCCTCGGCGGCGACGCTCACCGCGCTCGGTGAGTTCATCGAACGCTACAGCATGTACTGGCCGCTCGCGGACAGAGTCGACGCGACCCACGCCGAGCTGTGTGCAGCCGGCGAGTGCGTCGTCCACCTCGAGTTCCTCAGGGTCTGGCCGGACGACGAACTCGAAGCAGCCGGGTTCGAGACATTCGACGCGGACACTACCACCGAGTGGGTGCCGGGGACGACGCTCTCCGGCGGCGACGAAGTTCTCGTTCCGACGGACCTCGTGTCGTTCGCGCACGCCCACCGTGACGGAGCATCACTGCCTGAATCGACGAGCGGGAACGCCTGCGGAAGTTCGTTGGCAGGGGCTCTCGTGCGGTCGCTCAACGAGCAGGTCGAACGCGACGCAGTCATGCGGACGTGGTACGAGTGCCGAACGCCGACCCGACTCGACATCTCCGCACTTGAAGAACTGGACGCGTTCCGACGGCGCATCACGCCAGCCGGCTACCAGCTTCATGTGCTCGAACTCCCGACGCCAACGGACTGCGCCGCTGTCGCGACCATGCTGGTCAACAACGCCGACCGCGTCCCGAAGTTCCGTCTGTTCGCCGGCGCCCACCGCTCGCTCGACGGCGCGATCCAGGATGCACTCTCGGAGACCGCCGAAGGATTACTCCAGACGAAGTACCAGCTCGCGACCGGCGACATCCCAGATCCTGACATCGATGTGGACTCGGTGTACGACTTCGACCGGAACGTCCAGTACTACATGCGCCCCGAGAACTTCACCGCAGTCGCTCATCTTCAACAGGGCGACGTTCGGACGGTTTCACGGGAGGAGCTGGTATCCAGCGGGCAGTCCCAATCCGAGACGCCCTCGGCGAGTGACGAGTCGGCGTCTCTGGGCGAGGAAACGACGTTCGACGACCCACGCCGCGAGCTGGAGCGCACGCTCGCGGCGGTCAGGGCGAACAAGGACCTGACGCCCATAGCCGTGGACCTCACGCCGGCTGACGTCCGCGAACTCGGCTTGTACGCCACAGCAGTGTACGTTCCGGGACTCGTCGACATCACACCACCAGCCCTCGCCCCCGTCGACCACCCCGCCCTCGACCGCATCGAGAATCGCGATCCTCACCCCTTCCCCTGAGGACAGGCGGACGTGGACCGCCTTCGAGAACAAGCTTAAATTGCCCTGACTAGCGGAGCGAAAACGAGGTGTCTCAGTGGAGCCCGCTTTCGTGAACGGTGTCGCAGACTAAACACTGAGCTTTCAGCTCGCCGTCGATCATCGCCGTGTCGAGGTACTCGCTGTCTCCACACGCACCGCACGTCCGCGGTTCGCGCCCCGACGTCGAGTTCGGCGGCGCACCCATCGCCAAGACCACCGCCTCGTAATCGTCTGCATTGCGACCTTGCTGGTACTCGCCACGACCGAAGCTGACGACTTCCCCCGCCTCGACACGCACCGATTCTGGCTCGGCACCCGGGTCATCTGTCGTCTCGAAGGTCACCACGCCCTCGAGGACGTAGAACACTTCCTCCTGGTCCATGTGTGCGTGCATCCCGCCCACCAGACAGTCACCGGGTGCGAGTCGATAGTGATTCAGCGCCATGTCTGTTGTTCCGAGGGTGTCACTCAATGGTCGCCGGTCGACCTCCAGATTCCCCTCCGGCTCCGGGTCAAGCGCGTCGATAGAGACACGTTCCATACGAGAGATTGTTCACCGTCACCGCGTCAACGCTGCTGGTGGTCTACACTGCCCGTAACTCCGGCTCCCGGTTTATGCAGGCAGCCATGCCAGTCGAGAATGCAGTATGAACCTGCAAATCGAAGCCCGTTCGAAGGACGCATCGAATACTAACGAATCGCGGTCCGGCTGCGCCCGCTGCGGTCGCAGTCGTGCTGGCTGCAGTCGCCAGTAAGCACAACGACCTTCACCCGGCCAGATCGTGCCTAGCCGGAGAGGCCACGACTACCCCTCTCGCACCAGGCTGTCGGGAACTCACCGCGCTGGCCGGCGAGGACGCCACCAGGGGTCACTCGCCACGGCCGGCCTGCGGTGGCCGTGCCAACTTTTCGATTCCGACACCGCCACTGTCGGCGTCAGCTTCAGTTTGATACTAATGATCGACCCGACACATCGACCGGGACACAATCCGCCCGCGGTCGCACGCTCGGTTCTCACTCCCGACGGGTGCGTGCGTGGCCGTCGAGTGCGGTCAGTTCGTCGACGAGCTCGAGTCGTGTGGTGTCGTCGAAGTTCTTCGTCGCGAGTGCGCGGGCGATCGTGATGGCGAGTGAGTCGAGTGACCTGTCTGTGGCGGCGGCTGCCGTGCCGAGAAGCGAGAGTAGGCGGACGCCATCGGGAGAACCACGACCGAGGTACGCGTCGAAACTCGGTGCGTCAGGCACCCCGAACGACGCGACGGGGACTGCTTCGAGGACGGCGTCAGGGGAGACAGCACCGGTGTCGAGGAGCGTCTCGATGACCTCGAGGGTCCCGTCCGGGACCTGCGTCGCTTTCGAGACGATTATGGGGTCTTCATCGGCTGCGTCCCGGAGCGACGTCGCGTACGTTTCGAGCACATGGTGGGCGTCGGCGGCCGACAGGCGGTTCGCGACCGCAGGGACCGAGAGCAACGTCCCGGCGTTCTTGGGGTCATTTTTGAGGATGGTCAGGGCTGTCGTGGCGACATCGTCGATAGTGTCGTTGTTTAGCCACCCGCGGTCGAGGAACGTCGAAAGGACGGACAGCGTCGGGTCCGCGAATCCGCCGTCGCCCATCTCTCCCGTCGCATGTTCGAGCATCGGTTCGAGGAGGTCCGGGGTTGCGGCTTCGGTCAGCCATGGGCGTTTCGACTGGGGTTCCTTGAATACCAGAAACTGTCTCCGTGTCGTCGACGTGCCGTCCCGGATGGCCTTGACGGCAGCCGTCCGTACGTGCGGGTCCTCAGCGCGAAGGCGGTCGCGGAGGGGGTCGAGGTCGGACGGGTGTGTGGGTCGTGGGGTCGCGTCGATGGCGTCCCTGAGATAATCACTTACGGGGCTGAGGGCGTGGTTCTGGTGGGCACATCGCCCGGTTGCGTCGACGACGGCCACGAGACACGCGAACGCGTCGGCTCGCCGGGTGAATTCGTGTGCGTCGAGGACTGTAGCGAGCGCGTGCACGATGACCGGGAGGTCCTCGACGGATGCCGTCGGGACGCGGTCCCGGAGCGCGGCGGCGAGTGCGGCATAGTCGAAAAATGCGCCGATGTCGTGGTGTTCGAGCAGTGCGGTTGTGGTCTGCAGGAGCGCACTGGACGCTGCGAGTTCTGTCGGTGTGACGTCCGCGACGAGCCTTCTGGCGTCGGCCTTAGCGAGGACGTTCGAGGGCGCGAGCTGGCGCACGGCGATGGCGGCAGGGCCGCGGTCGTCATCGCTCCCGTTCAGCGCCGTCTCAACGAGCGACGTGACCACCATGTCGACCGTCTCCGCCGGGAGGAGAGACGCAGTCAGCAGTTCTCTGAGTGCGCGCCCGATCTCGTGGGCCCGTCGTTCGGGTGCGTCCTGGAGTGCGCCTCGCGTCGCATCGACGAGCCGCCAGGCGACCGCGGGGCTCGCGCGCTCGCTCGCAGCGGGACAGACGGGGTCGCCGGTTTCGAAGTCATCCTCGAACAGGCGCTTGACCGCGCCGAGCGCGGCATCGACGGCCTGGCGGTCGCCGTTCTCAAGCGACGACGCAAGTGACGCGAGGAGGTCGTCGACGAACCACGCCGGCAGACAGTCACAATCTGCGAGCACCTGCACGAACCGGACCGCTGGCCGCCGCGAGGACTCGACGGTTTCCAGAAGGCCCGCCAGGACACCGTCGAACAGTGACTCGACCGTCCCCTCGTCGAGAGTCTGGGCGGTGACGACGCGCTGGAGCGCCCCGAAGACGGTCCCGTCGATGCTGCGGTCCATGTCCGTCAAGAACGACCCGAGTGTCCCGACGTATCGGCGTCGCACCGCGGGCGTGGCCGTCACGACAGCTCCGCGACCGAGCATCCAGATCGCAGTGTTCCCGCCGTCGCCGTATTCGGCGGCGACCGCGGCCACATGCTCACTGACCGCGTCGACCAGTGCTGCCGCCCTCGCGTCGGTCGGGGCCTGACTGGCGGGCCTGTGAGTCTGGACGTACCGCCCCCAGCAGCGGACCACGGGCGTGTCAGCACCGACGAGTGCTTGGCTGGCGGCGATGATACGGGCTTGCGATGGCGGGTCGAGGTCTGGGGTCGTGAGGAGGACAGCGGCCGCTTGTGCGTCAGCTGGCGCAATAGCGTCGCGCGGTGGGTCGAGGACGCGGTCAATCACAGCCCGACGGGTCGCTACCAGCGCGTCAGTATGCTCGCGAAGGAGTGCGGCCGGTGCAGCGAACAGAAACGCGTCCAAGGCCTCGCTCAGGGCGACCGGCATCGGGGCAGGCGACTCACGAATTCCGTGGATAGCGTTACGGGCGTCGGGCGTGGCATCGATGACCGCCTCCAATTGCAGGAGTCGGAGGATGCCCGCAAGGAGTCGCTCGTACTCGGACGCCGGTGGTGTCACATCCCTGAGCACGCTGGCGTCGATGTCTTCCAGTGCATCGACGCACTCGTACTGGACCGCGACCGACGCGTACGCCCCTTCGAACAGTCGCACCGCACCGCGCTCGGTGGCCGTCGCCTCCTCGTAGAGGACCTCCGCGATGTCCGCCAGCAACCCCGGGTAGTCCGTAGTGTACGCCATCCCGTGGGGTATCGCGTTCAACGCCTCCTTTCTGCGAAGGACCGTTGAGGCACGACGGGATGTACCGGGCGCGAGCGCCTCCCTGATCCTGTCGACGAGCTCGTCCGGGTCGCGTTCGTCTCTGCGCATGCTATCGACTCTGCATGCCCTCGAGTTCCCGAAGTGGTCGGTGTTCGTGAGTCCAGTTGAGGTGTCTGTATCCTCCGGTACGCCATCGAAGCGAGAAACCGTCAGCGTGTGGCGTTACCGTCACTCGATTGATGTCTGGTTCTCGGTCGGCAAAAGTGATGTCCGGGGCTGTGGGATACATCATCCAGGATTAGTGGTCAGCCAATCGCTTCAGTGTCTTGCTGTCGCGGTCACCGTCGTAGTACTGGTCGAGTGCGTCTGCGAAGCGAGTTGAGTCGTCTGCGGCGCCCTCGAACAGCGTCATCGACGAACGGAACTTCAGATCGTCTGGCGACCCGAAGATCTCGTTCGCGGTCCGCCCCTCTATCGATCGCACGATGTCCGTGCACTCGCGCAACCGCGGGCCCAGCACAGGATGCGCGAGATACGCCTTCGCCTCGTCGAGCGAGTCAATCGCGTACCGCTGTGCCATCTCACTATGACCTAGTCCGGCAATCTGGGGGAACACGAACCACATCCAGTGCGAGCGCTTCCGGCCTGCCCGCAATTCTCGTTTCACGTCGTCGATAACCGGCTCCTGGGCCTCGACGAACCGCTCCAAATCGTAGGGGTCAGCCTGAGACGTCATCGGTCGTACAAACAGCAATCCAACCCTCGACACGTAAGAGTTCCAGTTCGAACACACTGCGCGTAGGTCGGTTCGATGCTGTTACCGCCAGCCAGTCACCGGAGATAGCGCGCACCGTTCCCGCTCCAAGCGAGCCAGACAGGGGCAGTGAACCCTGTGGAGTCGAGCAAATATTGGACCACAGTCAACCGTGATGGCGAACCTGATACACGTTGTACCATCTCCGGTGCTCGCTTTGGCGTCAGCGAAATCCCCAAGCACTAGCTCGCGACCCTCGACGAACGCATTGAGATAGAGCCACCCGTCGACAACACCTTCGAATCCGACTCCGCTCGTGTCACCGACCGGTCGATGTCCCTTGGGCGTGCCGGGACAGGACCAGCTGTATTTCGAACCTCACCGTCTGGTTCGCCTCGTTTGCCAACCGTGTCTCGAGCCGTGTTTGGTTCTCGGCGTCGACGGCCACGCCCATTGAGTTCTGTAGCGTGGACACCCCGTGTGCGAAATGAAATTCCTGAACCAGAGTTTGTCGAATTCGCCCTCGAAAGGAGTTTTGTTGCGAATTTACTGCGGACAATGTGGTGTCCGACGCTCATCTGTGAACCACCCTACACAGGACAGAGTCGTTGGATACGTTAGCTCCTGTGTCCGACAGGGTCTGCATCGAACACACCACGATGTCCGCTGTTCTCGAAATGGGGTGGCGAAGAACTGCGGACACGGTGGTGTGGTGTGGAGACAGCCGTCGGAAGAACAGCGGACACGGTGGTGTCGAAAAGCTCGGGGTAGGAAGAAGAGCGCGTCTTATGGTCGAATCTAAACAGAACGTGGTCAACAAGACGTTAGAGACTCTCCCCCCACTATGTCCGCAGTAATCGATGCCCGGAGCAGGGGGTCGAATGCTTGAGTCACAGCAACAGGTCGGGCTGTTCCATCCCTGACCTTTGTTAAGCTCTCCTACGGACTAGCTCAAAGCTATCTGTATTAAAACTTTCTGTGATTACAGTCTAAATTGACCGCAGTACAGCTAGCCCCATCCTTCGTGAGGGAAGAACAGCGGACAAGGTGGGGTGGGTGTGTCTGTGGTTTCATTTAAGTCATCGAGAACAGCGGACACTCCGGACGCGGTGGTTTTATGTAGGTCGCCTCAGACGACCACTGTATCGATGCCGCTGTTCGAACGGGACACGAACATCTACGCTGACCGGGACGCGCTCCGTGAGGACTACCAGCCCGAGGAGCTGGTCGGCCGGAGTGACGAACTCAGCACGTATCAGGCTGCACTCCAGCCCGTGATCAACGGGGAGCAGCCCGACAACATCTTTCTCTACGGGAAGACGGGCGTCGGGAAGACGGCAGCGACCCGGTTCTTGCTGTCCCATCTCACCGAGGACGCGGCACAGTACGAGGACCTCGAGTTGACCGTCGCGATGCTCAACTGCGATGGGCTCACGTCGAGCTACCAGGTCGCGACCCGCCTGGTCAACGAGTTCCGTGACGAGACCAACCAGATCAGCACGACCGGCTATCCCCGAGCCAGCGTGTACGAGATGCTCTGGAGCGAACTCGAGGACAACGGGGGAACCATCGTCATCGTCCTCGACGAGGTCGACCACCTGCAGGACGACTCGATTCTCTACCAGCTCCCACGTGCACGGGCGAACGGAAACCTCGAGAAGGCGAAGATCGGTATCGTCGGCATCTCCAACGATTTCTCCTTCCGGGAGGACCTCTCGCCGAAGGTCCGGTCGAGCCTCTGTGAACAGGAGATCCACTTCCCCGCCTACAACGCCGACGACCTCCGAGAGATTCTGGAACAGCGGGCAGACGTCGCGTTCCACGACGGCGTCCTCGAGGATGGTGTCATCCCGCTCTGTGCGGCCTACGGTGCCAAGGACGCGGGGGACGCTCGCCAGTCACTCGACCTTCTGATGAGCGCGGGCGACATCGCCCGGGAACAGGAGACAGAGACCGTCAAGACCGACCACGTGGACGCCGGCCGTGACGAACTCGAGCGGGGCCGAATCCAGGAGGGAATCACGGGTCTCACCGAACACGGCCACCTCGTGCTGTACTCGCTGGTGACGCTGGAGCTCGAAGGGGAGACGCCCGTCCGGTCACGTGATGTCCGCCCCCGGTACACGCGGTTCGCAGAACTGGCGAATCGCGAACCGCTCGTCTCCCGGCGGATGCGTGACCACCTGAGCGAGCTGACGATGCTCGGCATCGTCGGCGTGACCGAACGTAACGAGGGCCGGCGTGGCGGGACGTATCGTGAGTACAATCTCGACCTCGAGCCGTCACTCGTCCTCTCTGCGCTCGAGGAGACGCTCGAACTCGTGGGGGTCCACGACTCGGTCATCGAACTCGTCGAGACGACGGAGCCGGATGCGGTGGAGGCGACGCTCGACGACTACTGAGCCGTTAGCGACCCCACCATGTCCGGAGTAAAGTGGGAATAGAACGTTTGAGGCCGTAGAATTTGAAGTTCATCCTGGCCTAGCAACACCACCATGTCCGCTGTTCTGCTCCAGTTCTAACCCGGAAGTTTGCAGATATAGCAGGGAGGACAACACATTCTGTACCCTCCCTCGACACTGCATTGTCCACTGTTCGATTTACAAGCTGGTTGCTTCTCCACCCACACCACAATGTCCGGAGTAAATGTACGTCAATGGCCTTCTATTATGATTTTATTCCCATACGGGAAATCAGGACCGTCATTAGTTAACCAACAAGGCACGGCCAAGATTGAACAAGCGTTGGTTAATATTTCGAGTACCTATCCCTACAGCGGTAGCGGACAACAGGCACACGTCACATACTGGGACTATCTGTGGATGCTGTAGCTTTGTTATTTCGGATACTGACACCGGACCCGCCAGAAGTGCTTCCGGAGGTCCTGAACACACCCACCCCACGTTTCCCCTCTCGTAAGGACCGAACTGTTCTTCCCACCGGACGACGCGAACCAACTCCGCGAGATTATGCGCAATCGCCAGGATACCTTCCGGGGTGGTGTGCTCACTGACGACGCCACTTTCGGCAAAGAAACCATTTTGGAGGACTCGCTATTCGACGACCTGTTCTCCGAGATATCGAAGGACGAGTTCACCCGCGTCGTCCAACACCGAAATCAAATCTGGATTTCTCCCTGGTAGCTCTTCTAGATAGGCTCGTCAAGTTGTTGGGGGCACCCTTGAGCGCAAACCTAACAGCGGAATTAAGGCTGATAAGCCGAAACTGAGTACACTCGATGACTGAAATCCCGAGCTCTCTTCGAGCACTGTTCACCGCACACATCCACCAGCATGGCGACTCGTATGTTCTCGAGGTCCCGTCGAGCGAGATCAACTCCGGTACACTCGAATTGGGTGATAAGTACCGCGTTGCACTCCTTGAGTCCAGTACCACCAGGAACACGACTGCAGAGACAACTAAAACACGGCCAGACGCCCAACCAATTCAGTCTGACGAACAATCTGGACCTCCGGTTGAGGAAGGCGAGATCCGAGATTTGACCATCGAGACGGTTGGAGACAAAGGCGACGGTATCGCGAAAGTTGAGCGTGGCTACGTTGTAATCGTCCCCGACGCACGACCTGGAGACGAACCCACCGTCAAGATAGAGAACGTCCAGGAGAACGTCGCCTTCGCCAAAATTCTTGACTGACTCTCACCTCTGGCATAATATCGTCTCTACCCGGAATTCGTGAAGCTCGACAACCCACCTTCCTGCTGATTTCGTATCGCACACGGTGTGTGGGTATCCGTGTACGCAACCACCTTGTCGATGGTATCTCCTAGAACAATCTACCCAGTCAAATATCCGGAATTAACCAACAGAACCGTAGATAACGAGACTTTGTTGGGTAGCAGGTAGAGTGCATCGTTGACGCCTCTTCCCATCGCTCTAGAACGAAAAACGAATAGAGAGGGTCGGTGCTGGCGAATCGTCCATAGTCATACCTTTTGCATGGATACGTATCGGTCGACCCAAGACGCTGCGAATCTCGGGTGGCTGCCGTCGTCCTGGAAGATATTTCGATTCAGGAATCGGGATGTGCCTCCATCAGGAGTGTCAAGCGGTGAGAGGTCGCGTGTGACATCCCGCCAGATCTGCTCGATTAGATAGAGAGTTGGTGAGTATCGCAGCAAAATAACTCTTCTAAGATTGGGTCGATATATCATACAAAACACATACATATAATTTTGATACGAAAAGTTTTTCCAGACGTTGCTACTCGGTTTTCCCGGCGTTTGTCTGAGGATGCTGTGGGAAAAACCGCCGATAGATTACTTGCGCAGATCGTCGTTGCACGCATCCCTCCAAGCCTTCTGAACGACGCGCACCCACTCGTATCCGGCCCACCATCGTCTCTCGGCGCGGGTACGGACGCTGCACTGCTCCGACCCGCGGGCCCACCGAATGCGCTCGATTGGTCGCGATCTCCCGGCGTTCGCGACTACCATAGATGCAGTTGAGAGGCGTCGAAACACGGGAAAAGGGCTACAGCGATCGTGGCTCGTTTCGGTGGTTGCCCACCAGCAATCGTGGACGCTACGCAGAGCAGTGGTCTCGAGCTGTCCCGACGATATGTTTCGATTTCTCGAGGTTCTCCACCGGATACCGTATCTCCTGTGCTGGAAGATAGTACTGATAGGACAATAATACTTCCAACAACTATTAAAATATATGATATATTTGCCTGAGATGTCCTGCACGTCCCCGAGAGCAAGCCGGTCCCCGACCTGTTCAGAGAGATGCGGGACGACCGCGCCGAGATGGCCGTCGTCATCGACGACCATGGTTCGAGGGGACGTGAACGCCGAGAACGTGAACGAGGCCACCGGCATCGACTTCCCGGAAGGCGAGGAGTTCGAGACCATCGCCGGCTTCGTGTTCACCCGGGCTGGCCGGCTGGTCGATGTGGGTGAACGATTCGAGTACGAGGACACGACCATCGTGGTCGATGCGGTAGAGAATACGCGGATACAGTGGGTTCGAATCGTGGAAGAACCCGACACCAGCGTGGAAGAGTCCGATGCAGATGCGACCGTGACGGGGTGCCGTCGACGGCTACTGCTCGCTGGTCCTCAGTTGAACGCCGGGATGACCTCTTCGCCGAACAGTCGAATCTGGTCCTCGACGAGGTCTTTGGGCATGCCGGAGTGGTGGAACCGCAGCGCGAGCTGGTTCAGCTCGAACCGCTCTTGCATGTCCTCTATCTGCTCGATGATCTGCTCGGGCGTCCCGTAGATGAACCGGTCGTCCGCGAGTTCGTGGAAGTCCTCCACGCTGTCCGCGGTCATCAGCGGGTGCGAGAACTCGCCACCGTACTCGTCGAGGTAGGTCGTGTGGAGGTACTGTTTGCGCTCCATGACCTCCTCTTCGGTCTCGGCGATGACGCACTCGCGCATCAGCGGGTGGTCCATCTCGTCCCAGTCCTGGTCGGTGTTTTCGACGTGTTCTTTCTGTTTCTTCTTGCGGTCCTCGACGATTCCGAGGTCCGCAACGACACCCGGAACCCAGGCGTCGGAGAACTTCACGGAGCGGGAGATCTGCTTGGGCCCCCAGCCGCCGATCCACAGCGTCGGTCGCGGGTCGGAGATGGTGTCGGGCAGCGGCTCCCAGTCCTCGACGGAGAAGAACGGACACTCGAACGTGAGAGGTTCGTCGGCCTCGAAGAACTCCTCGATGAACCGGATGCCTTCGATCATCCGCCCGGCGCGCTCGTCCATCGGCACGTTGAACGCATCGAACTCCTCTTCGACGTAGCCCAGTCCGACACCCAATGTGAGCCGCCCGCCTGAGATGTTGTCGAGCATCGCCGCCCGCTGGGCGACGTGCAGGGGGTGATACAGGGGCAGGATGAGGACAGACGTGACGAGTTCCAGTTCCTCGGTTCCCTGTGCGATACTGGTGAGTCGGGTGAGCGGGGAGGGCCAGTAGTTGTCGCCCTCCGTCGCCTGGTGGTCGTTGACCCAGCAGGCCTCGAACCCGACGTTCTCGGCAATCTGACACTGTTCGACGACCCGTTCCCAGGTCTCACCGCCTTCTATGGGGAATATCCCGAACTTCATGCGCTATGCTTTTCACCACTCTCGTGAACCTACTTACCTCTTGTGCAACGTCAGTCCGTCGCATCCGACGGGGACCCGACCAGGACGACACGCAGGTCGTTGACGTTGGTCCCGGTCGCGCCAGTCACCACGAGTTCGTCCCGCCCGTCGAAGAACCCGAACGCGTCGTTGTCCGCAAGCATCGCCTGCGCCTGCGCACTGGTGCCTCGGTCGACGGTCGCCGCGTCCACGACTGCACCCGCCACGTCGGTTCCACCGTCGTAGCCGTCGGTATCGACGCACCCGACCGCGATGCCGTCGTCGTCGAGTTCGAGTGCCGCGCCCAGCGCGAACTCCAGGTTCGGGCCGCCCGAGCCGTCGCCCCGGACCGTCACGGTCGTCTCCCCGCCGGTGAGAAGTGCGGCTGGCGGGTCGATGGGTCGGCCGGTCGCCAGCACCTCTTCGCCCAACGCGACGTGCGTCTTCGCCGCTTCGCGCGCCTCACCGCGGATTCGAGACGTGAGTACGAGCGGGTCGTATCCGAGACTGGCCACCGCGTCGGCAGCCGCATCGAGCGCGGTGTCCGTATCCGCCACGACGTGGTTCTCGACCGCATCGAACGCCGGGTCGCCGGGCTTCGGCGTCTCCTGCAGTTCGCCGCGGTCGCCCCGCAAGAGATGGTCACGGACGGCCGGCTCCGCCGAGATTCCGTATCTGTCGAGCACCCCGAGCGCGTCGGCGTAAGTTGTCGGGTCGGGAGCGGTCGGCCCGCTGGCGATGACGTCGAGCTTGTTCCCGACCACGTCGCTGAACACGAGCCCGACCACCCGCGCGGGGGCAGCAGCGCGAGCCAGTTGTCCGCCCTTGATGGCCGAACAGTGTTTCCTGACCGCGTTTATCTCGTCGATGTCCGCGCCGCTCGCGAGGAGCGAATCGGTGACCGACCGGAGCGCATCAAGGGATACGTCAGCGCTCGGCGCACAGAGCAGTGAACTCCCACCGCCGGCGATGATCGTCAGCACGAGGTCGTCGGGGCCGGCGCCCTCGGCGATTTCCAGCACCTTTCGCGTGCCCGTGACGTTCGCCTCGCTCGGCAACGGGTGGGTCCCGTCGAACGTCGTCACCCTGCTCGTCTCTCGCGGGTCGTCCGTGACGACGGCACCGCCCATGAGTCGGTCTCCGAGAATGGATTCCAGTGCGCTGGCGGCGGTCCCTGCGGCGTTCCCCCCGCCGACGAGGAAGACGTCGCTCACGGTGGAGAGGTCCACCTCGCTCCCGCCGACACTGAGGACTGACCGGTCCAGCTGTAGCTGTTCCTCCAGCACGGCGCGAGGGTTCGCAGCGTCGATACCAGCGAGGAGGCACTCGCGGGCGTGCGAGCGACGGTCCGGCTCCGATTGCATGTGTTACTGTTCCATCGCGGGACCGGGGGTTAATTCTTCTCCTCCAGACGCCGTGTGTCCAACCGGGGACCACCGCTGTCGGAGTGACCAGACTCCCGGCCCGACGCGTCGTGGGTGCCGTGGTCGTCGGCAGCGCCCACGGTGTTCTCTGGGCTGGATTCCAGTGTTCCGGAGCCGAGTTCCCCACACGGGAACAACGTTTTATGTTCCCGGTCCGTTCACCCGCGTATGCCAGACAAGACGGACGCGGGGGACGAACGAACGGGGCGGACGATTCGGTCGGTCGAGATAGCGTTCAATATCATCGACCTGTTGCAGGAGCGGGGTAGAATCGGGGTCACCGATGTCGCGAACGAGCTGGGGCACTCGAAGAGCACGATACACAGCCACCTGCGGACCCTGGAGGAGCGACAGATTCTCGTTCGGGAAGACGACGGATACCGGCTGAGCCTCCGGTTCCTCGACATGGCGACGCACGTCCGCGAGCAGGTCGGGAACTACGACGTCATCCGCGAGGAGGTGGATGCACTCGCCGAAGAGACCGGTGAAATCGTCCAGTTCGGTATCGAAGAACACGGCCAGGTGTCCTACCTCTACAAGGCGACCGGCGACCGGTCGGTGGAGACGCGCTCGCGGGTCGGGACGCAGGCCCCGATGTACTCGACCTCACTGGGGAAGACCATCCTCGCGTACCTCCCACCCGAGCGGACCGAGGAGATCGTGCAAGCAACCGAGTTCGAGACCTACACCCCGAAAACCATCGCCAGCGCCGAGGAGCTGTACGACCGGTTGGAGGAGGTTCGTGACCGCGGTTACGGTATCGACGATGAGGAGAACATCAGCGGGCTGCGCTGCGTGTCTGCCCCCGTGAAGAACGGGGAAACGGTCCTTGGTGCAGTGAGCATCACTGGCCCGTCGAGTCGGTTCACCACGGAGCGACTCCACGGCGAGCTGTCCGACCACGTCCAGCGGGCGGCCAACGTCATCGAACTCAACACGAAGTTCTCGTAGAGCCGGCACCGCGTTCTCCCTCAGGTCCAGGGGAGCGCGTAGGTGGGGTCGTTCACGAATCGGTCGAGGTCCGCGGAAAGCGTGATTCGTGCCCCGCTCGGCACCGACACGGTAACCCCATTCGCACCCGGTCTCGTCTCTTCTCCATCGTACCGTATCTTCGTGAACTCGTGCTCGCCGTAGGCACCTGCCTGGACGACGAGTTCCTGGTCCTGTCCGCCAGTATTGACCAGCGTCAGGTCGATACCGTCGTCGTCCACGCGGCTGACCAGCGCGGCGACGCCCGCTGGCAGTCCAGGCCGTTCCCGACCCCGGTCGAAGTACCGAACCTGTGCCATCACGAGCCCACCGTAGTACACCGGCTGTGGGGCTCCCATCGTGAGCTGGAGCAGGCCGCGGTGGAACACGGGGTTCCGGTCCCGGAGGTAATCCTCGTCCGTGGTCGTCGGTTCGTTCCCTTCCTCTCGCATGAGGTCCAGCCGTTCTTGCATGTGTGCCCGGTTCGCATCGAGGATGCGCTCCGGGTAGTCGGGGAACTCGCCGTCGAGGTAGGCGAGCCACGCATATTCGCTCCCCGCGCCGTGTTTGGACGACGCGCGCATGTCGACCTGTTTCCAGTCGCGTTTGCCCCAGTCACGCAGGTCGCGCACCCGGTCCCGGTCCTTCTGGTCCATGGAGGCGTACCAGAGGTGGACCGCGTACGGGTCGTCCTTGTGGGGCTGGAACTCGTACCAGCCGTCGCGCCACAGCACCTCCCCATCGTCTTCGGTGAGCACGCCGGAGGCGTCGTAGTGATAGTCACCCTCACCACCGTACTTGTGCGGGATGTAGAGCGTGTCGTGAACGTCGTCTTCGCTCACCTCGATTCCCTGCTCGATGAGCGTGTCGAGTTGCGAGCGTGGGAATTCGAGGTACTCACGGTCGCCCTCCAGTAGCACCGCGTTCTCGGCGGCGACGGTCGGCCCGATGCCGATGTAGTGCCAGCCCCCCCACGACCAGCCGTAGTAGCCGCCGTACCAGGAGCCGTCAGTATACTCCCCGATCTCACCGGAGCGACCGACGTTGTCCGGGATGATACCATCGTTCTCGCGGGTCCGCTCGCGCCACGCCTCCAGGTAATCGACCACCCATTCGCTATACCGGTCGTCGCCGGTGTGGAGATAGGCGTTCGTCATGAGGCTCGTTACGTTGAGGTTCAGCGGGATGTCGCCCTTCGCACAGCGCTCGTTCAGCACCTCGAACAGCCGCTCTTCGTTCTCGGAGTCGAGCAGGTCGGCGGCCTCCTCGAACTCGAGGTCACGCCACGGCAGGCCGTGTCTGGCCCAGCGGTAGTCGGCACCGTAGGGATGGTGCTCGTACGCCGAGAAGTCGCAGTAGTCGGGGCCCATGCTCCCGTTCATCGGCCCGCGGACCAGCTTCCGGTCGTCGTCGAAGTTGTTCACCTCGGCGCTGGCCGTGTAGAGGTTCGCGAACCGCTCGGCTCGCTCGACGACAGCCTCATCGTCCGGTGCGGCGAGACCCATATTGTACGTGTAGAGGTTCCCCTCGCCCATGTGGAACCAGTCGCGACACTGCTCGAACTCGTCGACGACCATCGCGTGACCGAACGGCGTCGGGGTTCGACTGCCACGCCTGAGCGCGCCCTCGTAGGCGTCGCGAGCGTGGGACAGAACGCGTTCGTCACCGCCCATCGCGT
Organism: Haloarchaeobius pelagicus; assembly: GCF_051207375.1. NCBI lineage: Archaea > Methanobacteriati > Methanobacteriota > Halobacteria > Halobacteriales > Halorubellaceae > Haloarchaeobius > Haloarchaeobius pelagicus. The sequence continues at coordinate 165,591 of NZ_JBPJZD010000004.1, read as the reverse complement.
ACAGCAACGGCCAGTTGTAGAACCCCTCCACGACGTCGTCGAACCCGTCGACACCGACGTGCCCGTCCGGTGGCCACAGCGGTTCGCCGTCCGCGTCGAGGTAGTCGGCGACGAACCGGTCCACGGCCGTCGCCATCGCGTCGAACAGGTCTCGTTGTTTCACCGCCCAGTCGGGCGGGCGAGCAGTCGAGGTACTCGCGACTATCTCGTGCATACTGCTATCGCGTGCCTCGGCGGGATTAATATTTGGGTCGCTACATCCGGCTCGCCCGACCGAGTGGTCGAAATCAGGTCACTCCTCCAGCGGCTCGACAGGGTCGACCTCGCCCCAGACCGCGTCCGACCCCTCGGTGGGGGCGGCCCACTGGACCGCGTTCGCGATGACCTGTCGAATCTCGTCCTGGTAGAAGATGGGATACTCCTCGTGTCCGGGCCGGAACGCGAAGATACGACCACGGCCACGCCGGTAGCAGACCCCCGACCGGAACACTTCACCGCCTTCGAACCAGGAGATGAACACGGTCCGGTCCGGCTCGGGGATGTCGTACGGCTCGCCGTACATCTCTGTCTGGGGTACCTCGAACTGTTCGGGCAGTCCGTCGGCGATGGGGTGCCCGGGGTCTGCCACCCAGACGCGCTCGGTTTCGCCGCCGTGGCGGTACTTGATGTTACACGTCGTCCCCATCAGCCGTTTGAACGGCTTGGAGTTCTTCCCGGAGTGAACTGGGACGAATCCCATCCCCTCGTGGACGCGGTCGACGACCCGCGCGGCGATCTCGTCGCTGACCTCGTCGTTGGCGCAGTGAGACCACCAGACGAGCACGTCCGTCTCGTCGAGGACGGCCTCGGTGAGTCCGTGTTCCGGTTCCTGCAGCGTTGCCGTGGTCGTCTCGTGGCCGGCTGCTTCGAGCCCCGCAGCGATAGCGCCGTGGATGCCATCGGGATAGCGCTCCGCCACGTCGGGCTCCTGCAGTTCGTGGACGTTCTCGTTCCAGACGGTGACCTGGACTGTCATACTCGCACGTGCTTCGCCGACCACGATAAGTCTGTGGACGTACTTCGGAACCGCGCCGAGGACAACCGACGAAATCCTTTTGAACACGGCCTCTGAGGAAGATGGTATGGAGTATACGACACTTGGTAACACTGGGCTAGAAGTCAGTCGCATCTGTCTCGGTTGCATGAGTTTCGGCAGCTCGGGGTGGCGCGAATGGGTCCTCGACGAGGACGAGGGCCGTGAACTCATCGAACGTGCCATCGACCTCGGCATCAACTTCTTCGACACCGCGAATATCTACTCGCTGGGCGAATCCGAACGGGTACTCGGGGACGTCCTCGCGGAGTACGACCGCGACTGGCCGGTCGTCGCCACGAAGGTCTACAACGACATGGACCCAGACAACCCGAACGCGAGTGGGCTCTCCCGGAAGGCTATCGAACAGGAGCTCGCGAACAGTCTCGACCGACTCGGGATGGACACCGTCGACCTCTACCAGATTCACCGCTGGGACGACGACACACCCATCGAGGAGACGATGCGTGCCCTCGACGACGCCGTCCGGCGGAACCAGGTCCGGTATCTCGGCGCGTCGTCGATGTGGACACACCAGTTCGCCGACGCGCTCCACACGAGCGACCGTCTCGGTCTCGACCGGTTCGTCTCGATGCAGAACCACTACAATCTCACGTACCGCGAGGAAGAACGCGAGATGCTACCGTTCTGTGCGGGGAAGGGGATCGGCGTCCTTCCGTGGTCGCCGCTCGCCCGGGGCTTCCTCGCCCGCCCACACAGGGAGTTCCTCGACACTGCCCGCGGGTCGTTCATGGACAGCGACGACCACATGTCCAGGCGAGTGGCGACGTACCGGGCAAACGGGGGGCTGGAGATCAACGAGCGTGTCGAGGAACTCGCCGACGAGAAGGGGGTGACGATGGGCCAACTCGCACTCGCGTGGGTCCTCCATCAGGACGAGGTAGATGCGCCCATCGTCGGGACGACCAGCGTCGAACATCTCGAACAGGCGGTCGAGGCACTCGACATCCGGCTGTCACGGAGCCAGCTGTCGTATCTCGAGGAGCCGTACGAGCCAGTCCCGGTGAACGGGCACGCCTGACGGCCAGGGTGTCTCTCAAAAAACCGGATGTTCACCGCGAGTGAGACACAACCCACGAGGGTGCAGCGAGTCGAGTCGTCGAATCGGATGCCGGTTCAGGGTTCTTCGAGCCGACCGAGGTCGTCGAGAATCTGGCGCAGTTCCTCGCGTTCCTCGTGGCTGATCTGCTGTTGCGGCGGCAGAATCGTGTCGTACTGGAAGATGCCCTGCATCTTGAGCGCCGCCTTCGTCCGGGCACGGTAGCGCCCCTCCGGCTCGCCGAAGATGTGGTTCGTGAGCGGCAGCATCTGTTCACGAATCTCCTGTGCGCGTTCCATGTCGTTCTCGTGAACCGCGCGGATCTTCTCGACGTGCAGGTCCGGGACGAGGTTCCCGTAGCCGATGAGGCCCGTCTCAGCGCCCATGTGGTAGGCGTGTTTGAGGAAGGTGTCGTTGCCGGTCATCAGCGTGAAGTCGTCGCGCACGTGGTCGACAGCCCGGACGGTCCGGTCGTAGCGAACCGGGTCGAACGAGGCCTCCTTGAACGCGATGACGTGAGGGAGCTTGCAGATCTCGACGTGGGCGCTGATGGGGAGCCCAGCGCTGCCCCAGGTCGGGAACTGGAAGTTGATGAGCGGCATGTCGACCGTCTCACCGACGTACTTGAAGTGGTTGATAGCCTCCTGCGGAATCTGGTGGGAGTAGACGTCGAGCGGCAGGAGCATCGCGGCGTCTGCACCCGCGTCCTTCGCTTTCTGCGCGAGCTTGGCCGCTTCGATGGAGCTCTCGCCGTAGACGCCGGCGAACACCGGGGTGTCACCGGCCGCGGCGACGTGTTCTTCGATGACTTCGACGTACGTCTCGTCGTCCTGCATCTTCGTCTCGCCGGTGTGCGCGTTCGCGATGACCGCCTTCACACCGTCCACGTCCGTGAGGTACTCCACGAGGTCGTGGAGGTCCTCGGTGACGAGGTCGTACTCGGGACCCGGAGTCCAGGGGTTGGCTGTAGCCGGGATGATACCGCCGGAGATGTGTTCCTTCAGGTCGCGGAACTCTTCTTTCAGCATGTACGTCGAGTAGTCGGCTGTCTCCTATAAAATTCTTCCCTGTGAACGGTTCACGGCGGTCCCGGCACACTACTCGTCCAGGTTCCCCTTCGAGTCCAATATCTTCCCGAACAGGTCTGCGAACAGCTCGGTGCGCTTCGGATACCCCGATTCACCGTCTTCGAGCGGCGTGTTCAACAGATTGGACACGATGTCGTCCGTGAACGACATCTCCGCGAGGCTCTCCCGCACGTCGATGGTTATCGTGTTCGACTCATCCGTGTCGAGCCACGCCGCTGAGGCCTGCTTGTTCGTGTATTCGAGGGTGTACGTCTCGCCGCCGAGGAGGTCGACGATACCGTCCATCGGTCCGACCTCCAGCCAACCCTCGTCCTGTTCCACAGAGAACACTCCATCTTCGATCTTCGTCCGGTAGCGGGTCGGTTTCGTCATCGTTCGTTCGAATACGACGTGCTCGCAGGTAAATAGGTTGTGTGGTGGAGTGCCTGCGGTGGAGTGCCAGGTACCGGGTGCGGATGGTCACGACCTCTCCCACCGATTTTCCCACCACCCGAACCATTACAGCACTAGGGTTGTAATGGCCAAACCGGGATTACGGCATTACAGCCGTCGTTTCGCATCAGTCGAAAATCACTTGCGACCGAGATGGCGACCATAAATCCAGAGACCACCGACGTGAAGGCCCCAGAAGGCAGTATTCGACTGGTTCGGTAGGAGGGAACTCCAACTGGTTCTCCGCCACGAATGCGGGGGTTGGTCCCACAGCCACCGAAGACGGCTCGCATGGCCCAGTTCTCGTCGGAATCCCGGCGTGCAAACTGTGGTTCCCCCGAGAACCACTGGATGAGTGGGCTCTATCGGTGGTTCGTTTCTGACCAAAATCCCATCTCGACCGAATCTCGCGGGACCTACTGTCACCGTACTGGATTGAGATAGCCACCGAGCTGTTCCCGAGAGAGGAACACACAGCACCCGAATAACGCCGATATCCTTCGAGCTTGGAGGCCAGACGCCAGGCCAGCACTGCGACCACCCCGCCATGATTTATGATGGCCCGTCCCCCACTCGTTGATATGGATATCGCAGCGGTAGCTGGATACGCACTCTCATCGCCGATCGACCCGCCGCAGGACCGTTCCTTCCACGGAGGATACCGTCGTCTGCTCAAGCGGGACGTCGTTCTCGTCGTGGTCGAGACGGCGTCGGGCGAACGGGGCATCGCCACCGCTGGCGCGAGTAGCTCCGCGATGCGTGAGTACTTCGAAGGCGACTCACAGGGAACGTTCGCCGACGTGGTCGAGGGGCCAATCGCCGACGTGCTCGAGGGTGAAACTATCGAAGAGATTCCAGACGCACACGACGTGATAGACGAGGCCGGCCTCCCGGCCCACTTGCGCAAGGAAGCCGTCTCGGCCATCGACGTGGCGTTGCACGACATCCGGGGGAAAGAACTCGGTGCACCCGTCTACGAACTCCTCGGAGACACCTACGACACCGACCCGACCACCGAGATGCCCCTGTACGCGAGCGCCGGGATGTACATGGAGCCCGAAGGCTACGTCGAACAGGCCGAACTGCTCGAAGAATTGGGCTTCATGGGCTACAAGTACCGGCCGGGCATCGGCCCCGAGGGAGACCGACAGACCGTCGAGATGCTCACGGAATCCACTGACGAGATGGAGGTCATGCTCGACGTGCACACGTGGTGGAAGTTGCGGGACGCCTACGGCGACGACGTGGTCCGCGACCTCGTCGAGTACGCGGGCGAGCAGGGCGCGTACTGGGTCGAAGAACCGGTCGCCCCGGACGACCACGACGGGTACGTGTCGCTCGCCGAAACGGGCGCACCACTCGCCGGCGGCGAAAGCGAGGAATCGCCCGGGGGACTCGTCGAACTCGGCAAGACCGGTGCGGTCGACTTCCTGCAGGGTGACGTCCGTCACCACGAGGGATTCACCGGCTGTCGGGACGCGGTCGAGTACTGCAAGGGGCGAGACGTCGAGTTTGTCCCGCACAACTTCGGCACCTGGGTCGGGCTCATGGCGAACGCCCACCTGGTCGCGGCAGCGCCGGAAGTCCGACTGCTGGAGTACCCGGTGTTCGAACGTGACCCGCTCCTCACGCCACACGTCGACGGTGATCCCGGGATGTATCCGTTCGACCTCGCATTCGACCTCATCCAGGGAGAACCTGCGGTCGAAGACGGTGTTCTCACCGTCACCGACGACCCGGGCCTCGGCATCGACGTCGACCTCGACGTACTCGAGGAATACCCCTTCACCGAGGGGCCGTGGACCGAGTTCCACTACGACGAGGAATGAGCGCGGCGCTTCGGGGCTAGTCGCGAACCATTTTTGCAACCCAGGACGACGAGTAACAGCGAAACGTCCAGTTCGTGGTGATAGGACGGTGGATGAGTAGAGAGAACGAGTGTTGACTCTCTGGCCACGCGTTTCGCGTGGTCCGAGTCTGGAGATTATCCGATGAGTCGCTGGATGTCGTCGTCGAGCTGGTTGTAGAGTTCGGCCGCTCGTTCCTCGTCCTCGGCACTGAGCGGACGGATCGGTTCGCGAACCTCACCGCCGTGTCGACCGGAGAGTTCGAGCCCCTTCTTCACCGCGGAGACGCTGATTGCGCCACCGAGCTCGTTGTCCTGGCCCGTCTCGTCACGGAAGTTCTGGTACGGCATGCAGATGTTTCGGAGCTGACGGGCGCGTTCCCAGTCGCCCTCGGACAGCGCCTCGAACAGTTCGAGACCGACCTCCGGCCGGAAGTTGCTGACCCCCGCAGAGAACCCTTCGATGCCTTCGTTCCAGAACGACACCGCAAACGGTTCTGCGAGGCCGTTCACCCAGACGACGTCGTCCGCGCTCACTGCGACGGCGGACCCGAGCTTGACCCCATCTTTCAGCGCGTACTTGATGCCGACGACGCCATCGATGCGGGTGAGATCACCGAGGAAATCGACCGACGGGTTGAACCCACGTACGTACGGGACGAGCGGTGTTTCGCTCGCATCGTCGAGTTTCCGATAATAGTCGAGGAGGCCCTGTTCGTGGACGTAGGTGTGGTCCGGTGGCATCACCATGAGCGCGTCAACCCCGATGCGTTCGTAGGCGACCGCCAGTTCCTTCGCCTCGGGCGTGCTTCCGCCGACCCCCGCAAGCACGCAGGCGTCCTCAGGGAGCGCGTCGACGCTTGTCTCCGTGATCGATATCCGTTCCTCGTGCGAGAGCGAATGATACTCGCTGATGTTTGCGGTTGCCAAGAACGTCCGGATTCCCTCGTCATAGAGGTCCCTGGCGTTCTCGCTGAGCTTGCCGTGCTGGATCTCGTGATCCTCGTCGAACGGCGTCAACAGGCCCACGGCGACGCCACGTAGACGTTCCTGGACCTGCTCGGCTGACAGTGACATGCTATGAAGATACATTGGCTGTAGTATAAACCCATCGTCTGAATGAAGCGCACAAGCGCGCGAAAAAATTCCCACTCCCCCCTCCGTTTCGTTCGACATGCATGGGGCCGATCGGGAATATCCCAGCCAACACAAGCTATTTCGGTCGAGCCGTGAATCACGCAGTATGGAGATAACGGACATCGAGACGATTCCGCTGGCACATTCGCTCCCGGACGGTGAGGGACTGGGAGACGCCCGCGGGTTCGGTCACGACCGCGCCACGACGCTACTGCGACTGGAGACCGACACCGGCCTCGTCGGCTGGGGTGAGGCGTTCGCACCCGGGCCAATCGCCACCGCGACCATCGAGACGCTGTTCCGAGACGACGTCCTCGGCATGGACCCCTACGACGTCGAGTCGCTGGCCGACCGCTCGTACACCGACCCATACCACTTCGGCGGGAGCGTGTTCGTCCAGAGCGCGGTGAGCGCCATCGACCTCGCGTGCTGGGACATCATCGGGAAGTCGGTCGAGAAACCCGTCTACAAACTGCTCGGTGGGACGGAACGTTCCTCGCTTACCCCCTACGCCTCCACGATGTACTTCACCGAGACGGACCGTCCCATCGCAGAGCCGATGCGCGAGGCGGTCGAGGAGGGGTTCACCGCGGCGAAGATCAAGATCGGGAGCAATCTCGAAGAGGACGTCGAACGCGTTCGCACCGCCCGCGAAGTCCTCGGCGACGACGCACACCTCATGGTCGACATCAACGGGAACTACCGCGCCGACCAGGCGATTCGGACGGCGAAGGCCATCGAGGAGTACGACATCACCTGGATGGAGGAGCCGGTGCCGCCGGAGAACCTGTCGGGATACCGTGAGCTGAAACACCAGGTGGATATCCCCATCGCGGCAGGCGAAGCACACTTCGGCCGGTTCGAGTTCAAACGACTCGTCGACGAGCGGTTGGTCGACATCGTGCAGCCGAACCTCGCTCGCTGTGGCGGGCTCTCGGAGGCGCGAAAGATCGCGACGCTCGCTTCGACCGAGAACATCGGGGTCAGACCCCACATCTGGAACAGTGGCGTCGGCCTCGCCGCCGCCATCCAGTTCGCCGCGAGCGTCTCCGACTACCCCAACACGCGGAACGTTCCGGAACCGATGATGGTCGAGTTCGACCGGAGCGTCAACCCGCTCAGACACGAGATACTGGCGGACCCGTTCGACCCGACGGGTGGCTCGCTCGACGTGCCACAGGCCCCGGGGCTCGGAATCGATGTGGACGAGGCCGCGGTCGAACGGTACCGCGCCGACCGCTGACCGAGGACGCTGTCAGTTACACTTATCCTGCTACCCAAGAGTGAATGTCGCATGCACCGGTCACTAGCTGTAGTCGACGATACCGACGTACACAGAGAACTGCTTGCAGAAGCAGCTCGGCTCGCCCGCGGCTCCGACGGCGAGGTCGTCCTGTTCACCACGATGACCGCGGAGGAGTTCGATTCGGACACGGAGAAGATCGAATCCATCGAGCGCGCCGAGGGAACCACGTACAGCGACACGAGCGCCCTCGACGGGGCGCGGAAGGTCGCCCGCGAGGTCGCCGAGGAGGTGTTCGCCGACCTCGACTGGGACGTGGAGTACGAAGTAGTCGCGCAGGTGGTTGAGGAGGGCGACCGCGCGGACGCGATTCTCGACGCCGCGTCGGAGTACGACTGCCAGCACGTCTTCGTCGTCGGGCGGAAGCGCTCGCCGACCGGCAAGGTGCTGTTCGGCGACACCGCCCAGCAGGTCATCCTGAACTTCGACGGTATGGTCACCATCACGACCGAGTAGCTCGACTCCCCACCTGCACACTGAACATCGCCGCCACCCCCTGTTTTATAATCGCGTCTCACGCATAGACGAACATGGACGTACTGATGACCGGCGTCTATGGCCGGTGCGGAACCGCAGTTATCGACCACCTCCACGACCGACCCGAGTACGACTTCACGTACTACAATCGCTCCGACAGGGACGATGACCATCCGTACGGCGGCTACGACACCATCGTCGCCGACATCACGGACTTCGACGCACTCCTCTCGGCGAGCGCTGGACAGGACGCTATGGTCCACATGGCGGCGTACCCGTACACAGACGGGGACTGGAGCGACATCTTCGAGCCGAACGTCATCGGCATGTACTACGCGCTGGAGGCGGCCCGAGAGAACGAGATAGAGTCGTTCGTGTTCATCTCGACCAACCACGTCATGGGTATGTACGAGGAGGAGTTCGCGCCCGACATCTACTACCCCGACAACGACCTCGTCCTGGACCACACCGACCCGGTCCGGCCGGACTCGTTCTACGGCGCGTCCAAGAGCTTCGGCGAGGACATGGGCCGGTACTACGTGGAGAACTACGAGTACCCCAAGCGGTTCTACTCCCTGCGCGTCTGCAGCGTCCGGATGCCCGAGTACGACCACCCCTACGGCGACGCCGAGCAGGGTGTCGAAGACGGGCTCTGGGAGCGCGGCAGCGACGAGTACGAGGAGCAGGTCGCCCGGATGAAGGCGATGTGGCAGTCCCGCCGGGACTTCGCCCACCAGATCGATTGCTGTCTCGCGGACGACGATGTGGAGTACGGCATCTTCAGCGGTGTGAGCGACAACCACCGACGCTGGTTCGACCTCGAACATGCCCGGGCTCGCATCGGGTACGACCCGCAGGACGACGGCGAGGAGTGGGATGCACCGCCGGAGTGAACGGCGGCGGCGCTGGCGCGGCGGAGAGTTCAAAAAACACGAGCTGAGATAGCAACGACGCGACTCTTCTTCGGATTCGTCCCGTTCAGAAGTTCCGGTAGACGGTCTTGACCGACGTGAAGAAGTCGAGTCCGGCGTCACCCTGCTCGCGGTAGGTGTTCGTCGAGGAGTCCTTGTACCCGCCGAAGGGCACGTGGAGTTCCAGGCCGGTCGTCTTCTCGTTCACCTTGGCGACACCCGCCTCTATCTCGTTGACGAAGCGGTCCGCCTCGGTCAGGTCCTGCGTGATGATACTCGCAGACAGACCGTAGTCGGTTTCGTTGGCCGTGTCGAGTGCGTCGTCGAAGTCGGTGGCCGGAATGACCGCGAGCACCGGGCCGAACACCTCCTCCTGGGCGATGCGCATGTCGTTGCTCACGTCCGAGAACACGGTCGGTTCGACGTAGTAGCCGCCCTCGTACTCATCGCCGGCCGGCTTGCCGCCGCCGGTTTCGAGCGTCGCGCCCTCGCTTGTTGCGATGTCGACGTATTCGAGCGTCGAGCTGAGTTCGCCATCGGAGACGTGCGGGCCCATGCCGGGGTCGTCGAGGCCCGGTCCGACCGAGAGCGACTCCGCCGCTTCCACGATGGCGTCGACGAACTCGTCGTACACGTCCTCGTGGACGATGGCGCGCGAGGTCGCGGTACAGGACTGGCCGGTGGTACCGAAGGCACCAACACTGATGATGTCGGCAGCCTCCTCGATGTCCGCGCTGGGCATGACGACCGTCGGGTTCTTGCCGCCCATCTCACATTGCACCCGGGTCAGGTCCTCGGAAGCAGCGCGGGCGACCGCGGTCCCGACAGCCGTGCTGCCGGTGAACGAGAGACCGTCGATGTCCTCGGACTCAGCGAGCGGCGTCCCGATGGTGCTGCCCGAGCCGGTCACGAGGTTCGCCGCGCCGTCGGGCAGGCCGGCCTCGTCGAGCACTTCGAGCAGGATGCGCGCCGAGTTGGGCGCTTGCGATGCGGGCTTCAGTACGACGCTGTTCCCCGCAGCGAGTGCGGGCGCGAGCTTCCACGCCGGGATGGCGATGGGATAGTTCCACGGCGTGATGAGCGCGACGGTGCCGAGGGGTTCGCGCTTCGTATAGAGTTCCTTGTCCGTGCCACTCGGGGACTTCACGGTGCCACCGAGGTCCCGACACTTCTCCGCGTAGTAGTAGAAGATGTCTATCGCGCGCTGGACCTCGCCACCGGCTTCGGAGCGGGTCTTCCCCTCCTCACGGACGAGTGTCTCGGTCGCTTCTTCCTTCCGGGCTGCGAGCAGTTCACCAGCCTCGCGAAGGATTGCACCGCGGGACGGGCCGGGTGTGTCCCCCCACTCGTCCTGTGCAGCGACCGCCGCGTCGATCGCGGTCTGTACGTCGGCTTCCGTCGAAGACGGGTGGCGACTGACGACTTCGTCGCTGTTCGCCGGGTTCGTTACGTCGAAGGTCTCGCCTGATTCCGATGCGACCCACTCTCCGTCGATATAGTTAGTATACTCTGTGGTCATGCGTTCCGTACTCAACCTGTTCTCGGGGCTCCGTTACGAATGTTTTGGTGGAGTCAACAACCACCCGCTTTCGCGAGTCAGATTGAGTCGAAGAAGGACGCCACGGGAGATACGCACGGGATGACAGTCCGAGTGGCTGATTCGCAGGGTGTGGCTAGAATGACAGGGACAGTCTCCCCACGTCAGTGGCACGCAGTGGGAGCTCCCGGTAGCGCCGTTCTGGCTACGACTTGCGTGTCCCGGTACTGTGGCACGGGACATTCGATACTCATCGTCGACAACCATAAAGCTACCTCTCAGTGCAGTGTTGACCCCCAACCGATTTATACTGCGATAATGCACCACACGAGTATGTCATCCGTGACGTCTACGAGTGACGACGACGACGCATCGACCGGTCTGGGCGGCGATGCTCGCCGTCTGGGGCGACGCGCTCGTCATCTTCGGCCTGCTCGGCTACGCCTTCATCTGGTGGAAGCGACAGTAGACCGACTGCTTCTCCGACCGAGTCCGTGGGGCTGCATCCTTCGACCGAGTACCCTCAGGGCCGCGTGAGCTGTGAGACGTTGTTCTCGCCGGGCTCGCGGGTGAGCGACAGTCCGTCGAACTTGCGGATGGTGAACTCGCCGAGGACGTTCACCGCACAGCCATGTTCGAGGTGCCCGCCGACGGTCCGCTCGCCGTTGAACGCGGTCACGTGCAGGTGGGGTTCGCCGTCGGCAATCGCCCCGCCGACGTTCGTCACCTCCCAGGAGCCGTCGAGTTCGAGCGTGACGTTCCGGTCGGCCTGGTTCTCGGGCAGGTCGGTCCGGTTCACGTAGTGGATGTTGAGGTTGCTGAAGGTGCCGATGCCGGAGACGACAGCGCCCGTGTCGACCTCGTGCTCTGCACACGCCTGTTCGATTGATTCCAGTGCCAGGTCGCCGCGGTCGAGACGGACGACGACGTGTCCGTCCTCGGATTCGAACGTTTCCATGACTCGTTCGTCACTGCACCGGCGGGCGGAATAAAGCTTGACCCCCTGTACCGTTGTGTCGCTGCTGACCCGCCATCGCCTGCTGACTCACGGTCACCGTCTCTCCCGCACCACGAACACCGCACAGGTCGGCTTCCCGATGGCCGTCTCGTCGGCCGTCGGGGAGAGTCCACCGGCGTCTGCGTCGATGGCGAACGGGACGACCCGATGGCTGTCCCGGTTCTCCGCGAGCAACCAGCGCCCGGTCGGGTCCACCGCGAAGTCCCGTGGTTTCTGGCCGCGAGTAGATTCGTGGCCGACGAGCGCGAGCCCGTCGTCGGCGACGGCGAACGTCGCGATGCTGTCGTGGCCCCGGATGGAGACGAAGACCCAGCGGCCGGTCGGATGGACGTGCACGTCGGCGGGCGGGTTCTCCGCAGCACTGCGCCCCACAGGTAGCACCGATACCGTCTCCGAGATGGTGAGTCCGCCGCTTCGACGGTCGACCGACAGCCGGGTCAGCGTCGAGTTCAGCTCGTTGACGAGGAAGGCCTCGTCGCCCCCGGGCCCGAATTCGAGATGGCGCGGTCCCGAACCAGCCGGTAATTCGACGTCCAGGTCAGGTGCGGGCACGAGCCGTCCCGCCTCGGCGTCGATTCGGTACGCCACGACCCTGTCTAGCCCGAGGTCCGGCACGTACACGAACCGGTTCCGTGGCCCGGGGACGATGGCGTGCGGATGCGGCTCTGGCTGTGGGTTCCTTCCCGCGTCGAGTCGCCCGTGGTCGACCACGTCGCTCGGCGGGCCGAGGTACCCCTCCTCGTCGACGGGCAGCATCGCGACGGTGCCAGCGTCGTAGTTCGCCGCGAAGACGAACTGTCCGCTCGCGTCGGCGCTGACGTAGCAGGGGCCGGGTCCCGCGCTCGACTGCCGAGAGAGCGGCGTGAGCGTCCCGTCACTTCGGTCGAGTTCTAGCGAAACGACCTCCCCAGTATCGTTGCGGTCCACCACGAAGAGGTGGTCGCCGTCGGGATGAACCGCGAGGTACATCGGACGCGTCATCGGCAGCGACGACAGGGGAGCCAACGTGCCGCGGGCGTGGTCGAACTCGTAGCTGTACACTCCCGCGTCGCTGTCGCCGCCTGTCGAGCAGACGAACACGAGCGAGGATTTGGCCTGTCCGGACTGTCCGGGCTTGTCAGCCGCTTTGGCGTGCTCCCGCACCATCACGAGCTCACCCGGAGCGCGACTCTGCAGGTCTCGATGTCGGTTGTCCCCATCGTGCTAGCCGGTTCGCCCGAGACGGTGTTAATTCTATGGACACTTGCACGTCCCACTCGTGCGGGAGTTCGTCCGACGCCTGCTGTGCCTGCATACAGTGGCCCCGCGAACACCATCTTCGATATCGCCATCGTGGAGTAGACGGTCTGGGAGAACAGGTCGCGCCCGAAGTTGTCGGTGTCGAGCGGGTACTGCCAGTTCTGGAACAGTTGTACGAGCGCCGGCGATCGTTCTCATACCGGAACACGCTGAGACCCCCGAGTGGGGTTCGTTCTCCCGTGCCGGCCATCGAGAGCGGTGAACCAGTCTCGATAGGCCCACCGGAACGCATTTGATAGCAACACACAAACCCGTTGCACGAGGATTCGATGACTCACGATAGACGAACGTTTCTGAAAGCTGGAATCGTAGGTCTGGGCACCGCTTGCGCCGGTTGTACCGGCGGCAATAGTGATACCGAGACGACGACCGGGGAGCCGACGACCACCGGGAAGTCGACCACGGAGGAGTCGACCACCGAACCGACGAGCTCGGTCCCGGACGAACCACCTCGAAGCGCCTCCCAATTCGACCCGAGCGACGGGTTCGCGGAGATGGCACCGTGGCTCGACGACGACACGCCCGTCTTCAGGGTGACGGAACCGACGCCGAGATCGTTCCTCAAAGCACTCGCCGGCGACCCGGGTCCGCGCGTCGTCGTCTTCGAAACGAGTGGAACCATCGACCTCGAGGGAATGTGGATCTCGATCCAGAACCCGAAGGTGTGGATCGCCGGCCAGACGGCGCCCTCACCAGGCATCACGTTTGTCAGGGGCCGGTTCACCATCGATACCGACGACGTCATCGTCCAGCACATCCGGGTCCGACCGGGTGACGAAGGCGCGAACGGCAGTGCCGATTCGATGGATAGCATCCAGACGCGGGACGGGAGTCGGAACAACATCGTCGATCACTGTTCGGCGTCGTGGTCGACCGACGAGGTGCTCTCGGTCGGCTACGACACGATCAATACGACGGTGTCGAACTGCCTGATCGCCGAACCGCTGGAGGACTCGCTCCATCCGAAGGGCCCGCACGGATACAGTTCGCTGATCGGCAACAACGCCGAGAACGTCACCATGGCCGGGAACGTCTACGCGCACACGACCGACAGGAACCCGCGCCTCAAGGAGGGGACTCGAAGCGTCCAGGCGAACAACGTCATCCACTACTACGAGGACGGTTGCTGGCTCGACCCGAACACGCAAGCGAGCATCGAGGGGAACCACTATCGACTCCCCCAGTCCGGAGAGGCGAATATCTTCGGGGACGGCGAGGCGTACATCGAAGACAACCTGAACGAGGGCGACGTCCCAATGGTCGAGTCAGGGGTTTCGAGACTCGACGAACGCCCGTTGTGGCCAGAGAACCTGGAAACGCTCCCATCCGAGGAGACGTTCGACCACAACATGGCGAACGTCGGCGCTCGCCCGGCGGACAGGACGGAACACGACGAGCGCATCCTTGGATTGATCCAGAACGGCGTGGGCCACGTCATCGATAGTCAGGAAGAAGTCGGCGGGTATCCCGAACTCGCGGAGAACACGCACGAACTGGACGTCCCCGACTCGAATCTCAGAGCGTGGCTCCGACAGAAAGCCCTCGAAGTCGAACAGTGACGACTGGTCGATTCGCAGGAGGCTGTTCGGACTCTGGGTTGTAACAGCGCGAACGATGCTGAATCGTCGGCGTCCCGAGCTGGGGTCGTCGACGAACGGCGACAGAGTGCCGGTTTCGCTACTGGCGCTTCAGCCAGACGATGCTATACGTGAGGAGGCCGACGACGAGCATCGCACTCCCCCAGATGGAGAAGATCGCTGCCCAGAGTCCCCAGAGATCGAAGAGTCCCGTCCCGGCCTCGGTGGCGGGCGACATACCGAAGGCGAAGTTGATAACGAACGCGAAGACGAGGAGGCCGGCACCGAACGCCGAGACCTTCAAACTGACCGACGTCCTGTACTGTTCCATAATCCGGCTACCGATTTCGCTGTCACCGGCGAAATCGACCGAATTGGACGAGGATGGCATTGTCAAAGATGTAATCAACTCCAGTATTTATTCTTTTGGGTGTCCGTGGGCCCGACCCGGCGACTGAGTCAGACGGTCGGCGTCGCCCGGACCCACCTCCGCTGACCACGACCCGGGACGCCGACGCAACGTTTATTCGTTCCCTCCGTGAGGCCTTAGCTGATGGAAGACGCTACTACTGCGCAGTTCGATGTCCAAGAGTACGGTGCGGTGGGTGATGGTTCGACGAGGGATACCGACGCGATTCAGGCGGCACTCGACGACTGCCGAGACTCGGGCGGCACGGTCCTCGTGCCACCAGGGACGTACCTCACAGCTCCGCTGGTCGTCGGCGACGACACGACACTGCACCTCCAGGCTGGTGCCACGCTTCAGTTCGTCGGCGACTTCTCGGCGTTCCCGACGGTCCAGAGCCGATGGGAGGGCTGGGACCAGTACGGATTCCATCCGTGTCTCTGGATCAAAGACGCCGCGAACGTCGCGATTACCGGCCGTGGGGTCATCGACGGCGGGGGCGAGTACTGGTGGAACTTCTACGAGAAACCCGACGAGGAGATTCCAGATGACCTCCTCGACCGGCTCGCGGAGTTCGACGAACGGAACGACAAATCCGACGATGTCAGCAGCTTCACGCTCCGCCCACCGCTCTTCCAGATCTACGAGAGTTCGAACGTCACCGTCTCCGGGGTCACGCTGCAGAACTCGCCGTTCTGGAACACGCACGTCGTCTACTCGAAAGACGTCACGATCCACGACGCTCGGATCCAGAACCCGGCGGAAGCACCGAACGGGGACGGGATCGACATCGATTCGTCGGAATCGATCCGACTCAGCGATACGTACATCAACGCCGGCGACGACGCGATCTGTCTCAAGTCCGGGAAGAACGAGGAGGGTCGAGAACGGGCCAGACCGGCCTCGCAGATCACGGTGACGAACTGTACGGTCGAGGCCGGCCACGGCGGCATCGTGATCGGCAGTGAGATGTCCGGTGACGTTCGCGACGTGACGGTCTCGAACTGCACGTTCACGAACACCGATCGCGGCATCCGTATCAAGACCCAGCGGGGACGTGGCGGCGTCGTCGAGGACCTCCGATTCGACACGATCGTCATGCGGAACGTCGCTTGTCCGTTCGTCGTCAACGGCTACTACTTCATGGACATCGACAGCGACCCCGCGGACGTGGACTCGACGACCCCGATGATTCGACGGGTTCACTTCTCGAACATCACGGCCCGTAACGTCGAGAGTGCCGGGTTCCTCGCGGGCCTCCCGGAGCAGTACTTCGAGACGATCACCTTCTCGAACGTGGACATCGACGCCACGAGATCGCTCTCGGCGACCGACCTCAGCCCCGCGATGGCCGAGGAGTACGACCAGCAACACGGGCTGTTCTGCAAGTCCGTCGACGACGTCCGGTTCGACGACGTGACGATCCGGACGGCCGCGAGCCCGGCGATGCAGTTCGAAGAGACCGGCGCAATCGATATCGATGGTCTCCACGTCGAGGACGCCCCGTCGCCCGTCGTCTCCGCATCGGACGTCGAACGGTTGCGAATCCGGGGGTGTGATGCCCCGGACGAGGGGACGTTCCTCCGTGCGAGCGGTGACAAGTCGGCGTCGATATCACTCACCGGGAATTACGGCGACCTCTCCGCCGCCACGGAGACGGACCCCGACGGACCGTCGATCGAAACTCGATAGTAAGCCATCCGACGGTCTCGGAATCCAGCGTTCAACTGGATAGTTCCGACCGCCAGTGATTTACAGCCTCCCGGTCAACGAGTCGCTATGGAACCGACACGCGTAGATGTCATCGTGTACGTGTACACGCTCGGCACAGTGCTGACGGGCGGACTACTCGTGAAGCAACTGGGGATCCAGGCAAACCCGCTCCTGGTCGGCGTGAGCCTCCTCGCAGCGGTGGCCTGGACGGTCTACTTCCGCGTCGCGATGTTCCCACGCCTCGAAGACGAACTCACCGAAGACGAGACGGAGACCGACGCGCAGGCCTGACCGCCAGGAATCTGGGTTCTCTTCGAGCAACCCGGTTCGGGTAGTCAGAGGTGGCGTACGACGACTCCCTCGAATCTCTTCTCGGTCACCACGTCGGCTTACTACCCGACGTTGTCGGCGACGAGAACAGTCCCCGATCCGTTACCAGTCCCTCTCACCCGCAGAAGACACCCCCAACTCGCGCGTTATCGTTCGAACGCGGTGAGACCCGGGTACAGGTCGAACACGTCGACGGGTTCGTCGCGGCGACCAGACTTGTAGGTTGCCAATGTCACTACGAGCCCCCAGAGGGCGTCTCGAGCCGTCGACGGCGGGGTGTCGCCGTTCTGAACCGTCTCGACGAACGCGTCGGCCTTGCCCTGGCTACCCCCGCGGTACGGATCGTGTTCCGTCCCGTCGTTGTCGATCGTGTAGCCGTGGCGTTCGTTCCACTCCCGACCATCGATGTACAGTGCGCCGTCGTCGTCCCACAGGTGAACGTGCTCGCGGGCCCGGGTCGCTAGCCCGGTGTCGGTGATGGTCGCGATCGTGCCGTTCTCGAACTCGATCCGGAAGGACGACTCCTTGTCCAGGATCTCCGCGTCGTCGTGGAAGGACACGTGGGCGTCGACGTTGATCGGCGTGAGACCGGTCATCCAGAGGATGGCTTCGATGACGTGGATCCCGACGTTGATGAGGTGACCACCACCGCTGAGGTCCGGATTCATCCGCCAATCGTCCATCTCATCGAAGTAGTCACGCCAGTCGTGAGTCAGTTCGCCGGTGATGAATGTCGGTTCCGCGTCGCCCTGCCGCCACCGCTGATGGCCCTCGATGAAGGAGGGATTCAGGTGGCGCTGGAAGCCCAGCATGACGACGTTGTCCGACTGCTCGGCGCGTTCGGTGAGGTCCATCGCGTCCTCGACGTCCGTCGCGATCGGTTTCTCCAGTAGCACGTTGAGATCTCGATCCAGCGCCGCCATCGCTTGCTCGTAGTGGAGGCCGTTGGGCGTGGCGATCACGACCGCGTCCAGGTCGGCCTCGTCGAGCATCGCCTCGTAGCGCTCGAACTGACCGTCCTCCGGGACCTCGAAGACCTCCGCGGCAGACTCGACGTTCCCGGGATCGATGTCGGTGACGGCGACGATCGACGCATCCCGATTCACTCGAAGCTCCTCGCCTAATCGCATCCCGACGCTCCCGAGGCCCGCGATTCCAATCGCGAGACGCGAGCCGGGTACTGTGCCGGCGTTCATACCGTGTTCTTACAGAGATTAGGTGGATAAGTGTTGCGTTAGCTGGCATCACGCGGGGACCGATTCGCGTAGTCGTTTCTCGCAGTTGTCTCGACCGAGACGAAATGTGCGCGCGAATCATCAGCTGGGATAGATTTATCCGTTCGTTCCCCGACCATCTGGTAGATGGAAGAGAGCGACCAGCAATGTCGTGATTCTGCCGCGCATCGACTGTCCAGACGCAAGGTGCTTGCCGCGACGGGCGTGGGGGCACTCACCGGGCTGGCCGGCTGTAACAGTGGTGACGCCGAGCGCACCGCGTCAGATACCGACGCCCAGTCTTCGGCGTCGACGGCAACTGAACCCCAGACGTCCACGGCTGAACCGACCGAGACGAAGAGCGTCGGGGAGAAGCTCGAGGAATACGGCTGTCCGAAACTCGACCGAGACCCCGACATCGTCGTCGCCAAGGACGGCAGTGGTGACTACGAAACCGTCCAGGCGGCGATCGATGCGCTGCCCGCCGATGATTTCGACGAAAACCAGGTGTACATCAAGGAAGGCGTCTACGAGGAGAAACTGGCGCTGGGCGGGAAACTCGACGTCACGCTCCTGGGTGCCGGCCCCGAGAAGACGATCCTCACGTACGACGACCACGCGGACAAGACGAATTCGCTCGGCAATCCGATCGGGACGTCCGGGTCTGCCAGTTTCGTCATCAACGGTTACGACATCACACTCAAGGACCTCACCGTCCGGAACGATGCGGAGCCCGTCGCACAGGCCGTCGCCGCTCGCGTCGACGCGAGCCGTGCCTTCTTCGTGAACTGTCGATTCGTTGGCAATCAGGACACGCTGTATACGCGCAACGAGAATACGAATCAGTACTACAAGGACTGTTACATCGAGGGCGACGTCGACTTCATCTTCGGTGCTGCGACGGCGTACTTCGATGGCTGCGAGATCTTCTGTAAAGGCAGTAGCGGGTACGCCACCGCCTCGTCCACAGAGGAGGGCGAGGAGTACGGCTACGTCTTCAACGACTGCACCATCACGGGGGACGCACCGGACGATTCCTTCTACCTCGGTCGTCCATGGAAACGATTCGCGCAGACGGTGTTTCTCAACACGGAGATGGGCGACCACATACGCCCGGAAGGCTATCATCCGTGGCCCGAACCCGACCATCCCGA
Source organism: Haloarchaeobius pelagicus (assembly GCF_051207375.1). Taxonomy (NCBI): domain Archaea; kingdom Methanobacteriati; phylum Methanobacteriota; class Halobacteria; order Halobacteriales; family Halorubellaceae; genus Haloarchaeobius; species Haloarchaeobius pelagicus. The sequence continues at coordinate 146,017 of NZ_JBPJZD010000004.1, read as the reverse complement.
CAAGACGAAGACGGCGTACTACGCCGAATACAACAACTCGGGACCGGGGTATACGCCCGACGAGCGCGTCGAGTGGAGTCACACCCTGAGCGAATCGGACGCGGAACCGTACCTGTCACCGAAAACCGTCCTCGACGGATGGGACCCGACAGCGTGTCTGTGAACGCCACGACCAGAAACACACGTGAATACATTGCACATTCGAGATGATATCCGATGACTGACGACGACGAGCACTGTTCCGAATCGAGAGCGAACCGGACGTCCCGCCGTCGCCTCCTGGCGCTCGCCGGGACTGGATTGACCGGCGGGATCGCCGGCTGTACCGGGAACGGTGGCGACAGTACGTCGTCACCGGGAACGCAGACAGCGACACCGACCCCGAGTGACGCCCGAGCTGAAACACGGACTCCCACTTCGACCGAGGCCGAGACCGAGACCGAGAGCTTCCAGGAGAACCTCGACGACGTCGGCTGTCCAACCCTGGAGAAGGACCCGGATATCGTCGTCGCGAAAGACGGGAGTGGTGACTTCGAGACGGTCGAGGCGGCCATCGATGCGATTCCGAAAAACGAGCCGAGTGGAACGCAAGTGTACATCACGGAAGGCGTCTACGAGGAGAAACTCGAGATTCCGGTCAAGGCGATGGACGTGACGTTCCTGGGTGACGGTCCCGAGAAGACCATCCTGACCTACGACGACCACGCGAACAAGAAAGACGAGAACGGACAGCCCCTCGGGACGTTCGCGACCGGGACGCTCACGATCTGGGGATGGGACTTCACGGCGAAAGATCTCACCATCAGGAACGACGCCGAGCCGCTCGGCCAGGCGATCGCCGCGCAGGCAGAAGGTGAACGTGCGATGTTCCTGAACTGCCGAATCACGAGTTTCCAGGACACGCTCTACAACGGTGGTTCCCAGTACCTCGAAGACTGTTACATCGAGGGTGACGTCGACTTCATCTTCGGCCCCGGCCAGGGGTACTACGAGAACTGCCAGATCCACTGTGTCGACGACAGCGGGTACGTCACTGCAGCTTCGACGGGCCAGACCAAGGATTACGGACTCGTCTTCAACAACTGTACGATCACCGGCGACGCCCCAGACGATTCCTTTTATCTCGGTCGCCCGTGGGGGAAGTACGCCAGGACGGTCCTTCTCAACACCGAACTGGGCGATCACATCAAGCCGGTCGGGTGGGCCCGGTGGTCCGAACCGGACGCGCCCGACAAGCGAAAGACGGCCTTCTACGCCGAGTACAATGGCTCGGGGCCGGGGTATACGCCCGACGAGCGCGCGTCGTGGGCCCACCAGTTGTCCGCCAGCGAAGCCGAGCCCTACACCGATCCGGCGACGATCTTCGGGAACTGGGACCCCACACAGTGCCTCTGACCCGGCGCGATCGGCTGCACTTCACGCTCGGATCGACAGCGGTCGACAATTTCGGTCCGTCTCGGGGCGTCAATCGCGGACGGGCACGACGAGACGAGTTGGCCCGCGAGTTCGGGCATCCGTGGGATGTGACCGTCCGAATCCAGCGCCACCGAAACTGACGTCCCGCCAGCGACCAGCGACGGTCCTGTGAACGACAGACGAATTCGCGTCGTGTCCGAACTGACGGTGTTCTCATCGAGATAGTTACCATAACGTCTAAATATTCGAGCTTGGTTTGTTAGAGCATCTCATTCATGAGACGAAACAGGCGCTCGTTCTTGGCATCCGTCGGTATGGCTGGCGTAAGCACGTTCGTCGCCGGGTGTAACTCCAATAGCGGACAAACTGACGGATCCGAGACGACGGACACCGACACTGCAACGACGACAGGAGAACCGACCACCACGTCGACGACGACCGAGACGGAGCCCGTCGTCACGCCACCGGACGAACCACCGCGGAGCGCGTCACAGATCGACCCGAACGACGGGTTCGCAGAGATGGCCCCGTGGGTCGACGGCGAGGACGTGGAGATTCGCCGGGTCACCGAATCGGATCTGAATCTCCCAGACTTCACCCGTAAGGTCATCGGGACGAAACCACGGGTCGTCGTCTTCGAGACCAGTGGAACGGTCGATCTCGGGGGTCGGGCGTTCACGATCGGGAACGACAACCTCTGGATCGCGGGGCAGACGGCCCCATCGCCGGGTATCACGCTCACCCACGGCACGCTAAAGATCGAGGCCAACAACTGCGTGATTCAGCACATCCGGGTCCGCCCGGGAGACGGTGCTGACGCGACGCCGGGGTCGACCGACGCCATCTTCATTCAGGACGGCTTCGAGAACAACGTCGTCGATCACTGTTCGGCTTCCTGGTCGATGGACGAAGCCCTCTCAGTCGGCTTCCAGACGAACAATAACACGGTCACCAACTGCCTGGTCGCCGAACCGCTCGACGACTCGCTCCATCCGAAAGGCCCGCACGGGTACAACTCACTGATCGGCGACAACTCGAAGAACGTCACGCTCGCCGGGAACGTCTGGGCGAACTCGACCGATCGGAATCCACGGCTCAAGGAAGGGAACGAGAGCGTCGTCGCAAACAACTTCATCCACCACTACTACGACGGGTGCGTCATGGGTGACCCCGACGGACAACCGATCACCAGCGCCAGTGTTGTCGGCAACGTCTATCAACAACCACAGACGGGTCTGCCAGCTATCCGGGCGTTCGGCGACAACCCCGCCGAAGTCTATCTCGAAGACAATATCGTCAAAGGTGGCGTCTCGACGGCAGGGGGTGCGCTCAAGAAACTCGATGAACGGCCGTTGTGGCCGGATGATCTGACGGCGATGGACGCCGCTGACGTCCCATCGCACAACCTCGCGAATGCTGGGGCTCGACCGGCCGACCGGAGCGAGCACGACGTACGCATCGTCAATATGATCAAAAACGGGGAGGGCCACGTCATCGACAGTCAAGAAGAAGTCGGCGGGTATCCCGAGCTCGAACGGAACACTCGCCCACTGACCGTTCCCGATTCGAACCTGAGAGCCTGGCTTCGACAGCACGCCCTCGAAGTCGAACAGTAATCGGCGCACTCGATCGACGTCTTTCAGCTGTATTCTCGTCTGAACCCGGAGGGTCCGCTCGAAACAATCGGCGCCGTCGCCTGATTGAAGGATTCAATCCTGTTGATCGGCGACGACAAACCCAATCAGAAGAGCCGCATCACGACGGTCGCACCGTCGCTTGAAAGTGGACCGAGGTCGTTAGTCCTGGAGGAACGCTTCCGGCAGATCGCCGTCTTCGCCGAGCGGTTCGCTGTCCCAGTAGTCGTGATCGTCGTCGGCCCGGAAGCACGAGACCTCGTGGCCTGGTGCCTCGGATCCCGCGTAGGAATCGGGGTGCTCGTTCTTGCAGACCTCTCGTGCAGCGGGACAGCGCGTGTGGAACGGGCAGCCGCTGGGGGGATTCTCCGGGTCGGGAATGTCGATACTCCGGAGGGGGGTATCCCCTTCAATCTCGGCTTCGTTGCCCCGGAGCTTCGGCGTCGCCCACCGCAGCGCCTTCGTGTAGGGATGCTGTGGGTTGTGGACGAGCTGTTCGGGTGGGCCGACTTCGACGAGTTTCCCGAGATAGAGGATCCCGATGCGACCCCCCGTCTTCTCGGTGATGTACCGAGCGTTCGCCATGTCGTGTGAGACGTAGAAGTACGAGGTGTCGAACTCCTCCTGGAGCCGGATCATCAGGTCCATCATCTCGACGCGCAGTGAGACGTCGAGTGCGCTGACCGGCTCGTCGGCCAGGATCAGCTCCGGGTTCATCAGCATGGCCCGGATGATCGCCATCCGCTGTTGCTCGCCGCCGGAGAGCTGGTGCGGATACCGATCGATGTACGACTCGGGCGGGGTCATCCCGCAGTGCTCGATCAGGCCGAGTATCCGCGCCCGGCGGTCGTGGCCGTCCATGTCAGGCTGCCAGCGCTTGAGCGGATCCTCGAGCAGCGTCGAGACCCGCCGATGTGGATTGAGAGCGCTCCCGGGATCCTGGTGGATGATCTGGAGCGACTTTCTGATCTCTCCCCATTTCACGCCGTCCTCCGAGCCCGAGTCGCGGACCTGCCAGATATCCACGGGCCCGCCGGACTCCGAATCACCGTAGTACTCGATTGAGCCACCGGTCGGTCGCTGCAAGCCGATGGCCGCCTTCCCGAGCGTGGTCTTTCCACACCCGCTCTCACCGAGCATCACCGTGACGTCCCGCTCGTGGATATCGAGGGAGACGCCATCGACAGCCTTGATCGTCGACGGCGAGGAGAACAACTGGAAGCCGCTTTCTTCCTTCTCGAAGTGTACCTCGACGTCGTCGAGCTCGACGATCGGGTCGTCGCCGTCCTGCCACGTGCGACGGTCGGTCGAGATGCCGGACTCCGCAAAGGACTCCATCGAGGACGTCTCTTCGCTCATCGGAATCTCCTCGTCGACCGCCTCCCAGTGGTGACACTTCGCGGCGTGCTCGGGGCCTGCCTGGTAGGGGCCAGGATCGACCTCACGACACTCCTCGTCGGCCATCGGACAGCGGGGGTTGAACGCACAGCCGTCCGGCACGTTCAACGGATCGGGCATATCCCCCTCGATCGGACGCATCTCCTCGACTGGCGAGTCGATGTCGGGGGTAGCTTTGAGCAGCATCCGCGTGTACGGATGAATCGACCCTGACAGCACATCTTCGACGGGTCCGATCTCGACGAGATCGAAGGCGTACATGACGGCGACCCGATCGACGAGCTCCGCGATGAGTGGCAAGTCGTGCGTGATGAGCGCGATCGTCAGATCGTACTTGTCCTTCAGGTCGTTGATGAGCGAGATGATCGACCGCTGCATCAGCAGGTCGAGTGCTGCGGTCGGTTCGTCCATGATCAGCACGTCCGGATCGAGGACCATGCTGAGTGCGATCAGCGCACGCTGGGACATCCCGCCGCTCAGCTCGTGCGGGTACGAGTCCAGTACTCGCTCTGGATCTAAGTAGAGATCTGAGAGGAGTTCCTTGGCGTATTCGATCCCGTCGGAGACGTTGTAATCGTGAGCGTCGAGGGTCTCGACGAAGTGCCGACGGATCGTCAGCGTCGGGTTGAAAGAACTCATCGCCCCCTGGAACACCATCGAGACCGTGTCCCAGCGGAACTCCTTGAGTTCCGAGTCCGACATCTCGAGCACTTCGACCGGATCACCCGATTGCGGATTGTAGGTGACATCCCCGCCCAGATAGCCGGGGTCTTCGATTGCGTCCATCATCGACGAAGCGAGCATCGATTTGCCGCTGCCGCTTTCGCCGACGATGCCGAGGATCTCGTTGCGTCGGAGATCGAGATTCGCACGATCCACGACACGGGACTCGCCGCTATCCATATCGAAGGTCACGGTGATGTCCCGTAGCTGCATGATCGCGTCGGTACTACCGGTTTCGTCGACGAACGCGTTTTGTTGTGTCGTAGTCATTGTGAGAGTACCTCAGAGTTCATCCATCGGTGACGTGCTGTCCGTTCGTTTCTCGTGACGCGCCCGCACCCGGGGATTGAACACCCGGTCGAGCGACTGACTCAGCAGCACCAGGCCAACCCCGATGACGATGATCACGATCGCCGGGAGGAGGAACCAGTGCATCGCCTGCGGGCGGTAGAATGCGCCAGATTGGTAGGCGCGGTTGAGCATCACGCCCCAGTTGGGGTCACCGTAGGGCAGGATACCGAGGAAGTACAGCCCGGCAGCGGTGAAGATGATCCGCCGTGCGGTACTGGCCAGGTTGATCATCGCGTATGGCATCAGGTGCGGCAGGATGTCCTTCCAGACGATGAGGTGGGAGGGCTGTCCGATGGACCGTGACGCCTCGACGAAGGACTCGTTGCGGAGCGTGAGGACCTGTGAGCGCATCTTCCGCGAGAGGCCACCCCACGCCATGATACTGATGAGAATCCCGATCAGGACGGGGTTGCCCGAAATCGGCAGCAGGAGCGAGAGCGTCATCACGAGCGGATACCCGGGGATATTGATGAAGATGTCCGTGATCGAACTCACGATGGTGTCGATCCACCCACCGCGATAACCGGCGACTGCACCGGCACCCGTACCGACCGCGATCGTCATGATCGCCCCGGAGAACATCATGATGAGCATGGGTCTGGTGGAATAGACCGTCATCGCGAGGAGGTCCCGGCCCATGTCGTCGGTTCCGAGCGGGAATTCGGAGGTCTGGAATGGCTGGACGAGTGCACCGCCTGCGCCGGTGCGTACCGGGTCGACCACGTACGGGCCGACGATGGCCATCAGGAGATAAATCAGGAGAATTCCAGCCCCGATACGCGCTCGCCAGTCGCTCCAGATGATCTCGAAGGGCGCGTGGACGTACGTGTCGTAGAGCTTCCGGAGCCGCTCGCTGCGCGACTCCTCGATGTCCGACGTGATTTCGAACGGCGAGCTCACGGTACTGTCGTCGGTCGACAGGACGCCGGAATCTTCACTCATTCGCGTTCACCCCGAAGGACGTCGCTGTCCGTGCCCTCGTTTCGGACGCTGTCTCTTGCCGATGCGATCGGTCGTCGTTCCAAGTCATGTTTTCAGTAACTTTCATCGCTACCACCTCCTGCCCGCGGGTCGATCAGCGGATAGGTCATGTCCGCGATGACCAGCGTGAGTACCACGGCAATCGTCATGATCGAGAAGGCACCCATCAGGAGCGGGTAGTCTCGTTGATAGAGCGCGTGCAACATGTAGTAGCCCAGCCCACGGTACGTGAACACTTCCTCCAGAACTGCAGACCCGCCGAACATCCGTCCGACGCTGATGAGGAAGGAGGTATACATCGGCAACATCGCGTTTCTGCCGACGTACTGCGTCGTAATCGTCAGATTCGGGAGGCCGCGAAGCCTCGCCACGCGGAGGTAGTCCGAGCCGAGGACGCGGATACTGTTCCCCCGCATCCCGAGTGCACGTAACCCCGAAATCACGACGTACGACAGTATCGGGAGGGCCGCGTGTAGCATGACGCCGGTTATGAACGGTATGTTGAGCCCGGGCGACGTCCCGGTCGGATACCGCCCGCCGGTTGGGAAGTAGCCCCATCTGTACGACAGGAAGATGAGCAGTAAGATCGCGAAGACGTAGAACGGGATCGAACCGAGGACAACTGCCACCCCGGACATGGAGACGTCGAACTTCCCACCTTCGAAGTACCCCATGGTCGCGCCGATGACGATCGCCATGGTGTAGCTGATTAACACGGCCCATCCCAGGACGAATACCGTCCACGGGATGGCTTCGGCAAGGACGTCGATGACTGGCCGGTCGTAGTATATCGAATGACCGAGATTCCCCTGGATGAAACTGATCATATAGTCGACGTACGCGAGTGGAATCGGTTGGGTCGGATCGATGGTGAGCCGCTTCTCGATGAGGGCGTTCACCTGGGTCGGTTCCATCCCCTGACGGATGAGTTTCAGACGCAGCGCTCCGAGTGGGTTCCCCGGCATCACGCGGATGAAGGTGAATGTCAACGTGATTACGGCCCAGATTGTAAATATCGCCTGCCCGATGCGTCTCACACGCCAGTCAATGTTTGCCATGTGTCTCTCTAATAATCCCCCGACCTCTTTAATCAATGTTTTGGTCGTGAGGTTACGTAATCGCGGGAGTGTCGCAAGGTTCGTCGAAGGAAGGGTGTGGACCGGGTTCGCTACAGAACTCGAAGTATCGGTAGGGGCCGACGTTCAGGGCTGGTACGCGACGGAGCCACCATCGATCTTGAACGACAGCGTTAGCGCATTCGCACTGCCGTTGACGACCGAGTCTGGCACGTCTTTCCAGTTGAAATTCGTCGTGTTGATTGCGCCAGCGTCGGGTCGATACATGTTCTCGTGTTCCGGAACGAACTGGTTCCACCACCACATCAGTTCGTGATGGTACTGCTCGTCGTCCGTCACCATCCACTGCGCGATGTGTTCGGAGATACTGATCGTCTTCGTTCCGCCGGATCCGCTCGGGTCTCCGATTGGCATCGGAATGTCGTATTCGTCCTGGCCGTGGAGGAGCGTCTTGAGGAGCCAGTTGACGACCAGATCCTCCGTCCACATCGCGAAGACGCCGTTCGCCGACGAGCCGTCGGGAATGATGTCGTAGTCGCCTTTCTTCCGGCGCTCGTCGAAGGTCGCGGAGTCGATGTTCTCCTGGGTGACCTTCACGCCGAAATCCTTCAATTGCTGGATCCAGATCCCGAAGTCCGACCGGTTGGCAGCGTTGAGCATCTCCACTTCGAATCGTTCGCCGCTGTCGGTCAGCCACTCGCCGTTGCTGTTCTTCTCGAATCCTTGCTCTCGAAGGATTTTGGCCGCGCGCTCGGTATCGCCATCGCCGTATTGCTCGAAGTTCTCCTTGACGAACTTCGCCGACGGGTGCGTTTCGTCTTCCATGACTTTCCCGGGGATCCGACAGGATGGCCACTCGTACATACTGTTGACGCCCGTCAGGAGGTTCTTGACCCCTTCACGGTCGAAGACGTGGAGGAGGGCACGCCGGACGTGCCGGTTGCTGACTATCGAATCCTCCACCTGATGTCCCATGTTGAACGCGAACAACTTGTTCGCGGAGAGGCCTTCACGGAACAGCTCCGTGTTCTCCGGGAGTTGCTTCTTCAGGGCGTTCTGAACAGGGAACCCTTTGGACGTCGCCGTAACGACATTGTTCGCGAACGGCTGGAAGACCTGCCCAGTGTTGGGGGGGATCCAGTACGTGTAGTTCTTGAAGTTGATTTGGTCGGCGTTGGGATAGTCCTCGTACCGTTTGAGGATGATCTCCTGGTCGCCGACCTGGTCGACCTGGAACGGACCGTTACCGATCGCGTTCTGGATCTTCGGCTTTGCCGTCGTCGAGATCTCCTCCGCAACGCTTTGCTTTTCACTTTCAGATCCGTTCATCAAGGTGTCTCGCCACGTCGCCCACGGTTCGGCGTCGTGCTTCGTGAAGACCCCGTAACTGTGCGTGCCGTTATGCACCGCGATCGTGTTCATGACGGCCCGCCGTGTCGACAGATTGGAATTTATCTTGATTCGGAGATGCGTGTCGTCCGTCGCCTCGATGCTGTCGTAGATGGACGCGTTCCCTTCGCCCTCCGATTGCAGTTCGGCGAGGTTCTTCTGGATCTGGTACTGGGTCGCCCAGTCGGCAGCGACGAACTGATCGCCGTTGTGCCACGTGTACTCGTCACTGAGTTCGACCTCGAGAACCTTCTCCTCGGGCATCTCCCACGACTTCGCGATAAGCGGGATGTTCTCGTCGGACGCCGGGACGTACTTCGCCAAACTGTTGAACACGGCCTGTCCCGGGAACCAACATCCGTTGTTGGTAGGGTTCCAGGGGTTGAAGTGCCGCTTCATCGGCGGCGTCCCTTGTCGGTCCAGCTCGACGAACTCCGCGTCGTAGACCGTGGTACCGTCCCCACTGCTGGTACCGTCTACCGGGGCTTCGTCATTGTTCGAACCCGAGCCGTTGTTTCCACCACTACACCCTGCGATCAGACTGGCTCCACCGAGGGCTGCCGCCTGAAGCGCCTTCCGTCGGCTGATTGCGTTCCGCCAGTTCTCAGAATCTGGCATGGCTAGGGGAGGGCTGCCGAACTGCATATATCTACTGCTTTTTCTCACACAATAGCAACTGGATATATATTGCCGGGTTCGTCACCGCCAGCCGAAACGGCAGTATCGCCCGCGGACTGTCATCGAGTTTATTTATTGAAACCGGACAAATGGAGTAAATACTGCGTAGCCATATTCGGATTGTATGGTTGATATCCAGTCCGCGTCGAAGATGATCATCGGACTCAACATCACGTTCTTCCTTCTCCTTGGCCTCTCGCTCTTGTTCGTCGAACCGGGGAGTGGGTCCTACGTGGTCGCACAACTGGCATTGGTGCCCATCGTGGTCTCGACCGTCGCGAGTGCCGCTGTAATCTATTTTCGATGGACGCCATTCAAGTGATCGTACCACACCAACTGTTCGCGGTAGTCGAGTGAGAACCTTCGAGAAAGACGTCTGGCGACACCATCTATCTAGCGCGGAAGCGACCGGCCCCTGGAAACGCGACGCCGCTTAGACACTGATGTCGGAATCTTCCACGGCCAGGGCGTGCCACTGCAACCAGTTCCGGAGGTCCGAATCCGGCGCCTGTAGCAAACGGGTGTTCTCCTCGAGTTCGGGATAGCCACCGACCTCGGATTGACTGTCGATGTACCCCTTCGTAGGTTCTCTGTTCGTGACCTCCTTGATGATGCGTTCCTCGTACGCGGTCCGATCAGCTGGTCGAGCACCGGCATTGGCGAGGGCTTCCTCGTGGGCCTTCTCGGCGGCCATCGCTTCGAGTCCCTCCGGCCAGACCGGGGGTTCGTCGAGTTCCTCCAGATCGTCGGAGACTTTCTTCGTCCCTTCCGGTCGGAAGACGTTGTCCTCGAGATAGACGTGACCGTTTCGAATGGTCGGTTCGAAGGAATACTCGGGGTCAAGGTACGTGTTGCCGACAACCGCCGAGTAGCTGTCGTCGTCGAGTTTGACCGCCCGTTTGAAGTCGAAAACCGTCTCGTTGACGACGACGCTCTCCGTCCCCGTCTTGAGTCGGGGGTTCCGAGCTTTGGCGTGCGCGCGGACGTTGCCGAGATACGCGACGTTCTTCGCGTTGTTCCCGGTCAGTGAACCGTACGCGTGCGTCCCTTTCGGATGCAGCGAGTTGTTCAGGGGTTCAGAGACGATGCAGTTCGACACCGTCGTGTTCTCGGTATTGTATCCGACCGAGAGCACCTCGTCGGTCGACCACGAGGCCGAACAGTGATCGATGATGTTGTTCTTGGTGCCGTCTGCGGTGTCGACCGAATCGAGTTCCGATGGATTGCCTCCGGCACCCTCGTCGCCCGGGCGGGACCTGATGTGCTGGACGACACAATCGTTCGCCGCTAACTGCAGAAGCCCCTTGGTCAGGGTGATGCCCGGGGAGGGCGCCGTCTGGCCGGCAATCCATAGCTTGTCGTTCGTCACTCGGATCCAATCGCCACCCAGGTCGATGGTGCCACTCGTCTCGAAAACGACAACCCGCGGGCCGGAATTGTTGACGGCGTTTGCAAGCGCTTCTCGGGTCGGTTCCGTGACCTTGTACACCGAGACGTCTTCGGACTCCAGCCACGGCGCAGGATCGGCAAACCCAGAGTCCACTTTGAAGTAGGACCCGGCGTCTTGCGGCGGCTCCCCCTCGGGGACCTGTGCTTTATTGGTCTCCGTTGGTTCTTCCGTCGCCGTCGGTTCCTCTGTCGTCGGTTCCTCTGTTGGTGGTGCCTCGGTCGTCGTCTCCGTAGGCTCCTCCGTATTCGTACCACCGCTCGAACAGCCAGCTAACATCCCAGCCATCCCAGCGCCGGACATCGCGAGCCACCGACGCCGTGTGAAAACTGAGTGCTCCCCAGCCTTGTCATCCTCAGGCATACGGTAAAGCACAGTAACACAACATAAATAGATTTTGTTGAAATACTGTTATGAGCGGGGTCACTCAGCGCCGAGAGAAAGAAACAAGATGACGAAAGCGTCGACGTCGGCTCGTCGACCGCCTAGTAGCTATTGTAGAGCTGCTCTGCCTGACCGGCCGAGAGTGCGGTCGAGAATCCTTTGACCTCGTCGATCATGCCGGCGGTGTAGTGCGTGTCGCCAGCGAAGAACGTGATCGGAGCCGAGTCGAGCACCGCCCGACCCTCCTGCTCGTTCTGGACGGTCGTGACCTTGCCATCCTCGTCGAAGAGGTGCAAGGTGACGCTCGCGCCGTCGAAGACGACGGTGGCGAAGTACCACGTGCCGTACTCGATCTCGTGTTTGGTGGGGCGCATCTTCTCCGACCCGTAGGTAGTGACAGCCAGGTTGGCCGTCGGTCCCTCGAACCCGAGGTCCCACCCACCGTTCGTCTCGCCCGGACTGGCTTCGTAGCTGCCACCAGCCTGCATCACACGCGACCACTCCTGGTGCTCGCTCACGTTGAACCAGCCGGCAACGGTCGCCTGCTCGCCGCCGACAGCCGTCCCGGGGAACGTCGCGTAGCCGTCCTCGCCGTTGAACTTGAACGCGCTGCCGGCCTGGCCGCTGGCACCCGTCTCGACGCCGCCGCCCATCGAGCCGGTGTCACCGGAGACTTCGTCCGTGACCTGGTCGCCGTCGAAGGTGAGGTGCACGTCAGCCGACGGCACGGATTGCGGGATCCCGCCAGCCGATTCCTCGTAGATGCTCGTGATCCTGTCCTTCGAGAGCGGGCCGTTGAAGCCGCGGACGTCGTCGATCATGCCGGCGGTGTAGTGGGTGTCGCCAGCGAAGAACGTGATCGGGGCTTCGCCGTTGATCCCACGACCTTCCTGCGCGTTCTCGACGGTCGCGACCTCGCCATTCGCGTCGAAGAGGTGCATCCTGACGTTTGCACCGTTGAAGACGAGTGCGACGAAGTACCACTTGCCGTAGTCGATCTGGTGCTTGGTGGGACGAACCTTCTGCGACCCGTAGGTGGTGACGGCCAGGTTGTTCGTCGGCCCCTCGAAGCCGAGGTCCCAGCCACCGTTCGCCTCGCCCGGACTGGCTTCGTAACTGCCGCCGGCCTGAATCACACGCGACCACTCCTGGTGCTCGCTCACGTTGAACCAACCGGTGACGGTCGCCTGCTCGGCGTCGAGGGCCGTCCCGGGGAACGTCGCGTAGCCGTCCTCACCGTTGAACTTGAACGCGCTGCCGTTCACGCCGCCAACGCCCGTTTCGACGCCGCCGCCCATCGAACCGGTGTTACCGGAGACCTGGTCCGTGATCTGATCGCCGTCGAAGGTGAAGTGAGCAACCTTCTCGGCTGCGGGTTCGGGCTCTGCGGGCGGTTCGACGTCGCTCGGCATTTCGCCGAGCACTTCGACGCTACCCGACAGGATGGGTCCGTCCAGGTCCCCCGACTCGGCCGGGGTGACTCCTTCCAATCCCTGGTAGTAGAAATTGGCCTTCTTCGCGCGGTTGTGGCTCGTCGCGGCGAGTCCGAGGTACCCTTCGTCTGCCAGCGCAACGTCGTCTCCAGTCAGCTCGGCCATCAGCTGCCATTCCTCGCCGTCACTGCTGACGTGGAACTCGATCGTATCTCCCTTTCGCACCAGCCGATGCCAGGACCAGAAGTAATTGTCGAGTTGGGCCTTCCCTTCGCCGATGTCAGACGTCAGACTACCAGCTTCTGCGCCTTTCTCCGGTCGCCACTGCACGTTCGAGTTGCCAGCCGGTCCACGTCGGGACATGACGTGCACGTCGCCCGGGTCCATCGAATTCCGGAACATGATTCCGGCCTTGGCGTACTCGCTGACGCCCTGCTCGACGCTGTAGACCTGCACGCGCACGTCGAAGTCACCACTGTGCTTGGTGTAGAAGAAGTGGCCCTTGTCGATCTTGTCCCAGATGTCTTCACCACCGGCCGTCTGGTGGATGACCGAATCTGGCGTGATCTCCATGCTACCCTCGGAACCCTTCTCCGTCTCTGTGTCCGTCGAATCCCCGGACGTCGTTTCTTCTTGGGTTGCCGTATCAGTTGCCGTGTCAGTACTATCGTTGCCGCTGGAACAACCAGCGACCATTGCGATCGAACCTGCACCCAACGCTTGCAGGAATTGTCGACGATGTTTCTTCATGATTCCCGTGAACAAAGCGCGTAGTATAGATATTAAATCTTTCGGCCGTTTGGCGGTATTTCGCGCCAACGCGACAGACTGCAGTCTCTCGGCATGAAGCGACGAGATCGGTCTGATTGATACGCAGAACCCATCCCTTCACTCGTGTTACGGTCGGGAAAGCGACCCCAGTGGTCGATCTCCCAGTCGCACTCGCTGGTCCCGAAGGGAATGACGGGTTCGCTGAGTTGGCGATGCTCGGGCTGCATGACTCCCATCGAACTGGACAGATCCTCCGGGTCGGGGTAGCATCGTCCAGCGAGATGTCCGGCGGCCTCGACGAGGATTCACTGGTCACGCCGCATTTGACTCGACTGGATCCGTCCGCTGAACAGACACAGTCTCACACCCTACTTACGCCGGCAACGCGCGCATGGACCGTAATCGGACCCACCAGCACTCGATGTCTGAAACCGGTTCCTCGTCACGCTAGTGTATTCCCGACAGCGATGTGCATGCGTTCCCGAGAAGGGCACGGGGAATGGATGTCGTCGTAATAAGACTGGGCCCGTTCGACGTCGACCCCGGCAGGAGTGGGGGAGAAAACTGGCCATGTCGGGCATCTAGAGGACCAGTCTGCACCGTTTGGAGTGTGCAAGCGGCGACCTGTTACGAATCTCTCAGGACGAAGCGTTCCCCTGTAGCGAACTCGTGTCGGTGGCGTTGTCGGCCGTTCACACCCTCCATAGCGGGAGTTCCCGCGACGTGAGTGTCAACGCTCCGGTCCGTCGGGGTTTCTTCCACCCAGGTCCACCCCATACCAAGGCCATCTATTACAAACATAGTAATGTAACGTTCGTGTGTGGGGAACTGGGGTAGCGAACGTCACCGGGTTCATCGTTACAGTGGTGGGTTCGCGTGGCTCGGCTGCCAGGCGGGGCAGCGACACGCTCAGCGACTCATCGACGACGGCCAGTATTGCAGTGTCGGTGGCGTTGTCGCCCGTTCATATCCTCCATAGTGGGAATTCTTCCGACGTGAGTGTCAACGCTCCAGTCCGTGGGCTTTCTTCCACCCACACCCACCCCATACCAAGGACGTCTATTACAGACATACCGATGTAACGTTCGTGTGTGGGGAACCGTGGTAGCGAACGTCACCGGGTTCGTTGTAACAGTGATGGGTTCGCGTGGCTCCGCCAGAAGGCCGTCGAAGTCGAGCAATAGGTCGCCGCATCGATGCGCTCGCGGTCGCACTCCCCATCCGTCCTACTCATCCTCGGTCGCTCTCACCTCTCAGTTGCCCGTACCTCTCAGTCGCACTCACAGCGCTCGCGGTCGAGTAGTTCGGTGATGGAGTACTGCGTCTGGCAGTCGTAACACGTTACCTGGACATCGACGAAGATGTCGAACTCGCCGATGGAGAGTCGTCCAGTGTTCTTCAGCGTCTGTATCGACGTCTCGCCGACAGCCCGGACCTTGTTCCGGAGCTGGTCGAGCGTCGACCGTGTCTTTTCGATCTGGTCGGTATCGTCCTCGTCGCGGTCGACGCCGCGGTACTTCGTGAGGTAGGTGTGGATGGCCTGATGCGAGACGAAATCCTGCTTCAACTGGTCGATGTCGACGCCCTCCTGTTCGAGACGGCGCTCCGTCTGGACCCTCGAACCGCCGGTAACGTCGTCCCCGGTGAGCAGTTCGTAGAAGTTCTCTATCTCGCCCTGGAGCACGTTCACGTTCGCGTCCTGCACCGCCTCCCGGAGCACCCGTCTGTTGAACAGGTCCGCGAGCTCGCGGAGACTGTACTGTTCGTCCCCGGACCCGGTCCAGTACGCCTCCAGCTCCGCGCCCAGTCCCGTGAGCTCGCGGTCCTCGATGACGCGCCCGACCTTGCTTCTGCGGGCTGGTCGTGCTCCCGTTGCGTTCCCGTCGTCGCGTCCGTCGTCGGCCATTGGTACTCGACCTGTAGGCTGATGGCGGTGAAAACGGTTTGGTCACGCGACGCTGGTCGACACGACCAACCCGACGGACCGGGACCCTGGCAGAACGGGCGGATCGCCTGGGCCATGACCTCGGTGACTACCAGGCGAGCTACTTCACGTGCGAGACCGTGTTCCCCGACTGGGACCCTCGAAGTCGCCTCGAGAACCCCGGTGCGACCGAGGCGTGGCGGTCGCGACGGGCGTACGATAAGCCGGAATCGCCGGACTGGACTATCGAGTCATCCATTCGCTGAATCGGCGTCACTAGACAGATGGGATGCGACGAACGGCCAGACACCGTCCGGATAGTACCGATGCCCTCCCTCACCGACGTGGAGCTCGCACCGGTCTTCCGCCCCTATCGTGGCGTATATCGTCTGCAGTTTCTCGAACGCGCGCCGCGTTCCCTCGACCGGGAAGATGGTGTCCGCAGCCCCGGTGGTGATACCCACCGGGCGTGGCGCGATCAACCCTGCCACGTCCCATAGCTCACCGAGGCGAAGGATGCCGGGCACGTAGTTGCACTCGCAGTGGTCGATGGCGACGAGGGAGTCCCTGAACGTACAGAAGTATGCGTTCGGTGCGACGACCGAGACGCGCTCGTCGAGTGCGGCCGCGAACAGCGCCACAGCCGCACCCCCGGAGTGGCCCGTCACGGCGATGCGGTCGGTGTTGAACTCCGACTGTTCCTCCACGAAGTCGAGGAGTCGCAGCGTGTCCCAGACGCGTTCCCCGGCGAGCGAGCGCCCGTACAGCTGTGCCTGCTTCTGGAGGGCCGTACACGCCCGGTCTCCCGACAGTCTGTCGGCAGCGTCCGCGAGAGCCCCGAACCCGCGCATGTCGGGCGCGAGTGCGGCATACCCTCGCTGGACGGCCTGCACCGCCATATCCCGACGTTCTTCGCGCACCTCCTTCCGCTGGGCGTCGTCCTGGCACTCGCCTGCAGGGAGTTCCTTGCCGGTCTCGTTGTGGCCGTGCAGGGCGAGCACCACGGGATACGGCGGTTCGACCGCGGTCGGCAGGAACAGATAGAACGGGACGCGGACGCCACGCTCCGTCTGGATGGTCCACTCCTGTCGGACGTACCCCGAGCCCATCTCCTTGTCACATTGTTTCGGGTCGGCAGCCGAGGGGGCGTTCTCCCTGATGAGATGGTGTCCGAGTACGCGTCGGAGGTCCTCCCGGAAGGCGTCCTGCCAGGCGGTGAATGCGGCACCGGTCTGTCCGTCGAACCCGTGCTTGCGCTCGGTGTCGTGGTACAGGCGGTCCCGCCAGCGACCCGCGTCGAACGTATCGTTCCGCATTGTGCCCAGATGGATGCCACGGCGCATAATTATTTGCACCCGGAACCCGCTTCCCATCGTATGCCCGATTTGCGAGCCCATAGTGAGTCGCTCGTCTCCGGAGACATCACAATCGGCTACATCGGCGGCGGCAGTGCGGGCTGGGCGCACACACTCATCGACGACCTCGGCCAGTGTGCGGACCTGGCGGGACAGGTGGCGCTGTACGACGTGGACCACGAGGCCGCGAGCAGGAACGCCGAACTGGGGAACCCGGTGATGGACCGCGAGGACGCGCCGGGCGACTGACGTTCGTCGCTCCTGACTGTGAAACGACCGGTGTCACCACAACAAGTTTATCGAACGCTCTGTCTATCCACTGTATGGACCCATCACAGGACGCGCTGGACTATCACAGCCGGGAACCGCCCGGGAAGGTAGAGATTTCCACGACCAAACCAACCAGCACGCAACGCGACCTCTCACTGGCGTATTCGCCGGGTGTCGCCGCACCGTGCCGGGAGATAGCCGAACACGTCGAGGACGTCTACAAGTACACGACGAAGGGGAACCTCGTCGGCGTCATCTCCGACGGGTCGGCCGTCCTCGGCCTGGGCGACATCGGCCCGGCCGCGTCCAAACCGGTCATGGAGGGCAAGGGTGTGCTGTTCAAGCGATTCGCCGACGTCGACGTCTTCGACATCGAGCTCGACGCCGACCCGGACGCGTTCATCGAGCACGTCGAAGCCATGGAACCGACGTTCGGTGGCATCAACCTGGAGGACATCAAGGCCCCCGAGTGCTTCGAGATCGAACGGACCCTGCGGGACCGGATGGACATTCCGGTGTTCCACGACGACCAGCACGGTACCGCCATCATCTCCGGGGCAGCCCTGCTCAATGCGGCGGATATCGCGGGGAAAGCGCTCGAAGACCTTTCGGTCACCTTCGCCGGCGCTGGTGCAGCAGCGACCGCGACCGCCCGGTTCTACGTCTCGCTCGGGGTGCAACGCGAGAACATCACGATGTGCGACATCGACGGCATCATCACCGAATCCCGGGCAGATGACGGAAGCCTCGACCCGTACACCCGTGAGTTCGCACAGGACGTTCCCGCAGGCGACCTCGCCGACGCGATGGCGGACGCGGACGTGTTCGTCGGCCTGTCTGTCGGCGGCATCGTCTCCCCGGATATGCTCCGCTCGATGGCCGACAACCCCATCGTGTTCGCGATGGCGAACCCCGACCCGGAGATCGGCTACGAGGAAGCGAAACAGGCACGCGACGACACGGTCATCATGGCCACCGGGCGTTCGGACTACCCGAACCAGGTCAACAACGTCCTCGGGTTCCCGTTCATCTTCCGTGGCGCACTCGACGTTCGTGCGAACGAGATCAACGAGGAGATGAAGATCGCCGCCGCCGAGGCACTCGCCGACCTGGCACGCGAGGACGTCCCGGACGCGGTCGTCAAAGCCTATGGTGACCAGCCCCTCCAGTTCGGGTCCGAATACATCATCCCGAAGCCGCTCGACCCCCGCGTCCTGTTCGAGGTCGCTCCGGCTGTCGCGGAAGCGGCGGTCGAGAGCGGCGCGAGCGACGAGTCGCTCGACAGGGCCGCCTACGTAGAGGAGCTCGAGGCGCGACTCGGGAAATCCCGCGAGATGATGCGCGTCGTCCTCAACAAGGCCAAGTCGGACCCCAAACGGGTCATCCTCTCCGAGGGGAAGCACGAGAAGATGATCCGTGCGGCCTACCAGCTGGTCGACCAGGGGATCGCCGACCCTGTCCTTCTGGGGAACCGCACCAGCATCGAGCGGACGATAGACGACCTCGGGCTCTCGTTCTCCCCCGAGATAATCGACCCACTGGACTGTGACCTCGAGCCCTACGCGGAACGGCTGTACGAACTCCGGAAACGGAAGGGGATCACTCGGACGGAAGCGACCGAACTCGTCCGTGACGAGGCATACCTCGGCAGTGTGATGGTGGAGCTGGGGGAGGCCGACGCGATGCTCACCGGCCTCACGAACCATTACCCGTCGGCGCTGCGGCCGCCACTGCAGGTCGTCGGGACCGCGCCGGACGCCGAGTACGTCGCCGGCGTATACATGCTGACGTTCAAGAACCGGGTCGTGTTCTGTGCGGATGCGACCGTCAACCAGGACCCCGACGCCGAGGTGCTGGCAGGGGTCGCGAGACAGACCGCGAACCTCGCCCGGGAGTTCAACGTCGACCCACGGGTCGCGTTGCTCTCGTATTCGGACTTCGGGAGCGTCGACAACCACGGGACGCGAAAGCCCCGTCGAGCCGCCGAGATGCTCCGTGAGGACGAGACTGTCGACTTCCCGGTCGATGGCGAGATGCAGGCAGACACCGCCGTCATCGAGGACATGCTCACGGACACGTACGAGTTCTCGGACCTGGACGAACCAGCGAACATCCTCGTCTTTCCGAACCTCGAAGCGGGGAACATCGGCTACAAACTCCTCCAGCGTCTCGGCGGCGCGGAGGCCATCGGGCCGATGCTCGTCGGGATGGACAAACCGGTCCACGTCCTCCAGCGGGGCGACGAAGTGAAAGACATCGTCAACCTCGCTGGCGTTGCCGTGGCAGACGCCCAGGAAGAGTAGTCCCCGGGTTGCACTGGCAACCCTGCTCGGTTTCGTTATGACAGCAGCGCTTCGAGTTCGGCCGCGAGGTTCTCACCCATCCGGATCATCGCGTTGTCACCGGGATGGGTGAGGTCAGGAGTCAGGCCCTCGATACCATCGAGGATGTCGGGCCCCTCCAACAGGTGGACGTTCTGCTGTGACGATTCGTCGACCACTGCGCGAAGCGCCTCCCGGAACTGCTCACAGAGCTCGCCTTCCGGGTGGTCAGTGCACACGTCCCGGCCGTTCGTGTAGATGGTGATGACGCCGACGGGCTTCTCCGGGTTGTTCGACGCGACGGTCTCGATCATCGCTGCAGCCCGCTCGCGGAACTCGTCGACGGAGAAGCGACCGACCATGTTCACCGAGAGCGCCAGAGTCGCCACGTCCCAGTCGTCCCGGTTCGCGATGTGCTCCGCCATCGCAGGGTCACAGTAGGCGGTGCCACAGGACCCGAGATTGATGAGCTCTGCATCCAGTCGAGAAGCCGTCTGGCTCGCGTACGTGAGGTGTTCTGCGACCGGGGCCTCGCCCTCCGTGATGGACGTTCCGTAGGCGAGATACTGCCTGTCGGGGAGTTCGTCCGGCGTGGGTGGACGAACGTCACCCTCGACACCGTGGTAGACCATGTGCCCGCCGCGGTGCTCGCCGGGGAGACGGAGTCTGCACACATGCGGGTCGAACGCGAGGTCGTCGCGTACATCGGGTTCGATGGTTTCCAGTTTCTCCGGGGACGAGACGCGAATCGTCGTGGGGTCCTCACCGACGGTCACGGTTTCGTAGCCCTGGAAGGGTCCCCAGAAGACACGGACCGTTCCCTCGGTGACGCCCGAGACAGGGATGGTCGAGAGGGTCACCTCGACGGGTCCCTCAGAAACGAACCTGAGTTCGACCCCGGCGGGATGACGCATCCGGTTCTGCGCTCCCTCGTTCAACCCCTGACGCACCGATTCGGGAACGCGCTGGATACGGAGACCGTCCCTGTCATCTGATTCGCATAGCTCGCCCACGTTGTGGAAGTCAAGCTCGTCGTGCTGCATGGTGGCAAAGTCGACATCCGGGACCATGTAGATATCGAAGTTGACAATCACATCTTTCGTAGCGCTCACGTCGCGTGTTCGGGTGGAGTGAGGGGCCTGTGGTGGATATCACCGTAACCGGGAACTATTTACTCCTCTTGTCCCGACACACCGAGTATGCGAATCGCGATACTAGGCGGGACTGGAGACATCGGTGAAGGTCTCGCGCTCCGGATTGCAGCGGACACCGACCACACTGTCGTCATCGGTTCTCGTGAGGCAGAGAAAGGAGTCGATGCAGCAACCGAGTACGAATCGTCGCTCGCGGCACGGGGTATCGACGCATCGTTCACCGGCTGTGCGAACGCCGACGCGGTGACCGACGCTGACGTGGTCATCCTCGCTGTGCCGCCGTACTACGTGGGCGACACCGTCGATTCTATTGCCGACCAGCTCGGTGAAGAGCAGATCGTCGTCAGTCCTGCAGTCGGAATGCGTGGTGACGAAGATGGGTTACACTACCACCCACCCGACGTCGGGAGCGTCACCGAACTCATCGCTGAGCGCGTCTCCGAAGATATCACCGTTACCGGGGCGTTCCACAATCTCTCGGCCGGCCGCCTTGCAGACCTGGATATCGTGCTCGACATCGATACGCTCGTCGTCGGAGACGACGACGATGCCAAGGCCACGGTGATAGCCCTCGCGAACGAGATCGACGGGCTCCGCGCCCTCGATGCCGGGCCACTCGCGAACGCACCAGAAGTGGAGAGCGTGACTCCCCTGGTCATCAACATCGCGAAGAACAATGCAGACCTCGAGCACGTCGGCGTGAAATTCCAGTGAGCCTTCCCCCGTCAGACGAGAGGTGTTGCTGAACGAAACGAGGTGGGACACAGTGCCAGTGCGTTCACTGGCCACGGCGTTCTTGGACGTGTTCAGGAAATAGTACGAGTAAAGAACTATAGATAGTACTAGATATCTTAGGATGGAGGGAGACGGGTCTGTGCCTAGCACCCCCACCCGCTTCACTGAACGGCTCGTGTCGCGTGTTCAAAACCGCCGACAGCGAGCTCGTTCCAGCCCAGCAGAGGATACTGTGCGTGCTACACGAGGATGCCTTGAGTCGTCGCCCGCTCGGTCTGGTGTTGGCTGGAATCACTGATTCGACGACCGGATGGGCGGGCATCCAGCCCCATGAAGTGTGGCTCTGGCGCTCCTAGTTGCGGTTTTCGGAGGAGTGGCGGTATACCGACGAGGGGTAGACGATCGACGCAACCGGTATGTGCCGAGGATCTGGCAGCCAACACAATATGAAACGGGGCCGGCTCACTGTCCTGCCGGTTGAAACGACGATGACGCTCTCTGACTACGAAACTATAGAATCTAGATATACGTATCTCGATGATGAATCTCCCGTAGGTCATCTAGCCTGTGTGGTCGAAAGTACCAACTCTCGACAGCAGTTTCGACCGAAGTTATGGCTGTATCGGATTCGCCGAATCGATATCGACCACTGGCCACGAGACGTGCGAATGAATCAATCCGATTCGGACCAGATTGATTAACGAGCCTGTTCCTTGGCCACTAATCTGCTGAAACGGCAGTTGTCAGATTTAGGCCGGTGAGAAACAGTTGTGTAGTCAAATGGACCCTGGCGATCTCGAAGACGGGGCGGCATGAATCGAACCCAACGGGGGAATCCCGTGCTATCGGGCTGCCAGCCTCCCACCGGAGCTCACACACCGACATCGAGAACGAGAACCGTATTATCGCCGTGAGTCAACACGGTGAGTGGGAGTCGTGGATCACGTTCGTCCTGAACGCGATAGCCGAGCAGGCTATCGATGCCTACCAGTGTGGCATCGAACTCGTCTCGCTCCGGTCCGACTACCGGAGCCGCTTCCCGAACAGTCCAGCAGTCCGAGATGTTATCGACCATCTGTTCGAAGAGCTGTATCTTCAGGCCCCACGTGCCATCGACGCGACCGGACGCTCGCGACAGGCGGTCTACGACGCGATCGAGAAACTCAGCGAGGAAGGTATCATCGTGGAATTGACCGGCAAAGAGCGGAACAGAGTTTTCAAAGCACCGGATATCCTCGCCCTCGT
The DNA here is from genome assembly GCF_051207375.1 of Haloarchaeobius pelagicus. Lineage (NCBI taxonomy): Archaea > Methanobacteriati > Methanobacteriota > Halobacteria > Halobacteriales > Halorubellaceae > Haloarchaeobius > Haloarchaeobius pelagicus. The sequence continues at coordinate 123,332 of NZ_JBPJZD010000004.1, read as the reverse complement.
CGAATCTCCCTGAGAGAGAACGTGATTACTACTTGCCGACCCTCACTATCGATGTTTTCAACATTTTCGTGGCTTTCAAGCCTAACACTCATTACGATTGGCGACGTACCCCCATTCAACGATGTCCATCGATCGAGATACCTTCGAGAACACGAGCGAGGAGGAACTCGCTGACCTCTCCGTCCCTGATCAGGTTCTCGGGTTTCTCGTCGCTAATGAGGACCGGGCGTTCAAGGCGCGCGAAATCGCCTCTCAGACCGGCATCGAAGAGGGGGCGGTCAGCACCGCGCTCTCGCGACTGAAGGACCGCGGCCTCGTCGAGCACAAGGCGACATACTGGGCAATAACCGACGAGACCGACCGGCTCGAAGGATACAGCGGCTACGAGCGAGCAACTGCCCTGTTCAACGAGCAACTCGGCACAGAGGATAAGGAATCCTGGCGCGAGCATGCTCCCGGCGAGTCCCATCCGAGTGTGGAGAACGAACAGTGACTGACGACGAAGCCATTCCAATTTTCGAGCGAGGCGACGTCGTCTACGGCGATGACCCGTTCAAGGGTGAGGAGGACGCTCGTCCCTGGCTCATCCTCACGAACCACGAGGGACGACCGTTTCACGGCGAGCAGTACATCGCGCTGACCTTGACGTCGAAATCGTGGATGGATGGGCTCATCGAAATCCCCGAAGGGAGTTGGCTTCGTGGCGGAACGCCAGACGAGAGTCGGATCGTCCCCTGGGGTGTGCAATCCATCGGTTACGAAGACATCGATTTCTGGCAGGGTCGTCTGGCGGATGAGATCGTCGATACCGCGACTACTGCTCTCGTTGAAGAACTACGGTAGCCACTTTCGAGTACCCACACTTCCTCGGATTATAGCTTCCCAAGACCGTAGTCTCAACTTCCGGCCCTTCGGAATTTGATATAGCATTATGAGGTTTACAACATCGAGGATGTTGTCCTCAGGGGCTGAAACACTGGAATTCGGGCGAAACAGTCGAAATAGTGGGTGGTCGTGATTAACCGAATAATCATGACCACATTTGGCCACCCCGACGCTGTCGGGGACGCACGGAAGCGACAACAGCCTCGAGAAGCCGCTTTCCCCGGGGGAGAGCCGTCGAAGGCGGGCTTGCAAGAACACGACGAGCTAGTCGATACTGACCGAGCGCTGTCGACACTGCTCGACGAGACGGCCGGCCGTACCTGCAGAACCAAGAGAAAGACCGCCGTGGCGAGGGTGAGAGCTCGGGGCACGTCGGTCGAGAGCGTGCAGAACGCTCCACATCCGATTCAATCTCGTTGCGTGGTGGGACTCGTTCGCCACAGAGAGATGAGACAGCCATCACTGCCGACCGAGTTCGCGATGCCCCTAGCGTGCCTCCAGGGAATATCTCCTCGATAGCCACACTCCCCACCAGAACCACGAGCCATCGCGAATGACCCAATGTCTGTGCGCCATCCTGTTACATACATATCTACGTAACAACGAGGGGCAGACGGCCAAAGGTTATAAATGTGCGTGGTAAGTACGACACTGATATGGAACAAGTCTCACAGTCCACGCAGACAGTCCGTCTCAACGTACGGAATATCGGTGGTATCACCGAGACGAGCGTCGACTTCAACGACGGTGTCAACATCCTCTCCGGGCGAAATGCCACGAACCGGACTTCGCTTCTCCGGTCGATAATGGCCGTCCTCGGGAGCGATGACGTCTCGCTGAAGTCGGACGCCGAAGAGGGCTTCGTCGAACTCGTCATCGGTGACGAAACGTACACCCGTAAGTTCACCCGTGAGAACGGCACGGTACGGAGCGAGGGTGACCCGTACCTCGACGACGCCGAACTCGCGGACCTCTTCGCGTTCCTGCTCGCAACCAACGAGACCCGACAGGCCGTCCTGACCGAGCAGAACCTCTACGACCTCATCATGCGGCCGGTCGACACGGACGCGATCCAGAACGAGATCTCGACGCTCGAAGACGAGAAGGTCCAGATCGACCAGCGCCTCGAGGAACTCTCCCAGCTCAAACAGCGCCTCCCAGAACTCGAACAGCAGCGTGCGGACCTCGAGGACGACATCGAGGAGAAGCGCGAAGAGCTGGAAGCGAAGCGCGAAGAGATAGAGGACGCCGACGCGGACGTCGACGAGTCCAAAGAGGAGAAAGAAGCGCTGGAAGCGAAGATGGACGAACTCAGTGACGTTCGTTCCGAGCTCAACGATTGTCGCCAGGAGCTCGACGTCCAGCGCCAGAGCCTCGAAGCACTCTACGAAGAGCGCGAAGAACTCGAAGGCGACGTCGAGGAGCTCCCGGACAAGCCGACCGGGAAGATAAGCGAAATCGACTCTGAAATCGACCAGCTGCGCAAGCAGAAACAGAACATCCAGTCCGAAGTGAGCACGCTCCAGCAGATCATCCAGTTCAACGAGGACAACCTCGATGGGGCCAGCTCGGACATCCTGAACGCACTCACCGAGAGTCAGGGGAGCGACGGCCCTGTCACCGACAAACTGCTCGACGATTCCGAGCAGGTTGTCTGCTGGACCTGCGGCCACGAGGTCGACCGTGAGGACATCGAGGCGACCATCGACCGGCTCAAGGAGCTCCGCAAGGAGAAGATGAGCGCGACGCGCTCTATCGATGATGAGATCGACGAACTCGAGGACGAGCGAATCACCTACCAGGAGAAAGAACGCCAGCGAAAGCAGGTCCACCAGCGCCTCGAACGGACGGAAGACCAGATCGACTCCCGTGAGGACAACATCGAGCGTCTCGAGAGCCAGCAAGAGGAACTCGAGTCCGAGCTCGGGGATATCGAGGACGAGGTCGAGTCCCTGCAGACCCAGAAGGACGACACCATCCTCAGCCTCCACAAGGAGGCGAGCCAGCTCGAAGTCGAACTGAACCAGCTCAAGCGCCAGCGCAACCAGCTGGACCAGAAGATCGAGGACATCGACGAGGAGGTCGACTCCCGGGACGAACTCGAAGCCGAGCGTGAGGAGATCAACGCCGAACTCGAGGACCTGCGGACTCGCATCGACCAGATCGAAGAGGACGCCGTCGAGTCGTTCAACCACCACATGGAGACCGTCCTCGACGCGCTCGAGTACGAGAACATCGCGCGCATCTGGATCGAACGCAGCGAACACCAGGAGCGGGAAGGTCGCCGGAAGGTGACGAAGAAGGACTTCACCCTCCACATCATCCGCGAATCCGAGTCTGGGACGGCCTACGAGGACACCATCTCCCACCTCTCCGAGAGCGAACGCGAGGTGACCGGGCTGGTGTTCGCCCTCGCGGGCTACCTCGTCCACGAGGTGTACGAAGAGGTGCCGTTCATGCTCCTGGACTCCCTCGAAGCGATCGACTCCGACCGTATCGGCCGGCTCGTCGAGTACTTCAAGGACTACCCGGACTTCCTCGTCGCCGCACTCCTCCCCGAGGACGCCGACGCAGTCGAGGAGTCTCACCCGCGAATCAGCCAGATATAGGCACGCCGTTTTCCGTTTTCTGTTTCGAGCCGTCGTTGTCCGTTTCGATTCGACAGTGAGAGAGTGAGGAGACCGGTCGAGCTTCCATCGGTTCTGCCGACTCGGTCATCGAAACATCACGACCGTTCTTCTCAAATATCCGTAATTAGATTACAGGCTCCATCGAGCACGCTGAGTCCTATTGCGAAGCAGTATCGAACGGTATGTACCAGTAGAATCGGTTGTTGCGTCTGCGTGGGCAGAGCGTGACGCGAATTTGTGCTGGAATAGTACACTTGTTTATTCACGGAATCTACGCGTATTTAACCAACAGATTACACACTCTGATTCGATGTTGGTTAATGCCTGCTACTGCGGACTTTGCAGTAATCCCTCCCGGCGATTCGACGATTCGTCTCGATCTCGATGCGCCATCACGGTGGGTCAGACAGCGCGAGAGTCGCGCTGTTACAAAAATATATCTGTAATACACCAGAACTGGGCCGTCGAGTCCGACTGCGTGTGAACGTCGTCTTTCGCCGAACCGCGGCGACCCCGGACAGTCTCGTTCCTTCCTTGTGAGCACACGAATACCGCTCTCTGTACCGCACATCCACGATGAGAACACCACAGACCCATCGAGTATTCGGTAATAGCTGATGGAAAATATATTCCGAGGAAACCACAGGACAGCAATCGAGTCATCTACCCCAGAAACTCTTTTTGGAGCGGTACAAAACAATGTTGTGACGAGTGAACTATCGCATTTTATGATAGGTTATGGGGCCGTGTACGGACTCACATCTGACACCGGAGTGGCCGTGATACTCGGAATATTTCGCCCGTCGAGCACGCAGCGAGCGCGCTGTGGCTCACGGTGACCGCGGTTACGTTGCCGTACTCACGTCTCAGGAGGTCACGATTGCGTTCGAATCTTATCTCCCGAGGACGGGGGCATCGACCAAAAAATTCGGCTGCGGGGCAGTGAGTGGCTGCGACAGGTGCTGTCTCCGGAATCAGCTCCCGTTTTCGACTTCGGTCGCCGTCGCGGAGTTCGTGTTCCCGCTCGCGTCGGTGACGACGGCTGCCACTTCGTAGGTGTGGCCGTCGCCGTCTGATTTCTTTGCGGACATCGAGGTCGTGTTCGAGGCGGAGCCCCCGCTGACCGAAATGGTCGCGGTGTCCTCGACCTGCCCGTCGTCCGTGTCGGTTAGCGTGAGGTCGACCTGCGAGAGGTCTCCGTCACTGTCCGAGACCGCCCAGGACACGTCGAAGTCGGCGTGCGGCCTGTTGTTGAGGCGTTCGTCCAGGGTCAGGCTGTCGACCGTCGGGGCGCTCCCGCCGCTCGAGCTCTCGCTTTCACTGACGCTGGTGGTCGCCGAATCGGTGTTGCTCCCGCCGTCCGTGACGGTGCACTCGACGGTGTAGGAGTTGCCGGAGCCGTCGTCGCCAGCTGCGATCAAGCGAGTGGTGCCGCTTGCGTCGCTGCCGCTGACGCTGATGGAGGCCGTGTCCTCGGTGGCGCCGTCGCTGTCGTCGACGAGGGTGAGGTCGACAGCGGTGAGGTTGCCGTCGGTGTCGCTCACGGCCCACGACACGTCGAAGGCGGCGTCCGAGGAACTGGTCTCGACCTCGCTTGCGGAGAGGCTGTCGACCGTCGGCGCGGAATCGCTCGAACTGGACGAGTCGGTCGCCATGGAGTTGGCGGGCACGTCCAGCGAGACCCCATCCGAGAAGTTCACCGTGATGGTGCTGCCCGTGGGGTTGTATGCGACGTGGGTCTTGGCACTCCCGTCGTTGTAGACCGACGCGAGAGCGTGGTCGGCTGTAATCGACGGGTCGGCGGTCCCCATCCCGTCGATGTTGTAGATCCAGTGGTAGGTGTGGGCGCGGCTCTCGCCGAACTCGACGGGGTAGCTGTCCTTGTTCGCCGTCCACATCGACTTCGCGTCGGACACGTCCGAGAGGGCGCGGTACATCCACATGACGTCCGGCCAGTACTGGAAGGCGTCACCGTCGGCATCGTTCGCCACCAGTTCGTTGTAGTTCGCCGCGGCGGCGTCCGTGTCCCAGCCGAGATACGATCTCGCTGCGGTGACGGGGAGCTGGTTGATGCCGTGGATGGCCTCGACGTCGCCGGTCCACCAGGTGTCGTACTTCACGCCGTTACTCCAGACCATCCCCGCGTAATCGTACGGCCAGTTGGACGGGAGGTTCGTGCCGTCCTCGTCGTACCAGTACTCCTTGATGGCGTGGACCTCCGTGGTGTAGAGGTAGACGGCGGCATCGCGCATCGCGGTGTCACCGGTGTACTCCGCCCAGAGCAGCATCGACGTGTAGGCGTTGATGGCCTCCGAGGAGGACTCCTGGTTGTTGCCCTGGTCGTAGTCGCCGCTGCCGGACGCCCAGGAGTGTCCCTCGAACGGACTGAAGTTCCGGAGGAACGGGAAGGAGTCGTGTGGGTTGTTGACCGGGTCGACGGAGTTCGTCCGGTCCGGGCGTTTCCAGTTCGCGTAGTCGGTGATGAGGAGCCGGACCATCCCGCCCCAGTTCGAGTCACTGGCCCAGGTCGAATCGTGGCGAGCGACCTCGGCAGCTCCACGCACGTAGTAGCCGTAGTGGAAGTGGTGGTCGTTCAGGGACTCGCCAGAGCCGAACGAGTCGTTGTACCCGACGAGCGTTCCCCAGGTGTCGTCGAAGTAGAACACGTCCTCGGAACGGGTCGACCCGGACTGGCTGGCGTCGAGCCAGGTCTCGATGTCGTCGCGCATCCCGACGGTGTTGTTGTCTCCGTTGAGGAAGTAGTCGACTGCCGCCGAATCGCCCACCTGCTCGGCGATGGGGATGAGTTCGGAGAGTCGACCGTAGTTCTTCCCGGTCCAGTACGTGCCGTCGCCCGGCCGTTCCGGCCCGGTCTCGATGAGGGTGTCGTTCGCCTCCTCCTCGTCGACGTAGCTCGCGAGTTCGGCCTTGTCGTAGGTCCCCTCGTCGGGGAGGAACGGCAGGACGCCGGGGAAGGTGTAGGTGGTCTGGAACGAGGCGGCTCCCTCGATGGTCTTCATCGTGCCGCGGGCGCTCGTGTAGGTGTAGCCCGTGAACGTGGCACTGCTGTACTTGTGCTGGTGCGGGAAGAGCCCGCAGAAGGTGCCGGTCGTGGCACTCTCGGACTGCTGGGTGAGCGTGTAGTCGAAGGTGGTCGTGACGTCGCCGCTGGCTTCGTCGTACGTCCAGGAGACGGTGGTGTCGTCGATGAAGTTGTACGCGTAGGCTTCGAGGTCGGCCAGAGCCGTGGACGTTGCCTCCGGAAGAACGCCGACGGTCAGGTAGCCCTGCCCATCGAGCGCGCTCGTCAGCTCGGTCGTCCCCTTGCCGGACCATGTCGCGTTCGCCGGCGCGTACAGCCCGTACGCGTGGCCGTTGATCTCGATGCCGAGAACGTTGCCGTTATCAGCGAAGACCGTCGGGGCCGAGGAGAAACTCAGTTTGGCGTCCCCGCCTTCGTACTCGCAGAAGACGTACGGTGACCCCTGGGCGACCGTCGTTCTGAGGGTCGTCGACGTCCCGTCGCCGAACTTCCCGACGGTGTGCCAGTCACCGAAGCCGTCACAGCGGCTGTCCCCGAACGAGGACGTGGCGGTGTGTCCGATGGTGAAGTCGGTCGTCTGGTCCATCATGGCGATGCTGTCGGGATGGTACCCGTCGCTGAAGGTCCAATCCGTGGGGTGCCAGACGTCGAGCCCGGCGTCGGTGAACTGCATCGACACCGGGTGCGCGAAGATCGGCTGGGAGTGCTGTTTCCAGAGGAGGGAACTCCACCACTCGTTGGTCGGTATGGGAGTGGTGACGCTCGACGTTGTGTAGGCGCTGTCCGGGAGAGAGCCTTCTCCTGTCGGGAGGGTGGTTGTGTAGCTGCCGTTCCCGACGCTGACGTTAGTGGCTGCAGCAGCTGTGCCAGTTGCGCCGAAGAGGCCGCCCGAAAGCCCGCAGAGAACGCCGATCGATTTGGCGAACTCTCGCCGGTCCAGTGGTAGTGTGCCGTCTGTACTGTCGTCCGATTGCCGGTGGTGCTCGGTCATGGCTGTGTCTGTGTCCGACCCCGTACAGGGGGTGCCAGTCACGCCGCGTCATCTCGCTACCTGCGCTCTCTGCGCTGTGACTACTGATGGGTCATGCTACCACGTGACTGCCTAGTCGTCACAGTCAAAACCGAGTGTAATAAATTATTTGGTTCTCGAGTAAATAAATCACTTCCCCGTTGCGGAACGGTTTCTGCGAGAAAATAAATAGAGTACTAATTTTATATGCTAAGTAATTCTAATAGATAGCTCCAAATGGGTCCGAAAACAGAGTTTAATTGTAAAAATTCACTATACTAAACCGAGTACTGATTTATTTACTGGCCTGCGAGGGTCTCCACCACTGTCGATTTGCTATTCGAGCTGGTCCCCGCACGTCATGGTGAGCAACCAGACGACGCACGTACTGTGCATCAACAGGCAGGCCATCGGGCCACCACTTCCTGTCTCAGATAGGGGATAGTTCTATTTGACTCGAACGAATAACACAAAATGAACTGGACCCATGCAAGGTGAACCGACGCCGATTCCACCGTACGCCGAGGACTGCCTCGACGTCCTTGCCGGAACGATCTCCCCACCCGAGCCCGGCATCGACGAGACAACCGCGAAAGACGCGCTCCTGAACAGAGGGTTCACACGAGCCGACGCTCGCGAGGCGCTGGAGGTACTGGAGATGCGTGGGTACATCTATCGCGTGAACTCCGAAATCCGAATCACAGACTGACTGAATCGCTCCCCGTCTTTCCCCGGTTGTTCGAGTGGTTCCTTGCCCGTAGATTTTAGACAGACAGGTATGTTCGCGACTCAGGAACGAGACACCGTGTGCGATTTGAATTGCGGCAGGCCACCCGATCACGCCTGACACACCCCGTGTGCGAAATGAAAATCGACTCACGGTCATCCTGAGGGACGATGGGGTTCCCCTATGCCGAACGAGTGTCCCCAGAATCAGAGATATCAGCATCTCAGGCGAGTATACGTTACTCTGGACGGCTCGAACGACGGTCTCCCCCCGTGTGCGAAATGAAATCACAGCATCGATGCTGCCGACTGTCGTCCGAATGTTCCCGGCTGAGTGGCTACAGACACCATGTGCGAAATGAATCTGTACGTCGCGAAGACCGGAACCTGGTTCCGCTGTGGCGAACACACACCGTGTGCGAAATGAATATCCGCGTCGAAAAATCCGAGTTCAGTCGCTGAAGAAATCCTCGACCTGGGCGTTGACCACAGACCTGATGAGTGTCTCATCCTGCTCGACTTCCTCGAGGCGAACATCCGACTGAAGCGTCTCGACGACGACCGCAGGGTCATCGACGAACGTGTACTCCTTGTGGACACCACTTCCGTACCCTCGCCCACGCTTCTCGGACGTGACGAAGTTGTACGTCTCTGCCTCGCTCATGTATCGGAGGTACGAATCGCGAGATTTCGCGTCGGTGTCGATCAGGTCGGTGATATACTGGTAGACCTGGTATGCCACGGTGTTCGGAATCGCGTCCAGGTTCCGTTTCGAATACACCGAGACGACCGCCGTCGCGTACAGCGAGAGCTTCTTCTGGGTCGAGAGACCCTGCATCTGCGTAAGGGTACGGTCGCGCTCGGCCTCCTTCTGGGCATCGCGGACGTGCGATTCTCGAACCATCTCCTCGTCGTTCCGCTCGGCGATCTCACCCGCTTTCCGGAACAGGTCGATAGCCTTGCGGGCGTCACCATGGTCCTGCGCCGCGAACGCCGCGCTCAACGGGATGATACCGTCCTCCAGAACCCCATCCTGGAACGCGTCCTGACGTCGTTCCAGAATCGATTGGAGCTGGTTCGCGTCGTAATCAGAGAAGACGATGTCCTGTGGATTGAACGAGCTCTCCGCTCGCCCGTCGAGGTCTTCCATGAACCGGGGGTCGTTGGTGAGCGCAGCGACTGAGACGTGGCCCTCGATGCGACCCAGTTGCGACGCCCGCGAGAGCTGGTAGAGCAACTTCGAATACGCCGGTTCGTCGTTCGGGTTCCGCTGGCGACCGACGAGCAGGTCTACCTCGTCGAGGATGATGATGACGGAATCGAAGTGCTCGCTCAGGATCTCGAAGAGCCGCCGGAGTTTCTGGTCGGTCGAGATGCCGCTCTGGGGGACGTCTGGTGTGACGCCAGCCGACCCGGCTGCACTCTCGACGAGTCGGTACACAGCACGGTCGTGTGACTTTATCGTCTGGCAGTTTATCTGGATGACGCCGAAGCGGTCACCCTGTGCCTCGGCAAGCTCGGCAACCTGCTGGCACACTGCATTGATGATGAGCGATTTACCGGTCCCCGATGGACCGTACAGGAGCATATTGGGGGGTCGGTTCCCCTGGAGGGTCGGACGGAGATACGTGATGATATCGTCGAGCTGCTGGTCGCGTCCGACGATCCGGTCCTCGTCGATGACGGCATCAGGGTCCAGCAACCCCTTGTCCCTGAACACGGAGTTCTGTGCGCCATCTTGCAGGCGACTTTTGATGGATTGCGAGAGGGATTGCTGTTCGTCACCGTCGGTCATGATACTCGAATATCCCTCATTGCATAAATAACTGAGGGATGCCGCGTGCGATATTAAATCAGTGATATTCTCGAGATAGCGGCCGTGAGAAGGCGGCTTATTAGAGTGCGTCTCGGACCGTGGGCAAAATCAAATCCGGTAGCGCACCCCCCGTGTGCGAAATGAAATTTGCCTGTATCCACAGTCGTTAATGTGGTCGGTTGGTGCTGGCAGAGTCCGTCGGTGCTGGCAGACACTCGCTGGTGCTGGTAGACACCACCTGCGAAATGAAAACCTCCAGCGTGACCCACCTGACGTTCTCTTGTCCCTGACCCTCTCTTGTAACCCGTCCGGAGGCGAGGGTGGCGGGAAAAGGGACTGCTCGAAAGACGATGAGCGGGGTTGAAACTGGATTGCTGCAAATCGACTGGCTCATGAGATCGGTGAGGAGGACGTCTGGTCCAAGTGGGTCCCCGGTGGTTGTATCATCGAAATCGTTTCAGTCGTCGGAGGATTCGCGAACATAGTCGTATTTGCTCGACCGTAGTCGAATTCGCTGGTGTAGTCGTAACCCCCACCCCCCGTGTGCGAAATGAAATCCTGTGTAGGCGGGTGGCAGTGTGCCGAGTCGAGAAACACTGGATTAGGCGGTAACCGGGCTGAAGGGGCTGAATTTTGTCGTGTAGAGTGACTCCGCAGCTGTGACTGTCGCTCGCTTGCTCTCGCTTCGATTCCTTCTATACTCTCGAGCTATAGTCTAGTACGGTTTTGGTTATAGGACCAGTAATATAAAGCTTTGCTTTATGTAAGTTCAATTTGCTGAATGGGTGTAATCGTCTTCAGAGGTCTTCAGGACAGTGATTCCGTGGTTTTCGGTCGTCTACAGTCGAGTTCCGGTCTCAACGCCCACCCACCTTCGAGCAGATTTCATTTCGCACACGGTGGGTGGGTGTCCTCGAGAGCTGTCCAGTCTTGCTCTCGGAGTACCGTGCCTCGGCTGACGGGAGATTCGACACAACCGTACCAAGCGAATCGTGCCCAATGAACCGTGCTCAGCGAATCGCACCCGGCAAATCGTGCCCAACGAACCGTGCCCAACGAACCGTGCCCGGCAATAGGTGAACGGTGCAAGAAGCCGAGCAATCGAGCAATGCAGAAAACCGAACGGTGCACGAAGTCGTGTTATTCTTCGTCCAGTGCGTAGCCCATCTCGAGGAGTTCCTCGAGGACATCTTCGCGATTCCGAAGCGCGGCCCGATACACCGCCTCGCGAACGTCGAACTTCGGCACGTCGCGACCGAGCTTCGATTCGAGTTCCATGAGCAGATCTCGCTCGCCCTCAGCGACGTCGTCGTGGACGAAGAACGTCAGCCGTTCATCCCGCTCGAACTGGACCGACTTGTCCTGGACGGCGCGACGAACGATGTAGGGCTGGGCCTGTGACCCAGCCGAGGACTGAGTAGAGGATGCCGTGGACTCGGAGGTGGACGACGACGAGGACTCGGAGTCAGCACTCGACGTCGACGATGCAGTCGTACCTGTCGACGTGTTCGAACTCGACCCGGCGTCGTCCGAGTGGTCGGCTTCGACCGCCGACTCGGTTTCAGCATCACTGTCCGACTCTTCTTCCTCCGGTTCATCACCCCAGAGGTCGTCCCCGGACCCTGATTTCAGACCCGTCATGCTTCGACCTCGAGGTCATCGTCTTCGAGACTCCCGGGCTCCGGCGCGTTCGGTGCCTCGATGCCACCTTGCTGTTCGAGGTTCCGAGCCAGCTCGTCGAACTTCGCCAGGGTCTCGATTTCGTAGTCGCGTTGGCGGTCGCGGTGCTCGCGCACGTACGTGAATGCACTACACTTCTGCCGCCAGCATCCCTCCAGGAGCGAGGTCCGGTCACGGAAGATGACGGGAACGTTGAATCCCTGTTCTTTGACCTCCGCGATGATCTCGTCCTGGTCCTTCGTACCCTTGAATCGGTTGGGCACTGCAGCGAGAACGCCGATGTTGATCTCGAGCTGGTCTTCGAGGTTCGTCACGAGGTCGTCGAGACCGTTGACGGACGCCTGCCCCTTCCCGGATGGTTCGACGGGAATGACGAGGTTCCGGGTCGCGTCGAGCGCGTTGTAGAGATGCGGTCCGGAGCTCGCCGGCGGGTCGACGATGAGCACGTCGTAGTCCTTGTGCACTTCCGCTTCACGGAGCACGCGCTGGAGCTGCGTCCACATCGGGAACGACTCGCCGAAGTCGCTTCGTGCCTCCTGTTCCTTGCGGAGCGCTTCGCCGAGGTCCTCCAGCCGGTTGTGCTCCGGGATGATGTCGACTCCGTGTTCGACGGATTTGATCAGGTCCTCGAAATCGCCTTTCCCTCGGCCGACGAGATGGTGGACGAGCGTGTCGACATCGCTCTTGGACCGGTCGTGGTCGGTGTCGAATAGATAGCTCAGGTCACCATCCTGGGGGTCCAGCGGAATCGCCAGAACGTCGAGTCCCGCCCGTGCGTGGGCGACTGCCAGGTTTGCTGTGAGCGTCGTCTTCCCGACGCCACCTGCCTCACTGTATACCGCGTACGATAGCATATACTGCTTCCATTGTAGACTTCCACTATAAGTTTTGGTCAGACGAATCAACTGCACCACACGTTTGAATGTTACAATTGAAACAAACAATTGTAGCAACCATTTGAAGCGCCTGTTTGTAATGAGTGGTTGTTTCCGGGGATTGGTCCGTTTAACCGCCTCAACGCTAGCGCTTAGGGGTTCAAGAACTCTGATTCCTCGAATCAAACACTTGAAACCACCATTTGTAACACTCACTTGTAATCGATGGTTCTTCGCTCATCTCGTCCAGTCCTAGCCCTCGACGAAGGTGGTTGCCCTGACTTGAAACAACTGTTTGTAACACTCGTTTGTAGCGCTTGGTTGTTTCATCCTTGACAATCCGGGATCTTCCCACTACAAGCCCGACGCGTTCAGGTCTACTCCCTCGACCCGACGGGCCGAACCACCTGTTTAAAACATATGTTTGAAACAACTGTTTGAAACAACTATTTGTAACGACTGTCTGGCCTTGCTCCTTAGACCAGGACTGTTCCCCGACGGGGTGACTGTCCGTGCCAGGTGCCGTGACCGACCTTGACGAATGCCGACGTGGGCCAGAAGCTGTTGAACAGGTCAGTATGTCAGTGACCAGTTGGTCCGGCATCGCGTGGTAGCAACCCTTATATTCGTGGCGAATATTATCGAAGTAAGACAGCTGGCGGGGTCGCGTCTCGGTTCTCGACAGGGTCAGTTGCAGTGAACGCATGGAGTATACGATACGGGAAGTCGAACCTGGCGAACTGGCCGATGCGGTGGAACCGGGCGAGCTGACGCTCGTCCTCGGTGCCCCCGCTATCGGCAAATCACACTACGTTCGAGCGCTCGGCCCGTCCGTCAGTCGACTGGGCGATATCGCCGCTCACGGTGACGACGAACTCGTCGTCGTCGACGATTTCGCGGCCGCGGTGTTCGACCTTGACGACGAATTCTGGTCGACGTACGAGTACGGCGAGAAGTCACTCTCGGACCGCCCTGGTGGGGTCGTCCTCGTGACTCGGCCACGGAGCCTCGACTGGCTGTGTCAACACCACGGTAGCGTGTCCGCAGCACTCATCGAGACGGCCGACACCGTTCTCGTGGTTCGGACACCGCCGCCGAAGTCATCGGCTGCCATCGACGAGATACGGGCGACCATCGCGACGCAGCGTCCTTCCCCACTGCGAGAGGACGACTTGGTTCGGGTCAGAGACCGATGTACGACCCCAGCCTACGAGTACGAGAACCCGACACTCCGGTCCCAACTGGGCTGGTACGACACGACCGTCACGCCCGCGGCGTTTCTCTCCCTCTCGAAATACGACGACAGAGCGGTTCTCGCCGCTTCGGACGTGCAACGAGAACTGGTGGACAACGATGTTTCGGTCGGGCCGCTGCTCGAGGAGTTGCTGGAATACGCCTCGACACTCGTCCCGCGCGATGGACTGGCCAGTCGGATTCCGAGCGACGACTCGCCAGCGGTCCGGACGGCGGTGGCGCTGGTCGCGGTCGCGCTGGAAACTGACGCCGAGTGGCTCGCACCGTTCGTCCGGTACCGGCCACTCGCGCCGGCCGCCGAGACACTGGAGATTGCACTCGACGTGCCGCCGGGGACGGTCGACCTCCTGCGACTGTTCGCTGCCGAAACGCCGAGAGGGCTGCTCCGGGACCGACTCACAGAGGCGGACTCGGCGTTCCCGACGGCTGTGGACCTCGACGCGATCGGGACTACGATGGCGACGGTTGGCGAAATGCTCGAATCAGTCGCGTGGACACCAGACGAGTACGGCTCGTTCCCGCTCGTCGGTGCCTGGCACTGGGAGGGGCCGGCAGAACTGACTGCGGCCGCAGCAGGTCGGGAGTTCCCCGACGCGGGCGAGAATAAGACGAACGACGGCGTCAGTGGGGTCTGCGTCGACGACGTCCTCGAAGCACTCGATGGCGGGCTCGTCGTCCTCTCTGGGCCGAACGCGAGTGGGAAGCGACGGCTCGCAGCCAGTGTCGCCACGGCACTCACAGGGTGGGGTGCGACAGTCAAGCTCCCCGACCTCAGACAGCCCGACCACAGCAGGGCCGGTATCCACGCCACGCCGGATGTGGTCGTGTTCGCGACCTACGGTGCCGACCCCGCCAGAATCGTGAGTGACGCGGGCGTTCGGGCGCTGGTCGACTGGGTCGACGAGGGGGTGTGTACCGGTGCAGTGTTGCTCTGTGACGACGGTCGCCGTGACCAACTCGACACGATAGCCGAGCGTGCCGGGTGTCCCGACGTGGCCACCTGGCGCGACCGCACTGAGTTGGGGCTCCAGACCGAGGAAACGTCTGGTCGGACGTCCCGGGCGGTCGCTGATGCCCTGCTTTCCGCGATGAACTGGCCGGAGACCACGACCCCGTCTCGCCAGACGCTCGACGTCGAGCCGGTCACGGACCAGAGTACATTGGCGGCGATCGCTGGTATCCCCGACAGCGACCTCGATACGGCGTTCGTCGGGCGCGTCGTCGCTGACGCCGTCGATGTGGTCGGACAGACCGCACAGCCGACTGCCACGACGCAGTGGCTCGCACTCGTCGACGACCTCGTCGCAGGTGTCGCGTACAACCGGGGAGATCCTGACTCGGCCATCACCTACCGGGGGGCGGTCTACGGCACTGCGATGGCAGCGATAGCGACCGAGAACCCGACGACCGACGAGTGGGTCGAGGCCATCGCGGGCTGTGCCATCGACCTCACGAATGAGACCGCGGCCCCGCACGAAGTCGATGCGGTCGGTGGTGACCGAGAGCCGGCCGTGGGTGCGTTCGCGGCCGCCCTGGCGACGCTCGCGTGGCCTGGCGACGGCACGGGACCGAACCACAGTGCACTCGCCTGTGTCGACCAGGTCCTGCACAGGACCATCGATGCGGGAGTGATAACCGAGGCCCGGGGGGTGACGCTGCTCTGTCGCATCTACGGCGAGATGTGCGGGCGGATCATCGATACTGTCGACGACCCCACAGTGGCCGACGAGGCGCTTGCGCCGGTCGCCGCACTCATCCAGCAGGCGGCTGCGACCAACGGCGACGACTTCGCGGCGTTCGTCATCGGGAACAGTTTTGGGGCCGCCCTTGGGGCCGTGGCTGGCGCGGCGTGTCCGCCTGACGAACTGCCGACCTGGGTGGACGCGCTCGGGTCACGGGTCAGGGAGTCGGTCGCGTTCGTGCAGCGCCAGGATGCCCGAACGGACCTGCTCCAGTATGCGTACACCAACGCCCTCGGGTTCTGGGCGTTCGAGTTCGACTGTCCCAGAGACCGGATCGAGCCATGGCTGAGTGCGCTCGGTGACGACCTCTGTCGAACAGTGACGACGGCAGACCTCGACGACCCCCAGGCGTTCGTGGTCGACGTCTACGGGCAAGCCGTCCAGCGCGTCGTTGGCTATCGCGACCTCGACCGTGCGGAACTGTTGTTCGGTGTGTGTGAGCGCTTCGTCGACACCGTCGCGGCGTCGGGCCTCGCCGACGAGGAGTGGGAGTACCGTGGCACCCTCCACGCGACGGCACTCGCGGCGTTCGCCCGTGTCGAGCAGGACCACCCCGATAGCGTCAAGAACGGTCCCTACGGCACCGGCCTGTTCCCATCCCCCGAGTCGCCACGGTTCGGGGAGTGGATCGACCTGTACGACGCGGCGGTGATGCGGGGCGCGGCGGCCGAGACAGCCCCCCGGGAGCGAGAGCGCTACTTGGCGGCGGTCTACCGTGGAGCGCTCTCAATCCAGGTCTCCGGGTTCGACGACGAGATGCTATCGGAAACTGCACCACACCGGGGGTCTGAGTCGGGGTCCGGTATCTCGCCACGCCAGGAGACCACCTGGTACCAGCACCTCACCGACCGCATCGAGACGGTCGCTGGCACGGTCGAACTGGTAGACGACCCGGTCGCGTTCCTGCGTGGTGTCTTCGGTGATGCGGCAGTGAACTGGGTCGCTGATGGGAACGCGACGCTCTCCCAGAAGTGGCTCTCCTCGCTCGTCAGTTCGCTCCGTGCGTGCCGTCTGGAGGTCGACGGACCGACCAAGACGGAGTGGTTCGACGCGTTCGCCGGGGCCGACGGGGCGATCTTGCGAACGGTGCTGACACGGACAGAGATGGGGCAGCTGACACACGAACGGCTGGTACAGACGGTGCTCGACCAGATCGAGACTGCCGCGACGGCGGCTGACAACCCAGTGCACCCCGTCGACTACGTCGGAACCGTGTTCGGAACCGCGCTCGCACTCGCCGTCGAGGCTGACCTCGAGGAAGTCAGATTCGGCGTCACGGAAGTCCTCGCAGCCGCCGAGGACGCCGGTTTCGACTGGGTCGGCGTCGAGCGGGCCGCCATCCTCGAGCAGATATTCGCCCGGGCACTCGCCGTGGTCGGGCACAGCCACAGCGACCACCCCAACACCGAGGAGTGGCTGGATGTCTTCACCGAGCAGCTGGATGCGACTGCAACCAGTTGTGCTCCCGACGACCCCGCCGCGTTCGTCGCGGGCGTCTACACGCGTGCCTCCGTCCACGCGGTCGACGACGGGGTCGATGCGTGGCGTCGCCGTCTCGATACCGAACTCCGGGCGTTCGCTGCGGGGCCCCACGTTGAGGACCCGGCGGCGTTCCTCGAAGGTGTCTACGCCGACATCGTCGTCACGGGAACGACGAACGGCCAGCCCTCCGCCGCGGTCGAGGCGTGTGTCAGGGCCGTACACCAGTCCGCCGAGTCCGCGAGCGAGGACGGTCACTTCCTTTCCGACGATGCCCTCGTACGGACCTTCTCACGGGCTGCCGACTCGCTCAGGGCCAAGAACGTCCACGCCAGGGCGGACCATCTCTTCCTGTTCGGTCAGGCACTCCGGGCAGTTGGCGGTGAGGTCCTCGAAACAGCCGTCTTCGATGCTTCCGACCCGACCGACGACTGACGTGCCGGGCCTGGAACGGTCCCGATTCAGTAACCGACGAACATCATGAGAGACTGAGTCGCTTTGAGACATGGTGGACCCAAACAAAAGCAAGCCTACTGACCAAACGTTTGTTACGTCTGTTTGCAACAACTGTTTGTAACAAACACCACAAACAACCCTCCAACCAGTCGCCAAGACTCGAAACCAGCCCCGAAGGCAATCATATTCAGCGGCGTCGAACCCGCGCCGATTGATCCAAGTCGCCCGGAGTATGGCCTTCCACCTCCGCGGACCTCAAGGTGGAGTTCAGCAGGGGGTCGTTTTGCCCGTCGAATACCTTCGGTGGATTGTACACTCTCGATTGCTTGGGACGGTAGAGACTCCTACTTGCGCTCGTTCCGTCTCATAAGACACTGTTCGAGTTCATGCAACGACTTATAAAACCCCGAAACCCGATAAACCCTCATACGCGATATCGATTATTCGTCTCGTACGGGGCCCTTGTACTTTGACCGTATCTTATCCCCGTCTCGCCACTGCCAGTAGTAGTACCGGTTGTTGTTGATCTTCTTGACGACGGTGCTCGCTTTCGCTGGGACGGCTGACGGGCGGTCGTCCTGGTCAGCTGCCTGGTCGTCTTCATTTTCCCCGTTCCTTTGGTCCGTTGCGCCCGCTGCCTCCTTCCAGTTGGCAAGCGCATTCGAATAGGACGCGATGCGTCGCAGTTTATCGGCATCTTGCCGATTCAACCCGTCGATAACGTACTGGGCGACTTCTTCTGGCGGCGAGGGTTGTTCGGGTTCGGTCATCCTTAACCTACGTAGCCGGAGTAGGTTGTTAAATGTTGGTTAAAACTCACTCGACCCAAGGGCCTGTGTAATCGTGGGGCCATCGAGACACGCCAACACGGAGACTCGTTCCGTTAGTGAAGTGTGTGTATGTGAAGCCCGATACACGAGAGGACTCTGTCGGAGTCCGAGAGATGAGTATCCCCGCTCGTTTCTCGTCCCCGAATGTAGCAGGTCACGTTCGGTGAATCAGCGACACGGTGCAGACCGGGCTCGATATCTCGCGCAGTCTCTGTTTCAAGCACCAAGGAATATTATATCGCTACATGCGGTTTATAACTCTGCCCGGTGCGTGAATCTGGCATAGGGGGGAACTGGCAGATCGACCTTCGGGAACTTACGCTATCCTTGGGGGAAGACAAACTGACTGGTGATGGGTCGGCGCAATCAGCGTCTCAGGGCCTGACCCGGACGAAATAATTACATCCTTATTAGTGTAACACCAGGTCGAACCGGGGGACCCATGCGTCAGTGAATAGCATACTGTGGCCGTCATCGGCTGCTGATACCCATCTGACCGGTCGCTGGGGACCGCGAACCGCATCCAGTCGTGTCTCTGGGGTCACGCTTCCAATAGTCTCGGACAGCGGTGCGCTGTTATCTTCATCGCAGGTCATGGACCCGGAGCCAGCGTGGCCTCTCGTTGGCGTATTCACCGGGGCTCGCGGCCCCGTGTCGGGCAATCGTCTCCGATGACGAGGACGTGCTCGGTCTCGAGGCGTTCGTCGACAGCGCCGCCGCCCTGGAAACGACGTTCGGAGGCAACTGTCTAGAGGACACCAGGGGCCTCCAACGCTTTCAGACCGAGCGCATCTCCCATCTCGATGAACTCTTCGAGAACGTCGTTGCGATTCCGAAGGACAGCTCGTATCCGTGTCGGTTCTCCTCGAGTCGAAGCTGCAAGCGCAGCACTACTCTGGCGGTCGACTCCGGACGACGAGCGTTGTTCCGACAGTGTTACAAAATTAGTGGTGTAACAACTACCTGTTGCGGACAGGGCTTACGAGTACGTCGCCCGGATGCCCATGATTCGGGCAGCCTGTGCGACCAGCTGAGGAATCTCTGTTCGATACCGGTCCCCCTGCATTCGGGTCGCCGGGCCGGAGACGCTGATGGCAGCCAGCACCTGGTCGTCTGGCCCGAGGACGGGCGCGCCGACCGCCCGCATTCCGACGAACCGTTCGCCATCGTTGAAGGCGAACCCGCGCTCGCGAATCGAGGCGAGTTCGTCTTCCAGGGCAGCCCTGTCGGTGTACGTCGAGGGTGTGAGCTCCGAGAGCTCGAGTCTGTCGAGCAGGTCTTCACGACGGTCTTCGGAGAGGTGGGCGAGATAGGCTTTCCCGACAGCGGTCGCGTGGAGGTCTACCGTCGTCCCGATGTGCGAGTCCGTCTGGACCGCGCGTTCGGTCTTCGCCTGGTAGATGTAGACGCCGCGGTCCATCTCCTCGACCATCACCTGGCCGTGTTCACCAACCTCTGTGACGAGTTCGTCTAGCTCCTGCTTTGCGACCTGATAGAGGTTCCACCGGTCTCGAGCGATGTCGCCGAGGTCGAGGAACTGGAGGCCGAGGTGGTACGTGTTGTCTTCTTTGACGATGTAGCCCAGTCGATTGAGCGTCGTGAGGTGGTTGTGGACCGTGCTCTTGGACCGGTCGAGGTTCGCTGCCAGCTCGGTCACCGTCGCGCCGCCTTCGTCACGCAAGAATTCGATGATAGTGAACGATGTTTCGGTTGCACCGACTAACCCGCGTTTTTCGTCCGGTTCTTCGGTCATAGTGTCGAATACAGTGACTAACGACATAAAACCTGGTCTGCTGTTCGGCACCGAAGAACAGTCGTTCGCTATCGCTGTGGCTATGCGGCTCACGAATCGATCTGGATGCGCGAGAGCTGCGCTCTGCTGGATGCATCGTCCATCACATCCATGCCATGCGCTGCCATAAGGGAAATCTTTACATACTGGGAATAAACATGAACAATCGAGGTCAATCATGACACAGTCAACTGAACCGGGTGTGTTCAGACGGTTCGTGGATGAGATCGACCCCATCCCGTTCGTCTTCGGAGCTCTCGTCACGTTCGTCTTCATCGGACTGGCAGCTACGAAGACCGAGTGGGTGTCGAGCCAGATAACGACCGCATTCAGCGTGTTCGGGGAGGGGCTCGCGTGGCTCTACCTGCTGTCGATGCTCCTGATGCTGGTCGTCTGCGTGTATCTCATGGTCAGTCCCTACGGGCGAATCAAGCTCGGGGACAGCAAGCCAGAGTACAGCTACTTCTCGTACCTGGCGATGTTCTTCTCCGCGGGACTGTCCGCGGGAATCGTTTTCTTCGGGCCTGTCGAGGCGCTTACCCACTTTAGCTCCGTGCCCCCGGAGTTCGCTGGGAGCGCGGAGTCCGGGACGACCAGCGCGATGGTGCCCGCACTCGCGTACGCGATCTTCCACTATGGAGTGTCGGCGTGGGGTGGATACCTCGCGATAGGTATCCCGGTCGCCTACTACGTCTACAACCACGGTGCACCGTTCCGAACGTCCACCGTCCTGATGCCGATACTCGGCCAGGAGAACCTGAACGGCTTCGTCGGGCGCACCGTGGACACTCTGGCCGTCGTCGCGACGCTCGGAGGCATCGCGACGGGGCTGGGATTCATCGCGTCCCAGATCCTGACCGGAATCACCTATCGGACGGGGTTCCAGTTCGGCAATCTGGAGACCGTGCTCGCCATCTCCGGCATCACGATCATCTTCACCATCTCACTCGTCGCTGGCGTCGACCGCGGTATCCGGCGGCTCTCTGACTTCAATATCGCCGTCATGGGGCTCTTGCTGGCGGCCACGTTCGTGGGGGGTATCCTCCTGAACAGCGTCTCGGAACTCGCCGTGTTGAACACGGGGGCGATGGCCATCGGCACCTACGTCCAGAACTTCTTCCGGATGAGCCTGTTCACCGGGGTCGGTGTCGAGGGCGGAACCAGCTGGAGCTCGTTCTGGACCGTGTTCTACTGGTCCTGGTGGATCGCGTGGGCACCGTTCGTCGGCCTGTTCCTCGCCCGCATCTCGAAGGGCCGGACGATCCGCGAGGTGTTGTTCACCGCACTGGTCGCGATGACGTTCGTCTCGGTGGTCTGGTTCACCATCGTCGGCGGGACCTCGATGTGGCTCCAGCAGGCTGGCGTCACCGACATCCTCGGCGCAGTCTCGGAGTACGGGAACGGTGTCGCAGGCTACGCGCTGTTCGGGTCGCTCCCGCTCGGGGTGCTCTGGCAGCCGATCTTCCTGGTGCTGGTCGTCACGTTCTTCGCGACCTCGGCGGACTCGTCCACGCTGGCGGTAGCGATGCTGACCACCGGCGGGAAGGAGAACCCCTCCAGCCTCAACCGCATCTTCTGGGGAGTCCTTCAGGGGCTCATCGCGTCCATCCTCGTCGTGCTCGGTGGGGCCAGCGCGTTGCGCTCGTCCGTCATCATCACTGGCGCGCCATTCGCTATCGTCTGCGTGGTGTCCCTGGCCGTCTTCCTTCGCCAACTCGGGCGCGACCACGACAGCCTCATCTTCGACAGCGAAGCGACGTGGTTCAGTAGCCCTGACTCGTCGACCCAGGCCAACCGTCGCGTCGACGACGACATGGTCGGCGCACACAACGACTGACGCTCGTCTGCGCCCGGGGCAGCGCTTCACCCGTTCGGTGGTTCGGTTCGGATATCGAAGTCGCTCCCGTGGAGAAGGGCAGACAGACTCCGTATCGCTCCCCGACAGACTCGCTCGGCGAACCAGCACCGCGTTCTCTCCGATATCTCGATAGTGTGACCGCGACGAACGGTTCGGTGGTCGCGACCGGCTGCTGGCGGACCAAAAATTAATATGGTGGGATTCAGACGTACGACCATGGCAGCAGAACCACCAGTCTTCGACTACACCTCCTCTGCGCCCTGGGAGCAGGTCATCCGGGCGTACGGTGATACCGAGGACGTGAACGAGGCCGTTCGCGAGATGGTCGCCAACGGGAAGAGCAAGGCAGAGTCGTGGGAGGCGATCTGGGACCACGAAGTTCGGCGGTTCGAGACCGACCCCGACTTCCGGGCGGCCGTGAAGGAGATCTACGACACCGCCGGTGTCGACATCCTCAGTGTCACACCCTGGACCCACGACCCGAGCGTCTCCGAGCGTGCGGGCCAGCGTCGTGACCTCTCGCGATGGCAGTCCCGATTCGATTCGGCCGACTGGTTGCACAAGGTGACGACACCGGACGAAGCCCGACAGGTCGCTGCGGACGGGGACGTCGGTATCGTGTTGAACACCCAGAACGCGGGTGGCGCTATCGACGGGTCGATCGAGCGAATCGACGTGCTCTACAACGAGGGCGTTCGCCTGTTCCAGCTCACGTACAACTACCAGAACCTGCTTGGGACGGGCTGCAACGACCCGGCCGAGGGTGGCCTCTCCAAGTTCGGTCGGTCGGTCGTCGACCGGATAAACCAACTCGGCGGTGTCGTCGACGTCTCGCACTGCGGGAAGCAGACGACGCTCGACGTCATCGAGTACTCCGACGAGCCGGTCGCCGTCACGCACGCGACCTGCCAGTCTGTCTCGCATCACTACCGCGGAAAATCGGACGAGGAGATCGAGGCACTCGCCGCGGCTGACGGGTACATGGGCATCGTCACGCTGCCCTGGTTCATCGCGCCCGGTGTCGACGAACCGACGCTGGACATCTTCGTCGAGCACCTCTCCTATGCGGCCGATATCATGGGAGCCGACAACATCGGGCTCGGGACTGACTTCTACCCGGCTGACTCCCGGTTCCCCCGCGAACTCCTGGAGTACTACAAGGACCACATCGTCGAACTCGGCTTCGACCGCGAGAAGGTCGAACGTCGGAACATCGCGGCCGGTATCGGCGAGTTCGAGACCTACGAGGACTGGCCCGTCATCCGCGAGCGGCTTGGGGAGCAGTTCTCTGCTGCCGAACTGGACGGCATCCTCGGCGAGAACTTCCTCTCGTTCTGGGAGCGTTCCCGGTAGGTTCTGGAATCGAGGTCGGGAGTGCTGACCAGTCGCTCGGAGTCCAACAGGTCGCGCTCCTTCTCTGGTGACTGGACGTACTCCGGTTCCAGCGGGGCGACCCGCGCTTCCGCGGTGTCCTGTGTGCCCGAGAACTCACCGGGTCGTGCACCACGATACCATGCCAGTCATTGTCCTTAACAAAAGTTATTAATGTTGGCAAGCAGATGTTCTGCGTACAATGAGCACGGATCAACAGCAGTGTCGATCTCCTGTGAACGCGCTTCGCGATCCGTCAGAACTGATGCAGCCCGAACGGCTGGGGTCCCTGAAGCAGACGCGATTGAGTTTCGCACGGTTGCTGGTCGACAAGATGGTCCGCGAGAAGTGGCAGATCGAGGCGAGTGAGCTCAGCTTCGACGAGGCGGGGAACGGTCGCGCTGTCTATCGCATCGAGACCCCGTCGAGACAGTTCTCGTTCGTCGTCTTCTCCAAGGATACCGGCGAGGGAGAGAACTCCGCCCGCATCATCGCGGAGAACTGGGACATCCGTGCGTTCCTCTGCGAGGGTGAGGCGACCGAGGACCTCATCGAACAGCAGCACGCAGAGTTGCCGAAGGTGATGCGGGGCCGGGCGACTCCCGAGGTCCTCATCTGGACGCGGGCGAACCGAAGCTCCCGCTTCTTCGACCACATCATCGAGTCGCTGGCTGCGGGGCACCAGCCGGACATCGACCTGCTCGCGACGGGCGGGTACCTCATGCGTTCGTCGGGCTACTACGGGAACGGTCTCAACGGGACGAAGGTGTTCAAGGCGCTCGACGGCGACCACCCCCTGAGCGGTCCCTACATGGCGCAGATGCTCACCGTCTACATGCTGCGGGTCTTCGGATACGACCTGGCCGAACAGATGGCACAGGCTCGCAACGCCGATGCGGCCACCCTCGACGCGGATATCAAGCGGTATCTCGGCACGGGGAACTCCTCCGGTATCGGCATCATCCAGCACGTCATCACCCATCCCCAGTTGATGCACGCGTGGCTCCGAGCCAGGGAGGTGGCGCTGGCGCGGGCGAAGGCGACCGACCCGGACGACGCCGACGTAGAGCGCTTCCGGGCCGTCCTCGCGAAGGCCCAGCACTGGTTCGCCGAGGACGACAGCGACACTCGACACTTCTTCACCGACAAGGAGCGAATCGCCGACGAACTGGCCCAGGTCGGTGCCCGACTGGACGACCTGGAGCGTGATGCCGACGATTCGACGCTGTGGGAACGTCTCTGCGACTGGGCAGGCGACGCCCTGGAGATGGAGACCCAGGAGGTGTGTCACTCGTTGCTCATCGACGTCCATCCGGAGGTCTGTCGCGGCCTCGAATCCTCCCTCACCGTCTCCGAGAAGACCGATATCGAACCGGGAATGTCGCTTTCGACGCTCGAAACGCTGCTCTCGGAGAACTACCAGTGGGCGCTGGACATCGACCTGAGCCGACCGGACGCCCAGCACTACTTCTGGTACCGGTCTATCGAGAACGAGGAACCGCGGCTGGGCGTCCGGGGAGAGGACGACTACGACGAGTACGAACTCCAGGTCGATATCGCCCGACAGGTTCAGCGCCTCGCCGCCGACCTGTCCGATGCCGACGGTGCCGAGACGGTCGCCGAATTCCTGTTCGAGCACCCCGGGCACCGGTACATCGTCGAACGCATCCAGACCATCCACGGCCTCTCGTACGCAGAGGTGCGTGACAACCCCCTGGATGCGGACGTGGTTCCGCTGCACTACATCTCCTGTCTCAAGGCCATCTGGGGCATCCAGAAGGCACATCCCAAGTCCAAGGGCTGGGTTCGGGGAACGTTCTTCCAGGGTGCGCCCCTCCGCGAGGAAGTGGCGAACGGCGAGGACGCCTACTGGGTCTATCCACCGAAACCGGACCGGGGCGAGCACTGGGGTGATGCCTGATGCAGGTCAGCATCAGGGAGGTCCTGCAACTCGCCGAACGCTGCTTCGCCGCGGCCGACTTCTCGAAGGGGACTGCCCGCTCGCGGGCAGAGGCGATCTGGTGGACGGAAGCGTATCATGGGTCGGGCTTCTCGACACTCCATTCGATGCTCGACGGGCTCCCGTCGTACGACCGCTCGGCACTGCGCATGCGTGAGTCGGGCTCGCTGTTCTCGGTCGTCGACGGAGCGGACCAGCCGAGTATCGTCTCGATGGACGCCACGGTCGACCTCAGCTGTTCACATGCAGAACGGCACGGTGTCGGTCTCGGGTACGCGACCATCCCCGCGGACGACGAGACGCTCGCGACCATCGGCCACGCGGCCTTCAGAGTCGCCCAGCGTGGCCTCATTCCGCTCGTCCTGTACACCGATGGTGGCGAGCAGTCGGGGGCATACATCGGGTCGCCCGACCGTCCGTATCCGCTTCTGGCCGAGGTCGCCCTCGAGTCGCCCGCGGTGACTTTCGTCGACATCGTGGACGCCATCGAATCGGGGCTGTACCAGCAGCACCACACGCCCCTTGCGCAGGCAGTCTTCGACAGGGCCGATGACTCAGAGCTCTCGTTCGCCGATGAACGGTTGCTGAAGCGACTCCTCCAGGGGGCGACCGAACCGTCGCCGACGGCAGGGTCCGAGGCCGACCCCGGTGTCGTTGTCCTCTGTCTGGACCCGACCCACGCACGCTTCACGGACGGGCTCCAGGGCATCCCAGAACGGTTCGTCGACGACCACGAGACTTCGTTGGAGACGGTGTTCCGCCCGGGACGCATCGAGGGCCGGGTCGAGACGCTGATGAACGACGGGGTCGAGGTCGACCGCCAGCGATGGGAGGACGTCTTCGAATTCAACACTGGGGTGCTGGCCCCGCCGTTCGAGGGCTCGGAGAAGGGCGCTGGATTCGGCCTGAACGACTGAACCGCGTCACCGAAATTTTTAGGAGGGTTCGGTTACAGCTTTTTGGTAACACCAGTCACAGTGACTGGTTCGTCAGGCGTGGTCGACGAGAGCGACGGCTTCGTCTCCCAGGCACCCCGACCGGCCGGGTACCGAGTCTGTCCCGATACCGGCCTCCCCGGCCCGGGTGCTGACCACCCCTGCGAGCGCCAGCTGTCGCACACAGCACACAGGCACGCACATGACAGATACGAACTTCCAGTACATCGACGGCGAATGGACCGATGGCGAAAGCACCGACGAGATCGCAGTCCGGAACCCCGCTGCACCAGCGGAACCGGTCGTCACCTTCGACGGTGCCAGTCGAGCACAGGCGGTACGTGCGGTCACCGCCGCGGACGACGCGAGCGAGGAGTGGAGTAACACTGCGCCCTCAGAGCGTGATTCGCTCCTTTACGACGTTGCAGACCGTATCGAAGCCAGACAGGAGGAACTAGCGGAGACACTCACCCGCGAGGAGGGGAAACCCATCTCCTCGAGCCGCGGGGAGGTCGGCCGCGCAGCAGAGATATTCCGGTTCTTCGCAAGCTACGCACGGAGCGCAACCGGCGATACCATCCCTTCGAACGACCCGGACACCTTCACCTACACGTTTCGAGAACCACTTGGTGTCGTTACCATCGTCACGCCGTGGAACTTCCCCATCGCGACACCCAGCTGGAAGCTCGCGACGGCGCTCTCGACCGGGAACACCGTCGTGTTCAAACCGTCCTCCGAGACGCCGATGATCGCCCGATTGCTCGTCCAGATTCTCGACGAGGCGGGGGTCCCCGACGGCGTAGTGAACCTCGTGGTCGGTTCCGGGTCGACCGTCGGCGACGAACTGACGACGAACGAGCGAGTCGACGGCGTTTCGTTCACCGGGTCGACGGACACCGGCCAACACATCGCGGACACGGTCGCGGACCGCATCCCTGTCCAGACCGAGATGGGTGGGAAGAACCCCCTCGTGGTGCTCCCGGATGCTGACATCGACGCGGCAGCCGAGGCCGCCATCGGCGGCGCGTTCGGCGGGACGGGCCAGGCGTGCACCGCCACGAGCCGGCTCCTCGTCCACGAGGACATCGCCGACGAACTCACCGAGGCCGTCGTCGAGCGCGCGGAATCGCTCACCATCGGCCCCGGGATGGAAGACCCCGACATGGGGCCCGCCGTCTCCGAGGGCGAAGACGAGTCGAACTTCCACTACATCGACGTCGCGGCCGACGAGGGTGCGACGCTTGTCTCGGGCGGGGACCGCCCGGCGGAGATGGAGTCGGGCTACTTCATCGAGCCGACCGTGTTCACCGACGTGCACTCCGAGATGCGTATCGCCCAGGAAGAGGTATTCGGTCCGGTCCTCTCGATTATCGAGGTCGCAGACTTCGAGGAGGCCGTCTCTGTGGCCAACGACGTCGACTTCGGTCTGTCCGCGAGTATCTTCACGAGTGACATGGCCCGCGCCCGCGCCTTCACCGAACAGGTCGAAGCCGGCGTGATAAAGGTGAACGGCACGACGACCGGCTCTCAGATACAGCTCCCGTTCGGGGGCATGAAAGCGTCGTCCGCGGAGACCCAGAAGGAGATGGGCCAGCGTGCCTACGAGTTCTACACGCACGAGAAGGTGGTGTACCGCACGGACCCGTAGCTGTGCCGAGCATGTGGTCGGGTCGGAGCCGCCTGCCTGTTCCGCGCTGACCAGACGCGTCAGCTCCCGAATCGGGTCGGGAGAACTCGTGTACCGGGACGAAAACAGTAAAACGAGACACACTGACTGTCAATACCTACCAAAGAATGGCGACGAAATTGTACTCACAGAGTGACGTTGAGCGGCACATCCAGCTCGAATCTGCGCTCGAGGTGGTCGAACGGACGTACGTCGAGACCGCGAACGGGCGGGTGCTGAACCCCCCGAAGATGACGATGCACCTCGGCGACGACGGTGAATGGCCGAACAAGAACGCCTTCTCCATCGACATGCCAGCCTACGTCGACTGGATGGGGGTCGCCGGGATGAAGTGGGCGGTCGCGACCTGGGATGCCAAGACCGACCGTCCCATCAGTTCCCGCATCCTCTTGTTCGACCTGGACCGCGGGGAGTTCAAATCGGTCATGGAGGGAATGTACCTCACCGGCGTCCGGACCGCACTCCAGTCGGTCGTCGGCCTGAAACGCCTCTCACACACGAGACCGGCGTCTATCGGCGTCTTCGGTGCCGGCTTCCAGGCGGAGTTCCAGCTGAACGTCATCGACGCACTGGTCGGAGTGGACGAATTCCGTGTGTTCGACACGGACGACGACACCGCTCGCGCATTCGAGCAGAAAATGGATGCGCAGGTCGAAGCCGATGTCGTCAGCCACGATTCGCCAGAGACCGTCGCATCGAGTGATGCCGTGATCACGGTCACGAACTCGAAGACGCCCGTCCTGGAGGAACGATGGCTCGACGACCCGGGACTCGTCATCGCACTGGGCTCGTATCGCGAACTGCCCGACGAAACGATCTTCGGCTGTGACCACCTCATCGTCGACGACGTCGAGCAGTGTCTGCAGCGAGGAACGCTCGCTGATGCAGCCGACCGGGGCGAGCTCGACCGGACCAGTATCGACTCGACCATCGGCGACGTCCTCGCGGACGAGTACCAGGCAGAAATCGACTCGGACGGACGAGTCCTCTTCGTGCCGATCGGGATGGGCTCGCTGGATATCGCACTCGCAGAACTCGTCCATGGGAACGAGGCGGGACGCGGCTCCGTCTCCGAGTTCGAGTTCCACTGAGAGCGACACCGGCGGCCAGCGAATCGACGGATCCGTCTCGAAGACCTACCGGGCGAATACCTCTCTTGTCGTGCTGAGTTCTGTCACGCCAACCCCGGTGAGACAGGCGATAAAGGCGGTCGTGCCGAGTTTCCCACCAGCTCCAGCGAACGCCGGCGCAACCGTCACGAAGACGACGCCGCACAGCACTCCAGCCAGACCAACCGATGCTTCGGTTTCCAGGCGCTCGGTCGAAGACATCCCGACGAACGACGAGCAGTACGCCGCGGAAGCGAGCACGCTACCCAGATTGGGCGAGACGACAGGCAGGGATACACCTGCCACGAGGCCGACAAGCGCCGACGCGACCACCGGTCCGAGGCCGAAACGGGTGCTCGCGACGAAGGTCACGACAGCACCGACCGCCGTCACGGGAACCACGAATGCGATGCTGGACAACGGGAGTGCGGTGCTGGCTGCGTAGTCGACGCCAGTCACCATCCCTGCAGTCAGACAGCCGAACAGTGCCAGTGTCCCGAGTTTCCCGCCGACCCCGGTGAACGTTCCGCGCGCAGCGACGAAGGCGACGCCGGCGAGCAGTGCCGCGACGAGGACGGGTGTAACGGACGGGAACACAGTCGGGGAAACCATCCCGACGAACGACCCGCAATAGGCGGCGGTGTCCACTTCCGGTAGCCACAGGCCCGCGCCGAGGCCGACGAGCGCCGAGGAGACGACGGGTCCGAGACCGGCGTGGACGCTTAGACCATAGGTGATGCCTGCAGCGATGACGATGGCGAAGCCGTCCGCGACATCGGCGGTATCGAACTCCCACTCGACGATTCCGTCGAAGACACGCTCCTGCTCGATGCCGACGGTTACTGCGCCGACGAACAGGAGCCCGCCACCAACCCCCAGCTCTGCCACGGGGGCACTATCTCGGGCGAGGAGGGTGCGGACGAGCAGCGCGCTCGGCGTTGCCACTAACGCCGCGTAACCGGCGCTTCTGAACAGTCTCTTCACGGAGAATCGTCATCGAATTCGACACTAAAGCATTTCGGTAGATGGGACCACCGTCGGCGGGGAAATAGCTAGCTGCGGGCTGCGCTGTTCACCGAGCTAGTCGATGGAAACCGCGACGATAGGGAGACTGGGTTTTCCGGCGAGCCCAGAGAGGGATGCAGCCACCCGGGTAGCCCGCGTCGGTTGACCGTAATGGGGGTCATTCGCTATCATTTACTAGACAATGCCGAGGTGATTCAGCAGAGTAGATGAGAGCCTTTCGCGATGTGCTTATTGGATTTTACTTCTCGCTAGTGAGGTAGGGAAACTGTTCTCTGCATCAAAAACAAATACTTACAATATTCATAGTAAATTGCATCTGTCCAGAGCTTGGTGTTCAAATACTCATAAACAGCCAATGGGGGGCCACAATCTTATACAACAGATATAGTTAAATCGTAGTATGATTCAGAGCGAAGCCGACAAATGGCATTTAATTGTCTTTGTGGCATGTATGTGACTTTGGTATATTGGGCCGTTATAGATTCCCAGAAGCACCACAGTCATGCAACCCTATTGCCTCGATAAGTCACCTGCTCAGAATCCTGATGCGACACCACGCGTATCCGGTGACACAGATTTATACAGGCACACGTTGAGCAATCTGGTATGCAAATCGACGGAATTAGAGTCATCGACCTCACTCGACTTCTTCCAGGAGGGTACACGTCACAACTCTTGGCGGAGATGGGTGCCGATGTAATCAAAGTCGAAGACCCAGATGTGGGTGACTACGCCCGAAACCAGCCTCCGTCGACCCCAGAAGACGTTGGCGCACTCTTCACGGCGGTCAATCGAGGGAAACGAAGCATCGTCTTGGACCTGAAATCAGAGAAAGGGCTAGAGAGACTGTACCGGCTCGTGGAAACTGCCGATGTGTTTTTCGAGGGCTTCCGGCCCGGTGTTGCAGAACGTCTCGGTATCGACTACGAGTCGATTCGAGAGCAAAATCCTGAAATCGTCTACTGTTCGCTGTCTGGCTATGGACAGACAGGTCCCCTGCGCAATCAGCCCGGACACGACCTCAATTACGCAGGGGTCGCAGGGCTACTGGACATGACCCGACATGACGAGGACCATCGCCCGCCAGTCCCCGGGTTCCCAATGGCCGATCTTGCTGCCGGTCTCTTTGCGGGCTTCAGTATCGTAAGCGAGTTGCTCAGCCAGCACCTCCAGCCGGAGAATGCAGGAAACT
Organism: Haloarchaeobius pelagicus; assembly: GCF_051207375.1. Classification (NCBI taxonomy): domain Archaea; kingdom Methanobacteriati; phylum Methanobacteriota; class Halobacteria; order Halobacteriales; family Halorubellaceae; genus Haloarchaeobius; species Haloarchaeobius pelagicus. The sequence continues at coordinate 91,977 of NZ_JBPJZD010000004.1, read as the reverse complement.
ACCTGGATGTCTCGATGACGGACGTTGGATACGCCTTCGGCCAGGTGGCTACACTGGAAGCGTTGTGTGGAAACGACCCTCGCCCGGGGGAGACCACACTCACGGGGAAATACCCCTGTTACGATGTGTACGAGACGGCCGACGAGCGATACGTGACGCTCGCTGCACTCGAACCGAAGTTCTGGAGGGAATTCTGTTCCGTTATCGGTCGTGAGGACCTCGTAGACGAACACATGTCCTCCGATGGTGCCGTTCGGGAAGCCCTCGAAAGTGAGCTTCGAGAGGTATTCAGAACCCGAACGAGGAGCGAGTGGAGAGCAGAGTTCACAGGAACAGAGGTCCCCTTTGGCGTTGTCAACACACCAAAGGAGACGCTTTCGGACCCACACATCACGTCTCGGGGTCTCGTACAGACGGGACCGGACGGGCGTTCAGTCCCGCACCCGGTATTCCCCGTGAAGACCGCGAATGGATTGGAAGACGAACTCTTCGAGTATCCAGCGCATGGAGAGCACACCGACGAAGTGCTTGAGGAACTAGGGTACTGAACAATCGAGCGGTACATTTTCACTTGAACAAGAGGTAGACAGCCTGTTGTGGCACGGAAGTGGCTGTCACAGTTCCCGGCACAGCCAGGAGTCGAGTCGACTGTCTGGGAGTCTCGGGCGCTTGCTCCGGTGTCGATGGCTCGCTGGCTGGCTCAGGCAGTCGGGTCTGACGTGCGTTCGCGGAGTTCGGTCCGCCGAATCTTGCCGGTCATCGTCATCGGCAGCTCGTCGATGAACTCGATCTCTCGCGGGTATTCGTGGGCTGCATGACGTTCCCGAACGAAGTTCTTGATGTCGTCAATGACCTCCTGAGTCTGTTCGGTGTCCTCGGATGGGACGACGTACGCTTTCACGATGTTGCCCTTCTCCTCGTGGGGTTTTGGAACGACAGCTGCGTCGGCCACCGCGGGATGCTCGACGAGACTGGACTCGATATCGAACGGTCCGATCCGGTACCCCGAAGAGAGGATAACGTCGTCAGCACGACCCTGATAGAACAGGTATCCTTCCTCGTCGAGTTCGACGAGGTCGCTCGTCATCACGTACCCATCGAGGGTCGCGTTTTCGGTCTTCTCAGGCCGTTCCCAGTATTCGAGGAACGTACAGGGATACTCACCGATGGCGACCTCACCGATTTCGCCGGGTTCGATCTCGTTCATCGTCCCCGGTTCGACGACTTTCACGTCGATTCCCGGATGGGGCCGACCCATGCTTCCTGGCTTGACGTCCTGGAACAGGTAGTTCGACACCGTCATGCCATACGTTTCCGAGGTCCCATAGGCGTCGAGGATGGGGACACCGAATCGCTCCTCTGCCCATTCGATGACGGCTGGGTTCAGGGGTTCGCCCATGGAGATGATCGTCTCGACGGAGTTGTCGATATCGTCGAGCAACTCGTCGTTGTTCATGATGACCCGGAACGCGGTCGGGACCGCAAAGAAGATACTGACGGGGTATTCGTCGAGGATGCTCACCCACTCTTGCAGGTCGAAGTCACCGCTGTAGATGAGCGTTGGGACACCCCAGAACCAGGCACCGAGTGGATGCAGACCAGTAAGCCACCCGGGGTCTGCGACGTTCCAGTACAGGTCCTCGTCGGGATCCATGTTGCACGGCAGGTCGGTGAATCCAGCGTTGCCGATGGTGAATTTATGACCGTGGAGGACGCCTTTCGCTGGCCCGGTCGTCCCGGACGTGTAGTACAGAAGCGCAGGGTCTTCGGGACCGGTCTTTGCGGTATCGAACTCCGTAGACACCCCTTCGGTCTCTGCAAGCAGGTCCAGATCGTCATCGTCCACGCCCTCGTCGTTTCTGTCGACGACGACGATGTGTTCGACGCTGTCGACGTTCTCGGTCGCTTCGGCGATCGTGTCTCGATACTCGGGGACGGTAACGACGACAGTTGCTCGCGAATCTTCGAGACGGTACTCTGTTGCGTCGACCCCGTAGCGCGAGTTGATCGATCCGAACACAGCGCCTGTCTTCAGAATCGCGAGGATACTGAAGTAGTGCTCAGGAATGCGGGGCATGTAGGTGAATACCCGGTCTCCACGGGAGACACCTGCGTCAGCGAGGACGTTTGCGACTCGGTTGGATTCGTCATCCAGTTCTCCGAAGGTGTATCGCTCTTCGCTTCCATCTTCACCTCGCCAGATGAGTCCAAGGTTGTCGCGGTCTTCTCCAGTGTGGCGACTGACCGACTCGTGCCCGAAGTTCAATTCTGTCTCCCCGTCCCAGTCACACGCCTCACGATACGAGTCCCAGCTGAACGAATCACACACTGAGTCGTAATCGTCAGCCGTGTGGTTTGGCATCTCTTGGCTAACCATCGTCACATTAGACGGCAACGTGAACACAGATAAATATTCCCTATATTATCAATATTATTATGGGGGTTTCGTCGAGGTGACGGCGTCATCGACTGCACAGCATTTGACGCGAAGGTTTAGTAGGTAGCTGTGAGAGCTAGGTATCAGACATCATGAGTTCGGTTCAACCCGAGCAGACAGAGCTGTTAGTCATCGGTGCTGGCCCAGGTGGATACGTCGCAGCGATCCGTGCTGCTCAGAACGGGCTCGACGTGACCCTGGCAGATGCAGACGCTGTCGGTGGGACCTGCCTCAATTACGGATGTATCCCGTCGAAAGCACTCATCAGTGCAACAGACCGCGTGCATCAGGCCGGGGCGGCAACCGAGATGGGAATCTACAGTGACCCGTACGTCGACATAGCTGAACTGGCCGCCTGGAAAGACGGTGTGGTCGACCGGCTCACATCTGGAGTCGAAGGCCTCTGCAAACAGAACGACATCTCGCTGATCAAGGGTCACGTCACATTCGAGACCGAGTGTACTGCACGTGCTGAGACTGCAGATGGCACACTGGATATCGAGTTCGAGAACGCGATTATCGCGACGGGCAGCCGGCCGATGACACTCGACGGGTTCGACGTCGGCGATGGGCCGATCCTCGACTCGCGACAGGCGCTCGAATTATCTACCGTCCCGTCGAAGCTGGTCGTCGTCGGGGGTGGCTACATCGGGATGGAACTTGGAACGGTGTTTCGGAAACTTGGCGCTGAGGTGACCGTGGTCGAGATGCTCGACCAGGTCCTGCCCGGGTATGATGCTGAACTTGCAGCTGCTGTAGAACAGCGTGCGGACGAGTTGGGTATCGAACTCCGGTTCGGACAGGCTGTGAAAGACTGGGAACACGACGGTGAACACGTCTCACTGACTGCCGTCGATGCGGATGAAAACGAGTACGAATACGATTGTGAAGCCGTCCTCGTTGCCGTCGGTCGTGAGCCAGTGACCGACTCGCTTGGATTGGATTCCCTCGAGGTGGAACTGACTGAACAGGGGGTCGTCCCGACGGACTCCACGGGAGAGACGCCATGTGAGGGCATCTACGCGGTCGGTGACGTTGCAGGGGAACCGATGCTCGCGCACAAAGCGAGCATGGAGGGGATGGTGGCTGCGGATGCCGTCGCAGGAATGGATGTGACCCGTGAAGGACGGAGTATCCCTGCGGTCGTCTTCACCGACCCCGAGGTCGCGACGGTAGGTCTCTCAGCAACAGAAGCACGAGAGCGTGGGTTCGACCCGGTAACCGGTCGGTTTCCCCTGTCGGCAAACGGTCGCGCCCTCTCCCTTGACACCGACGAGGGATTCGTACGCCTAGTTGCCGCGGCAGACTCTGGCCGCCTCCTCGGGGCCGCAATCGTCGGACCCGAAGCGAGCGAACTCATCGCTGAGCCCACGTTGGCTATCCAGAATGGGCTGACCATCGCCGACATCGCGAACACCGTTCATGCACACCCGACGCTCTCGGAGGCAGTGATGGAAAGTGCAGAGGATGTCTTCGGGACGCCGATTCACTGGCCAGGAACCTGACCAGGAAAGAGGGGTCACACGGAGAGGTATCGGTCCTTGATCTCCTGGTTCTCGCGGACGGCATCGCTGTCCCCTTCGAACGTGATAACGCCTTCATCGAGAACGTATGCATGCTGGCTGATCGTCAAGGCGAGTTCGACGTTCTGTTCCACGAGTAGCATCGTCGTTCCGTCTCGGTTTATGTCCACCAGGATGTCCCCGAGCTCGTCGACAAGCGTCGGCATCAGTCCCTCGGTCGGTTCGTCGATGAGCAGGAGGTCGGGTTCTGACATGAGTGCTCTGCCGATGGTGAGCATCTGCTGTTCGCCGCCGCTCATCTGTCCAGCGGGCTGATCGACCCGTTCGGCCAACCGAGGAAAATACTCGAACACCTCGTCGAGAAGACTGTCGATGGGTCGTTCGACATCGTGGCCGACATACCCGAGCCGAAGATTCTCACCGACACTCAGGTGAGGAAACACGCGTCGGGTCTCGGGGATTATCGCGATCCCACGCCTGGCCGTCTCGTGTGGTTCGGCCCCCGTCACGTCTTCACCGCGGAAGGTGACTGACCCCGATTTGGGTGTGACGAGACCCATGATGGAGTTGAGTGTCGTCGATTTTCCGGCCCCATTCCTTCCGATCAAGGTCACCAGCGAACCGGATTCGACCGACATGGACACGTCGTACAGGATGTGGCTCCGGCCGTAGTAGGAGTTCACGTTCGTAAGCTCGAGGAATGCCATCTCACGCCTCCCCGAGGTAGACTCGTTTGACTTCGTCGTTGTTTCGCACGGCGGCGGGCGTGTCATCAGCGATGGCACGACCGTTGTGGAGCACGAGTATCCTGTCTGCGACTTCCATAACGACGCTCATCTTGTGCTCGACCAGGACGATCGGAACCCGCTCGGCGATGTCGTCGATGATGTGAATCATCTCGGCGGTTTCTTCCGGGCTCATCCCGGCAGTCGGTTCGTCGAGAAGTAGCAGCTTTGGGTCTGTTCCGAGGGCGATAGCAAGCTCGAGAACGCGTTGCTCCCCGTGGCTGAGTTCTGCCGCAATGACGTCCCGTTTGTGAAGCAGATCCAGTCGGTCGAGAACCGACTCTGCTCGCTCACGCGGTTCGACCAACGAATCGGCATCGTGCCAGAGGTCGTATGAATGGTGCCGTGACTGCGCGGCGATGCGGACGTTTTCAAGCACGGTGAGGTTCTCGAACAGTTGCGTCACCTGGTACGACCGGATCAGCCCTCGCTGGGCGATCTCGTCTGGAGACAGTGCCGTGATATCTTCTCCCAGAAAGTGAATACTGCCCTCTGTCGGAGTGAGTGTCCCCGTGAGTAGATTGAAGAACGTCGTCTTGCCAGCGCCGTTCGGGCCGATGATGGCGTGGAGTTCGTCGTCGGAGAAGGACACCGAGACATCGTTGGTGGCGGTGATGCCTCCGAAGTCCTTGACGAGCCCACGGGTCTCGAGGACTGTCTCTGTCATCGTTTCACAAAGTGCCGCTTGACGGATTAAGTGTTTCGCCGCATCAGCTGGAAAGATGCTACGGACCCTGAAACCCCCGATATACGGCCCCTGCAGGAGGGTTGTTAACTTTCGTGAGGAATGCTTATATACAATAACGACAATGGTTGTCGTGGTAATGGCAGACAATGCTAGTGGTAATGGTGGCGGTAAGCGACAGCCATCGAGGCCATCGCGGCGTAGTCTACTGAAAACGGCGTCTGTTGGCGCAGCCGGGCTCACAGCAGGATGTCTCGGTGGACTTTCCGGCGGGGACAGTGGAGTGAACAAGATCACCATCGGGGGGCTCTCTCCGTTGAGTGGCCCCTACTCGATCAGCGGAGAGCGACAGAAGATCGCGATGGAGATGGCGGTCGACCACGCCATTGAAGCAGGTGATACGACCGCCGAAGTCGAGCTCCTCATGGCGGACACCGAATCCACGCCCTCTGCGGCGCAGGCCAATGCACAACAGCATCTGGACGACGGGGCAGACTTCATCGCGGGGAACATCTCCAGTGCCGTTGCGATGGCGCTGGGTGAGCTCGCCCAACGACGGGATGTGATATTTATGGGTGGGGCTGGTGACCTGACCATCACCAGTGAAAAGTGCATGTCGAATACGTTCATCCTGTCTGATGGGGCTGTTCAGCAGACGAATGCAGCACTGGGTCACGCACTCAGAAACGATATGGGGTCGAGCGTTTTCGAGATCACCGTCGACTACTCCTGGGGTGAGTCTATCCGGGGGTACAACAAGGAGACGCTCATCCCGGAACACAACGCTGAGTACGCGGGAAACGTGTTCACGCCACTCGGAACCAGTGATTTCTCCCAATCGCTCACCGAGGCGAAGGAATCTGGCGCGGACATCATCAACATCACCCAGTACGGGGGAGACCAGATTCGAGCACTGAGCCAGGCGGACGAGTTCGGCCTCATGGATGGAGACACCATCATCACGGTCCCGTCCACGACCGTCGCCTTCGCCCAGCAGGTTGGGATGGATACCTTCTCGTACGAGAACCTCTACGGCGGCGTCGCGTATTCCTGGAAACTGGATACGCCGGAGAACAACTCGTTCGTGAGCGACTTCAAAGAGCGCTCCGGCGGGAAAATCCCGCTGTCGTACACGCCGGCGTACTACTGTGGACTGCGGATGATGCTCCGCACCATCGAAGAGACTGGCTCGACCGACTCTGCGACCCTCCGTGGTGAACTGGAGGGCAAGAGCATCTACCCACAGATCTGGAACCAGGGCGAGCGTATCAGGGAGTGCGACCATCGCGCAACGGCCCCGACGATGACGATTCAGGGGCTGCCTCCAGCGGAAGCCGACGTCGAGAACGGCGATATCTTCGACATCGTCTCGGTCCCAGAACAACTCGAACAGTACATGCGGCCGTGCGAGGAGACCGGCTGCACGATGTCGTAACGTTGTCGACCGACTTTCAGATACCCATCATTCGGGTCCTTCCATACGATGATACACACTGAACTACCGACCGTCGTCGCGCAGAGTGTCAGCTACTACTTCACACAGACCTTCAACGGGCTCGTGCTCGGAATGATACTGGTCCTCATCGCGCTTGGTCTTTCGATAATCTTCGGGATGATGGGCATCATCAATTTCGCGCACGGGGACCTCCTGCTCGTTGGAGCATACGTTGCGTGGGCGACCGTGGGCGTGACCGGTAGTTTGCTTGCCGGACTGGTCGTCGCGCCCCTCGTCGTCGCAGTCCTCGGTGTCGCGTTTGAACGGGTCGGGCTGCGGCGGATATACGGCGAGAACGTCCTCCTGCAGGTCCTGTTGACGTTCGGGCTCGCTGAATTCCTTCGGGCTGGTGTCGAGGCGGTCTGGGGACCCGGTGGAAAGAATTTCGCCATCCCTGACTGGGGGACTGGTTCTGTGGACCTGGTCCTCTTCTCGTACCCGACCTACCGACTGTTCGTCATCAGTCTCTCTGCCGTGCTCATTCTCGGTATCCACCTGTTCCTGACGCGAACGGATTTCGGGCTCATCGTCAGAGCAGGAACACAGGACCGACAGATGGTCGATGCGCTCGGTATCGACATCTCCTGGGTGTTCATGGTCGTATTCGCGATCGGAACGGCACTCGCGGGAGTTGCGGGTGCGCTCATCGGCCCAATCCGCGGAGCGTATCCAACGCTCGGAATCGAATTGCTCGTCCCAGCGTTCGTCGTCATCGTTATCGGTGGCATCGGAAGCTTCCGTGGGACGGTCATCTCGGGCATTCTCATCGGTGAACTCATCGTCTTGACGGGTGTGGTATACTCGCCGGCAGCGAACGTCATCATCTACGTGTTCATGGCTGTCGTCCTCCTCGTGAAGCCCCACGGACTCTTCGGGGAGGAGGGGGTGTTTCACTGATGGTCGCCTCACTGGACCTGCGCCACCGCGTCACTGGGGGACTTCCACTGCTTGCGGTCGCGCTTGGACTTGCAGTGACGCCAGTGCTCTTTGGCTGGACTATTGCGGGTGAAGTCCTGGTGTTCGCCGTCTTCGCTGTCGGCTACAACCTGCTTCTCGGCTACGGTGGCGAACTCTCGTTCGGCCATGCTGCGTTCTTCGGTGTCGGTGCGTACGGGACGCTGCTATTCACCCAGCACGTCGTGCAGAACCTCTACCTCGGCATCATTGCCGGTACCATCATCGCTGCACTCACCAGCGTGGTCATCGGCGTGATCAGCCTTCGTCGGCGGGGTATCTACTTCGCCATGATCACCCTCGCACTCGCACAGATCGTCTATTACGTGGTGTTCCAGTGGAAGGATGTCACCGGCGGGTTGAACGGGCTATCGCTCCCGTTGTTCGATGCGTCGCTGGGTCCGATTGATCCGGCAACTGGGGGAGCTGATTTCTTCGTATTCGGCTTCCTCGTACTCGTGCTGGTGTGGTTCGCTGTTCGTCGTGTGGTTCGGTCACCGTTCGGACGAACGCTAACCGCGATACGTGAGAACGAAGCGCGCGCCAGGCATCTGGGATACGACGTCAACCGGTTCCTCTTCGGGTCGTTCGTCATCTCTGGGGCGATTTCCGGTGTTGCGGGTGGGCTGTATGCGACCCTCTATGGGTTCGTGACGCCTGATATCCTGTTCTGGCTGATCTCCGGTGAAGTGGTCCTCATCACGCTCTTAGGTGGCATCGGAACCCTTGGTGGCCCCGTCGTTGGTGCGCTCGTGTTCCTCTCACTGCAGGAGTTGCTCACCGAACATGCGACCGATGATTGGCGGCTCGTGTTCGGCGCGGTCATCATGCTGGTGGTCCTCTTCGCACCTCGCGGTGTCTACGGCCTGTATGAATCCGCTCGCGAATCTGAGGATGCTGGTTTCGGCATCCACGCGCTTCTCGACCGGTTCACCGGCTAATCACGGCGGACTTTATTTCACGATTGGGTCGAGTGGGGCACACCACATACACTTATGATAGATTGTGACACACTTGCACGTGGTATGTCCGAGCAGATATGGGCCCTAGATTCCCATCACCAGTACGAACAGAACCACTTCTTCTACGGGGAGGGGTGTGTACAGGACCTGACCTCGCTTCTCGATGAGATCGGCGCGGAACGACCGATGCTCATCTGTGGGGAGAACGTCGGGGCGAACGAATTTGTCATGGGACGGATCGACGATGCGGTTGGCGACAGGCTCGTCCACATCTACAAAGGTGTCCGGTCGAAGACGCCCGAGTCGAGCGCGGACCGAGGGGTCGAACTGAAGCGGGAATACGACGCAGACTGTATCATCAGTGTTGGTGGGGGGAGTGCAAGCGACACGGCGAAAGCTATCGTCGCCAAAGACGCAGAGGAGGGTCGGAGCTGGGATGACCTCAAAGCCACAATTACTGACGGTGGGCAACTGGACGTCCCACCGATGCCGGAACCGAAGGACCCTGTCGTTGCCATCTCGACGACACTGTCTGCCGCAGAGGTCAGTGAGGCATTCGGTGTCACCGACTTCGATAACGAGGAACGAAAAGTTCTCGTCGACGAGAAGGTCCGATCGACAGCCTGTTTCTACGACCCTGAACTCGCTGCGACGACGCCATCGTACACTATCGCGAGTTCAGGCATGAACGCGCTTGACCATGCTGTCGAGGTGCGGTACTCTGCGGTCACTGGAGACAATCCGTTCTACCAGGCGACGGCGGAGAAAGCGACCACGCTCCTGTTCGAGAACCTCGAAGCAGCGGTGCTCGAAGACGACGAAGAAGCGATGGAGAAGGTCCTCTACGGGTCGGCACTGAGTGCGCTCGGTATCATCGGGGGGTACTGCATCAACCACGCGATGAACCACGTCGTCTGTGGGTACCACGACATCTCGCATGGGGATGGGAACAGCATCCTGTTGCAACACGGAATCAGATACAACTTCGAGGCCGTCCCTGACCGGGTGATGTCCATCGCAGACGCGATGGGAATCGAGGAGGGCGGTTCGGACGAAGAACGACTGGAGACCATGCTCTCCGAGATCGACAGCCTCCAGGAGAGACTGGGAGTTCCACGGTCGATGAGCGAAGCTGGCGTCGACGAGATGCCGGATGAGCACGTTCGAGAGATGGCCGAGCACGCCGCACACGACCCCGGGATGGCGGCCAACCCACGGCCTGTCGATGCCGATGCGGCGTTCGAGATACTGCAAGACGCCTGGTAAGGGCGAAAACGGGGTCAGGAATCGAGTCCGAGAGACCGAACACCCACTGTCCGTGCAGTTCCGAATGGTCGTTCTGTCGACCAAACCTTTATTGGTGCTCTCAGGGTCTCACTGATTACGACGTATGTCAGATAGCGCACCAGAGGGAGCTGTCTCCGAGGCCTTGTCTCGGACGCTCCTCAGAGAAATGGTTCGGATTCGACGGTTCGAAGACCGCGTCTCGGAACTGTACAGTGAAGGCGACGTCCCCGGATTTATGCACGTCTCGAACGGTCACGAGGCGTCACACGCGGGGATCGGTGTCGCAAGAGAGAGCGATGATTGGTGGGCCCTCGGTGGCGCGCGTATCCATGGGCAAGTGCTCGCGGCCGGTGTGGGGATGGACGAGTTACTCGCGGAAGTGTACGGGAAGGTGACGGGCACTAACTATGGCAAGGGTGGCCATATGCACGCCTCGGACGTAGACAACCACCTGTATGGCTCTGCGGCGACGATTGGGCAGGGAGTCAACCCCGGAGCAGGCCTGGCACTCTCGCAGGATATGCTCGACACCGGCCAGGCTGTTATTTCCACGATCGGCGATGGGGGGACCAGCCGCGGGACGTTCCACACCGCGTTGAACCTTGCATCCGTCTGGGAGCTACCGGTCGTCTTCGTCATCGAGAACAACCGATACGCGCTGTCGTTCAATACAGAACGCCGTGTCAAGCCCCGAAACCTCGCCGAGCATGCGGAGAAGTACGGAATACCTGGAGTCACGATCGACGGGACCGAAGTCGAGACAGTGTATAAAACCATCTCAGAAGCACTGGACCGTGCGAAGCGCGGTGATGGACCGAGCGTAGTCGAGCACAAACTCCACCGTCTGGAAGGCCACTACGTGGGCGACAAAGAGCGCTATCGGACGGAAGACATCGAGGAGATTCGGGAGAACTTCGACCCGGTCAAGAAGTACCGGGAGAAGCTTATCGAGATGGGGCGGCTCACTGCGTCAGAGTACGACCAGCTCGTCGAAGAGGTGGACGAGGAGGTCGAACACGCCGTGGATTTCGCACAGACGAGCGACTTCCCAGACCCGGATGCAGCGTACGAAGGCCTGTACAAGACCCCACTCTATGGTCAGGACAGTGAGGACGGTGAGTGAGAATGTCGGAGAAATCATTTTCGGCCGCAATCAACGAGGCCCTCGACGAGGAGCTCGAGCGTAACGAACGGGTGTATCTCGCGGGTGAGGACATCGGTGAATACGGCGGTGTGTTTGGCGTGACTCGTGGGCTGCAAGAGAAGTATGGTGAGGAGCGGGTTCGTGATACGCCGCTCTCGGAGATCGCAATTGCGGGTCATGGGTTCGGTGCAGCCGTGGGTGGACTTCGTCCGGTAATCGAACTACAGTTCGCCGACTTCCTCGCGACAGCCGGTGACGAGACGGTCAATCAGATCGCAAAGCAACCGTACGTGTCCGGTGGGCGTCTCGAGGCCCCGCTCACGATTCGAGCACCAAGTGGTGCAGGCGTCGGTGCCGCTGCCCAACACTCTGCATCGGTCCAGGCGTGGGTGGGACACCAGGCGGGACTGGTGGTCGTCGCGCCGTCGACGCCATACGATGCAAAGGGACTTCTGAAGAGCGCGATTCGTGATGATAACCCCGTCATCTTCCTCGAACACAAGGCGCTGTATGGGGCGAAGGAGGAGGTTCCAGATGACGAGTACACACTCGCACTGGGCGAGGCTGCTGTGGAGCAGACGGGCAGTGACGTCACGGTGGTCGCAAGCCAACAGATGTACCATCGGACGGTCGAAGCAGCTGATGAGCTAGCAGAGGAGATCGACATCGAGATCGTGAATCCACGAACCTTCGCACCCCTGGATATGGAGACCATTTACGAGAGCGTCCGGAAGACGAGCCGTCTCGTGGTCGTCGACGAGACGCCACTTCGGTACGGAACGCAGACACACATCGCAGGGAAGGTGGCGACGGAAGCGTTCTGGAGTCTCGACGCGCCGCCCCGTGTTTTGGGTGTGGATGACGTTCCCATCCCGTTCAGCCCGGTTCTCGAAGAGGAAGTCCTTCCGTCGACGGACGAGATTATTGACGCGATTCGGTCTGTCTTCTGATTCTCTCCCCGGCTCTTTTTTCTCTCGCTGGTTTTCACCGCAGCTGTGTCTTCCGAGCCGCGGCTCAGGGGTGTGGTCGGTCTGGGGTGTCAACGCTCTCAATCATTCCTCGAATCATCCGGAATGACAGTCTGTATACCGGTTTTGCAAATCCAAGAGCTGGTTTTGGAAATCGGGGAGACGCACGCCAGCAATAACGCCCTTAGGGTGTTATTTTGAGACTCCGCCTGTTCTGATACCCCTGCAAAATCAAACCACGATTCCAGTATTGTGTATGGTAATAACACACATGCGGGTGAAGTGTAGACAACAGACCGAATACCGCAAATTTCGAACCTACGAAACTGTTAAGTGAAATCCAAGCGCACAAATCAATCGTGTTAGACCGTGAATTTTGAAGAGACGCCAGAGCACGAGTTGATCCGGAAGACTGCGTCAGAAATCGCCAGCGACTATGGCCCGGAATATTGGCGCGAACACGAGGAGGCACAGAAGTTCCCCCACGACTACTGGGATGAACTGACCGAAGCAGGGTTCCACGGGCTGTTGATTCCCGAAGAGTACGGCGGTGCAGGGATGGGCATGCAGGAGATGGCAATCGCGATGCAGACACTCTGCGAGGAAGGGTGTGGCCTCGCAGGTGCATGGTTCATGGTGGTGAATGCGACGATGTGCCCGCTGGAGATCTCCAAGTACGGGACCGACGCGCAAAAGGAGAAGTACCTCCGGGGAATCGCAAACGGCGAGCGAACCTTCGCCATCGGAATCACCGAGCCAGATTCAGGGTCGAACACCCTCAACACCACGACACACGCTGTGAAGGATGGAGACGAGTACGTGATCAACGGGCAGAAGGTCTGGACGTCGATGGCCGACCTCGCAGACCACGTCATCCTCGTCACCCGGACGACGCCAGCCGACGAGGTCGAACACAAGAATGACGGCATCAGTCTGTTCATCGCGGATCTCGACGACCCCGCGATAGACGTGAGCCCGATTCCGAAACATGCGCTCAACTATACTCGGTCGTGTGAAGTGTTCATCGACGACCTTCGTGTTCCCGAAGAGAACCTCCTGGGTGAGGAAGGCAACGGGTGGAAGCAGCTAACTCAATCGCTGAACCCAGAGCGTATCGCGTTCGCGGCGGGTGCAACTGGGACAGCCAGACTCGCGGCGAAACACGCCGTCGAGTACTCGAACGAACGTGAGGTATTCGATGGGCCAATCGGGCAGTATCAGGGAATTCAATTCCCCATCGCAGAGCACTACGCCCAGGTCGAGACGGCATCAGCGATGATGGAAAAGGCAGCGTGGAAGTACGATAACGGTGAGCCGTCCGGGTACGATTCGAACATCGCCAAGGCCGCCGCGATCGAGGCTGCGATTCCCACCGTCTACCACTCGATGCAGACGTTCGGTGGCTGGGGCTATGCGAAAGAGTATCACGTCGAACGCTGGTGGCGGGAGATCAACCTCACCCGGTTGGCTCCGGTCACCCAGCAGATGGCGTACAACTTCATCGCACAGCACCTCGGCTTCCCGCGCTCCTACTGAGCTTCCCCGAGTTCACAGGTGAGGTGCTGGCGTAGAAACGGTCATGTGGATTCAGTCGCGGGCGACCAGGAATTTCATTTCGCTGTCGAATACTCGTTCTTGCTCCTGGTTCTCGACGTCGAATTCGAGTGCGACGACACCTGCATCGTCTCTGGACTCGAGTTCGTTCAGATCGGTCACGGTAAACTCCGCAGAGAGCGTGTCGCCGATGAACACTGGCTGTGGGAAATCCATCCGCTCGATGCCGAGAAACCCCATCACGGTTCGCTCCATGAAGCCGCACCGTGCAGCAAGGCCCATCGCGATGGTGAGCGTCAGGGGGCCGTGAGCCACCCGCTGACCGAAGTGCTGCTCCTGGGCATACTCCTTGTTGGTGTGGAGCTCCGTCCAGTCACCGCCGAGACTCGCGTAGTCGACGAGGTCGCTTTCGGTGATCGTCCGGCCGACACTGACGAACTCCTGCCCGACCTCGAAATCCTCGTAGTGATGCGGCTGATAGCTGTAGGGCATACGACTTTTTCTGGTGTGGCTGTACACAAAGCCCTTTTTCTCGGACCGTGACAGATAGATACACCGCTCCTGACGGTATCTTTTTGTAGTCTCTGTTTGAATCGCTGGTAAGAGACACGAGCTAGCATGGCAACCATAGTCAGACTGCCGAAACTGGGGCTCAGTGATAGGGGCGAGATAGTCGAGTGGCGAGTAGCACCACCAGATCGGGTTCAGAGCGGTGACGTGATCGCGATTCTCGAATCGGATAAATCCGCAGTGGATATCGAAGCGACCACGGGAGGCGTTCTCCTCACGACATACGTCGACGAGGGTGAAGAGATCGCGATCGAACCAGGTCGCCCAATCGCTGCCATCGGAAGCGAAGGTGAAACAGCTCCCTCGCTTGACGAGACCGAAGACGAGAGTTCCGAGCAGGCCTCCGAGGACGATGGGGAATCGATGCAATCGCAACCGGAGCAGGTTCCAAGCGTCGACGGAGACCTGCGGGTGACCCCCAAAGCGAGAGTCGTTGCGGCAGAACAGGGTATCGAAAAACTGGAGAACATCAAGCCCACGGGCCCAGAAGAATCGATTACAGTCAGTGACGTCGAGCGGTTCTCGGCTGAAACAGAACCGACCAGCATCGAGGGTGCTGGTGATTCATCGCCAGCCTCGGCGGTGAAATCGACGCCCAAGGCGAAGCGATTCGCGTCGGATCACTCCATCGGGTTGGAGAACGTCACTGGAACTGGTCCGAAGGGCGCAGTCACAGAGGAGGACGTTCAGCGACATCTGGAAGGCGGGACGGCTCAGACACCACCTCCCGCAGAGTCGGGTATCTCGACGACATCGGGCGACCCGGCGGGCGACAATGCCGAGTACACGGTTGCCGAGGTCCGAGAGTTATCGCGGGTGGAACGAACGGTGGCGAACCGCCTCTCCAGAAGTGCAAGAGAGAAACCACACGTCCGAGGGAACAGGACGGTGAATATCGAACCGGTCGAAAGGGTCGTGGGTGAGCTCGCTAGCAAGAATGAGTCGTCGCTCTCGGTCAATGATTTACTCTTTCGGGCAGTTGTCCTCACCCTCGAAGCGCATCCTGAGTTCAATGCAGTGTATGAGGATGACGAGTACCGTCTTATCGAAGAAAAGAACGTCGGCTACGCGGTCGATTCAGAGCATGGGTTGTTAGTGCCGGTCGTCAAGGACGCTGGAAGCAAGTCGCTCAACGCGCTCGCGGAATCTCGCCGTGCTGTCGTCGACCGTGTCCTCGACGGGAGACACAGTCCGTCAGACCTCCAGGGGGGAACGTTCACCGTGACGAACGTTGGTGCACTCGGGATGGACTCAGCGTTCTCGATCATCAATCCGCCAGAGGTCGCGATACTCGTCATCGGCCGGCGCAAACCATCCCTGTTCGAGACCGATGATGGCGTTGAAACTGCGATGGGCGTCCAGCTCAGCCTTCTCATCGACCACCGTGTACTGGATGGTGGGGACGCGGGCGCGTTCTTGCAGACTCTGGCGGGATATCTGGAACAGCCATCGACGATTCTGCACACCGAGTGAGTACCGATCATCCCTGTTGGGTGTCACCTAATCCCAAGCTATATTATCATACCAGTAGTGGTTTGAGAGTGAGGTTGCCATGTCAGAAAGCGAGCTATCAGAACGGGAGCAGGAGTTGAAAGAACAATTTATAGACAGCGTCGGCTACTGGATCGACGCGTACGACCAGTGGTTGCAGCTCAACCCGGATTCATTCGAGGTGTATGCGAACTTCGCAGCCCACCCGTGGGACAAAGGAGCACTCAGTGACCGAGAACGGGCGCTTATTCTGGTTGCACTGGACGGGTGTGCGACCCATCTGTATCAAGAAGGGATGCGATTCCACATCAGGAACGCGCTCGAAGTCGGGGCATCGGTGGAGGAAGTCATGGAAGCACTCGAACTGGTCAGTGTCGCTGGCCTCCACTCGATGATCGAGGGCATGCCAGTCGTACAGGAAGAAGCTGGGCTTCCCGAAGACGTCAGTGAGTCCGTCAAAGACGAACAGCAGGCAGTCAAGGAGAAATTCAAAGAAGGTCGTGGGTACTGGTCTGATTTCTGGGAAGCGGTTCTCCAGATGGATCACGAGTACCTCGACAAGTACACCGACCTGTCATCGCACCCCTGGAACGAAGGTGTTCTCGAACCGAAGCTCAAGGAGTTCATCTACATCGCAGCGGACGTGTCCACGACGCACCTGTACACGCCTGGATTACAGTCACACGTCCAGAACGCGATGAACTACGGTGCAACGCGAGACGAGCTTCTGGAAGTCGTCGAGCTGGTAAGCGAACAGGGGTATGATACGATGGTCGAGGGGCTGCCGATCCTGGTTGACGAAGCTCGGAAACAGGGGAAGCTCCCGGAGTGAGGTGGTATTCAACGTGCCTGGTGAGCTTTCCAATCAGCTCTCTGATGAAACGGTTGCGTCTGTCCAGCACATCATAGACTGTCACCCGTACCTGAGTTGGCTTGGACTTGAGGTGAAGGCACTCATGTCGGGACGTGCGCATCTCGTGGTGCCCTACAAGGAGAAGCTCGCCAATCCGGGAGGGCCGAAGGGTCTCCACGGTGGTGTCAGTAGTGCTGTCCTCGATGCAGCTGGTGCTGTCGCGGTTGCCTCGACGTTCGACGACCCTACCGAGGCGCTTGGCCAGGGGTCGTTATCGACGACAGACCTGAATGTCTCATATTTACGTCCTGCTACTGACGATCTGTTCATCGAAGCGGAGACCGTGAACGTGGGACAATCGAACGCGGTTGCCCGGATTACCGCACGGTTGCCGAGGTCCGAATCTACGAACCATGAACCAGAAGCTGTGGTCGGTCGTGGCACCTACCGCTTGTTTTGAGTGGCGCACAGAATAGACAGATATACACACATATCTGATTTATGGGTTTTATTTGGTGACAGATTGGGCGCCCCGATAGATACAGAATATATCTTGTGGAATCTTGTATAATTACCCAATAAATTATTGTTCTATAGGGAGGTTGGCCTCTCAAAATAGATGCCAAATATATCTCTACCAGAGTTATAGTAGCATATATGACTTTTCTCCCTTCATTCAATAATGTCGATATATCTTTGTGGTTCACTAAGGGCCCACACAGTCAAACCTTATAGTCACGCACTCGAAACCAGATGGATAACAGCCAGACGACCACATGGCCCAGTACGATGTCAAATAACTCAAAACCCACAAAGCTTGATGAGATCGATTGGGAAATCCTTCAGCTGCTTGTAAAGGACCCTCGACGACCGTATTCGGATATATCCAATAGACTGCAGGAAAGGGGCTACGAGATGACCAGTGAGGGCATTCGATATCGAGTAGACAAGATCCTCGATACGATGTCTATCTTCTTCATGATCCACCCCAATGAGCAGGATTGGCAGGTGATGATTCTACTTATCAACGTCATCGATGACCCCGAAGCCAAGGAGAACGTCGCCGAGAAATTGTTCGACGACAAGGTCTGGTTCGTAAGTCGTGGATTCGGGTCGTTCGACATCTATGCCATCGCAACTGCGGCAACGAACAGGGACATCGAGTCCGTGCTGACGACTGTTCGGTCTTACGATGAGGTCGATAACGTCGATTATTTGATCGAGACCCATCGGAAGCTCGAAGGCTCGAACTACTTCCCAATCCGTAATCTGGACTGATCTGGTCTCTCCGGGGAATATTTACGCACGACTCTCCTAAGCCACCGACAGAGAATGGCCGGGTGTAAAGTGTGTAGAGTCCTTGCCAAATACGACGCCGAGTATTACGACGAGAGACTCATCCAACAGTGGACCGCGCCTAAGCCAGAACGGAAGGGGTATCGCCAACTTGCCGACTGGCTTAACAGTAATCTGCTCCGCCAAGAGATGGACAAAGTAGGCATGTCAACCCTGGCAGGCGAAGTCGAGTCGAAGTACGAACGCCTCCAAGGTGACTCGACGACCGCAATCGAACTGGAACAACAGCTCGAGAGTGAGGGTGTGCGAATAGACGAGTTAACCGATGATTTCGTATCCTATGGTGTGATCCGGCGACACCTGAAGGAGTGTCTCGAAGCAACGAGAGAGGAGACGACCACCGAGTGGGAGGAGACGTCGATAGAGATAGCGACTGCCCGTGCCGAGCAAAAGGTATCTGAGGCGGTTCAATCCCTGTTGAACAAGGGGAAGGTGGATAGCAGCGAGAACGTTCGCGTTACTCTCACGGCAGAACTCGAGTGCGAAGAGTGTCAGACAAGAATTCCAGTCGACCGGGCACTCCGACGAGGCTATTTGTGCTCGTGTGCCAGTACCGATACTAACGAACGATGACGACCCTGGAAATCGAAGTTTCGAACGTCGGCGGAATCGAGGAACTCCAAACCTCGTTCGACCCCGGTTCTACTCTTATCGCAGCACCGAACGCATCGAACAAAACCTCGCTGTTGAAAGCGATCGCGTTCGGACTCGGTGCGGAGCAAGTCCCCATTCGGTCCGGCGCATCAGCTGCAGTGGTTACACTCCGCATCGGAGAAAAATCCATTACACGGGAAGCCCGCCGACGGGGGGTCGGTACGGAGATCTCGGGTGACCCCTGGCTCGATGACCCCGAAATCCGTGCGCAATTTTCGCCGTTCGCAGCTCTCCTCGAGTTCAACGAACTACGCTCGGCCGTCCGGCAGGATACCGACATCGAAGAGGCGCTGAAGGGGCCGATAGATTTTGACTCGCTCGAGCGCAAGCGTTCGGACTTACTGCAGAAGAAACAGCGGCTGAAACGGGAGCGAGAGCAGCTTTCAGATATCGAATCCCGGTTAGCGGAGAAGACCGCTGCACTCGAGGATGCTCGAGAGAGACGAGGTGACCTGCAAGAGACGCTCGAGACGCTCGAAGAGAAGCACGAACCGCAAACGGTGGACGAGGAACTCGAGTCGCTGCGCAATCGCCGAACTGAACTTCTGAATCAGAAGCAACAGGCGCGCGAGCAGGTGGAAGCTACAGAGGCCGCCATCGAACGGTACGAAAACGAACAAGCGGACCTTCTCGAACGTATCGAAGACCTCGAGTCGGAGGTCGCTGGGAACGATGTTGACTCCCTTCGAAAAGAGCGTAACAGGCTTCAGTCGGAGATGGAGGAGCTCACCGACCGTGTGGAGATTCTGCAATCTGTCCTCACCGCGAACCGTGAGATGCTCAATTCGGATTACACGGGCATTCTCGGGAGCGAGCACAGTCTTGCGGGCGACGACGTAACCTGCTGGAATTGCGGTGAGATGACTGCAGTCTCAGATATCGATTCGACCTTGGAGGACTTACAGGAGTTAGTCAAGCAGGAGAAAGAGAAGCGCCGGGAGCAAAGACCTGCGATCGAGGCCTTGAAAGAGGATATCGATGACGCTCGCCGGACTGAATCGACTCTGGAAAAGCTCCGGAGTGAACAGAGGCAGATCTCGGAGCGTATCGGTGATCGGAAATCGTCGCTGGAGACCCAAAGATCACGGCTGGCCGACATTGAAGCGAATCTCGAGTCCGTAACCGACGAGATAGAAGACAGAAAGAGTGAACGGGCTGCCGAAGGCGCTGATATCGCAGACTCCATCGAAGAGACCCGAGTCGAACTGCAGACCCTCGACCGCGAAATCAGCCGTCTAGAGGATACTCGTGACTCCTTCCGTGAAGATCTCACCCGTCGAGACACACTCGATACCGAAATCGAGGACCTCACCGCAGATATCGAGGAGATTACCGAACGGCTCGAGAATATGGAACGGCGGCTTCGCGAGCAGTTCAACCAGGCGATGGAGGACCTACTCGAGGATCTGAACTTCGATGGAATCGAACGCATCTGGCTGGATGGCGAATTCGAGATCGTGGTCGCCCGTGAGGTCGACGGCGCAGTCCAGGAAGACTCGGTTTCGAATCTGGCTGAGAGCGAACGCGAACTCGTCGGGCTTGTCCTCGGACTCTCAGGGTATCTTGCCTACGGGCTAGCTGAAACGGTGCCTGTCTTGGTGTTGGACTCGCTGGGTGCGCTCGACAACGCCCGTGTCGAGCGACTTCTTACGTACTTCCGTGACATCCCCGAGTTCTTGATAGCGGCTGTGCATCCTGATACGGCCGATTCGTTCGATGATGACAGCGTTGTTGTTCTCCGGTCCGCTGCGCTGGCAGACTAAGAGAGAACCACGTTCCGCGCAGGACAGCGAGACGCCGAAGACGATGATTCCCACCCCGGTCCAAGAAGGTCCTGACCGTCGCACTGTCGGAACTACACCGGCCCGCGAATCAACAGGATGCCCGGATGTTACCCGAGCGCGAACAGGTTCCCGTCGCCGTCGGTGATGACGACCAGCCCGGAGAGTACGGCCGGCGTCGCTATGATGTCGGTTGGCAGGTCTATCGACCACTGTCTCGTCCCATCCATTGCGTCGAAGGAGTAGAACGTTCCCGCGAGTCCGACGTACACAGAGCCGGCTGCGACGGCGGGACTGGCCTCTGGAAGGCCGACGTTCGTCGACCAGTGTTCCTCACCGGTTTCCAGGTCGAGTGCTCTGAGCTTCATCGACTCGAGCGTCCGGCCTGCAGTGACGTAGACGGCGTCAGCGACAGCTGGTGCCCCGAGCGTCTCACCCCACGTCTGTGGACCCCGCCAGAGCGTCGTGCCGGTCTCGGCATCGAGTGCAAATGGCTGGTCAGCGTTGGCGAAGACAACGTCGTCGACTACTGCCGGTGCCGACTCGATCTGCGCGCCGAGGTCTCGACGCCATCGAAGCTCTCCGGAATCAAGGTCAAGGGCGTACAAATTACCGTTCTCGTGACCTGCGAAGACCGTCCTGCCTGCGACAGCTGGCGGTGCTTGGAATCCAATTTTGTCTGTCCCTCCAGCGTCGTACTGCCATTCGACGTTACCGTCGTCAATCGAGATTGCACGAACGACGCCGTCATGGCCTGCAGAGACTACCATGTCATCGACGACTGGTGGCCCGTGACTCCGACCGACCCGAGTAGACCAACGGATGGACCGTGTCTCGATGTCGACCGCGTCAAGGTGGGTACCCCCACCGACGTAGACGACGCCATCGTGCACGACGGGGGTGTACCCTCTCCCGCTGAGTGTGACCGACCACCGTAGGTCACCGGTGGCGAGATCGAAGGCCCGAAGCATATTCGGGAAGCTGGCGACGAAAAGCGTTCCACCGGCGACGACTGTGGAGCCGACGGTGGTCTCTCCGATCGAGTACGACCATCGAATCTCGGGACAGGCTGTAACCCCAGAGGCGTCGGGATTGAACCCGGTGTTCCCACTGTCGAAGTGCGGCCGCGGCCAGGCGCCTGTCGCCTGTGATGGGGATGACGCATCGCTGGCGTCCGAGCTACACCGGACGTCGGGGGCTGTCGACCCGCCGAGGCGGGCACACCCAGCCAGACCACCGGCCAATGCAGTCACCAGGGTGCGTCGTCGCATTGTTCGTCTCATCGTTCAGGGGGGGCCATCTTAACCATAGCCGACATATATGAATAAAAAAGTATAATTTTACCGTTGCGAATGCCAGCCGGACGGTTACGCCCCACGCTCGGCTCTCCACACCTGCACAAATCACCACGTTTTAGGCTTTTCTAACTATTCCTCGAAAACCCCCCACACGCTCGCGACCGACCAATCCCTGCATGCGGCGAGCACGTTCTCAGCTGCTGTTTCTCCCGTTTCGGGAGTAGTGTGGCGGTGCTTGCAATCCTGCCTTTCGTTCGTTTACCCTCTCCTTCCGTTGTCTATCGGAACTATCCCGAATTTCTGATAGAGCTGTGCCGACGACACATTTTTGAAACCAACCTGAGTCTGATAGTCCGTGTCAATTACACGAGCGAAGTCTATCGATTCTCTCTACGAGGAATGCAAGGATTTCGACCTTGTGCTCGTGCCGGACGCGCCGATGGCAAGCACCCTGAATCGGCGTCTCGACCAACCTCACTTCGGGCCGTTCGCGATTACCCCACGACGACTGGCGGCCCGACGTCGAGAACAGGCCGAGGATCGACTCGCGTTTCTCGAAATCATCGAGACGACGGATCTCAACTGGAAGGAGACGTCCTATGCGGTCGGGAATATTCTCCAGTGCTGGGAGTACCAGGGGACGTCTGAGGCTGTTCTCGACTACGAACAGTTCGCGACGACGGCCACGCACACCGCTGTCGACTGCATCGGGGAGATGGACACGACGTCCAAGCGCCTCACCGAGTACAGCATCGAGGCCGACACGTCGGTCGCTGTTGTCGGGTTCAAGCAGTTCACCGAGCTCGAACGCTCGATCCTCCCCCCAGACTACGAAACGATCGACCCGTTCTCCGAGGAGTCGTTCGATCATCCACCGTTCCGGATCCTCGACTCACCGGCCGCAATCGTCGACGCCGTCCTCGACACGGTCACCCCGGAGAACGCCGACGACGTAGCTGTCGTCCTCGATGCAGCCAGTCAGTACTCATCGCTCATCGAGTCGGCGCTGGAAGCTGCAGATATTCCATACTACGGTGGTCCGGGGTTCACCGACGATGCCCGTCACCGCGCATTCTTGCAGCTCCTTCGAAGTGCGCACGCCGGCCGAGATACGCGTGTTGGCGACGTTCGACCACTCCTCACCCAGCTCGGGATGCCCATCGATATCGAGCACGACGAGAAGCGTCTCTACGACCTCGACCGCTCGGAGGTAGACTGGCTCCTCGAGTTCCGTGATGGGATTCGCTCCAGCACGTTCGAAGAAGCTATCCACGCATACGAGGCGGTCACGGACACCACGATTGACGCCTTCAGAGACGAACTCGCGACGCTCGGCCTCCTCGACGACGTCGTCACCGAACCGGCACTCGACCGACTCGAGTTCTATCTGCAGTCCTATGAGGTGCCTATGGACCGGGAAAACGAAGGTGTTCTGCTGGCCGATGCGAAATCGGCTGCTCACGTCGGCCGCGCCGTCGTGTTCTATCTCGGGCTCGACGAAGGGTGGACGCATTCGTCGCCTCGCCGTCCGTGGGTCGACCGGGACCAGGAGTTCGAGCGGAACATCCGACAGTTCCAGCTCCTCCTGCAGAACGGTGTCGACCAGTACTACCTCGTGCAGGATACCGCCGGTGGGACGCCGGTCACCCCGTGCCTGTACTTCGAGGAACTGTTCGACGAAGAGTTCGACCGATTCAGTGACCTGGACTCGCTGCAGCATTCACGAGCATTTCGCCCGACGCAGGACGGGTTCGAAAGAGAACCACTCGGTGTCTCCCCTGAGGAAGTCACTGCACTCAGCCAGTCAAGTCTGAATACCTACGTCAACTCTCCCCGCGATTACTTCTTCAGTCGACTCGTCGAGAACCCGGACAAGGAGCACTTCAGGGAAGGGAACCTGTTCCATGACTTCGCAGAGTTCTACGTCTCGCATCCGGACGTCATCACGACGGACACACTCGATGAGGTCGCAGCAGCTATTCTGGACGAGGTTGACCCGTTCCTCCGGGGCGTCGACCGGGAGGTCCGACTCACCAAGTACCGTGTCGGCCTCCAGACCATCGTCGAATTTCTCGATGCAAACCCGCCGCAAGGTGATGGCTTGACGACACCGGACAGCGGCCGGGGAGAGAATTTCTTCGCTGCGTATTACGACCGCCCCATCGATGCGTCGCACACCGAACGCTGGTTCGAGAACACCGACCTCGGGTTGAAAGGGAAGATAGACCTCGTTCACAGCCCTACCCGACTCCTCGACTACAAGAGCGGCTCAAAGAAGTCGGCATACTCCATCGTCAAACACTCGGCACTCGACCCACCGAGCGACAAACCGAACTTCCAGGCGTTGCTGTATCTCGCACACCAGCGGGCCGAGCGCCCGGATGAGGAACTGCGATTCACGTTCTTCCACTTCCTGGAGACACTGGATGATGTGGTGACCGGGGATGGGTCTCTCGAGGACTGCCTCACGACGGTGGCCTACTACCCAGTCACCTACGAGGAATACATCGCGAGTCCAGCTGTCTTCACCGAACTGCAGGAAGACGCCGCGAACGACTGTAACAAGACCTTCTCGAAGTCGACGTACGAGGTGTATCAGGCTGTGTTGGATGCGTACGAGTTCCCGGACACCAGCGATAGCGACGAACTCATCGAATCCGAGTTCGGCAGAGCGCTCACTGAGCGACTGATTGCTGCTGTTGGGGACTACAAGTACGTGAAAAACGGCTGCAAGCAGGCCCTGAGACATTTGGTCCGTATTCGCAACCAGAACTATTTCTCGGGCGATGTGGACACATTCGAGCAGTTCGTCCAAGATCGACTCTCAGAATTGAACGGCCGCCGTGCCGGTGATGAGCGCTTCCCAGTCCAGGGACTCGGCGGCGACCCGAACTACCGCTACGTGGACAACCGAGACTGCATTCTGGAGGGTGGTTCGCGATGACCGCACCGAACGACCAACAGCAAGACCTCATCGACAGCACACAGGGCATCCACGTCGTCGATGCCGGTGCGGGGACCGGGAAGACGTTCACCGTTACCCGTCGATACGCAGAAATCGTCGACCAGGAGGACGTGGAGCCCGAGGACGTTCTCCTCGTGACGTTCACCAACAGCGCGGCGACGGAGATGAGAGACCGAATCGTCGCCAACTGTGACTATCGGATGCGTGAACTCTCGGACGCGCCCATCCAGACATTCCACAGCCTCTGTCACGACATTCTCATGGAACACGGGTTCGAGGCACCCACGCTCCTCGGTATCGACGACCGCATCACCGGCTCCACGCGCGTCCTCGAAGACGAGAATGTCGAGAAGGCGCAGTTCCGCGAGTTCATCCGCCGATTCAGCGATGACCACCCAGAGTACGACGACTTCTTCCGCGCCGTCGAGGAGCCAGTCGAACTCCTCGGGTTACTCAATCAACTCGCCGCGAAGGGTGTCTTCCCGACGGCTGATGGCTGGTATCGAAACGGCGAGCGGCATCTGGACGGCGACTTCGACGCATTCCAAGAGATCTTCGAAGAGCTGAACCAGCCCCGGAACGGTGGGAACAAGCAGTCGAAGCTTCGCTCGAAACTCGGGGGCTACGGGAACGACAAGTGCTACCTCCCAGACGCGCCCGAGGAAGACGAGATCCGTGGCGGATGGGGAGAGAAACAGGTCCCTGCTGCCGTCGCACGACTGGCGTTTGACGAGCAGCGAGAGGGCCTCAAGAACTTCGTCCACGACGTCTATCACGAGTACCTGCAGTTCGCGCTCAGTCGGAACTACCTCAACTTCAGCTTCCTCCAGCTCTTCGCGTTCGTCTTGCTCTGTGACGACCACCAACTCCGCGACGACGTCGCGTTCGAGTACGTGATGATCGACGAGTTCCAGGACTCCAGCGAGATCCAGTTCAAACTCGCCCTCCTGCTTGCGGACACGAACAACGTCTGTGTTGTCGGCGACTGGAAGCAGAGCATCTACTCGTTCCAGTACGCTGCCGTCGAGAACATCACCGAGTTCGAGTCCCGGCTGGATCGGTTTGTGGAGGAATTGAACGAAGACCACGAGCGAGTATCGTGGGCGACACGCCCAATCATCGATATTGAGCTCGTCGAGAACTACCGGTCGACGCAGGCCATCCTCGACTTCTCCGAGCACAGCCTGGTCACCCCCGCTGCGAGCAAGGACGACGTCGACGAGGCGGCCGTCCGAGACCGCATCGTGTCGCTCTCATCGAACGCCGCGCACGAG
Organism: Haloarchaeobius pelagicus; assembly: GCF_051207375.1. Taxonomy (NCBI): domain Archaea; kingdom Methanobacteriati; phylum Methanobacteriota; class Halobacteria; order Halobacteriales; family Halorubellaceae; genus Haloarchaeobius; species Haloarchaeobius pelagicus. The sequence goes on along the minus strand of NZ_JBPJZD010000004.1, from coordinate 65,941 downwards.
AACACCCACATCGAGGCGATTCAACACGAAGACGAACACGAGGCTGTTCTGACCAAGATTCAGGAGATCGTCGGGAACGACGCGTATCAGGTCGAAGAGAACGACGAACTCCGCCTCCCGGAGTACGGTGACATCGCCGTCCTCACCCGGACCCGTGACTTCGGCCGAGAACTCCTCTCTGTCGCCGAGGAATACGGGTTGCCGATGGCGTACGAGGGTGGCATCGAATTGTTCCGGTCTGACCCTGCGAAACTGCTCCTGGCCTGGCTGCGAATCCTCGAATCCGACGCCGATAGGGGATGGGCGGTCGTCCTCGAGGAAGCTGGCTACACGCTGGACGAGGTCAAACACGTCCTCGATACCGAGGCGTACCCCGCCAACATGCAGACGTTCAAGTCGGAGCTTGCATCGCTGGAGACGGTCGGTGGCGTTGCCCAGCGCGTGTTCTCCCAGTACGACTACGACGGGGCCTACGCCGACGTGCTGCTGACGACGATCCAGTCCGTCCACAGCGCGACGACGTTGACACGAGGTGACCTCATCCGGTTCATCGAGCGCGGCATCGAGGACGGAAGCACGCACGAGGTTCACGCGAGCGCCGGCACGAACTCGGTAACGGTTCAGACCATCCACGCGGCGAAGGGACTCGAACACCCCATCGTCGTGCTCGCGAACATGAACTCCCATCGCTTCCCACCGTCAGGGGGGAACAGCACCGCGATCACGTTCGACGATCCGATTGGGCTCCGCCAGCGGAAGGTCTACGCCGACGACCACGGGTATCCCCACATTCACGACAACTGGCGGAGTGACGTCCTCCGGAAGTGCCTGCCGCGTGGATACGATGAGGAACGACGCTTGCTCTACGTCGCAATGACGCGGGCTGAGAGCCACCTCGTGTTCTCCTCGGGCGAGTCCCCGAACACGTTTATCGAAGAGCTTCCGGTCGACCTCGAGGAACTTGAGCCCGACGTTCAGGAGGACGACATCAGCGAGACGACGCAGGCACACCTGCAGATTGCTGTGCCGACGCCGGATGGCCCGGTCGGACACTCGCCACACACGCTCATGCGCGACGATGTGTTCGAGGACGTTGATGACGGAAGAGGGACCGCGTTCGGAACGCAGACCCACGAGTTCGCTGAGCGGTACGTGCTCGAAGGAGATGTCGAACCCTCGAACGACGACGAGCGCCACATCAAGTCGTTCCTGGACTCCCTCGATGGAGAGTTGCGAGTCGAGGAGGACGCGTATCTCCCGCTCACTGTCGATGGCGAGCAGGTAACCATCTCAGGAATCATCGACCTCGTTCACATTCGTCCCAATACCGTCGAGATCATCGACTTCAAGACTGACCTCGGGCGGCACGCTGAAGATGAGTACCGGAAGCAACTCAGCGTGTACTATCACGTGTTGGACGAGTGGTTCCCTGAACGCGAAGTGATTGCTGGGATCTTCTATACTGCCGAGGGTAGGTGCGTGGAAATAGATCCACTCCCATCATCGAGATTAGCTGAATTGGTTGCTGAAATCAATTGAGGGGGAGAAAAATAGTGGGGCGATTCGGCACTGTCTAGTTAACCTCCTGAGCTGGCGTTCTTCCGTCGAGCGACTGATGCGGTCTCTGAACGTTGTAGTAATGCACGAACATCGCAAGCAACCGTCGAACGCTCAACCGACTGCCCACCCATGAGTTGTGGAAACAGTCGACTCGCATCTTCAGTGTCTGAAACCACTTTTCAATCAGGTTTCGGTCGGTGTAGTCGACCCGTCCGTTTAATCCTAACCGAGCCAGGGCAGTCCGATAGCCGAATTGATCTACTAGAAACACAGCGTCTGAGAGATCGTGTTTCTCAGCGAGCCCAAACAGGAACGCAGCTGCTGGATTCGTGCCGTGACGCTTGAACAACGTAGCGTCGAGAATCAACTTTGTGTCGAGGTCTATTGCAGCATACAGCCAAGATCATTGACTATTGATTTTGATAGCGGTCTCGTCGACCGCGACCCGCTTCGGCTTCGCCTTCGGCGGGTTCGGAGCGCTATCAGATAGCCGATGTACCATTGAAAGATGGCCTGAAACGACCGCTCTACGCCGAGTAACTGAAGAACTGCTTCTGTTTCTCTGAGTGAAAGTCCTGCCGAGTGGAGTCGGACGGCAAACGCCCTGACGGGCGTTGCCGTCCTCTCTCGCTGCCAACATTCAAGCGTAGCCGTGTCTAAACTCTGTTTGAGCAAGTCTGAGAGTAGCATCAAGAACTAACTCTAGGACTTGCTCGATTCTCAAACTGGCTTATCTAGACAGTGCCACATCAACAATCTCCGACAGATAAGCGATAGATCAAAATCCCGGACGAGCGCCAAGCGGAGCTATAACGCCTCAACGTTGTGATACGCGGAGGAGCAGCGGCTCGATGGCAAGTGTCCGTTTCGCGATGGTGAGGATGCGAAGGACGTACGAGACAAACAGCATGAATGGAACGAGTGTCACCGCAAACGCACCGCCCACAACGAGGATGATGTGATCGAAACCAAGTGTGCTTCCCGGGAACGTGCCCGCATCGACGATCGCAACCATGATACCCGCAATGGCCACTGCCGGGACTGCAGCATAGAGAATCATCTGAGACAAGTCGATGAGTGCCCACTGGAAGTACAGCGTCTTGATGTGTTCGCGCGCTGGACCAAACAGAGACAGCGCTGTTTTGAGGTCGTCAAGCAAGCCGTGTTCCTCCTCAGTGAGGCTCTCTTCGTATTCGTTCGCGAGACGTTCAACCTGGAAGATCTTCCAGCTATAATTGAAATTCAGTGCGGCGAATAACACATCGCACGAGCCAAACTGTGCACCCTCAAGTTGGTCTCGTACCGTGTCAGCGTTCCCAGTGACGCTTTCAGCGAATTCATCGACCTCTTCTCGGAGGTTCTCGTCAGCATTCTTGCCAATTGACTCTCGAAGAGCCGTAGTCCGTTGTGCCGTGACTCCGATGATCTGCCGGAGGAATTCGGATGGATCGACAGGACTCGGAGCCCCGATCAATTCTTCAGTAAAGTCCCGGAAATCCATCGAACTGGCCATCCGCTCGCGTTGATCGCCGAGCGGGCCGTTCTCCTGGGTGAGGACGAGCTGACCGATCGTGACGACGAGTGTCGTCCCAGTCACGATGACCGTGATCATCGTCGAGAACATCGTGTCGATCATGTCACCGGACTCGATTTGCTGTGAAAACGGTGGATGGAGGACAGCGACGGCGATAACGAATACGACGAACACGGCACTGGTCAGGACACTGGAGACGAGAAGGCGGTTCGCGCGTAGCAGCACCCAGAGTTTCACCCGACTCTCTCCCGCGCGCTCACGCATCGTGTTGGCCGTACTGATGTCGGTCTCGTCAGTCATACTGGCTCACTCGATCGGGCAGGTCGCTTGAAAACGAGGTACTTGGTGCCGCCTCCCTCGTAGTCGATCGTCTCCACAAACTCCCAACCCTCTGCACCGAGTTGATTCAACTCCGCTTTCGGATCTTCTGCTTCTTTTTGGGTCTCATCGCGCGGTGGGCGAAGCGTCTCGTACTCCCAGCGGGTCGTTTCTGATTCGGACATTACTACTAGTAGGTACTGCAGCCCTCTATAGCCCGCTCCACCACCGAGATGAAGGGAATGTTTCGGCCCTGTTGAACCCCTCATCCGGTGATAGGTCTAAGCGGCCGTGCTGCATACGGAGGGTGTAGTCAGCACGGTACTGTAGTCTGTTGTCTTCACTCAGAGAAAACGGGGGCCTCCCCGTCTGGAACGGGTCGAACGTGTCCTGCGGTGGGGGGAAACGACTCACATCCGATTTCCGGTCGCCCAACATCACCGCCAATTTGCCGGTTCGTCTCTCGGAGAAATAAGCGGCTCATCATTGGAGAGAGTCTCTCCGCAGCCGTCGAACGCAAGTTGCGCACGGCCGTCGAGTCCCACGACGGTGTTGTAAATCTCGATGACTTCCGGACGATGTTCATCGGGACTGGAACGGTACTCGTCACCGCGGACGTGAGCTTCGACCCAAAGCTCGTGACCGGCGACATTGACGAAGATATCAAGCAGATTGAACAGGCACTCATCGGCATCGACAATCGGGTAAAGCTGGTATACATCGAGCCGGAACTGTGACTGTATTTCGCCATTTGAGCTCGTGCAGTGGCCACCTACTGTCTCACTGAGGAGTGCCTTGGGTCCTGAAATACGCGCGTCGTATGCAGCACGACTGTTGGTTCGTCTCAGCATCTCGAAACAAGGTCCTGCCCCCTGACAGGGTCAGCAGCGACCGGCGTCGCTGAATTTACTAGTCGAGCTCCGAGTTTCAGTCAAGCAGACCGTATTCACGTTCGTCGTGCTGGACCGATATCCACTTCTCCTCGAGAAGTTCGTCCCGTACCCATTCGTCGTTGTACCGACCGAGACCCGACTGCTTGAGTCCACCGAACGGTGCATTGGGTTCGTCCTGAATTGGGTGATCGTTGATGTGGACCATCCCGGATTCGATTCGGTCGGCCAGCGAGCGCGCCCGGGCATCGTCCTCACACTGGACCGAAGCCGCAAGCCCGTACTCCGTATCGTTCGCAACCTCGACTGCCTCCTCGTCAGAGCCGACCGGGATCACCGGTGCAACCGGACCGAAGTGTTCGTTGCAGGCAGCCGCCATCTCGTTCGTCACGCCGGAGAGGACCGTCGGCTCGAAGAACAATTCGTCGGCCTCGCCACCGGTTTCGAGGGTCGCACCCTGCTCAATGGACTGGTTGACGAACTCCGTGATACTGTCGAGCTGGGACTCGTTGATCAGCGGTCCGAGGTCGACGTCGTCCGTGGTCGGATCACCCATGTCGAGTGAGTTCGCGTACGTAGTGAGCTTCTCGACGTAGTCGTCGTAGACGTCCTCGTGGACGATATGCCGGTTAATCGAGATACAGACCTGTCCCTGGTGGGTGAACGACCCGACCGCTCCGATCCGAGCGGCCCTGTCGACGTCGATGTCTTCGGTGACGACGTTCGGGCCGTTGCCGCCGAGTTCGAGAGCGGGCAGGGTGATACTGTTGCCGGCCTGGCTGGCGACTCGTTTGCCGACAGCGGTCGAGCCGGTGAAAGAAATCACACGTGGCACCGGGTGGCCCGCCATACGGTCGCCGATTTCCGCCCCCCGGCCGGTGACCACGTTCACGACGCCGTCCGGGAATCCGACCTCGTCAGCGATCTCTGCCAAGAAGAGCCCACCGGAGATCGGCGTATCCGAGGCCGGTTTGACGACGACTGTGCACCCGAGCGCGAGCGCTGGGGCCAGTGCGCGGGTGGTCAGATGCACGGGGTAGTTCCACGGCGAGATGATACCGACAACGCCGACCGGCTCCTCGACGATGTGGTGGCGCTTGCCCTCGACGAACGCCGAATCTCTAACCTCCTCCTCCGGCGGGGCGAGGTCGAGTGCGGTCTCGAAGTCACTCTGCGTGAGGGCGAGTTCCCCCTTGGCCTTTCCACTTGCACTCCCGCCCTCGCGCGCAAGTAGCTCGACGAGGTCATCGGAACGTTCCCTGAGCGTGTCGAGTGCTGTCTTAACGAGCTCGTTCCGGTCGGCGCGTGAAGTAGCCTCCCAGCCCGGCTGTGCTTCCCCAGCCGCCTCGTAGGCCGCATCCACGTCCTGTGTTGTCGCTGCGGGCACCTCGGCAAACGCTTTTTGTGTCGACGGATTTGTCACCTCGAGCGTCTCGCCACCGGTGGCATCGACCCACCCACCGTCAATATACATCTGATCCCACTCTGAACCTGCTATGCTATCTCCTAAGGACATCATGTGAAATTACGTTTATACAGATATAACGCCCCTCGTTTTTTCAGTCTCGTATCTTTTTGAGGAAGTGAGTAACGGAATGCGACAAGACCACTCCCGTATGAGTCTGAGTTGCACCCGCCCAATTCGCGCCCTGTCTCTTGGACGCTAGTTTTATCAGAAGTTGGGCATTTGAACAAAACCAATAGTTCCTGATCCGGATGTGGGCTGCTTGGACGCCCAGCAGTGCAACGTTCACGCACTCGGATACCGAAGAGGACAAGTCATCACTGGCACTCCCTCACGTCGCCAAGTCGTTGCGACGATAGCCCTGCTTGGGGTGGTCGTTGGGAGCGACTGTCTGCGCTCAGCTCCACAGTCACGATGGAGACGACCGAGTCGATGAGGTTGGTCGCACCGTCGCGGTCGACGCCCCACACGTCCTCGCCGCCCGAACTCGCGGCGAAAATGATCGCGTCGATTCCATCGACGGCGTGCGAGACGTCCCCGGTCAGATCTGCGACGACCGGCTCGGCGCCCAGGTCCTCGATGACGTCGGACCAACGTTGCCCGCTGCCCCGACGCTCGATCAGAGACCGGAGGGAGCCACGTCGCACACGTCGCGGAACGCACCCTGGACGACCTCCGAGATGGCAGGGTGGACGTGGATCGTCTCTGCGATCAGCTCTGCATCGGCACCCGCTGCGACGGCCGTGCGTACCTCGTGAATCATCGTTGATGCCTCCGGGCCGATGATGTGACAGCCGAGAACCTCGTTGTCGCTCCCCACAATGGCCTTCACGAATCCCTCTTCGTTACGCAGCACTCCCCCGAGCGCCGTGTCGTCGTAGGCGCAGGTCCCCAGCTCGTAAACTCTCACAGTAGTTGAGACTGGCTCTCTCAATGCATATGGTCGACGCAGGTAGACATCTCACTCAAACACTACTTCGCGCGTCCCTCCCTCAAATATCAGGGCTGGGACAGGCATAACCGTCCTACACCCCTCACGCTAGAGAGTTACCCATGGATATCTCCGAGATACTCTCACCGAAGTTCACCGGGTACACCGTGCTTGAGCAGTCCAGGGGCGTACGTGTCACCGCCAACGGTGTGGCAAGTACAGTCACTCAGTTAATCAAAAAACGTCTCGGTTTGTAAATTGTTGTCCCTTTAGGTGGGTGGGGAACGGTTATCCGGGTATCTGATGAAGATACGTAACGTACTCGCATCCCTCGAAGACGAACTCAGCTTTCCGATCGATCAACACTCGGTCATCGAGCAGCTCGGAGCGACCGAAATTGAGGCCCCGGACGCTCAGGAGACCGAAACGATCTCGACGATCATCGGTCACGTCGGCCAAGAGACGTACGCCTCGGCCGACGAGTTGTTCACGACCATCATTGGTAACGTGAGCGATGAGTATATTGGCCGCAAATACTACGACGATCGTGGCACGAACCCTTCCGCAGCAGCGGTGGGGCCCAGGGACGAAGCCGACGTTTCGTTCTGAAGAATGCGTCGTAGCCGCAGAGAGTGAGTGCCTGTTGACCGACTACGTCGGAGGTCATCTTCACCTATTTTTGACACGTGTCGTAGACGGTAGAACTACGACCGACCACGAACAGTCGTGAGACGGTCGATGGATGCACACACGGGACGGCTGAAAGGAGCACGAGCTGACCGACGGCACGATAGAGACGTTCCTGCAGTACGGAAAATCCATCCCCCCCAGGAACGGAGATTGCTATCCCGCATCTCGGTGGAGCGATGAACAAGCGACTCGTCGACGCGACGGCGTACCCTCACCGCGACTTCGAGTTCACGATGGTCCTCCACACGCGGTGGGGGGGCCCGAGCAGGACGAGTGAGTGTATCGCCTGGACACGCGACATGCACGAGGCGATGACCCCCCACGCGACCGGCGGTGTCTACCCTAACTTCGTCCTCGAAGAAGTCGGCGACGGGCAGACCGCCTACCGGGAGAATGGCGAATAGAAAAGCGCGATGAGGACGGCCTCCACTTCGTGCATACGTGTCCACGGTGTGGTGCGGAGGACGACGTGTTTCTGGATCTCGCTCCAGAACACGAGCGAACTCGGCAGTAGGACGTGCCACGCCCGGCGTGTGACTCACATAATCAAAAACCCGTAGGGTGTGAAAATGTCGCCTCTTCATGACTCTGAGCGACGTATATCTCGATCATGCTACAGTCGCACGTACTCCAACTAGTTGTCCCGGCGTTCCTCGAGGAGACGGTCGCGGGGATCGTGGCATTTCTTCCCCGACTGATCGGCGCGCTCGTGGTCCTTCTAATCGGCTGGGTACTCGGAGTTGCCGCCGCCAAGGTGGTTCGGAACGTAGCTGACCGGGTCGAGTTAGACCGGATGGTACTCGAAACGCCGATTGGACGCATCCTCGGGGGAACCGAGGCCGCCGTCTCGAACGCGTTCGGGACGCTCGCGAAGTGGTTCGTCTATGCGCTAGCGATCCTCGCCGCTGCAAACGTGCTCGCGATTTCGCTGTTGTCGGAGTGGATCTCGACGGCAGTCTCGTATCTGCCGGCGTTCATCGCCGGACTGTTAGTCGTCGTCCTTGGGTTCGTCGTTGCGGACTTCATCGGTGACGCAATCATGCGAACCCGGGGGGGCACTCAGACGGAGTACACCTCGTGGTTCGCAAAGGGCACGCGGCTGTTCCTCTACTTCACCTCGATCGTGATCGGGCTCGACACGATGGGCGTCGATGTCGGCATCCTGTTCGTCTTCGCCAACGCGTTAGCGTGGGGACTCGCCGCCGCCGTCGCGATCGGCGTCGGCATCGCCGTTGGCTGGGGCGGCCACACCTACGTTGCGGAGAACATTGACCGCTGGATGGGGCGCGCATCCGCCGGGACGCCGACGCCGCACAACTCGGCCCAGGCCGACGGCGGTGAGCAGGGTCCCCCCGACGGTGGAGAGTAATGCGTAGCTATCGCCTCACCAGCATCTGGGGCATCCCCATCAACATCAACATCTCGCTGATAGTCTTTCTCCCGATCCTCGCGTGGTTGATCGGAAGTGGGCAGCAGATCACCCTCTACGCCGGGATCATCGATGGGTTGGCCGGGTCCTCACTCGACGTTGCCGTTCTGCGCCAGGGCACGACACCCTGGCTCATCGGTGCGGCAGCAGCGGTTGGGCTGTTCGTGAGCGTGACCCTCCACGAACTGGGCCACTCGTGGGTCGCGCTTCGGTACGGCTTGACCATCGAGTCGATCACGCTCTGGATCTTCGGCGGCGTCGCGAGTATGGCATCGATCCCCCGAGAGTGGAACCGCGAGTTCTGGATCGCCATCGCCGGTCCCATCACGAGTGTCCTGATCGGAGTCGTTTGTTACATCCTGTTGCAGATCATCCCCACGTCGCTCCCCATTGTACTGTTCGTCGTCGGCTGGCTCGCCGTCGTGAACGTGACGCTCGCTATCTTCAACCTCGTTCCGGCGTTCCCGATGGACGGCGGGCGGGTCTTTCGGGCGCTGCTCGCTCGGACACGCCCGTACGGGCAGGCCACCCGGATCGCCGCACGTGTTGGCGTCATATTCGCCATAGTGTTCGCCGTGATCGGCGTGTTCTCGTTCAACGTCATCCTCCTGTTCGTCGCCCTGTTCATCTACGGGGCGGCGACCTCCGAATCACGCACGACGGCACTCGAGGATCTGCTCGTTGGAGTCACCGTCGCGGACATCATGAAACGTGATCTACGCACCATCCCGGCCACGTCGACGGTCGCGGAGTTCGTCGATCAGATGCTCGTCGACCGCCGAACCGAGTTCGGCGTCACCGACGAGACAGGCGCCACTGTCGGTATCGTCTCACTCCAACACCTGACAGACGTCGACCAGCGCAACCGTGCAACCACTCCGGTTGCCGACGTAATGGCCGAAGAACCGCTAACCGTGCAGGCGACGGCGGACGCCTTCGACGCACTCGTCGAACTCGGCGCCTCGAAGACGTCGTATGCCCTCGTCGAGGAGGGCGGCTCAGTCGTCGGGGTCCTCTCGCAAGCCGATTACGCGAGCGCACTCGAATTACGGCGGGGTATCGGTACGGTTGGCGAGCGCGAACAATCTCTGCCGATGACTGGTACCGGTGACGTATCTGCGTCCGGACCATAATGTAGATATGCGTTCGAGCCCCCCAGGACACGCCACAGCACGTCTATTCTCGGGATTCACGCGACGGGAGATGTGGTAACTGTATGCAAGAATCCACGATCGACGTCCAACAGCAGATTGCCGTTTCGGAGACACCGGAAGCAGCGTTCCAGGAACTGCCGTGGTCACGCCAACCTGGGATGGCACAGGTCGTGCTCCTGTGAAACGTCTCTCGCTACTTCTTTCACTCTGGCCGCTGAAATACAGGACGATGAGTCCGGCTCAGACACTCTACGAGTTCCTCTCCGAAGCAAGCGAACTCACTATCGTCTGTCACAACAATCCCGATCCGGACTGTCTCGCAAGTGCACTCGCTCTGGGCCGGATTGCAGCTGCTGCCGGAATCGACACGCGACAGGTGCTTTACAGTGGCGATATTTCCCATCAGCAGAATCGGGCGTTCGTCAATCTGCTCGACATCGATCTCGAACCCTTCGATCCTGCTGCCGTTCAGAATCGAGATGAGGGATCGCTGCTTGCGTTCGTCGATCACGCGGTCCCGGGCGCGAACAACCGGGTCCCAGAGGGGACCCCCGTGGACATCGTCATCGATCACCACCCGAGTGAGGAAATCGACGCCCAGTTCGTCGACCACCGCGAGGCCGTCGGAGCGACTGCGACGATCCTCACGGAGTACGTCCGGGAACTCGCCATCGATCTCGATACGACGCTCGCAACGGCGCTCCTGTTTGCGATTCGCCGTGAGACGCTCGGTTTCCTTCGGGGAGCGACCCGGGCAGAGTACGACGCGGCGGGGTATCTCCACGACCACGCCGATCGAGATCTGCTCCGGCAGTTGTCCTCACCATCGGTCAGTGGGGCGACCGTCGACGCCATCGCGACCGCCATCCAGAATCGAACGGTACGAGGGTCGGTACTCATCACTCACGTCGGCCGGACGAACGAGCGGGATGCGTTACCGCAAGCCGCCGACTATCTCGCCACACTGGAGGGTGTCGATACCGCCATCGTCTTCGGAATGCTCGCGGAGGCCATCCAGATCAGTGCGCGGTCGACGGATGCACGAGTCCACATCGGCGACGCGCTCCACGAGGCGTTTGCGGATGTCGGTAGTGCCGGCGGTCATCGGGAGATGGCAGGTGGGGAAGTCCCGCTCGGCATCTTCGCCGACTACACGAGCGACGATACCCAGTTGCTCGCCATCGTCGATCAAGTCATCACGGCTCGTCTCTTGGCTGGGCTCAACCTCACCGACGAACCGGACGATCAATCGAGTCCATCAGCCACTGAGTGAGACGGCTGAGCCAGTCGGTGATGTGAACAAACGCCTGATGGCCCAACGTCGAATTGTCAAACCAGTATTTCAGATCCGTCGAGGGCTCTGCATTCACCGACAACAACGTCCGACGACGACGACGATGGGTTGTACCAATCGCGATTCCACGACAGATCCTCGGTGGAAGTGAGACGTACCCACTCAGCGGTCGTCCGACTACCACCTGTCTCTCGATTAATCACAACTTCGTGTGCTATGAAAATGTGGCCTGTATTAGTCGAGTGTCCCGAATGCTCTACTTGCGATGAGCAACGAAAAGAAAGACCGATTCAAGCGCGTCGATACGGCGATTGACCAGGTGCGCAAGGAGTTGGACGAGGTTATTGACGAGTCGATAGAGGCGGGTGGTGAGGCCCGCGAGGAGGTGCGAGAGGCGATCGACGACGTCCAGGCCCGAATCGTACCGAAGAGTAATACCCCGTCCACTAGGTTATGAAGGCTTCACAGCCCGCCAACGACCTCGCCGCGACCCTGAACGACGGCAGTATCGCTCTCGGCGTCCTCGACAATACGTACAGCCCGACGCTCGTGGAGTTCTACGGTGAACTCGGCGTCGATTTCGTCTGGCTGGATCTCGAACACGGTGGACCGGACCCGTGGGATGCACGTCAGTTGGAAGACCTGCTCCGGGCAACCGAACGAACGGACGTGGAAGTACTTCTCCGACTTCCCGATACGGACCCAACGCTCGTCCGGAAAGCGCTGGACCTCGGTGCGAGAAACGTGTTACTCCCCCGCGTGGAAACCGCCGACGAAGTCCGCGATGCGGTTCGGTCCGCACGGTTCCGTTACGACGATGGTCCCGGTGATCGAGGACTGGCCTCGCCTCGGGCGTCTCGCTGGGGTCTCGCTGACGATTACATTGCGACCGAAGACAGAGAAACCCTCGTCGGTGTGACCATCGAGACCGAGGCGTCCATCGAGAACCTGGACGACATCCTGGCCGTCCCGGACCTGGGATTCGTCTTCATCGGCCCGTTCGACCTCTCGGTGTCGCTCGGTCACCCCGGTGAGATCGATCATCCGATGGTGCAGGAAGCCGTCGAGACGGTTCGTTCGAAAGCTATCGATGTGGGTGTCCCCGTTGCGGGTCTCGGGTTCGGAATGGACGATGTCAACGAAAAAGCGACGAACGGCTACCAGATGCTGAACCTCGGGAGCACGACCGGGGCACTCAAGCAGGCCGTCACTAGCTGGTTCGATGCCTACGAACAGAACGACAGTTGAATTGAACACACCTCCATGTTCCAAACGGTAGAAGTTTTCTCGATTCCGCTGCTGAATCTCGGACTGCTTCTCGGCGCGTTTGCATTACTCCTCGGTGGCGCGGAGATCTTCACGAATTCAGTCGAGTGGTTCGGATATCACCTCGGCGTGAGCGAGAGCGCGACCGGAAGCATCCTGGCCGCAGTCGGGACGGCGTTACCCGAGACGATGATCCCCGTGATTGCCATCGTTTCGGTCCTCCTCGGTCGGGGGGACCAGGCCGCTGCCGACGCGATCAGCGTTGGGGCCATCCTTGGCGCGCCGTTTATGCTTGCGACGATCGCGATGGCCTTGGTCGGCGCGAGCGTGCTGTATTTCGGCAGCCGTCGCGTCGCCGGCCCGATTTTGGAGGCCGACGTGCCGGCCCTCCGGCGTGACCTCTCGTTTTTCCTCGTCGGATACACGTTCGCGGTGGTGGCCGCGTTCGTTCCATCCCGCCGGCTCCGTATCGGTATTACCCTCGGGCTCGTCGCCCTGTATGCCGTGTACGTCAAGCAAACACTTGCAGCCGGCCAGCGTATCGTCGGGGACGACCTCGATCGGCTGCACCTCAGGGGATTACTAACCGAGGGCCAGCGACCGTTCCCGGCGTTCGGATCGGCCATGGTCCCCATCGACGACCACCCCTGTGGATGGTGGTCACGCAGACCGTGTGTGCGCTGCTCGTGATCATCGCTGGTGCCCATCTGTTCGTGACCGAGGTTGAGTTCTTCTCGACGGAGGTGCTGGACGTTCCCGCAGCGCTGATTGCCCTCCTGTTAGCACCGCTGGCCACTGAACTCCCCGAGAAATCCAATTCCGTCATCTGGATCGGTGAGGGTAAAGATACCCTCGCAATTGGGAATATCACGGGCGCGATGGTGTTCCAGACTCATCTCGTCGTCTTCGGTTTCGAGTTCGATTTCCAGCGTGAGTTCGTCTGGTGTATCGACAGTCACGGCATCCGGGCTATCGCCTAACCGAACGGCTCCTGTGCGAATTCCCTCCGCCACACCGCGTAGTATGGATGCGATCTCCCCCCCGACCAGCTGACAGTTCCGCTTCGTAGTCGTCTCGTGACACAGTACAATCCAATACGGCTGGCGACAGAGTAGTAGCCCCGAATTTCCGAATGAGGTCGTGTGCTGATTAATCGAGTGAATTGATTCTACCCGGACAGAGTCACCCGGTTATTCAAAAACAGGGTGAGAATGAATATGTCGGGGGTTAACATACTTGAGAGCCGTAGATATGCTATGATCGCATCACACGGAGTTCTGGATAGCGCTGTCTCGGTCCAGGCGGTGCCGTTACAGTTCGGGAGTGGTTTCATCGAACTCGCAGTCCTCTTTTTGATTCTCGCGATCGTCGCAGCGGTGCTCGGTGCTCGGGGTGTCGCGGGACTCAGTATGGATATCGCAAAGTGGCTCGTCATCATCTTCGTCGTTCTCGCTATCGTCACGTTCGTTCTGTAGCCTCACCCCAGCTGCGCTCGGTGAGACACGTAACCCTCGGACCGGCGACCTGGAAAGAGCGAAACAGATGGCGGTCGCGTTCATGACCGAGTCCGTCGCCAGCGTGCAATCTCCGCCGCGCCGCCGACGGGACCCCTGTGAGTTAACCTCTTGCACATCTAATTACACGGACATGGACGTAGTCGACCCGTCGACTGGCGAGCGAATCGAATCGTACGCGGACCACACCCAGTTGGAGGTCGAAGAAGCGCTCGACCGGGCGAATGCAGCGTTCGAAGACTGGCGCCTCCGGCCGGTTCGGGAACGCGAAGAACTGCTTGCGGCTGCCGGTGAGGTCCTGCGAGAGAACAAGCACAAGTACGCCGAAACGATGACCCGCGAGATGGGAAAACCGGTCTCGCAAGCTCTCGCTGAGGTCGAAAAGTGCGCGTGGGGCTGTGATCACTACGCGGAACACGCGAGCGCGTACCTGGAACCCGAGGGACACCCCAGTCCACCGGGAGCGGCGGTCGAAACCGTCTACGAGCCACTGGGACCAGTCCTCGCAGTTATGCCGTGGAACTTCCCGTTCTGGCAGGTGTTCAGATTCGCCGCCCCGTCGCTGACGGCGGGCAACGTCGGGTTGCTGAAACACGCCTCCAACGTCCCCGGCTGTTCGATGGCAATCGAGGAGGTGTTTCGTGAGGCTGGCTACCCCGAAGGGGTCTTCCAGTCACTGTTGATCCCGTCGGATCTCGTTGAGGGGATCCTCGCGGACGACCGCGTTCGGGCCGCGACACTGACCGGAAGTGGACCGGCTGGGAGGGCTGTCGCGTCGACAGCGGGCGAGTACCTCAAGAAGACTGTGCTGGAACTCGGCGGAAGCGACCCGTTCATCGTCCTCGACGACGCCGATATCTCGGCTGCTGCGGAGATCGGTGCCCGGGCGCGCAACCAGAACGGTGGGCAGTCATGTATCGCAGCCAAGCGATTCATCGTTCACACAGACGTGTACCAGGCGTTCCTCGACAAGTTCACCGAAGCGGTCTCGTCACTCACCGTTGGCGATCCGATGGACGAGGAGACCGACGTCGGCCCCCAGGCCCGTCAAGATCTCCTGGAAGACCTCCATGGACAGGTCGAGGCGAGCGTCGAGGCGGGCGCACGGGTCGTCACAGGTGGTGTGCCCCTCGATCGGCAGGGTGCGTACTATCCCCCGACAATCCTCACAGAAATCCCGGAGGGATGTCCTGTCGACGCCGAGGAGACGTTCGGGCCCGTCGCCGCCGTCTATGAGGTTCCAGACGAGAACGCGGCGATTAGGAAAGCGAACGACACCGAGTTCGGTCTGGGTGCGAGCATCTGGACCGAAGACCGCGAGCGCGGTGAGCGCCTCGCTCGACAGATCGACACCGGTAACGTGTACGTGAATCAGCTGGTGAAGTCCGACCCACGAGTCCCGTTCGGCGGGGTCAAGGAGTCTGGCTACGGCCGCGAACTCTCGAATGCGGGCATCATGGAGTTCGTCAATCGCAAGACCGTCTGGGTGGAATGATGAAGGCGTCCGATCTCCTCGTCAGATGCCTCGAAACAGAGGGTGTCGAGTACGTGTTCGGGCTCCCGGGAGAAGAACTCGAGGCCCTGCTGTTCTCACTCCGGGATTCGGACATCCAGTTCATCCCGGTGCGACACGAACAGGGTGCGGCGTTCATGGCCGACGTTCACGGTCGGTTGACGGGCGAAGCCGGTGTCTGCCTCTCGACGCTGGGACCGGGTGCCACGAATCTTCTCACGGGCGTCGCGGACGCCCATCTCGATAAGTCCCCAGTTGTCGCGATTACGGGACAAGGAGGGCTCGAACGCCTCCACCAGGAGAGCCACCAGGCCCTCGACATCGTCCACATGTTCGAGCCGGTCGTGAAGTGGAACACACAGATCACCGAGGCCGAGATCATCCCGGAGTCGGTACGCAAGGCGTTCAAGCTCGCCGAGTACGAGAAACCCGGTGCGACCCACCTCGAGTTCCCCGAGGACGTGGCAGCCCAAGAGCTCGATGCAGAGCCGCTCCCAACTCGGCCACGTGTGCGACGGGCTGCCCCCGACGAGCGGTCGCTCCACCACGCCGTCGAACTCCTCGAGGACGCAGACACCCCGCTGGTGTTAGCAGGTAACGGTGCCGTCCGAACGTCGACCGCGAACCGGTTGCGCGAACTGGTCGACCACGCAGGGATGCCCGTCGTCGCGACGTACATGGGAAAGGGGGCGGTCTCGGATCGTCTCGAGAATTCGCTGATGACGCTCAGTTCCGGACCGCAGTCCGAGGCGTCGACAGCGATTTCCCGGGCCGACTGTGTACTCGCAGTCGGCTACGACATCGCTGAGCACGACCCTCGCTCGTGGAACACCGACCTCGATAAGGCCATCATCCACGTCGATCACGAACCTGCAGAAGTATACCGACACTACAATCCGGACGTGGAAATCGTCGCGGACATCTCGACGGTCCTCCGAGAGCTACGGATGCATCTCGATTCCGCGTCTGGACCGGAGTGGTGTCAGGACCTGCGAGAACGGATCGTCGCGGACGTGCAACGAAAACCCGAGTCAGACGACCCGTTTTCGGTGAAACGGGCGCTCCCGTTCCTCCGGGAGACGATGGCTGACGAAGACATTCTGCTCTCTGACGTCGGGAGTCACAAGATGGCGATCGCACAGAGTTTCCCCACCTACGAACCCAACACGTGCATCATATCGAACGGATTGGCAAGTATGGGAATCGCCGTCCCTGGCGGAATCGCTGCCGATCTCGCGACCGATGCGAACGTCGTCGTCGCGACCGGCGACGGTGGGTTTCTGATGAATGCGGCCGAAATCGAGACGGCCACCCGCCTCGACCTCGGATACACGATCGTTGTGTTCAACGACGACGACTACGGCCTCATCTCGGAGAACCAGGTCGCACACACCGGTGAACACTTCGGAACCGAACTGACGAACCCCGACTTCGAGCGATTCGGCGAGAGCTTCGGAATCGATAGCTACCGGCCAGAGACGTGGTCCGAGGTGGAGACAGTCCTCGAAAGTGTTGTTCCTGCGAACGAGATGTCCCTGGTCGAAATCACGCTTGGGTAGCAGGGATAACTATCGCTCCCGATGGGGACCCACTAATGAGTGAGAGACCGGTCCGTATCGGTATCAGCCGCCGGGTCGAAGATCACGTGGAGACTGGGAACGAGGAGTAAGCGAGGAACACGCGGCTCCACAATATCCGGAGAACGGGTGTCCGCATACTGTTATTGGGCATCGGGGCGATATACACTACCATGGTTGAGCAACCAAACCGTGGAGAGACACCCAAAACCAAAGAATCGGATACACGAGACGAGCTCCGGACGATCGCCTTCCGATTGCGCGAGATACAACGGCTCATGAGTATGCGAGTCCAGCAGGAGAACCGCCGACTCGAAGCAGAAGGCATCGATCCGATTACAGACGCGACGTTTTTCAAGCAGACCGAAGGACACCGGCTGACCTCAGAGAACGCAATCCGATATCTAATCGAGACGCTCGCCGGGTTAGATATCTTCCAGGAGGCGTCCGTGACCCTCGCCGATGGTACCACCATACACGGGCGGGTCAATCCGATCACGTACACTCCACACGAACGGCTTCTGTTAGAAATTCGGCCACCGGACGAGGATGCCCGATACGAACTGCGCGCAGAATACAATGACGAGCGGTGGAGTACGCCCGTCGTTCGGCGGTACGCCGCTCCCGATGACGACTGGACGGAACTCGGAGAGATCGACACGCTGCGGACGCTCGAGTGAACGCAGTTTCGCTCAGAGCGATATTGAGACAATCATCAACACGATGAAGATGATTCCCCACATCAACCATCAGGAGGGGCGGAGCGTATTGTTGATTGGTGAGTGACACAAGGGGTCTATTGAGCGCATTCGGGCAGACGACGAGCGACCGTTATTCCTCTCTAGCCGCTTTGTCTGCATCTCCGTCGGGCTCGTCTACCGCGAGCCCGAACTCCCACGCGCTCGCGCCAGACCTCGTACCCCTTCCTCCCGTCCATCACAGTGGACTCGCCCGCCTCGACTCGATCGAGCTTGAGGTTCGTCTCCTCAAGGAGACGCTCACCGACCTCGTCGCTGACGACACCGACTCGAATCGCGTCGAGCACGGCACTTTTCTCCGCCTGCAAGACGCGTCTCTCGCCCATCATGAGTTCCTCGCGCCCCACCTCCGGGTACGCAGCGAGAAGTGCCGGGATGACTGTTCGAAGCTGCCCTTTCTCACGTTCGTACTCCGTCGTGAACGGCCTCGGTGAAACCCTCAAGCGGTGATAGTATTTGGCAACTGTGCTGAATATTGAACACGTATTCAGCTCGGTTCCCGTCTGGTTGGACATGGGCCACTCAGTCACTCGTAACCCTATCCAGCGTGAAAATACTGCCAATACACATGGCTGGATGTCCTGTGTGAGTATGAAGTAAAACGATGACGACAATCTGTCTCAAGCACACCGTCGAGGACTACGACTCGTGGAACGTGGGATTCGACGCCCACGCGAGCACCCGTGAAGAGTACGGCTCCCCGAGAACTACCGCCTGTTCCGCGAGGCCGACAACCCGAACGAGATCGTGATGATGGGTGAGTGGGAGAGCGCGGAGGCGTTCCAGCGGTTCATGGACGAGTCCGACGTCGAGGAGAAGATGGGCGAACTCGGTGTCATCAGCGAACCGGAAGTGTAATTCCTCGAGGAGCTCGAGGCGAAGACCCCCGAGTGACCGCCAGCGTAACCGACCAAACTTGCAGGCTACAGGTCGCGTGCCCATCATCCGTTCGTGATTCGAGTGGGCCAGCACGGGTGCTGCCGATTGTGTCACCCACATAATGGTAAACCGTGTGTGTGTGAAAATATCACCCCTTGATGCAGTCACAGAACGAATGGAGAACACATGTACGACCCGACCCCGCTGCAGGCCTCCACTATCGGATTCGCGATCGACGGCCTGCTGGTACTGGTGCTGGCAATCGTCATGATCTGGCAGATAGTGCGGTTCGTCGACGCGTACGATAAACAGGCGCTCACCGTGTTCGGCGAGTATCGCGGCTTGCTCGAGCCGGGCCTCAACTTTGTTCCCCCGTTCGTCTCGCGCTCGTACACGTTCGACAGGGGCGGGCGCCGGGACGCGACCGGAGGAGAGGACCGGACCACGGCCCCTGCGGAGTTCGTGGGTCCGAATGAGCGCATCCGCCGGTTGCTCCGGGACCACGGCGGGCGGATGTCCCAGCAGGCGATCATAGAGCAGACCGGCTGGTCGCCCTCGAAGACCAGCCGCGAGCTCTGTTCGATGGAGCAGCGGGACGCGATCGTCCGCGCCCCGCTCGGGCGCGAGAAGATCGTCTGTCTCCCGGAGGCCGCCCCGGACGCGATGCGAGCGAGGTAAGCACGAGATGACCGCCCTCGCCAACCGGGTGACCCAGCTCTGTGAGGAGGGCCGGGCCGAGAGCGCCGTCGAACTCGCAACGGCGGTCCTCGGGGCCGATAGCCTCCACTCGGGGCGTATTCAGACGATGGACGTGCCCCGACAGGAGGCAATCACCCGCGACAACTCTCCCGTGACAGCGGATGCCGTCGTCTATCTCCGTGTGATGGACGCGACGAAGGCGTTCCTGGAGGTCGAAGACTACACACAGGGCGATGCGGTCTCGACGGTGCTGCGGGCGAAGTCCGCCGAATCGATGGGCGAGCGCGCGATCATCGACAAAGGAATGGACACGCTCGAAGCGATACCGTCGAGAGGTGGAGTCGCCGGTCTGATCGGTGATCAGGGATATGAGAATGCACTCCGGAATCTGTTCATGAGGAGATACGAACCAGGTGGAATACATCGACGTCCATCGACCATCCAGGAGGGACACGGAATTACGTCTCCGGCCCGAACTATTGGAACAAGGACCGCTTGAATATGGTATCTACACTCGTTGTCGTGGGGTTGCTCGTGGCTGCCTTCGTCGGGTTCAACATCGGCGGGTCGTCGACCGGTGTCGCGTTCGGACCGGCCGTCGGGAGTCGCCTCGTCAGAAAGGCCACTGCCGCAACCCTGTTCACGCTCTTCGCGTTTCTGGGTGCGTGGACGGTTGGTCGGAACGTCATCGCCACCATGAGCGACGGCATCGTTCCGGCGGTGCAGTTCTCGCCAATAGCGACTGTCGGTGTTCTGTTCTTCACCGGTCTGGCACTCTTGCTCTCGAATCTCTATGGGGTTCCCGCCTCGACGTCGATGACTGCCGTGGGTGCAATCGTCGGGCTCGGTCTGGCAACAGACTCGCTCAACGAGGCGTTGATGTTCACGATCGTCTCCGCGTGGATCGTTGCGCCACTCCTCGGATTCGTGACTGGTGCCATCGTCGGCCGATATCTGTACCCCCAGTTAGAGGCCCATATGTCGTTCACGCGCTTCGAGCGGCACCTCATCCAGCTCGATCGCTCGGGCAACGTTCCGCGCCTCCACCTCAATACGAACGCAGCCCCCCGGGACCTCGTCGGCTCGTTTCTGGTCATTGCAATCGCGTGTTACATGGGGTTCAGTGCAGGGGCGTCGAACGCCGCGAATGCGGTCGCGCCGCTCGTCGGCAACGGGTCCATCTCGATAGAGCAAGGCATCTTGCTCGCCGTCGCCGCCATCAGCCTCGGTGGGTTCACGATCGCCCGGCGGACGCTTGCGACGGTCAGTGATGGGATCACCGACCTGCCCATCCTGGCCGCACTCGTCGTCTCGAGCATCGGGGCGACCATCATCACCGTCCTCTCGTATCTCGGTATTCCGGCGAGTCTCGCGGTGAGCACGACCTGCTGTATCATCGGACTCGGCTGGGGGCGAGCGAGTCGCGCCGCCACGCTCGCGGAGATCGCCACCCGACGTACCGAGCGTGAGGTGGCTGCGGGCCTCACCACGGGTGCACTCGCGGCGTCTACGGGGTCAGATGACAGACCGACGAGCCCGACCATCGGCGAGCTGGCGAGTAGTACGGCTGGGGAGCGGACGGGGCGACGGGACAGAGACAGACCGGTTCCCCCGATCGGGGAGGAACACATCGACGAGCTCAGCGCAGAGAGCTTATTCGACCCGGCCGCCACACGCCGAATCTTCATCCTCTGGATCCTGGCACCCTCGCTCTCGGTCGTCGGCTCCTATCTCCTCTTCAGCGTGCTACTGTAGGTGTATCCTGAGTTCAGTAACCAGTCACCACCAGTATCCGTCACCCTCAGACAACAAACACAAAACCAAACACAACCGACATATCGAGAGCAGAGCAGAGCGTCAGTCGATCTGGTTCGATTCTCGAGTATGCACGGTTCGCTCGAACCGCTGTATCCCCTCGTCGCTGCCGGCGACGAACACCTCATCCCCCGGCTCAATTATTTGTGCCCGTACTCGGAGCCGGTGACGACCACTGACAGATGGCCCGATTCTGCACACACAAGTCAAGGATGAGGGGAATCTCTATACTCAATATGACTGAACAGGGAGACCGTCACCATTGGTTTCGGACCACGTTGTACTGTCGACCTTGGTGGTCGTGGGCGGGGTTCTCGGCCTCCTTTTCGTTTTCACACAGCTTCAGTACATCTTGCTCGCGATCGGCCGCCCCACTGCAGCGGTACTGCTTTTCGTCTACGGGTCGGTGGTCAGCGCCTCGGACCTCTATCTTCGCCCGGCGATCATCAACCGGAGCGGGGCGATCAACGTCGGGACCATCGTCGTGGGAATCTTCGGGGGAATCGTTCTGTTTGGGGCAATCGGCCTGTTCGTCGGCCCTGTCATACTCGGCGGCTCGAAGGTCGTCCTTGACCTGTTTGGCCAGGAACGAGCGGACTCGACCGTCGGCCGATAGGGTATCGTTTCCGCCATCGGTCCTCACGTGACCGTGGCCGCGGTACCATCTCCCCCGCCGGCGTCGATCGGTACCCTGCTTCGAGCGGTCACGTCGGTATCGAGAAGGGGGGAGACCAGCCGACCCGGTATCAGTTCGTGGAACCATTCAGTGTCCGGGCAGGTGTTCGGATCAGCAGTGGACACGGCTGGTGTGCTCGTCGCGTAGATGAGACGGTCTGCGTCCACGGATTCGGCGAGGACAGCGCTCACCGCGTCAGTGTGTCGACGAAGAGCGTGGGGGTTCCGTAGGATTGCACCGCTAATCGTGCGGGACAGTACTGTTTACCAGCTGTCCGCCGCAGTGAGGACAGGTGTTCGTGTCGGTGGGATCTTCGATGCCGTCTCCACAATCACGGCATACGTAGAGTGTTGCCTCTGAACCGGGGTTGAGTATAGTTGTCATTTTCTGTTGGTGGTTACCGCACTGCACGTCAGACACCGCCCGGGAGCGGACGCAGTCGTCCGCGTCACGAAGTATCCCGTGACGCAGCTCCCTCGACCAGTGCGGTGAGTGGCAGACAGCTGCGGCAGCCGTAGATGTCGTTCCCGTTGTCCCCGAAGACGCGGGCAAATCGTGACGTTACGAATCCACCGCAACCGTTGCATTCTGGCATTGTTCAGTGACCTGAGAGGACCTGGCAGGGACGGCCCTGTGGTCGATCGTTATCCGCGCCGTCCACGCGCTTCGCGCCCCTGATGTCGTTGGTTTGCCTGTGCAACGTCCTCGGAGGTGGTGTTTTGTCGACCACCCCTCGTGCTCGGTGCCGCGTTTCTCGACGCGGTTGGAACGGGTTTCGTACCATGTGTAATCGATCCGCTGGTGAGCGGACACTGGGACTAACCCGCTCCGACCGCATCAAGTGACGACATTTTAACAATCAGGCGATTTTTGAGTAACTGGGTGACATGGGCGTCGAGAGGACTCCAACGACGGGGCGACTATCAACGCAGGGGTGTGCAGGCATCCATCATCACTCACATAATCAAAATAGTCTCAATTGTGAAAATCGCCACATTTGATGCACATCTACAGAGAGCAATGCAGTATGACGAACCACAGTCTCGATGTGTGTCTCCGGCTCCTCGCCAACCGCCACCGACGCCGGATCATCCACCACTTGCGCCACGAGGCTAGCGGTGCCACGACGGTTGACGAGCTCGTCGACCAGTTACATAGTAGTGGTTCCACTTCCAAAAACGGCCCATTGCAGAACCGGGATGCACTCGCCATCCAACTACACCACACCCACCTGCCGAAGTTAGCAGAGCATGGTATCGTCGAGTTCGAACACAGAACCGGAGCCGTCCGATACCATCCCGACGAACAGGTAGAAACGATGCTCGACTCGCTCCCCAGAGGGGTGTCGCTGCCGAATTCCTGACGCCAATGTCACTCATCGGGAGACGGTGAGTCTTCCCGAGTGATGATTCGATGGTGCCAGCTTCGCCTGGTGTCACTCCGATTCGTGTCGCGACTCGCCCGGCTAGATGTCGACCACCCCATTGTTCTGAAATTTTATATCATAGTCGTCGAACCTGTACGAAGCGATAGTGACTCCGTCAGTAGAATGAAATTCACTGGGAACAAAGAACATAGATAGGGCTCTGGATCGACCGTCTTGTGTAATCGAGTGCCGTGGGACCACGGTTTGCTGCGATTGTGACGGTCTCAATAACCGCTGCGCTCGGGGCCAGCGACGACCAGTCGTTCTCGGTCGAATGGCCCCACAGTGAAAAGGCGTGTTGCCCGTTATCACCCCCTGATTCTTTGACTATCAGGGACCAGATCCGGGAAAGTAGACTACTTTCTGTCGGCCGAACTGTACACGCCTGATGCGGCCTTCGGCTTCAAGCCTGCAGAGGTTTCGACTGACTTTCGACGTGGACCAACCAGTGTATCTGACGAATTCCTGTTGTCTTAGATCCCCGCCTGCGTGCCGTAGCAACGCCAGAATGAACTGATCGACCGACAGATTGTATTCCATAATTATCTGGGCAGGTACTACATCATTGCGGTGGATGAGATTATTGAACGCCTCCCCCAAGCGCTGCTCTTCGCTCCGTGATTCCGTTTCAATGTTAGTTGCGGTGGGGCCTTTCTCGGCCTTCCCACCCTTCGAAATGGTGGTCGTAGTACCTCGGAACAGGCCTTCGAACCGATTTTTCGCTTTACGTATTACATTCATCTGTTTCGTGTTGCAGTCGTTGGTTCAGAATTTTTGTTTCGGGAGGTACGTAGAGAGCGACTGAGAGGTCACTCCTCGTTATCGGTACCGGCGTCTGTGGTGGGATCATCCTGCCGAGCAGAACGAATGCGTTCCCACGGGCTGTCGGTAGCCGCCGAGGATCTGGCCGAGTGGATCTTCAGCACCGTCTGGTCGAGTCTAACTGCGTCTACCAATCGGCGAATGAGCCCAGCAATGAGCCGCCCGACGACCCACCCCTCAAGGAGTATCATCAGTGCCCCAGCAACCCGGGTGAGGTACGTGAGAACCGTGCTGGTTGTGCCCTCACGGATCAGCGGTACCTGTTGCATTATTGGTTGCACAATCCACTATTCGGGTGTCCAGTCATGTAAACAAGCTAGTTTTTCACCCTTGTTTTTGTTTTTAATAAGTGAGTGAATCCTTGCCTGAGAATGTTAGTAGAACGTTTTAGACATGGCCGTCAATTTGGATCTTCCGCGTCAAGTCGCCAGGTGAAGATTGCCTTCAGAACCACGACCAAACTGTTCGTGTCACCATCGCCCCAGATGGCGGTCTCGGAACGTGGATCGGACGGACTCGCGTCCGCACCGTTGACGAGCGCACTCACGAGGGCTTTTCCGCCGTCGACCATCATGAGCCGTCCCGCCGACGTGTCCGACCAGATCCACAGCGACTCAAACATCGTCGCGCCGGGAATCTCCTCCCGAATGCGTTCCTGAACCTCCGTCGACACTCCGGCGAGCCGGATCGAAACACCCCGCTCTGCGGCCTCGCCCAACTCCTCGATAAGGTTCTCGGTCAGGAGGTCCTCGGTGGTCATGTAGACGATTTCCTCCTCCGCACTGGCGAAGAACTCTAGGACTCGTTCCGTGACCGCCGCCTGCCCGTCTACCGTCCAGACGCCGCGCTGCTCGGAACGACGTTCATTGGGTTCGAGTTTACTCAGCGCCGTCTGGAGCCGTTCAGCGCGGTGCTGAAGCTCGTGTTCGAATGTCCGACTTGCGGTTTCAGCGGAGGTCGCCCAGAACTGCTTGGGCGACGATTGGAGGATATCGACGAGTCCCCGGTCGTGTAACTCGTCGATCGCGTCGTAAACTCGAGTGCGTGGCACCTCCGATACTTGACTGACGTCTCTGGCTGTCCCCGTGCCGAGGCTAGCAAGCGCGACAAATGTCCGCGCTGCGTAGGCACTCAACCCGAACCGTTCGAGTTGCTCGATCGCGGCGGTCTGTGGATCCTCGTCTGGTTTATTGCTCATCGATTGGGCTGATGTGGGCCATTGTGAGTCCAGCCACGGAGTGTGGCCGGGCCGGCACGCAGCAGTACGGTGGTTGGGACACAGAACTGGACCACGTACAGGTACAATGGTTGACCTTCACTCGGTATATCTCTTTTGTGATTAAACGAGTGACATCCTATACTCTCGTGTATTTATGCTTCGATGCTGAGAAACCCAGAGCCGCCCCTTGTCACTAATATACTCACAAATCTGTTTGCTGAATTCGCCTATAATGCGGTTCCAGACGCTTATACATCGCATCTCGCCTCTCGTCAACATCACCTGTCCAGAACTGAGTGACAATACCTATCCGTGTCGGGAGCGAACTAACTAGAGAATCACTGGGGAACACCCCGTGAGTTTGGGACACATGACTACTACTGACAGTTTGGAGGAAGCAATCGAAGTCCTCCAGCAACTTGGCTTGAAAGAATACGAGTCGCGATGTTTCGTTGGCCTGTCCCGTCTCCACACGGGAACAGCAAAGCAATTGAGTGAGATGACGGAGGTTCCCCGAACGCGGGTGTACGATGCGATTAGAGTGCTGGAGGCGCAAGGCCTGGTCGAGATCCAGCACTCGAGCCCGCAGCGGTTCCGGGCGGTTCCGCTCGATGAGGCGACCGAGACACTGCGCGACCAGTACGAAGACCGAGTCGATCGACTCCACAATGCGCTGGACTCGGTCGAAATCATCGACGAAGACGGCGAGACACCCGTCCAGCAGGTGTGGGCGATGTCCGGGCGCGACGCAATCGAAAATCGGACGGACCAACTCATCGAGAAAGCGTCCGAGGAAATCGTGCTGGTACTGGGCGACGAGTCTCTGCTGACCGAGGAGCTCGTTGCCAGGCTCAACAACGCCGTTGCCGACGTCGACCTTCTTATCGGCGCGTTGACAGAGTCGCTTCAAGACCAGATCCAGACGTCCGTGCCGGACGCAACGACGTTCATCTCTGGCCTAGAGTGGCTACACGGCGAGGATGTTACTGAAGACGAAACGGCGATCGGCCGGCTCCTTCTGGTCGACCGCTCGACGATCCTCGTGAGTTCGATCATGCCCGGCAGCAAAGAGGAACGAGCAGTCTTCGGCGAAGGGTTCGGGAACGGTCTCGTCGTCATCTCCCGGCGGCTCATGGCCCAGGGGTTGTTGACCGCTCGTGACCCCAAGCCGTGATATCGCGGCGAGCTACTGCTGACTAATCCGTCAGCGGCCGCAACTGTCGGTTGGTTCTCGGTCACATTCGTTATAGGAACGGTCTTCGAGCAGCTGAAGAGTGAGATACTCACCGTTGTCAATCGTGATGTGACAATCGTTGAAAACAAAAGAGAGACGTCCACCCGTCCGAGGTGTTCCGTCGTACCGCCTGTCGAACAACGTATCTAACGCATCCGGATCAACGACGTTCCCTAGCGGTTGAAGCGAGCATGGTTCACAACCAATGAATGCGCTCACCGCTCGTACAACAGCCATACTGACCGATTCCTCCACCCCGAGTTCGTACTCCACGGTTCTGATTCGTACTGGACGAAGAAAGAATCCGTAGTTTTTCACCCAATTTATCAAAACAACTCTCGGATAGGGCATGGATGCGCGTGTTGGCCCCGCTAGGCGAGAGGGGGTCAAATGAAATCTACAGGCCCTGTCACTTCTACCCGGAAGGCCAAACCCGTATTCGTTTCGAAACAGGGGGCCCGATTCGTCACACCACCTATTTGTTGGTGGTACTACCGCCGGCAAGAGAACTCCGAGCACGACGATCACCGACGCTACTCGGTGTTCATGAACAATCGGGAGAGCAGGCACCACCCTGAGCATGGCTACAGGTCGAGCAAGCGAATGAACCACAACCTCGGAGGATGGATTCTACACTTCCAGAGAAGTTGAGACTGGCCGTCTCAGCACAGATCAGTGTAGTGGCCTGTGACCACCCTACGTGGCCGCGGGACAGATGCGGCCGGGTTAGCGGTTCGTGCTCACAGCGGTCGTGTCGATAGCGCTCCGGGCGGCAACCGCGTGGAGTCGAGCAGTCGCTTCTGCGTCACTCGAGTCACGCAGCCAGGCGTCGAGTCGCATGTCGAGGTCACCCAGTACGGTCGTAGTGCGGTCTTCGAGTAGGGTCGTGAGCGCGTCGAGGAGAGGGTCGCGTATCGGCGGCGGTGACTCCAGTAGTACCTCGACGGGCGGCGCGTCCAGGTCGGTGAACGATGCGATGTCGACGGCAGCCGTCGTACCGATTGAGACGGCCGCGAGGAAGTCCTCGACCCCGACCGTTTCGATAGCGGCGAGCCCCTGGGTCATGCGACTCCGGCGTGCACGCTCGAACACCGATGCGTCGCTCTCGGTAGGCGCAACCCGGTCGAGGATGTTCCCAGGGTCGTCGGTCACAGCAAGCTCGCCGAGGAGGCGTGCGAGCGCTCTCCGGTCCTGCCCGGTCGCGTTCGCGGCGGTGTCGACGAGGAGCCCGGGGACTTCGACGCCTGGGTCCGGAAGTGCGACGATGATCTCGCCGAGTGCTCGCATCAGAGGTGCCCGAGCGTCGCCTCTGGGATCGCTCGCGGCAGCCTGTAGCACTTCCACTCCGGACGGTTCAGCGAGCGCGGGGATGCGGACGTACTCGCCGAGTGCACGTGCCTTCATTGTCCGTACTGGTCCCGACGCCTCGCGGACGCTTGCGACGAGTGCATCCGGAACGTCGGGGAGTAACTGTGGATGCGCCGCGACGACCTCACCAAGGGTGTACGTCAGCGCACCCCGACTCCCTGATGTCTCGCCGAGGTTACCGGTGACCCACTCTAGGACGCCCACCGTCTGGTGCGACTCAAAAACGAGCGCTGCACCGAGTGCCCGTGCTGCACTCTGGCGGTCCCAGCCGGCGGACTCATCTACCGTCGCGGCGAGCGACCTGCAGCCGGGCGGAAGCGCGTCGCCTGTGACCGCCGCCGCCTCGCCGAGCGCACGGAGTGACCAGTCCCGGTCAACTGCCGGCACCCCTGCCGGGAGGCCCTTCGTCGATACGTCTGTTGGGTCCTGGTGCGCGCGTCGGACCGCACGACGTATCGCTTCCACAGTCTCGTCGTGGACTGCGAGCCTGGCGACGACGACGTCGGTTGCGGCTCCGTACCACGTGTCGGACCCCACGCCACTTGTCATCGCGAGGCCGATGGCATGGGCGGCCCGCTCGCGGTCCGTTCCAGTCGTTTCGCGAACACGCCGGGCGAGCGCCGGGAACTGCTCCTCGCTCGCGCCGGTCGCAGCGACCCACTCGCCGAGTAGCCGGAGTCGATTCTGGCGTTCGTCGAGCGCGCTCGACACCACGGCCGCCCGGAGTGCTGCGAGCGGCGGTCCACCCGTGGCTTCCTGGTAACGGTGGGCCACACCGAGCGCGTGCGTCACGAACCGCCGGGTGATTCCACGGCTCCCGCGGAGACCGGCCCTGATCTCTCGCCACAGGTCGACGTCGTCGATTTCCCCCGTCAGGACGCGCTCTCCGCGTACCCGTGCCGCTCGCGTCGACTCGTCCGAACCACAAACGGTCGCTGCGGACTCCACGCCCCTGGATTCGACCACGACGACGTACATGCCAAGCACTGCAGCGGCCGTCTCTCGCTCGTCGTCGCTCGCCGCCCTGACGGCCGCCGCCTGCGACGCCACGGCCGTGTCGACGACGGCAGGGACGTGCGCGACCCATTCGCCGAGCGCGACCGCAGCCCGCTCGCGCTCCTGGCCGGTACCCGTGCGTATCTGTCGACGAAGGGCCGCAAGCGGGTGGTCGTCTTCGGCCCCGGCGATCACGCACTCTCCGACGGCACGCACCGCAGCTGCATCGGGCAGGGTCAATGCGGCAACCCGTTCGCAAAACTCCAGCGGAGACGAGGAGAACCATTCCGGATAGCACACAGCCACCTCGCCCAGAAGACGCACGTGACGGTCCCGGGTTTCGCCCGAGGCCGCTTCGACCCGGTCGACGAGTGCCGCCCCAGTTCTCCCGTCTGACCGGACCGAGTTCGCAACGACCTCGCCGAGTGCAGTCGCCGCAGCTACCTGTTTCGGAGCGCTCTGAACGCGCTCCACCAGTGCCGCGGGCGCGTCAGCGACCAGGACTGGGTCCAGCGCGACGCAGCGCCCGACCGCATGAGCGACCTGACGCCGCTCCCGGTCGGTGAGCGAGGCGTCCTCCCTGAGCCGTCGGAGCGGGACGAACAACTGGTCATCGGAAGCGTCGAGTTCGAGACCCGCAGGCGCTCTTCGACTCACAGCTTGGGCGAACGCTCGCGTCGTGGCTGACTCACTTACGAGCAATCGCTCGGTCACCGCCGCAACCGGGGCGTCCTCCCAGACCGACGGGAACACCGGCACCGTTACAGCAAGCAGTTCCGCGACGACGGCCTCCTGCCATTCCTCCGAGGTCTCGCGCTTCTGGAGCCAGTTGACGCCGACGACGACCGCGTCAGCATCGAGGACCGCTCGCACTGCATCCGGTCGTGTCCGCCCGATTGCTGCAAGCGTCCGGAGACAGTGCTTGCGAACGACATCCGCGCTCGTCGCGGTCAACGTCCTCCCGACCGTCGCAACCAGCGTTGACAACGAGTACGAACTTGCCTCGTAGCCACGCACCAGTGACGAGTCGGCAATCGACGCCAGCGTCGCCGCGATGAGTTCGCGATGGCGCTCTCGCAGCCCTGCCACGTAGAGATCGCTCGCCGTCGCGTCTCCATCCGAACCCGCGGACTCTCGGAGTACTCGTTCGAGTGTCGGCACGACCGCTCGCACACTCGATGGTGCGTCCGCTGCAAGGTCCCGTAGTGCTTCTCCGGCATGCACCACATCGAGGTGGTCACCGACCGAACTCGACGGCATGGCACACTCGTCGAGCGTCTCCGCCAGCGTTCTGATCTCGCCCTCGACCGGCGAAGCAATGCCCGCGACGTCTTCCATCGACTCCCCGTCGAAGCACCTCATCGCGGTGGTTGGACGACACTCGTGAAGTCCTTCCCCGCCACCCCGCAGCGGACTCCCAATCTCCTCGCGTGGCGTTGCCGTTCGTCTCGGTCCATCTCGTCGTCCGTACGCACGCAATCCCGACGCTTTAGCGTGATGGTGACCAACCTGACGGTACCCCCGGATTCACATTTCCTGTGGACTCTATTGACGATTTTTCTGCTACTGCCGCCTCGGTCTCCGTGGGTGGCCGGGAGGTATCGGCTACCTGCGAATCGCTGACTGCCACGACTGGTCCGCCCACAGCATGGGGAATTAGGGGCTGTGGGTGACCGTTTCTGCTCTCGACCGGCCCGTTGCGGTGACGCCCGCAACATAGTCTCTGCACATGGCCCTACCTGACGGAGGCCCTCCATGATTCCTCGTTCGCCTCAGCGTTTGCGCGAGTATTAGCGCCTCTGTAGTCGCACTCGTCCTGCCAGCTGCAGCCCGCTGCATCCGGCAGTCGGAGGGGCAACGTCACACACATCTCGAGTTTGGCGACCGGATTGCGTTTGAAACAGCCGTTACAAACAGGGACTGCACATACCCGACAGCGGTGTGTTTCGACGGTATATCCAGCGCTGTTATCCACCGTGTTGCGGTACAGGAGCGGTATCCCGTGTACGGTGCGAACGTGTGTTTAAGTAGAGAGGAACGAGTATCTCCTACCGAACGATGACGGCGTCGAACGGCGAGGGTGACCAGGAGGGGCCACTGGGTGGGTACACGCCCGAGGAACTGGTCACGGAGCTCCAGGCATCCGTCGGCCCCGAGAACCCGCGCAGCGACCTCAAACGTCGGCTTGCCGCGTGCGAAGCCCTCCGAGAGTTCGCGGACGAACAAGCGGACTCGGCGCAGTACTTAGCCGTCATCCTCCCGAGCATCTTGATGGAAGAAGTGGACCGGCTGGTCGAGACGGGGTCCGGGGGAGAGATGGTGCTCGTGCGTGGACTCTCGCTTGACGTCCAACGGACCGTCCTGGCTGTGCTCAACGACGTCACGACCCCATCAGTGTTCGATAAGTTGGACGCGTTCGATGACCCAGCCGTCGAGCTCGCACACCCGGCCGTATTCGTCCTGGCGTTCGAGTTCACTCGCGAGACGACGCGGTTGAGCGCTGCACTGCTTGCGAGTCTGACCAAGTGGCGGCCAGAGCCCGTTGTGGACCACATCACTTCCCGGTTCGATTTCGACGTTGTGTGTCGTGCGCTCGCTGACCTCATCCAGGCTGCCCGGCCGGCACCGATGGCGGCCGAGCAGACCAACGAGACGGTTCGACTCGCGACGCGCTTGCTTGCCGTGCTCCTCGTTCAGCATGCCGACCAACTGTCGGACCCGGAACCGGTCGCAGAAGCACTCGAAGCAGTGGCGAACAGTGACCTCAACCGGACGCAAGCCTACGTCGCCGTCGCGAGCGACGCGCTCCGCGCCGCGCACTCGACAGGCACAGACGACCTACAATCGGTCAGGTCCTTCGAGGCGTTCGTCGAAGCATCACGAGACACGGACGGAGAGCGTCGGATGGAGGCCGCACGGGCTGTGGGTGAGGGCGTCGCCATCGAGCGTCTCGTGACGAGCCACGCATCGCCGGCCGACGCCGTCCTCGAATACATACGCGAGGTCGATGGGTCCGCTCGTGTGGCGGGCGCGCTGGCCGTGGGCGAGTACCGCCTGGCGGACGCGGACTCGCTGACAGATATCCTCCCGAAGTTGAGAGCGCAGGCATCGGACTCCGAGCGCTTATTGCTGTTGCAGGGGAAGGTACGCGCCGCGCTCGGGATACTGGCCGTCGCCGAGCCCGAAAGCTTTCCCAGCGGCATCCAAACGTTCGTCGACCGGTTGGACTCGTCGAATCGGCCGCTCGAACTGGCGGCGATCCGCGAGCTGGGTCGGCTCATCGAAACCGAGGCCGTCGGTCGCGATGGCGTCCTGTCGACGCTCCAGGCAGCGCTATGGTCAGCTGAGGACGATGCGAAAGAGCTCATTGCAGAAGGCTTTGGAGAACTCGTTCTCGAAGTACCAGAACAGATTCCGGACTCGGTGCGTCCACTCACGGACACGTTGGAGGCAACAGACGGGACCATCCGACACCCCTTACTGCACGCGCTCGCCATCGCGACGATGGTTACCCCGGCTACTGCGACGGACCCGACAACGGCACTCGTCGACTTCTGGGAAAATCCCGAAACTTCGCCGACCAACCGCGCGTGGGCGAAACAGGCACTTGGCGAACTCGCAATCGTCGACCGCTCGCTGGTGGACGACGCCATCGAGCCGTTCGTCGAGCACGTCTTCCACGGCTCACTCCTCGGGAAGGACCAGCGGGCGTTCAACACGCGCATCCTCGGCGAAATCGTCGGTTCGGACCCTCAGACCGTCGCTACGGGAATCGACGTCTACGTCGACGCCGTCAGGAGCACAGACGACGAGAACTGTCAGTGGTATGCGCTGGGGGCACTCAGGGACAGCCTCCAGGCGCTCACGTCGGTTGACGACGACGTGGTAGCGCGACTCGTGGACCTGGTTCAGTCCCTGGACCGGCCACTTCGAATTCCCGCCGTCGCGGCCCTTGGTGAAGCGGTCACGATGGTCCCACGACTGGTACCGGACGAGCTCCAGCCACTCCACGCGGCCTGCACCGCTGCGGACGGAAGCGTTCGAAACCGCCTTGCGCAAGCGCTCGGCGAGGCAGTCGCCAGAAATGCGGCGACGCCGGCGGCGCTACGTGAAGAGTATCGACCACTCATCTCACCGGCATCTGGACCGACACGCTGGATTGCGACGCAGGAACTCGGCGAAGTGCTCGCAGCGGCCCCAGCAGCCGCTCCGGCATCGTGCGAGTCGTTGCTCGAACACGCACAGACGGTCCACCGGCTGCATCGACTCTCGGTCACCGCCGCAATCGGCGAAGTCGCGACACTCAGCACGGACGCGGACGAAGACCCGATACCCGTCCTCGAGGCCCACGCCACCGGAACCCGGAAACTCCAAGGGCGCTACCGTACCCGACTGCTCGGTGAGGCGGTCCTCGCGGAAGCTCCCGACGTGCCAGCGCGAGCGAACGACATCATCGAAAGCGTCGGTTTGGACGACCACGCCATCGAACCACCGACGTTCGAGTCAGCAGGGGGGATTCTGCCTGGTACGGGTGACGACTGGCAGGAGTCCAGAATGATACTGGAAGAGTTCACGCAGACGCCAGGCGAGTGGCGTCGCTCTACGATTCTTCGAATGGTGGGGGCGACCGTCACCGAGTCACTCGACGCCTACGTGGCGCGACAGCTCCGAAAGCACATCTACAACGAGACCCCGTATACGCCGGTGGAGTTCTTCTCGGGACTGGTCGAGAATGACGTTCTCGACGCCGTGCAATTCCTGGAGACCGTGCTCGCGGTCGGTAGTGGCCAGGCGGTTGGCGACCTCGACATCGTCCGGATGCGCTCCGAGGACGGATTGCGGCGGTATCTCGACAGCAGCGACCCCGGTCGGCGGGAGGTCCTTGACGCCGTCGCTCGCGCTCTCGAAAGACGACCAGATGCCGAGGATGCGGCGAGGATTCGACGCCAGATCCAGACCTTCCTCACGGAAGCGGACGACATCCCAACTGCAACACGGTTGATGGCCATCGATGTCCTCACTGCTTCACAGACACGCGCCGCCGACGCACTCTAGCCGACACACGATGCGGTGTCGACCAGCGACCTGGCCGTCAGTGACCGCCACGCTACGCCACCGGCCAGGGCCTGCGGTCGTCGGTCAGTCCTCGTCGTCGGTTTCTGGGCCCTCGATGCTCGAGCTGTCGGGTTCCTTGGGGTATCCGTCGTGTGGGACAACGCCGTCGTGACAGCAGTTCCACGCCCGCATCGACGCCACGTACCGCAGCTCGGTCTCGCCAGCGAGTAACCACAACTCGTCCATGCTAGTTCGTGGTACGTACGGCAACTGGCGCACAGTGCCTGGCACTTGGCCGGCTTCCGGTCGTACGGCCAGCTGTCCTTGCGGCCATCGTACTTGACGCGGACGGTGGTCACAACCTCATCGAACCGGATGTTCGACATGTCTCAGGCCCAAGTCGTAGATTGCGGTGCGGTTGGCTGTTCACGGCTGTCGTGCCACGAATCGATCGGTACCGAATCGGTCTGCATACCCTGTTCGAGGGCGGCCAGGCAGCCGACACTACTGTTGGATGCTCGACCCAACGTTGGGTTCAAGTGCGAGCGGAAAGCGCCGGTGACCGCTCCCTGGTTCGAAATCCGAGACGGCGTGTACTGTCGCCCGGAGGTCGCCGTGGAGGCGCTGGACGCGAAGCGCGGTCGCCGAAATCGCGGTCATCATCGAGTACAGCTTGCCTTCGGTGTAGCTGTGCGGGACGTATGCCTCGAGAATGACCGCTGGGTCCGCAACGGGCCTGACGTACTCGCTCGCGTGAATGCTCGCGATGGTCTCGTGTGCGGAAGAAAGAGCTTCGACGAACCCATCCTCGCTCGCTTCACCGGAGCCGTCGAGGGCGTGGTCGAGTCCCTGGTAGAGGACGAGATGAGCGGCCGAAGCGTCCCCCGGGCTCGGGAGCTGGCAGTATAGCTCCGCGTCAGTCAAGAGGTGCGTCAACTGGAGTTCGGCGACGGCGGTTGGTTCGGCCGCGGTTGCAGCGACGCGGCTCGGCCTGACATGGCCGTCGATCGAGTCCCACGGGCAGTCGTCGACGAGGTGTTCGATGATGGTGCGGTAGAACGCCGAATCGTGCGGTTCGCGATGCATGAATGACTCATGTGGGCCTCTGATAGCAGTCCGTTTAGGTCGCTACGTGCACCTACAGGCCGTGTAGCACCTCGCAGTGGTGACCCACCTGCTGGCGTTACAGGAGTTGTGCATCGCCGGCCCCCACTATGCGTTCACTCGATGTCGTTCGAGTAAGATGACGCCCGCGACGCCGGACATTCGAATAGCCCGACCATCGCGATCCCGGATCACCCACGCGGAGGTGGGTCGATGACGGCCGAAGAGGCGTCCGACGCGGCCGTCGACGCGGTCGTCGACGGCTGGCAGGAACAACTCCTCGATTTGACGCGGCGGAACACGCTCGTGGACTTCACGCCGACAAAGACGAAGTCGCTCCCGCTGGTCGCGACGGCTGAGCCGGTCGTCGACCGCCTCCGCGAGACGGGCACGGTCGAACTCGCGAAGGCACCCCACGAGTCTCCACCGGAGACGGCTCGAACGGACCCGACTTCGGTCCGCGAATCCGCTGGGCCAGCCGCGGCGATTGCCCTTCGAGCGCCTGAGGTGGCCGAGGAGTCCCTCGACGCCATCGAGCACTATCACCGCCAGTACCTCCGCGAGCGTGGTGCGGACACGCTGTTCCTGTCTGTCGGCCGTCTCACATGGACCGCATCCGGTGACACCGACCCCTACGAGTCTCCGCTGTTCCTCCTGCCGGTCGAACTCGAACACCGGCCAGAGACAGTCGAGGACGTCCACGCGCACGTCGTAACGTACGACCGTGCTCCACTCATCGTGAATCCAGCGCTTCGGCGGAAGCTCCAGACAGAACGTGACCTCGACCTTCCCGCCGACGGCGACGTCGCCGTCGATGACCTCAACGAGGCGTTCGACACCTTCGCCTGCATCGCCGACTCGTTCCCTGACTGGGATGTCTCCCGCGAGCTCGCGGTCTGTATCTTCGACTTCGCGACCGTCAGCCTCTACGAGGACCTCGACCGGAACCGGGACACTATCACGAGTGACCCGCTCGTTCGCGCCATCGCCGGTGACACCGAGGCTCTCGGCGCCCTCGCGGACGACGCGGCGATGAGCGACCGAGTGACCGCCGAAGGAGTCGACCGGCAGTGTCAGGTGCTGGAGGCGGACCCGTCACAGCGGGCCGCCATCGACGCGGCACTGGACGGCAGGAGCTTCGTCCTCCAGGGCCCACCGGGCACAGGGAAGAGCCAGACGATCGCGAATATTGTCGCGGCGAAGCTCGCACGCGGCGACCGTGTACTGTTCGTCAGCGAGAAGCAGGCCGCGCTCGACGTCGTCCGGTCGCGACTAGCTGAGGTCGGTCTGGCACGGTTCTGTCTCGAAGCGCACGGCCAGCACGCCACCAAATCGAACGTGTTGGACGCGCTCGGCCGCGAGCTGCGCTCCGACCGTGCCGACTCACCGGCGGGCCGGAACGCGTGCCGCGAGCGCCGCGACGACGCGGCCGCCACCCTCGACGACCACGCACAGCGATTGACGACGCCACCCGATGGGTTCGCGGTCACACCCTACGAAGCGCTCGGCATCGTCGCCGCCGGCCGCGACGAACCTCGCGTCGACATAGACATCGACGACCCGCTCGCCGTGGGACAGAACGCAGTCGACGACGCCATCGCCGCACTCCGTGAGGTGGCGGCGTTCGACGACGCACTCGAGAACTTCGCGACCCACCCATGGCGGGGGGCGACAGTCGACGAATGGCGCGTCGACACGCGCGAGCGTGTCGCCGACGCTATCGAGGACCAGCTTGCCGCTGTCGACGCGATGTGCGACCTCGCGAACCGGCTGGCGTCGACCGTCGGTGTCGATCTCCGAGACGCGACCAGGTTCGAGGATGTCGAGCGCGCGCTCGCGACGCTGGCCGACGCCCCCGTCGACTCGCTTCCGCCAGCGCTTCTCGACGCCGCGTTCTACACGCCTGACGGCCCCGTCGCCACCCTGGCCGCAGCGCACGTCGAACGGGCCGACCACGAATCCCACCTCCGCGAACGATACGCGTCCAGCATCTTCGACGAGGACGGGCGCGAACTCCACGAATCCCTCTGCGCGTACGGACGGCTGCGGTACGTCCGCCCGAGCTACCGGCGACTCAAGCGCCGGCTCACCAGTCACGCACGCAACGGCTACACGCCGGACCTCGCGGCGCTCCGTGAGGACGCCCGTCGGCTCCGCGCGCTCCAGTCACTCGAAGACACTATCGCCGAGATGGACGTCGACACGCGCTACCTCGTGCCGTTCGCGGACGGGACCGACATGGACACCGAGCACACGCAGGACGGCCTCGATGGTGCGCCCCTGCAGGAGAACATCGACTGGCACCGGGTGCAGGGCGTCGCGGACTGGGTGCGCGTGCTCGCTGACACTGGCGTCGTCGACCCCGCGACCGCCAGCGGTGGCCTGGACGCGAACGCGTTCGATGCCGTCGACGACCTGCGTGAGGCGCTCGCCATCCACCGCGAACGCTTCCAGGCCGCCCGTGACGAACTCGCGTCGTTCGTCGCACTCGACGAACTGGACGCCGACGGGACAGCGTTTCCCGCCGCGGCGTGGAGCGCCCAGCGCGACGTCCTCGAAACCCTTCGCGAGAACCTCGACCGGCTTCAGGACTGGGTTGCCTTCCAGGCCGCCCGCAGCCGCGTCGCCGACACGATCGCTGGCGACTATCTCGACGCTTTCCTCGCGGCCGGGCACGACCCCACCCACCTCGTCAGTGCGTTCGAGCGCGAGTTCTACCGCCACTGGCTGAACGCCCTCTACGACGAGACGGACCTCGACACGTTCAACGCCGAGACGTACACACACCACCTCGCGACGTACCGCGAAACCGACGACGCGCTCCGGGACCATGACGCCACGGCCGTCCGCCACGCCGTCACGAGCCGACGCCCCAGCGTCGAGCTCGAACACGCCGATAGCGCCGCGCAGGTCGTCCTGAAGCGCGAACTCGGGAAGGCCCACCACCAGCGCCCGCTCCGTGAACTGTTCGCGGACGCCGGCGAAATCATCCAGCAACTCAAGCCGTGCTTCATGATGAGTCCCCGCACTGTCGCCGAATCCCTCGCGCTCGACGCCATCGAGTTCGACACCGTCATCTTCGACGAGGCGAGCCAGATACCGCCCGCGAAAGCCGTGAGCGCACTCGTCCGCGCTGATCAGGTCGTCGTCGCTGGGGACGCCAACCAGCTCCCACCGACGTCGTTCTTCGAGACCGACCTCACCGACGACACTGGCGGCCGCACTGACCTCGAGAGCATCCTCGACGAGGCCGCGGCCGTACTCCCCGAACAGTACCTCACGTGGCACTACCGGAGCGCCGACCCGTCGCTCGTCTCGTTCTCGAACGACCGTTACTACGACGGTCGACTCCGGACGTTCCCCACGCCAGCCACCGGCGACGCGAGTACAGGCCTCGAGTTCGAGTACGTCCCCGACGGCGTCTACGACCGCGGCGACACCAGACAGAACGAGCGCGAGGCCGAGCGAGTCGTCGACATCGTCGCCAGCCACGCCGAAGCGCGCCCCGACGAGACCCTCGGTGTGGTTGCATTCAGTCGCGCCCAAGAGCGCGCCATCCGCGACGCGCTCGCCGACCGACGCCGTGAGAACCCCGCGCTCGATGCATTCGTCGACCGCGAGGACGTTCAGGAGGGGTTCTTCGTGAAAAGTCTGGAGGTCGTCCAGGGTGACGAACGAGACCGGATCGTGTTCAGTGTCGGGTACGGCCCGGACGCGGACGGTACCGTAACCGCGAACTTCGGCCCGCTGAACCAGAGCGGGGGGCACCGCCGCCTGAACGTCGCCATCACGCGCGCTCGCCGCCAGGTCACCGTGGTGTCCTCGCTCCAGCCCGAGGACATCGATGCAACCGACGCCACGCACCGCGGCGTCGCGGATTTCAAACGCTACCTTGCGCACGTCCGCGACCAGGACCCTGACGCCGTTACGCCCACCAGCGCTGGCGGGTCGTCGACGAGCGACACGACGTTCGACTCGCCGCTTGCTCGCGACGTCTACGAGACGCTCACCGATGCGGGATTCGACGTCGACACCGACCTCGGCACCGCGGGGTACGTCCTCGACATGGCGATACGCGACCCCGCCGCCCCCGACCAGTACGCGCTCGGCATCGAACTCGACGGTTCAGCGGCACGACACGCCGCCAGCACCCGAGACCGAGAGCGCCTTCGCCAGCTCGTGCTCGCAGACCGCGGCTGGGACGTCCACCGCGTCTGGGCACCGGCGTGGACGACCGACCCCGACCGCGAACTCGACCGCATCTGCGACCTCGTTCATGGCAACGCCGACCCCGACCCTGTGGTCGACGAGACGCCACCTGCACATCCGCCAAGCGACCGTGAGTGCACCGCCAATACCGCCACCGACCTAGCCCGCGAGGGGGCCGACTCGCACCCCGTCCAGTCCGATGGCGGCGACCCATTCGACACGTACGAACCGCCCACAGTCCCCGACCTCGACGGCGACGCTCTGGGTGTTCCACCGCGTGAAGTCCAGCGTGGATTCCTCGCGATAGTCGCCGACACCGGCCCCGTGGCCGAGATGTCCGCCTACCGTGTCCTCGCCGAGGCGCTCGAAGCCGACCGGCTCGACGCAGACCTCCGCGAGCGCCTCGCGGACCAGGCCCAGGCGGTCGCCGACGCTGGCCACCTCTACATCAACGACGGCTTCCTCTGGCCACCGCGGGACGCCGCCGAGATTCCGCTCCGTGAGCACCACGGCGACGACCGCCGGGAGGTCACCTCGATTCCTCGCGCGGAGCTCGCGAAAGCCTCCTACGTGCTGCTCGTGAATGGCGGTGCCATGACTCGCAGCGACCTCGTCCTCGAAACCACACGGCGGTTCGGCTACGAGCGCGTTGGGGCCCGCATCGAGGAACGGCTCGAGGAAGCCATCGACCACCTCATCGACCTGGAGGCTGCCACAGACGAGGACGACCGCATCGAAGCAAATCACAACATCGACGTCGACGCCGCGCTCGAATCGGCCGTGTACCAGTGACGCTCGGAGGAGATCCAGACGAAGGGCGCCAGTTTGTGGCGGGGTGCTTACAGCGTTCGTAGGATGTCACACGTTCATACGGTGGGCGGCGGCGACAACTCGAATATGGACCAGGACCACTTTGACGCGTTCACGACCGCGGAAACCGAGGACTGTCGCGGCGGTCTTGCAACCCCACTGGGCCAGCTGGTACTCGCCTACTGCGCCTTGCGACAGGCCACCCGCTGCGTCCGGCGCTGGCTTGGATCACACCTCAAACCAGACTCGCCCGCTATCCAGTCACCGACGACGATAC
This sequence comes from Haloarchaeobius pelagicus, assembly GCF_051207375.1. Taxonomy (NCBI): domain Archaea; kingdom Methanobacteriati; phylum Methanobacteriota; class Halobacteria; order Halobacteriales; family Halorubellaceae; genus Haloarchaeobius; species Haloarchaeobius pelagicus. The sequence goes on along the minus strand of NZ_JBPJZD010000004.1, from coordinate 25,459 downwards.
CGAGAAGAGGATCATGATTGCGCCGGGTACACCTGGGAAGACGCTCGAAGACGTTGCGGTTGCGCTCGCAGAGCAGAACGCAACTGAACTGACGTATCGCCCGGGGTCGCTCCGATTCTACGCCCAAGTCGAAGCCGGACTCATCGCGAAGGCCGCACGCGAACAGTTCAGGGCGAGCCGGGAACGTGCTCGTCAAGTCTTCCGGACCCTCGTCGGGTTGCTCGATGATCGTCGCTCCCGTGGTGATGAGGCATGACTGGGGTCCTGTCGACGGTGCAACGTTGCGAGGACTGTGGGCGCGTCAGCCGACGGTCACGCCACGACCATCCGACCTGTGATGGTCTTGTTATCGTCGTCGACGGCTCGCCACAGTGCAGCCACTGTGGAGTCGGTATCCGCCCCGCGAACACCTGTAGCGACTGTAGCGGCTCCGTCACCGTCGATGAACGCGTGGTCCCCGTCGACTTCAGTCCGAGCGTCTCCCGGCGCAAGCTGGAACGAGCCATCCACGACGCCACCAACCACGCCCGCGCCAGCCACGGCGTCGACGCGCTCGACTACGACCCGCACCTCGTGAGCATCGCTCGCAGCCATAGCTGTCACATGGTCGACGCCGACTTCTCCGGACACGTGACCCCGTCCGGAACCACGCTAACGGACCGATACGACCGTGCCGGCTACGACTGGCGTCAGTGCGGCGAGAACGTTACAAAGCACTACCCCGACGACCTCGACGACGTCACTGCTATCGCGCGAGAGATTGTCACCGGCTGGCTCGACTCGACCGGGCACCGCGAGAACCTCCTCGAATCCGACTGGCGCGTCGAAGGCATCGGCGTCGACTACGCAACCGATGGCGCTGTCCTCGCCACCCAGAACTTCGCGTAGCGCCATCAGTCCGCACTGGACGCGACCGTCGCCGCCGGCGTCCCGATTCGTGTGACAGCGTCGACGAGCCGACACCGAAGCGACGGGTCGAGATCGGTATCTCGGATGCCACGACGGATGACCTCACTGTGTGGCGCAACAATCTGGGGGTCGTCTTCGGCGAACACCGCCAGCGCCGTCAGGAGCGATCGGCGGACCGTCGGGTCAGCGTCGTCGATGCGATCGGCAACGTCCGAAGCCAGATGTCCGAGCGCTCCGACGTCCTCGGCGGCGGCAAGAGCGGTACTGAACGCGTCGACGCCACGCTGACGGAGCCCCAGTGGTTCGTCAGCGATTATCGACGTCGGCGGGGCCTCAACCAGACTATAGAGCGACTCGACCAATTCCCCATCGAACCCGAGGTTCGTGGTTTCTGCGACGAGGGTCTTGATCGCCTGGGTCGCACCGAGCCGCGCCGACTCGTCCTCGTCTGCGTCAAGGACGATCGGCACGAACCCTTCGATGTACTGCCGTCGGAGGTCTCGTGACTCCCAGTGACCGACGTACTCCGCGAGCCCGATGACACTCGGCATCAGGTGCATCATCGGTAACGTCTGGATGCCCTGCCGGAACCGCTCCAGGATGGACGCCTGTACCACGGGCGAGGTCGTCTCGGTGAGGAGTTCTCGAAGCCCCTGGTCGAACCGCATCCGGGCTGATAGCCGGGCCGTGTCGTCGTCTCCGACCGTCACGTCGCTCAGCTGGTTCACCACGTAGAGTTCGAGCCCAGGATGGTTGACCGTCTCGAGGAGTTTCGGCACGAGCATCAGTAGCGCCTCCCGGATGTCGTCGGGCGTTCCCTCGGAGCGAGCCATCGAGGCGAGGACCGCTACCTCGGCGGGCGAGAACGGGTGGTGACCGGTCTTCTGGACGAGTTGTTTGAGAAGCCTCGCCGCCCGGTGTCGGACCGGGGTCGCACGCGTGCCGTCGACGAGAACTGCACAGAGACGGTTCGCCGCCGACGGCAGCGGATCCGGGTCATCGACCGTGCCAAGGAGGTCGCGGCCCTGGTCGGCGAGGACGGTCGTCAACGTCACCGGTTCCGAGGCTGTCGCGATGACGTCGACGAACGCACGGATCAAGTTCTGGACGGTGGCGTCGGTGGCTTCGGGCGCGAGCACAACCGCCGTCTCCGCAGCGACGAGTCGCTCGTACCATCGGGCTGAGTCGTCGGTGACCGTCTCCTTGCAGTCATCGAGCGTCGTCGACCGTGGCGTCGTGGAGGCCGCCTCGCGAAGGACCCTGACCCCGAGGTCTGTGTCGTCGTCGAACGTCGTGTCGGTGATGTACGTCCGGCACTTCTTGCGGAGCGTCCGTTCTGTCTGTCGCGGGACGTCCGCCGCGAACAACTGCCCGAACACCCTCTCGACACGTTGCATCAGGAAGGGCGTCCTGTTCGGGTCGCCTCCCTCCAGAGCCTCGATGAGACCGTCGAACGCGGCGGTCGCATGTCGCGTCTTGTCGGCTTCGACGACGACGTTCGAGAGGCATTCGAGAGCATCCTGCGCGACTAGAAAGCCCTCTTGTGCACGCGCCCAAGCTCGAAGCAGCTCGATATCCGGGAGTGACAAGCGGCTCGCGTCGTACTGGAGGATCGCTTCGTAGCCGGAGATGGCGGCCCTGGCCGTATTAGAGTCAACACTGTGGTCCCGGAGTATCGACGCGAGTAGGGTCTTCGCAGTGTCCCTGACGTCGGCGTCGGGGGCGAGCGCTGCGTACACGCCAACGGCCCGTGCGCCAGGGCGTTTCTGTCGTAGCGGTGCAGTATCGCTGTGCAGGAGCTGCGTGAAGTCGTCGAGGTACTCGTTGGGAGTCGCGAGCGCCGACTTGCCGAGGGCAGCCAGCGTCACGTCCACCAGAGCGGTGCTGACGTACTCCGGCGGCATCGCACCGACGATACGCTCGCTGAGGAAGCCGTCGACGCGCTCTGTGGCATGCTCGGCAGCGATCCAGATGATGAACGCGGCTGCTTGCATCGGCGCACCGGACGGACCCTTTCTGTCGAGGAACGCCTTTGCGGGCAGGTTCGTGGCCGCCAGCAGTACCACGGCGTGCCTGGCGAGTTTGGCGGCATCGATGGCCGGTGTCGTCATCACGGTGTCGGCGTCGTTCTGCAGGAGGGCCGCGAAGAAGCGGGCCATCTGTCTGCGGGCGGCACGGTCCGCGTCGCCGAACACGTCCTGAAGAACTGGGTAGCGGGCGTCAAGGACGACTCGCGGATGCTCCTCGGCGGCAGTGGCGAGCGCCGCCGACGTCGTACGGACAATCTCAGATGATAGCGTTTCGAGTCCGAACGACGCGCCGCTCGCAGCGAACTCGTGACCGCTGACGTGCACCACAACGTCGAGAAGGAGATTCACCGACGACACGGTCGGTGGCTGGTCCTCGGGGAGCGCGTCGACGAGGTCAGTGACCGTGTCGCGAACCCTGAGGAGAGTGCCACGACTGAGGTCCTCGGCCAGCAGCTCCCGTAGTGTCGACCGTATCGCGTCCACATCCGTGGGAGTCGATGCGGCCGCTCCAGCGTGATCGGCAGACTCTGCGGGGTCGTCCGCCAACCGGTCGCTGTCGTCCCACCCAGAATCCATGCTCCTGTAGTGACATGGCAGTGACCTAAATCATTCCCCACGGTGTGATCTATGGCCGGTAACTCTCTCCGACCCGAAAGCGTCTTGGGCCGTTGTGGGTCGCGGCGGATCAAATCGACTCGCCACGGTATTCGTAGTAGGTCACGGTAGTGCCGTCGTAGGAACAGTACCGAAATCCGCATCGACAGTTCCGGTACGCCTCCGGCGAAACGACTTCGATTCCGCGTTCGTATCGCTTCGCGAGGTTCTGATACTCGCTTTCGCCGGTCCAGAACTCGCGTGACCGCTGCGTCATACCACGTTCTTCGCACAGGCTGTCGATAATGTCGGAGTTCGGCTACACTCGTTGTAACGGCTGGCGCTCCGTGTCTCTGGCAGTCACACGCAGTCTCGGCACCTCCGTCACCGCGTTCTTGAGAAGCTCCCCGCGGACACGGTCGCGTTTGGCTCGATACCCAGCGCATCGAATCAGAGTACGGGGCAAAGACACCCGAGCGTCGGGTGTGGACCGACTCAAGTCCGAGAGCCGTATTCGTCGTCCCAGTCGTAGAAGCGCGCGACGTCTTCCTCCGGGAGCGATGGTGACGTGGTCGCGAACGCGTGGGTGACATCCTGTGGTTCGATGCGGCCGAGGTCAAGCGTGTGCGAGCGCAGGCGTTTGACGCTCTCGTCGACGAGGTGCGCGAGGTCGGGGTTGTGCCGCGTGACCATGTTGTTCACCGCAGCGCTGCAGAGGGCCTCCATGTCCCGGCCGGTGTAGCCCTCCTCGACGCAGCGCCGTGCGATGGCACGTTCGGGGCTGTCGACGTCGCGAGCGTTTTCGGTCTGGTCGACGAATGCGCCCGGGTGGCCCCCGAACGCGACACCGCCGTGGACCGTGTGGATGCGGATTATCTCGGTGGCAGCGTCGACGTCCGGGAGGGGGACGTGGATACGCTTCGGGAACCGACTCCGAATCGCACTGTCGAGAATCCAGGGGGTGTTGGTCGCCGCCAGCGTCAACACGAAGTCATCGCTGCCCTTCTCGACGCCGTCGAGCTCTGCGAGCAGCGTGTCGAGCACCCGTCGTGACGTCTCGTTCATGTCGCCGTCACGGGAGTGTGCGAGCGAGTCCACCTCGTCGAGGAAGACGACGCTCGGACTCAACTCGGCGGCCGTCTCGAACAGCGCCGATATCTGTTTGGAGGACTCCCCGTACCACTTCGACAGCAGGTTTCCAAGCTCGACTTTGAAGAAATTGGCGTCGAGTGACCCGGCAACGGCGCTCGCGAGCAGCGTCTTGCCAGTCCCCGGCGGCCCGAAGAGCAGGATCCGCTCGGTCGCAGACACCGCGTCGGGCTTGTTCGCGATGGAACCGAGCGCTACCGCACGCTTCAGGTCGTGCTGGACGTCGTCCAGCCCACCGATGTCCGCCCACGTCGTCTCGGTCTCGGCGATGAACGATTCCATCTGCGCGCGCATCTCGTCGTTCTCGCCACTGCCAACAGCTGGCGGTCCACCACCGCCAGCCTGGTCGCCTGCCGGCTCCTGATTGCGCTTGAAGTGGTCCTCGAGGTCCTCGCCGCGACGCAGGATGTCCGCCGCCCGCTCCAGGCGCTTCACCTGATGCGCACGGTCCTCGTCGGTCGCCTCGTCGAGTTTCGACAGCGTCGTTGCGGCGTCGGCGTACGCTCGTGCCGCAGCCTCCTTGCGGCCCTCGCGACGGTGCTGTTGGGCGGACTCGAACGAGTCCTCGTACTGTTCTCGCAGTATCTCTATCCGGTAAGCATCGTACTTCATGAATGAAAGAGGTAGTAGCTGAATCGCTAGAAGCGCTCGGGCTCCCCGGTCGCTGAGGCGGCTTCTGCCTCGGGCACGCTCTCCTCGACGTCGCTGAACGTGTCGTCAGCGAGTTCCTCGAGCGTCGGCACGTCGTCGCCGTCGCGTGCGGCGTCGATCGCCGCGTCAACGCGCTCGTCCGCCATCGCCTCGATGTGCGCTGACCCGCCCTGACTGATGTCCTCGAGGCGGTTCGCGGCGATTCCCCACTCGTCGAGGCGGTCCTCGCGCCGCCCGATCTTTTTCTCGATGGACTGGGCGGCAGCCTCGAACTGACGGGGGTTCATGTTCGACGGCAATGCCTCCGGGCCGTCGGCACTGATCTGCTTGCCGAGCGCGGCCTGCTGCATGAACCGTAAGCCGACGAGCGTCTCCATCCACTGCGAGCGGATGGCCTCGTACTTGCTGAGGAGCCGCGACGCCTCGGACTTGATCTCCGGAATGCGCGTCTCGTCGGCCTTCTCGGCCTCTTTGATTTTCTTGTCGTACTCCTTCTTCGCGGTGGTCATGTCGTCCTTGTACTCCTGCTTCTGTCGCTCGAGCTTGCGGATGCGGCGCTCGAGCTCCAGCGCGCTCATGTTGTCGATGGGGGAGCGTCCGATGATGTTGACGCTCACCCAGCGCTTTGTCTTCGATATGATGTGTCGGAGCATCGCACTCGGAGAGAATCCGCCGGTGACAAAAGGCGGGGTACCCCGCTCACACTATCTGTAACCGACTGGGAGACTAGTGGGTCGCCGGCTGGGCATAGCTAGAAGATGGTGGCCCATGACGAAACGACAAGTGACATTCCGATGCCGTTCGATGATCTTCCCGACGACATCGCTTCGGACGTCGAAGCACTCGAGCAAACCCTTTCCACAATCGAGTCGGAGATACCGTCGCTCGGTGAGTTACACGACCTGCAGGCCGCGACAGAACGTGTCGAGGAATTGACTGCCGCCTACCCGTCGGTCGGTCGTCGACTGCTTGACCCGCTTGTCGAACTCTTGCGGAAGACTGTCACCCGAGAACCAGCCCCCTCGAGTGCTGTATTCGGGATTCCGGCGCTGTCGAGAGCCATCCAACGGAACGTACTCGGGACACTGAGCGAGGTTGACCCCCTGACGCTTGCCGATGCCGTTGCGGCGGGACCTGTGGACGCTCTCGTCCCGGTACTTGAGACAGTCGTCCAGTCCGGGGCGACGACGACACTCCGCGTCGAAGCGGCTGGCGTACTCTCGGATGTCATCCTCTACGCGCCGTCGCCAGTGGACGTTGAGACGTTCGACCCGGATACGACGGCAGCCGCGCTCTCGGACCTGCTTGGTCAGATGGAGGCGAGCTCGGTCCCGCACCGGGCGCTCGCACTCCTGTGTTTTGTCGCACACGAAGCGCCGGGCGCGTGCTCCGAAATATCACTCTCGGACCTGGTTAGGTCCCTGTACGAAGCTGACCCGACGGCCCAGTTGTGGGGCATGCTCCTCGCAGACACCGACGGTGTCGATGACCCGGGGACCGATGAGGGTCGCCCCGCCGTCGCAGCGCTCTCGGAGGCGCTCCTCGACGTCGCCAACACAGACAGTGACGACCCGGACAGCGAGGACGAGTGGCGGGACGTGGCCCGTTCCGTCGGTCAGGGGTGTCTGGTGACCGAACATACGGTCCTCGACGCCGTCATCGGTACGCTCGACGAGCGAATCGAGCACCTGACGCGACACCGAACCGACGCGGAGCTCCCGAGTCCGTCCCGGCAGCGGTGGGCGTCAGTCCGTGGCATCGTCACGGCGACGGCGCTCGGGCCACTCCCGGACGACGCGCTCGCACCGCTCGCTCGACTAACCGGCAAACAACTGCGCCGGCACCCCGACCGACACGAGGAACTCGCCTGGATACTCGGTCTCGGCGTGTCCGCCGCCGACAGGGCGTCGGCTCTGGACCGGCTCAGCCGAACGGCCAGGACGAGCACGCTCACCGAGTACGGCGGTCGACAGCTCGCCGCACAGGTTCTCGGACAGTATCTCGCCGCAACCCCAGTTGGCCAACCGTGGGTCGACGAGGATGTTCGCGAACGCGTGTTGGCTGATGCACGCACGGCTCGCTGGTCGCTCCCCGCACAAGCCCTCGGCGACGTCCTGGTATACGGTGACGGCGATATCGCAGCCGCCGTCGATACACTCGGCACCATCACGCGACACGGGGACGCGCCGGAAGGCCTCGAGAACCGCCCGGCTGCGGACGAGCTCGGCGTGCTCACGACGTTCACGGCGGAGAACGCGACCATCGGGAGCGACTGGCTATCGCCAGCCATCGAATCCCTCACCGCCGACATCGAACGACAGGTCGAACGATACCCAGGCCGGATACCATCGACGCCCGTGAACGCGCTCGGGCTTCTCGTCGCGTACGACGGCTGCGACCCAGCGTCGACGCTCGACGCGCTCCGTGAGGAGACAGCACCGGCGATGGCCAGCATCGGCGGCGTCCACGCCGTCTTCGGGTACTGCGGGAGCGTCGAAGAGGCAATCGGCTTCGTCGTAGCACTCCAAGACCGCGACCGGACCACGAACCGGTCGGACCGAAGTCTAGCCCAGTCGAATCCACTCGACGCGAGCACACCGCGTCGCGCGCGGATGGCGGCGCAGGCCGCGGGTATCGCACACGTCCACGGGGACGACAACCCCTCGGACGCCTTCGAGTCGCTCGCTGAGCCACTGTTCCCTGAGTCGCGAGGCTCGGTCGAGGCCGGGCCGCACGCGTACCTCCTGGGTCGACTCGTCGCCGAACACGACGACCTGACGTCGACTGACGCGGTCGACGCCATCCGACGCGTTCTCACCGAGGACGTCGACGACAGCAGCGTGTCCTACGCACGATTCCTGTACGGGAGGGCTCTCGGGACCGCCGCAGCCGCCGACACCTGGGCACCCGACCACGAGCTCGTCCCTGCCCTGGCGGACTGGCGGCGAATTGGTGACGAATTCGAGCACGAGACCGACGCGGCGCGAGCTGCCACCCTCCTCGCTATCCACGACGACCACCTCCCGGCCCCCCACCTCGAGATCGGGGCTGTCCTGCCCGACGTCTTCGAGGAACCGTGGGGTTCGCCCGGCGTCATCGAAGCGCTCGGGCACATGATCCTCGAAACGCACGCTGAGCCGACCGGTAGAGACGCGGTCCGAGCGTACTTCGATGACATACTCAGAAGCGGTTCGACAGCGTACAGGACGTCAATGCGCGCGTTCCACATCGCACTGGTTGCCAGCGCCATCTCACCGAAAAACGGCCGGCGAATCCTTGAGCGCTCACTCCGTCAGTGGGATACACCCGTCCTCGAGGCGGATAGAGACGCCCTTCGATGGCTGCTCAGGTCCATCGCTCTGGTCTCGAAAGACGGCACGCATGGGAGCGAGACGCTCGCGACCGTCCTCCGGAACGTCCTGACCGAGGACGACCTCGACCCTGTCCTCCGGCTTGTAGCCATCGACGGCCTGTCGATGCTCCCGGACGCCACGCGAGTGTAGATTACATCCTTATAGCCGCTCGGCGTTGACCACATCCCCGCACTCACGAAACTTGTACGCGCAGTCTCCGCTTTAGGATGGCTTCGCCGGAAGCTCGTGTTGCATGCAGCAACCAAGAGTTACTGAACGAGACCACGACGGTCTCCAAGAGTTCTGGGAGAAGGTAGACCTCGTCGTCTATCTGGCGCTCATCGCGGTGGTGACGCCGGCGGCGACGACGATGGTGAGTGCGGCGTGGCAGTCCGGCGGCCTGAGTCGGACAGCGATCGTCACGTTCGAAGAGCTCGTCGGCGTGAGCCATCTCGAGCTCGTGTTGTTCTGTCTCGGCGCGTACGCAGGATTGGTCGCCCTCCTGTGGTTCGACGACATCAAGCGCATCCAGGGCGTCCTGCTCACGGTCGCATCCGTTATCGCAGTCGCCGGGTTCCGCTCGAACGGCCTCCTGTACCCGCTGTACCCCATCGAGAACGCGCCCGTGATCGCGGCCGGGTTCGCGCTGTCGTTCGTGCTCGCGGGCGGTCGCCGACTTCGAAGTGGCAACCCGCCCTACGAGTTCAGAGCGGCGACCGCCGCACTGTTCTGGGTGGTCACGACGGTCGTGACCGTCGGGTTCCTCGAACGCCACCTGGAATACACGTTGCCGGTGTCGGTCGTCGACGGCCGTCTCCAGGTCGCTGCCACCACTAACGTCTCGTTCGTCGGCGCGGACCTCTTCACGGACTTCGTCGCCACGTCCGTCCTCGTCATTGGTGCACACCTGTTCACGAGTTACCGTGCGCAACGCAACGTGTTCGTGCTCGGCGTGCAACGCGCCGGCAAGACCCTGCTCGCTGCCGCACTTCACAATGCCGCCGAGCAGAGTTCGCCGAACACGCGATTGAACCCGTCCGGGCCACTCACCGCGTTGATCAGCTCGCTGCACGGCGGTCACGGCGAGTCCAGCGACGAGGACGGGTTCGGTGACGACGAATACACCGGGCCGACGGAGAAAGGTGAGTACCACCTTCACCAGTTCCGGTCACTCGACGGCGACCTGTTCAAGCAGTACGTCAACGTCGACGTCCTCGACTACGCGGGCGAGTACGTCGACGAGAAGCTCGTCCAGTTCGTCAAGGCGTACGCCCCGACGCGACGACTCTCGCTATCGTGGCTCGTGTACGTCTACGAGTCTGTCCGTGGGCTTCCGTCGCTTCCGGAGAAGGCCGAGGGGCTAGATTCCGAGGAGATACAGCGCGTGATGGCCAAGCAGATAGTCCATTCGGACACGCTCTGTGTCATCGTCGATGCCGGCAGCCTCGTCCCCCATGTTCCCTACGGCGACGACGACTACCAGATGCAGGACGACCTGTCGTCGTACCTGGAGACGTACGTGCAGATCCTCCGGCACGTCGACCAGAGTATGTTGGAGGAGAAGGAGGTGGTGCTGGTGGTGACGAAGGCCGATTACCTCTACCAGCTCTACCGGACCGTCGACACGCGCCTGCAGTTCTTCAACTGGGTGAACTTCCACCTGCTCGAGTCGCCGGAGGGTCGTGAGAAGCTCGGCCCGCTCGTGAACCAGGCACAGGTCGACCGCGTCCACCCGGTGTACTACGACCTCGACCACGACGCGTCCCTCGAAGCAGGCGAGCCGGTGCCGGAGCGGCCCATCAGCGTCAACGGTGCGCGGTCGCTCCTCCGCCGCATCAAGGGGGGTGCGTAGGATGCCGGATGTACGCGTCTTCCGGAACGACGGCCACGAGCTGTTCGCCGATGACCCGGATACGCTCGAGTACATCGACCCCGGCGTCGTCCTGCTGTACGCGGACACCACGGCCGACGTCGTCTGTACATACTTCGAGGGGCGGCTCGGTCAGCCGATACAGGGGACCGTCGAGTGCACGTTCGCAGACGGTATCGATCTCTCGGCGGTGCGGCCGGCCCTCGAGTCGGTCGGTTCGTCCGGGTTCTCGGTGTCGTCGGCGTCACGTGAGAACACCGCGAGTGCGCGCTGGGCACTCGACGGTCTCACCGAGGACCCGATCCGGCTTGGCGACCCGCAACGAGACGCAATCCGTCGACTGGTCGAGTCCGACGACCGGAGCCAACACTGGCGCGACTGGCTCCCCAGCTTCCCGTTCAGCGGCGGACAGCGAGCGCTCGGCGACACCGAGGATACGCTGCTGCTCGCCGGCACCGAGACCGACGCCGACGCTGTCGGCGATGGTGACGACAAGCCGAAAGAGATGGTCCCTCGGTCCGCGGAGGGGTCGAAGGGCAACGGCGGCACCAGTTTCGCCAACCGCGAAGTCCGGGCTGACGGCACGGCAGCCCCGTCAGGAGAGACAACGCTCGATTTCGAGGTGCGGTCGACGTACGACGCGGCGCGGTTCTTCGCGTTTCTCGTCGACGCACTCGCAGACACCGGGCTGACGGTCGCCGTCTCGAAGGCGGGTCGTATCGACGCGGTCGCGAACGCCAACATCGTCATCCAGCCTGATGGCGATTTGCCGCCGGGTAGTCGCGTGGAGCCGCTCCCCGATACCCGCGAGCGACTGGACGTCCAGCGGGACGCGGTGGCACGGAGGAGCGCTCGCGACCACCTGGCCGCCCCCGTGGCGGACCTCGGCGAGGCCTTTCGGGAGGCCACTGCCGATCCGGCGGTCGACGACGCTACTGGCGAAGCCGTGCTCCGTGACCTCCTCGACACCCGCCTCGGTCGGGACTCGTCGCTTGCAGTCGTCGACAAATGGCGAGCTCGCTACCGTCGCGCCCGCGTGGCGGTCGTCGCCGCACTCGTCGGCATGGTCGCGGGCGTGCTCGAGGCCGAATCCATCCGGCTCGCCGGCTGGCGCATCAAGACGGCCGCGCGTAGTCTCGCAACGACTGACCCGACCGTCACCCGTGCCGCCGTCCTCGACGCCATCGACGGCGCGGGGTGGCTCACGATGCCAGCGGTATCAGGGCTCGTCCTTATGGCTGCACTCGCCGTCCGACGCCGTCATCAGGACGAGAGGGGAGACCGCGACAAGCGACCCTCGACCGCACGGTCGGACCTACTTCAGCTCACGCTCACCGCCGTCATCGTCGTCGCCCTTCTCGCACTCTTCACATCGGCTCTCCTTCTTTGGGTCGCCACCTGACCAACCAGCCACTACGGGAGCCACAACGTACTCCCCCACCCACAGTATTTTACTTCGGCTTGCTGATGGCTCGTATACGCCCACGCTCGTCAGGAGGCGAACCCGCTGATATCACCGATGCCCGGACACACTCAAGACGAGGACACAGAAGCGACCATCGAGCGCATCCGTGCGGATTTGGCACTCGACGCAGCCCGGTCACCGTCGACGCTTTTCGAACGCACGGCCGCCCTCGAGGACATCGTTTCCATGGGCATTGGTGGCGACTCGGTCCCCGAACTCCGTGCGGACATTGCGGAGTTGCTCCAATCGGAGATAGAGAGTTCCGAGAGCGCTGCCGCCAGTCTCTACGGGATGGCTCACGCATCCACCGAGATTCGGTGTGGCTGTGCCAGAAACCTCCAACCCCTTGATGTCGACCGGCGACTTGAGACAGACGCACCTCTCGAAGCGGACGACCGGCTGCTGGCTGCACTCGCGGCCATCGTCCGCGACGGGAACGTACTCGACCCCGGGGCTGAGATAGGCGACCCGTTCGTGACGTTCCCAGACGACGCACCGATGCCGATGCAGGTCGTCGACGCACTTGATGACCTCCTGTTCGCCGCGTCCGAGACCCTGGTACAACGGCACACTGCGGCCCTCGAACGAGCTCGCCAATCCGTCATCGATCGCGTCCTCGCGCCGGAGAATTCGGCCGACCTCGCACGGACCGACGCCCGCACCGCCGCCATCCTCCTGGTACAGTCAGCACTCGACGCTCCAGACCCACAGAGAGTGCGCGCCGTCGTCGACTGTCTCACGGCCGCACCGGAACCGCTGGTGCGTGCTTGGGGACACCTCATCGTCCGACACAGTGAGCACCAGTCCGAGGACGATGGACTATCGGCGGCGGTCGAAACGATTTTCGAGGACGATACCCCCATCACGCCCGAGCTTGCCCCCCTCGTAGCACGGATACTCAGTCGCGCGGTGATATCGTCGGCGAACGGTAAGGCACGACAGCAATGGCTTCGCCAGCTCTCCGAATTCGCTCTCGGTCTTCGTTACTCTCAACCCCTCATTGGACCCGCCACCGCCGAACTCAACTGGATTATTCGATTCGACGCGCTCACCGAGGAAGACCTCTCCCTTCTTTTCGAGAGCCTGTACCAGGCTCTGACCTCCATCGAATTCGGCGGAAAGTCTGGTCAGGCGGCTCTGGTCATCGAGACACTCAATGAGGCCAACGTACTTACAACTGAGTTTACCGACCGCATCCTCCGGACACTTGTAGCTTCACTCGAGACAGACGACCAGTTGGACCGTAAGAACACCCTCAACACGTTCCGCCATCTTTTCGCTTTGCGCTACGACTACTCTGCCCCGTCCCACCGTGGGTCCGCAGAGACCGCGTCGCAAGACGCCATGTATTGGACACTCGACGCTGCCACAGATACTCTTCACCACGGCACCGATGAGGAAGCCGCCACTGCAGCACGCATTCTCCGCGATATGGCAGTCCAGGACCCATTCGTCGACGATATTATTGGTGAGACGTACGACGACCTCGTAGAGACCGCAGTCACGAGTACAGGACATGCTCTCGACCGCGCGTCCCTCGCAATCCAGCACGCGACGTACGGAGGCGTCCTCCACTCCGAACAGGCAGAACGGTTCCTATGCGAACAACACGTTCACCAACTCGCCCAGTCAATCCAGTCCATCACCGCTGCTGAGGCCGTACTCTCCACGTACGAAGTCACCGATACGTTCGACGCGCTTGCATTTTCGGCCGCGATCTTCGACCGCGTCCCTGACCTCGGCTCGCGAGACTTAGGGAGTCTATCAGGTGCGCTCGCCAGAGTTGCTATCGAACACTCGTTCGAAAACTCGGCAGCCGGCGTCGAATTCGTTTCCGCTGTCCTGGACATCGATGCCCATCGGTACAGTTCGTTTGACCCGTTCGGTCACCTGACGCAGGATTTCGGTACCATTCTCGACGGCGTCCCGAAGCCTCAGTCGACAGATGACCTCGCACCACTCCTCGAGCGCATTCGAAGCGACGACCCTACTGTCAGGCAGCTAATCATACATCTTCTGTCCCTTGGGACGCCGGCCGGTGACGAGTTGCTCCCATACTCGGATGACCCGGACGAGCCGCTAGTCTCCGGAGAGCTGGTTCGTCCGTTCGTCGACCCACTCGTCGACCATTTTCGAAACAGCTTCCCGGCCGAGGAGCCCCCCGAGGTTACCTCCTCGCTGTTGGTACAGTACGCAGAAGCCGATCTTCTAACCGCTGGGCAGCTCGACGCTGTCACAGAAACCGCGCTCTCACAGCTTGATCACGACGAATCTGTGGTCGCGACGCTGTTGCAATCAGATTCCGTCCTCGACCACCTGCCGTCGAAGGAGATCGAACGGGTTTTCGAGACGTACGTGTCCATGCTGGAACCGATTGATATCGACGACGAAAGGAGCCTTGGCGAAGATGGTCTCTTTTCACCCGCTGTGGATGAGGACCCGAACGGTACCCTGGGCGTCCTCGAAGCGCTTCTCAGGGGGGAGCACGTCACACCGTCGTCGCTGGCCGATGCTCTACCGATTCGGGAATTCGGTGATGCCGACGCACCCAGCCTGACGACGTATCTTACCGCATCGCAACCCTCAACCGCGCGGTTACGGATGTTGCTCGGGACAGGTGACGTACTGGAGAGAGGGAACAGTGATCTTGTATCGGCGCTCGACCGCACACTCGCTTCTGGTCAACTCTCTGAAGACGATCGGTTCTCGGTCCTCGAGTTGCGGACGGAGGTTGAAACGACCTCGGACCTGTAATCGGATCAAGGCGGTCGCGAAAAGGGACGTACTCTACAGGAGTCGCGTAGACTCCGGGAAGACGGTCTCGGGCCAGTCGGCGGGTGCGAGCAGGCGCTTCTCGAACTCGATCTGGGGGAGTACGAAGCACCACGGCGTCTCGTGCTCGAGGACTACGTCGTGGTAGACGAAGTGCACGGGCTCGTCCCCGTTGAACGCCGGGTCCTCGCCCTGGAGGGCGATGTGCGTCTGGTCGGAGTCACCGGCGGTGTACTGGTGCGGGACCGTGCAGCGGTGGCCGTCGGCCTGGCTTCCGATGCTCCGCGGGCGAGAGAGGCTCTTGTACCCCTCGAGCTCCAGTGGCCTGGGGGAAACGACCAGCGTGCCGGTGTTCGTCTCGTGGCCCCAGTAGGCTTCGTCGTGCTGGTCGAAGACGCCCTCCTCGAGGAGGGCACGCGGGAGCTTGACGCGGCCCGCGGTGTCAGCAGGGGCAACGCCTACCCAGTTCCACCCGGACGCATCGCGGTCGCTTTCGGTGGTGGTGTTGCGCATCTGAATCACCCTCCGTGGCCGCGGGACCGCACGTGGTTCGCGTGGACGTCCGCCATCGGCGAGCCGGTGCGGAGCTCGCGCGTCGACGGCTCGGCCTCCCCGGGAACGTTCGAGGCCAGGATCTCACGCCCGCAGGTCGGGCAGACGTACGTCCGGCTCTGTCCGTGCAGGACGGGGCCGTCGTCGAGCATCGCGGTCGGTTCGTGTCCGCTCTCGCAGTCGGGGTCGAAGTTGTTGTGCCACGACATACACGACACGTAGCCGCCCATCGCCGCGGTGCTGGTCTCGGGGGAAAAACTAAACAACAGATTTATATTAGGAATCCGATGACAGCGGCCACCCACTTATGATAACGAAAAATCCAGGCATGTGTCAGATTCTGCGGCTAGACGGGACGCTCAGAGGAGTTCGGCGTCGTCGTCATCGTCCAGTTCGTCCAGAATCTCCCCGAAGCCCCGACCCGGTTGCGTCGAGATGCTCTCGACGATCGCGTCCACTTCGTCCGGGCCGACGGAGGGGACGGCGAGGAGTTCCTCACGGTCGGCCGTCCAGAGGTCGTCGACGGTCTCGAACCCGGCGGCTTCGAGCTGGCCGATAGCCTCGTAGCTGACGTCGCTGGAGAACTCCAGCGCTTCGACCATCCCAAGCTCGGGGTCGAGCGCGAGCGTTCGCCCAGCCGCCGGGTCGACGGCGCCACCCCGCTCCTCGGCGGTGAGCGAGTCGGGGACCTGGACAGTCATCTCGCGCATCCGCTCCGTGATCCAGGCGTCGCAGGTGTCACAGAGCGCTTGCGCCCCACGGCCCGCGCGGATGCTCACCGACTCGTCCGCGTTCGCGCAGTACTCGCATCGTGTCGTCGATTCGGTCGACATACTCGCGACGACGGCCGCCACGCTCCCGGCACCGGTGTTGAGCTTTGACTAAACTCTTGATTTATACGCCAAGGGTCGTGTATACGGCCCCGCATGCGGTGGCGACACTGGGCGACGGTAGCGAGCGTTCGCCTCGATTCACCCACCTTTACCAGCCGTATTACTACGTGCAAGCACACTGTCGTCCGCGAGGAGTGAGAGAACCGCGAGCCGCACTGGTTCGGCGAGGTCGTCGACTGCGAGGCATGCGCGGAGGTCGTCTCGGGTACCGACGGCCGCGTTTGGGTTCTCACCGTGCTCGACGATTG
Organism: Haloarchaeobius pelagicus; assembly: GCF_051207375.1. NCBI lineage: Archaea > Methanobacteriati > Methanobacteriota > Halobacteria > Halobacteriales > Halorubellaceae > Haloarchaeobius > Haloarchaeobius pelagicus. The sequence continues at coordinate 8,973 of NZ_JBPJZD010000004.1, read as the reverse complement.
CCGCGAGGACGGTCGCCGCGGCCGCACAGACGGCGTCTCGTTCGTGGCCGACGTACAACGTGAGCAACTCGGGGGCGACAGCCCTGCCGAACCTCTCCGGAAACATTTCGACAAGGTCGATGAGTACCTCTCGTGCGGCCTCTGCGCGCGGCGATGGCAGCCGCTCACCGAATGGTCCCGTCGGGCGCGGGGACGTCGCGATACGGTCCAGGAGCGTTTCGACGACATCGTTCGCCGCGCCTTTCTGGCTGCCCGTGACGGCTCTAAGGGCCACCGCGAGAGCAGACGCCGTCTCGCCCTCGGCGTCCTGGAGGGTGGAAACGAGGTGTTCCTCGATGGGCGTCAACCCGGTCGGGTCGAGGCGATCGGCGAGCGCCCTCAGGGCTGCGAGGTCGGCGTCGGTCGGATAGTTCCCTGATTCCTGCCTGCCGGTGACGAGGTAGCGTGCGGCGACCGCCGCAGTCAGCCCGGAGAGCGCGGCCACGAAGCTTGGAAGGCTGTCGACCACCGCGGCTCGGACCGCTGCGCTGTCGTCCGCGAGTGCGTCGCGAACCCACTCCGTTGGCGGCCACTCGCCTGAGTGCTCGTCGCCTTCAGGCTCGCGACCGCCGAAGTCGTCGACGACCGATGCAACGATCTCGGCAGCCGTCTCCGCTGCAGCTCTTCGTACCCGCCCCACGTCGTCGTCCTTGATCCGTTCGCCGAGGTGGACGACGATACGTGAGCGCAGGCCGAGGGAGGCCCCGACGTGCTCGACGAACCCGGGAAGCGCTTCGACTGCCGTTTCGCGAACAGTCGCTGCGTCGTCCCGTAACGCGACTGCCGCGTCGTCAAGGACGGTACGCGAGGGGTCGCCGTCGAACGTGAGCAGCGTCTCTACGGCGGCCGCGCGGACGCTCACGTCCGGGTCGTCCGCCACGAGGTCGGCAAGCCGGGAACGAACCGGCGTCCGAACCGTGTCGACGTGGGCGAGTGCATCCTGGAGGCCCTCGACGGCAGCCAGTCGCACCCGCGCGACCTCGTCAGTCATCCGTTCGTGGAGGCGCTCGATTGCCCACGAGGAGTCAGGTACACCGGATTCGGTTGCGACTCCAGAAATCGCGCGCGTCGCCGCGACGCGCACGATACTTTCGTTGTCCGTCAGGCAGTCCTCGAGGACCGCACGCAAGGCGGCGCCTTCGTCCGACTCGGCAGCCGTTGAGGAGGACACTCCGGTCGCACTGGCTGGTTCGTGGGCCCGGACCGCTGCCGTGACCGGGTTACCGCCGCCGTCGATGAGGTGCGCCACGACGTGGAGGCCGCCGCTTCGGACCCGCGGTCGGTCGTGAACGAGGAGGGGTCCCAGTGGCGACCACGTGGACCTCGGGGCGGTATCGGCAGTAACCTCTGCGACGGATTCGAGGGCATCGAACGCTGCAGTCCGCACGGCCGCGTCCTCGCTGACGGCGGCGGTCGCAAGCGTGTCGACAACCGGTTCAATGCGGTCGCCCGGCAATGCCGTCGCGACGACGTCGAGCGCGGTGATCGCTTCCGCATCCGTGTCAGTGTCAGCGACCGTGGCCGCGAACCTGGTGACAAGGCCGTCGACGAGCCGTCGGACCTGAACGGGCGTCACGTCAAACCCGACTGAGGCGTCGGTGAGGTGGTCGCGGGCGACACGGCTCGCGGTGAGCGTCTGTGCAAAGCCGCGAGCGACCGCCGCCTCGGTCCCTGGAGTGCCAGCGAGGGCCCAGAGGACGTCGAGGCCGTCGAAGATGACGTCGCTGTACGATTCGCTCGCGGCCACGACCCCGGCCGCGACTGCGGGTGCCTGCTCGGCCGCAAGGCGTGGAACAATGGCGAGGAGGAGGTCGGCCGCGACAGACCGCGTCCCGGAGTCTTCGCTCGCGAGACCGAGTAGTGCGACGGACGCAATGCGCTCGATGCGCTCGTCAGGGACACTCTCGGCGACGGACTCGAGTGCGTCAAACGCGCGCCGGCGAGTCCGCAGGTGGTCGCTCGCCGCACGTTCGAGCAACCGGTCTATCAGGACCATGCTCGACGCACCCGGGAGCCGACCCAGTACCACTGGGGCCGCCTCGATGGCCGCCTCCCGGACAGGGTCTTCGTCGTCGGCGAATCGGTCGACGAAACGGTCGCTAACCGCTACTAGGTCCAGTGCCGCGTCGTCGCCTCCCCCGCTGGTGTCGATGCTGCCCGCGGCGAGGAGTTCGACCGCGTGTCCTCGGACGGCGGCGTCAGCGTGCCCGAGCAGGCCGGCAAGCGTCGACGGCGACTGAACGCCCGCCGATTCGGGTACCATGTCGACAACTCGGACGCGCACAGCCACGGACTCTGCAGTCGCGTCGGCGGGGTCAGCGACTGCACGGAGTGCGTCCCGGACCACCGCAAGATCGGAATCAGACCAATCGTCTCTCCCCTGCAGAGCGTCCACCAGGAGTTCGACAGCCAGACCCGCTTGCCGCCGGCGCGTCGCATCCGAAGCACGCGCCGACCGAAGGCACGCCGTCAGCGTGTCGCGCAGACAGGTGTCGCGGTCGACGTCCACATCACCATCACCTGGCGTCCCCACGAGGGCGATAAATCCCTCCACCGGCTCCACGTCCGCGCAGGTCGCAACGGCCGCGAGTGCCCGAACCCGGTTTGGGTCCCCGGATTCGGTACTCGGAGTAAGCTCGGCCAGCTGTCTGGACGCAGCTGCCTTTCCGGCGTCATCCGACGCCGCCTCGGCGGCCGCGCCGGCGAACAGCGCCCCACCGACCGCGCTCCTGCGGTGGCGGCTCCCGCCGGCAAGGTATTCGCCGAGTCGTCGCGCGGTCCAGTCGGTCGCTACACCGTCACTGGCGTCGAGCAAGAAGTCTATCGCGGACGCCTGCACGCTCGGGACGACCTCGTCGAAGTCGCGCAAGCCAGCGACTACCGCGTCCGGGGGAGCGTCGGCACGCAGTTGTTCGAACGTGGTCGAGGCAGCACTTGGTACCCGGTCGAGGAGGGCCAACGCGGCTTCGACTGCATCCTCCTGAATGCCGAGGGTATCGTCGTCGAACCGCCGGGCGAGCGCGTCGAGTACGTCCTCAACCCGGCCGTTCGTGACTGCTTCGGGGTCGTCTGCAAGCGCACCGGCCGCTGTGCGACGATAGTCCGCATCGCCGTGGTCGAGGTGCTCGAGAACGACGTCGAGGACACGCGTGGCACGCTCCCCGGGTGCAGTATCGAGGACGTTCGCGACCCCGCGTTCGAACGAGATGCGGCTGTCAACGAACTGGAAGTCCTCGAACCGCAGCAGCCAGCGTACTACATCCGGCGCGGTCTCGGGCGCGTGCTCGGCAGCAGCAGCGTACACGCCGCCATTCCCGATGCCCCCGTGGCGCGTGGCTGCCAGCTGGACGCGAACGTCGCTCTCGCCCGCTTCGAACGCGGTCATGAGATCCGTCACGGGCACGGCGTCCGCGGGTATCGAGTCGGCCTGGAGCAGTACGTGCAGACAGCGTTCGGCAGCAGCAGTACGGACGTCGGCGGAGCGACCGCGGTGGGTCGCCCGGCCGAGAACCGGGAGCGCTGCTTCAAGCGACATCGGGTCGTCGGTCGGAATCGCCGCGAGCGCGTCAATACAGGCCGCTTGGATGTCAGTCGCGATTGCATCAAGTCCAGTAATGCGCTCGCTCATCGCAGCTGTTGCATCCAGTTCGGCGGTGAGCAACGCGGCGATAGCCTCGATTGTCTCAGTGTCGGTCGGCGGGGCAGTGGCCGCGGCGTGTGCGGCACGGGCGCGCGCTCGCATCCCGGCGAACGAGCGATCGCTCTCGCTCGCCGCCTCGATGCGGTCGGCAAGGTCGTCGTCAGTCATGAATCGTGAAGTGGGTGGAATTAGCGTGGTCGTCGCGGTTCGATGCACCAATCGTCCTCTGTCGTGATGTAAATTCGGCCTGGGGGACACCTCTCCCGGGCCGGCAGGCACAGGCGAAGGTCAGTCCGTGATCGTGAGCTCCCGGCGGCCCGGCTCGATAAGTCGGTCGAGCGCGTCGGCGAGGGCTGGCTTGCAGTCATCCGGGTGGAGTTCACCGGACTCGACGGCCGCCTCCAGAGCGTCGTAGGAGTCGAAGGTGACGTCGCCGCCGAAGCGCTCCTCGCGCTCGACGGTGACGGTGTCGAACCGTGGGAACACGTGGAACTCGAACAGCTGCAGCACGGGGTTCTCGAGTTCGACGTCCGCCGGCTCGACACCGTCAGGCAGGTCGTCGCTCGACAGGTGCGCCTCCGGGTCGGGATCCGCGGTCGGTGGACAGAACGCGTCCTCGACCTTCGCCGCGATATCCGCGGTCGAGTCCTCCATGCTGATGGTGACGCCGTCGCTGGAGGACATCTTCCCGATTCCGGTCTCGAGGTCCGCGATGAGCGGCGTGTGGAGACAGGTCGGCGCGGGCTCGCCGAGCTTCGGGAGGACGTCTCGCGCGAGCATGTGGACCTTCCGCTGCTCCATCCCGCCGACCGCAAGGTCGACGTCGAGGTGCTTGATGTCCAACGCCTGCATCAGGGGGTAGACCGCGTGGCTGACGCGCTCGGCGTCGTCACCGGCGATCTCACCCATCGAGCGGTTCGCGCGGTTCATCGACGTCTCCACACAGAGCTTGTGCTGGTCGAGGACGTAGTCGTCGTCGAGCTGGAAGTCGGACCCGAGCACGAACTCGGTCTGCTCGGGGTCGAGGCCGAACGCGACGAACTGCTCTTGCATCCGCTCGGCGGTCTCGCGGATCTCCGCCAGGGTCCCCTTGTCGTTGAGGGACGCGTGGATGTCGGCGAGCAGGACGACCACCTCGAATCCTGCCTCCTGAAGTTCCATGAGCTTGGTCGCGGTGAGCATGTGCCCGAGGTGGAGCACGCCACTCGGCTCGTAGCCGACGTACGCACGCTTGCCCTCCGGGTCGGCCGCGAGTTCGCGGAGCTCCGACTCCGTTACAGCCTCGACCGCGTTGTTCATTATCAGTTCGAACGCTTCTTCTGCGTTGGCGTCTGCGTCGGACATCACGATTCGACGAACGACCCCCACGGCACTCGACCTCGCGTTCGGGAGCCAACTGAACACCTCCTTTATATGGGGGTGGTTTTCTGCGGGTGGTCAGCAAGTGGGTGCCGGGACGAGGAGGGGTGAATCAGGCGTCGAGGTCGGAGAGCGTGCCGACGTGGGTCGCCTGGAAGCCAAGCATGTCGTCGTAGCCGTCCGTCGCCATCAGAACGGGGTGGAACGGCTGAGTCGCGATAATCTCACGCTCGCCACCCGCCGTCTCCACAGCGAATGGCTCGCCGGCGTCGACGCGCTCGAAGTTTCGACCCGTGAATTCGAGGTCGCCACGGTCGACGACGCCGTCGACCTGGTACACGTCTGGGTCGACCGGGTCAACCGCGCCTGCGAGCACGCCCCGGGCCGTGAGGAAGTGGTCCAGTATCTCGCGCGCGCTCTCGGCGGCTGCTCGGCTCCGCATCGGCCCGCACTCGACGGCAACGCCGTCGACGACCGACTCCAGCCCGCCGTCGACGTAACTGATATCGACCACGTGATCGAGGCCGGTCGCGCGCACAATCGCGTCCGTCGTCTCGCTCGGGTTCTGGAGGAGAGCGAACGGTGTCGGCTCCGCGTCCGTCGAATGGAACGTGAGCACTTCCGCGTCTGCGAGCAGTTCCATGAGGTCGGCGGCGAGCCGGTGTTCGTGGGATTCGCTCTGTGCGTCGCCGGGGAACGCGCGGTTGAGGTCGTCGTCGACGAAACGTGTCTGGGCTTCCATGGCGCGTTCGTTCGCCACGACGAACCGGACTCTCCGATGGAATGTCAGGTTGGCGGCGAGCAGGTCGGTGATGGCGTGCACGCCACAGGGTTCGTCACCGTGGAGCGCAGCGACCACCGCGACCGGCCGACGGTCGTCGACAGGGCCGCGTTCGAGACAGTGCATCACCGACGCACCTCTGGATGCGGCGTCGATGCGTCGGAACGGTCCACTCGCAGTTCTCCCTCGGGGTTGTTTGCTGACATCGTTTTCCGGTCGCCTCGCCACGGTCCCCGTCCTAGTGTTCTCGGTTGAGCCTAACACCGAGTTTATCTGTGGTACAAGAAGACGGGGTGGAGTCGCAAGCCTCTCGCTGCACCGGTCACGCCTCCCATTTAAACGTTGTGTTGAGGAAGTGGGTGGACGCCAGGACGGGTGGCCTGGCGATCTAACACTTCGACACGATGACCACGCTCGAACTGACGACGCATCAACCGCTCTCGCCGGAGGCGAGGCCGTCGAGTGAGACGACGATGGGTATCGAGGCAGGAACCGGACGGTCGGGCGCGCCACCGTCCCCCGTCGAGACGGGGGGTAGCTTTAGGTCACATCCCCGAAAAGACGCTGGCATGGGGTTCGTGACTGTCCGTACCGAGGGGGACGAACATTACGACTGGCACCTCCGCCCGAGAGGTGGCCGCCCGTTCGACGTGCTCACGGTCCTCGTCGATTTTCTCGACGAAGGTTCCTACACAGTCGACGGCGACGACGTTCTCACAGCACTGGAGAACCGCATCGAGACTGACTGGGGGGACACAAACCTCAGTCCGTACATCAACAGTGACACCGACGTCATCGATCTGCGGAGCGCCGGCGCCGTGAACAAGGTCAAAGCCGTCGGCAACGAGAGTCGACGGCCGCTCCAGCTCGACGCTCGCATGATTCGGACCCTCGCGCCCGGCTACTACAAGCACGCCGGGAGTGACGAGGTCAGACGCATGATACGCTACCTCGGGTCCGCTGACCTCGATGGCGAGGACCTCGACCCGCGGGCCGCACGACTCTACGCGATTCTCGCGGCGAACGCCGACGTCGTCGACGAGGCCGACGACCCGGCGGTGAAGGTGGCGTTCCGCCAGTTCGGCAGTCCCGACGACGAGGACGGCGACTGGCTCGCGGACTACCCGTTCGACTCGCCGCCACTCCTGCTTGGTTCGTTCGGGAAACAGTACGCCGAGTTCGCCGTCCTCATCGACATCGAGTACCAGAACCTCGAGGTCACCCATCCTGAAGCTCTCGAACAGGCGTTCGACGACGAACTCATGGATTACCTCGCGGCCGCGCTCTACGACGACTACGCGACGTTCACGACAGCAGCGAGCCACGCCACTCGCGAACGACACGTCCGACAGCAGGCAGACGCCTCCGGTGCGTCCGACCCGGCTGTCAGCGCACAGATGCCGTTCTTCGACAGCATCGTCACCGTCGACCGCGACGCGAATCACATCCAGCTCGCTGCGCTCTACCAGCGTGACAAGAACTGACCGCACCAGACTGTCGAACCACCACAGATACAACTCACCATGCCAATGACCACGGAAGACGACCCGGCACGGTCCCTCGAGAATGTCTGGCGCGATATACTCACGCGTCACGGCGTCAGCGAGGCCCAGGCCGAAGACATCGTGAAGCTCACGTTCGGAACGCCCGCACTCACGCGAGACATCCCCGACATCGACGACGTTCCCGACATCGTCACTGAGTCGCTCGCCGAAACCGGCTTCGAGGCTCACCTCGACGACGACGCCGACCCGGGGAAGGTACGACGAGAACTCGAGCTGGCGCTCGAAGACGCCCTCAGAGGTATGCTCTCGGGACCAGCGTCGGTCTCCGATGCGACCCTGGAACAACCATTCGGCCCCGGGACGGGCCCGGAAAAGACCGATATCTCCGCCAGTCCGAGTACGGTCGTCGGCCAGCCGGACACCGGCGCGGCCTGGAAGTCTGCAGGTGTGGACCGGGGCGCGGAGAGCGAGCTTGACGAGGACGACATCGACGCGCTGGCGGATGCGCTCGAAGCGATACAGGAGAAACACGGCCTCGAAACTGCGGACCTGTACGCCGCGCTCGAACGCCTGGAGGAGCGACAGAACGAATGACAGAGGAGTTCGCCGCCTTCCTTGACGCGTTCAAGAACGCGACCATCGCGGACAGCGGCGACGAGCACGTCAGGGCTCGCGCGGACTACACCACGAACACGCTCCGCGTGAACGAGGCCGCCGACGACCCCTACGGGATGACGCTCATCCACGCGCTCGTCTCCCGCGAGGAGTTCATGCACGGCGAGTGGTCGGTCGGCCTCGTGAATTCGCTGTCCCGCCTCAAGCTCGCCGCCATCGACGCGCTCTACGATGCGCTGGACGACCCAGGCGTTCGCGACGAGCGCCTCCAGACGCTGTATGACGCCTGGATCGCCGCCCAGACCGTCGACGCGGTCGTCGAGCCGTTCCAGGAGGCGGTCGACAAACTCCAGATCCTTTCCGTCGTCTACGGCGACATGGAGTTCCCCGCGAACATCCAGAAGACGTTCGAGGCGGTGTACGGGGACGAACACGACGCCGACAAGATCTACAAACAACTGCTCGACGAGATCGAGACGCAGACGGAGATCGCTCGCGGTGCTATGCACGCAGAGGACGGCGGGTCGCTCTACGTCAATCCCCTGTACTATCACGCACTCGGTCACGCCACCGGCACCGACGACGATGACGACGCGACGGCCAGCGACGCACAGCGAGAACTCGACCGGCTCTCCGAACGTCGGAGCGTCGCCGAGACGGTCGCGCAAGTGACGCTCGACGTCCCGTACCCCATCGCACCGCTCGGCCCCGACGCCGCGTACGACTCGCTCCGCGTCGAAGGGCTGGACGTCGACCCCATCGACGCCGCCGACCTCAAGGACCGGTACCGGGTCGCCGACGATGCCATCGAGGAACACCTCCTCACACACGCTGACAGCATCACGAACGACGACGTCCGTGCCGCGCTGGGGACGGACGCTGACGCGTACGAGGACACGTGGCTCGACCACGTGTTCGTCTCGACACTCCAGGCGCTCGCTGCGCTCGATGCCGACATCGACGGCCGCGTTCACGAACTCCACGCCGACGACCTCCGGCGTCGTCTCACGGAGCGCGTGCATGGCGTGGACCTC
>NZ_JBPJZD010000003.1:0-622067 GCF_051207375.1 Haloarchaeobius pelagicus | reverse complement strand
GAAGAAGGGGAAGAGCGCGAGAAGGGGAAGAAGGGGAAGAGCGCGAGAAGGGGAAGAAGGGGAAGAGCGCGAGAAGGGGAAGAAGGGGAAGAGCGCGAGAAGGGGAAGAAGGGGAAGAGGACCACTTTCACTTTCACCCTGTATGGCGAGCGTTGGTATCCGTGGAACTGGTCTCTCGACATATGCAGTCGCCGCTCGAAATCCGAGATGAAGAGACGTACTGGCTCCGAAGTCGGGACGTGAGTGACGACCCGAGAATCGGTGGCGACCAGTACTTCACAGAGCACGAGGTCCCTCGCCCAGAGGAAGTGACAGCAGACGACCTTCCACCGACTGACGACGACGCAGTCCGGGAGATCGACCGCGAGGCACTGGCAGAGACGAAGTTCATCGGGAAGTGGCAGGTTACGGGGTCCCCGGAGCGAATCGAAGAATTGTGGCCGGAACTCGTCGCCGACGCCGAGGACGGCACCATCTGGGCGGTCAAGGCAATGACCACGTTCGGGTACCAGAACCTCCCGATGTACGACGACTACATCCTGACCGTCTACACGCCCAACTACTTCGTGAGACACGACGTGACCCGGGTGCGGGAACACCTCCGAGACGAGTATGGCGTCGACCACGAACTGTACTACAAACCGGACATCTACACGGTGAAGGGCATCGTGGCCGACACTGCCGAGGAGTTCGGCCTCTCGGTCCCGGCCAGGTACATCGACTAACGGGTCGCGTTCGTGCTGGCGACACTGACGTGATAGCGGCCGTGAGATTGTATCCGCCCGTGGTTTCGATTCGACGCATTGACAGGGACACCGCCGAACTCTCGGTCCTGCTCGGCTCGGTCGTCCTGTTCACCGAGTACGTGCTTGGTCCAGCACTCGCAGGAATTCACCCCGCGTTCGGCGTCCCGATCATCTCGGAGTGGTATCTGGGACGGTTCTTCTCCGTCAACTGGAACTCGGGCCGCCTCTACCTGCTCTTCCTCCTCGAACGCGTCGTGCTGTTCGCGTGGGCATGGGTTCGACAGGACGAACTGTGGAAGAACATCGACGCGACCCACGGCATCGACAGGGACGAGCTCGAACGGGAGTCACCGTGTCTCAGCTCAGTCCAGGAACCGCTCTTTCACGTCTGGTGACGGCACCATGCACTGCTCTTTCTTCCCGAACCAGCCATACCGGTGGTCCGCCACGAAATCGTAGAGTGCATCGCGAACGAACCGCGGGACGAATCTGCCGACGGAGGCCAGCCGATACAGCCCCCCGAGGTGCTCGCCGATGCGAATCACGGCCGCCGATTTTGTGTAGTACTCGTCCCCTTCGACCAGTACGACCGTCTCCAGCTGGTCCGGTGGGAGGCCTGCGCGTTCCTGTAGCCGTGCCCCAGCGTCGGACTGGAGCGGCGCGAACCGGATGTTAGCGTCGGGGTCACGCGGGATGACGAACTGGACGACGCCGTTGCAGAGGTTGCAGACGCCGTCGAACAGGAGTACGGGCCCGTCGATTCCCTCCAGTTCTGTGGTCGCCTGCTCACTCGATTCATCGGGTTGCACCGACTCGTCGCGCATCGTCAGGGCCTCCCGGTCTCCCAGCGCTTGCTCCTGGTTGCGGTCACGTCCACGCCCGGGCTGTAGTACAGGACCGGCTCCGTGTCGGGGTGCTCGAACCCGCTCGCCGCGAACAGTGAGTCGCGGTCGACCGTCGCCTCGGCGGGGTACAGCGTCCAGGGCTCGTGGTCGACGTTCGCGTACCTGACCGACTCATCCCTGCCCTGCGTGTAGAGCCGGTATCGTTCCACGAGAAACCGCGCCAGTGGATCCTCGGTCGACTGGAACGGCTCGCCACTGGGGCCGTAGGTAGCCGTGTAGTGGGCTGGTCGGTCGCCAGGGTGGAGGCGGCGGCTGTCGAACCGGACCTTGCCGTCCTCGCCCTCCAGACTGATGCGGGCATAGAAGTACGGGAGGTGCTGGAACACCCGCGCACCGAGGACCCCGAGCACGCCCTGAGCGTCGAGGCTGAAGAAGTACACGCCGGGTTCGCCGTCGCAGGTGACGTAGGTCCGCAGATTGAGTTCGGGGAGGTCGAAGCCGAGTCGCGCGGGAAGCCCCTTCGGCCGGACGTCGACGTTCGTGAACGGGACGACGGAGAGCCAGCCATCACCGTCGAACGTGTCCACGTCGAGCGCGTCGGGGAGGTGCGCGTCGAGCACGGCCGGGTCGACCGGGTAGTTCTCGAACAGGAGGTGTCGCCAGCCCATCGCGAGGGGAACCACCATGATAGTATCTTGGTAGCGCAACGTCAAAAACAGGGAGATTACGGCGACCGGTTGGGGTGCTGTGCGTCAGACGTAGCCCAGGTCCCTGCGGCGGTCCTCGACCGCGGCGTCGACACCGGGGCCACACCGCCCACAGACGTCCCGGTCGTACCCGAGCAGGCTCGTCCTTGCGGCTCTCACGCTGTCCAGCGCGACGAGCAGGACGTTCTGGCTCACGGTCGCTCGTCGATGGTGGCCTGGATATACGCCAGATAGGGCCGAAATGCTCCGGTTCCGGCACTCTTGGACAGGAGGAGAGTTTGAGCAGCATGTATTCATATCTAGAAAGACATCTCCGGAAACCCGCCCAACTGTTGATAACGACGACACGTGTAGCCCTTCGTATGGACCTTCCCAGAGGGCTACTCGAAGGTGCTCTGGAAGGCCTTCCAGCACAACTCGCCATCCTCGACGGAGCGGGAACCATCGTCTACACCAACGAGCGCTGGCGCTCGTTCGGCGTGGCGAACGATATCGACGGGGACCCGACCTCCATCGGGAAGAACTACATCACCATCTGTGACGCCGCCGCGGACGACGACGAGTTCGCAGCCAGCACGGCAGACGGCCTCCGTTCACTCCTCGCGGGCGAACGTGAGGAGTTCTCGCTCGAATACCCCTGCCACTCGCAGAACGAGAAGCGCTGGTTCCTGCTGTATGCCCGCGCATACGAGTTCGAGGAGGACCGGTACGCACTGGTCGAACATCTCGACGTGACCGACCGCAAGCTGACCGAACTCGAACTGTCGGAGTCGAATGCGCACCTCCAGACCGTCGCAGGCGTGCTCTCGCACGACCTCCGCAACCCGATTAGCGTCGCAGTAGGCTACATCGCCGAACTCGAAGACCGACAGGGGACCCCGTCCACACTCGTCTCGGGGCTTCGCTCCTGTCTGGAACGCATGCAGCGTATCATCGACGACGCCCTCGTCCTCGCGAGGGAGGCCGACATCGACGAACTCGAGCCGGTCCACCTGGACGTCGCGGCAATGAAGGCGTGGCGCTACGTCGAGGTCGACGGCGCGACCCTCGAAGTGGCCAACTCGATGCAGTTCATGGCCGACCCGAGCCTCCTCGACAACCTGTTCGAGAACCTGTTCCGCAATAGTGTAGAACACGGAAGCCAGTCGACCGTGGCGGCGAACAGCTGCGGGTGCGAATCGAGCGAGACCATGACGATTCGCGTCGGGGCGCTACCGGACGGGACCGGGTTCTACGTCGAAGACGACGGCCCGGGCATCCCCGAAACACAGAGGGAGGAAGTGTTCGAGACGGGTTTCACCACGGGTGGATCGGACAACACCGGCCTGGGCCTGACAATCGTCTCGAACGTGGCCGACGCTCACGGCTGGACGGTCGATGTGGCAGACGCAAGCCCCGGTGCGCGATTCGAGTTCCGCGGCGTCGGCACAGCAGGGTAGCCAGCGCCGAGGCAGAGCCACTCTACGAATCCAGGCAGAACTCCCGGAGCAGACGCACCATCGTCTCCGGGTCCTCTCTCGGTGGCCAGTGAGCACACTCGTCGAGTATCGTCAGTCTGGCCTCCGGTGCCGCGTCTGCGGCGCGACGGGCCCACCCGACCGGAACGACCTCGTCGTGTTGGCCGTGGACGAACAGGGTTGGTACCGACAAATCGCCGAGTCGCGGCGTGAAGTTCGTCCGATAGCCCTGCTTCGTTATCTCGTGCTTGCGGAAATCCCGGAAGGCAACGCAGGCACTCGGTTTCTTCGCGTACTCCCACACCCGGTCGACCGCATCCTCGGAGAGTTCGTCGGGGTCGTTGGCGACACCGGCCAGGCTGGCCTTGGTGAAGCTTCGACTTCGTCGGAACAGCGCGACGGCGATCTTGTTCAGAATCGGCAGTCGCGAGAAGAGGTAGGAGAGTTTCCCGCGTGGGAGTTCGGTTCCGAGGCCGAAGCAGTCAACGAGTACCAGTCGTTTCACCGGAACCGCGGTGTCCAGCGCGAGGCCAAGGGCGACTGCGCCGCCCATCGAGAGCCCGCAGACGTGGATTTCGTCGTCATTCGTGCCAAGACCGAGTTCGTCGACGAATCCCGCCATCGTCTCGACGTGGCGCTCGATGGTGTAGTCCACGTCGGGCACGTCGCTGTCGCCGTACCCGAGCAGGTCCGGCGCGTAGACGGTGAAGTCCTCGGCGAGTGGCTCGATGACCTCGCCCCACGACACCGGGCCGGCGTCGATGATTCCGCCGTGGAGCAGGAGGAGCGGTGGGCCGTCCCCCGCGGTGACGTACTGGATGGTGTGCCCGTCGACGGAGACTGTTGGCATACTTGGTGAGTCGGTGCTCTGACGGGATAAACGTGGGTTGCAGTTCGGGTAACATGCCATCGGCATCCGGGACCGATTCGGCCTCCACTCTACGAATCGGACCACAACACTTGATTCACCCACTCCCCTACCGCCATTCATGCCCCACGTCTCACGGCTCCTCGTCCACCCTGTCAAGTCGCTCGACCCGCATCCGGTCGACGAAGTCGACATCAACAACGGCGCGTTGCGCCACGACCGCGAGTACGCCATCGTCGACGGTAATCGCGAGTTCGTCAACGGGAAACGCGAACCCGCCATCCACCGGATTCGAAGCGAGTACGACCACGAGACCCGCACCCTCAGCGTTCGCGAGCACGGCGACGATGAGTGGGCCGAGTTCCGCATGGACGCCGATCGCGGGGAACTGAACGCGTGGCTCTCCGACTTCTTCGACTACCCTGTCAGCGTCGTGCGGGACGCCAGCGGCGGGATGCCCGACGACACCACGGTCGACGGCCCGACCGTCATCGCCTGGGAGACCGTCGAGGCGGCCGCGGCCTGGTTCGACGACATCGGACCGGAGGAACTGCTGCGCCGACTCCGACCCAACGTCGTGGTCGAGGCGGGCGAGGCGTTCTGGGAGGACCGGCTGTACGCGGACCGCGATGGGGTTCGCGAGTTCACCATCGGCGACGTGTCCCTTCGGGGACACAACCCCTGTCAGCGGTGTGTCGTGCCGACGCGAGACCCCGACACCGGCGACGAGACCGAGGGTTTCCGCGAGCGGTTCGTCACGAAGCGCGAGGAGACCCTGCCCGACTGGGCGAACCGCGAGTGGTTCGACCACTACTTCCGGCTGATGGTCAACACCTCGATTCCGGAGTCAGAGTGGGGGAAGACGGTCGCGGTCGGCGACGAACTCGCACTCGGCGACGTGACCGCGGTCTGAGGCCCGGGCGTCGGTCCAGCAGCTCGACGTAGAGACGTCCTGTGACCACACGATGCGGTCCCACGAAAATCCGGTAAAAACACGTGTCGCTGCCGTCACAGAGACGGCGTTGCCACCATCCGGCCAGTCAGCGTACTGGCTCCTCCACCGTCAGGCCGGTCGGAGCCGGCGCTTCGACTGTTTCGCGTCTGCCACCAGTTGCGACATCCGTTCGACGAATTCGCGTTTCTCGCCGAGGTACGCGTCAGCCTCCTCGTACTCCGCGACCTCATCGGTTATCTCGTGCATCAGGGCTTCGGCTGCCTTCGCCGCCTCCTCCCCGTCCACGTAGGTGAGCGGCTCGAACACGTTCTTGTGGGTCCGGCCGTTCTGCTCGACCGTCATCACAAGGACCTCGTGACGCTCGGTGCCGTCGTGCTCCCAGCGGAGCACCTCGACCTGCACCTTCGCGTCCTCCGCCACCTCGTAGGTGTATCTTACTCCCATGCTGTTCGCCGTCTCCGTATGGTCGCTCTCCCATCCCCCGGGTGCGACTGCACTCCGAACGAGCATGAGTGTCATTACCACACCCATCTATATAACTTGCCGCCCGCGCTGGTAAAGCCCATTGAATAGGGGTGGGGTCCTATAGCGGGACAGATGACCGACACGAAACCCACCGACGACAGCGAGGCGGGAGACGCCATCGTTCCGGCAGCCCCGACCGAATTCGGGCTCGTCCAGGTGTTCTGGGGCGACGGCAAGGGAAAAACGACAGCCGCGATGGGGATGGGCCTCCGGGCCGCAGGTCGTGGCTTTCGCGTCCACATGCTCCAGTTCATGAAAGGTGGTGCCGACAGCATCGACGACGCGCCTGGCGAGTACCGCGCAATCGACGCGCTCCCCGGCTTCTCCTACGAGAACACCGGCCACTACGGCTGGCACGGCTTTCGCGACGGCTCCGACGAGGACGACCACGCCGCACAGGCGCGGGCCGGCCTCGACCGTGCCCAGAACATCGTCGACGCCTGCGCAGCTGCCGACCTCTCCGCGCCGATTCCGCTCGACGCCGAGCCCGAGACCGGCGTCCACATGCTCATCCTCGACGAGATCGTGTACGCGGGGAACCGTGGGCTCATCGACACCGACGCGATTCTCGACCTCCTCGATTCGGCACCCGACTCCCTCGAACTCGTCCTCACCGGTGGCCACGAGGACCCCAGCTGGCTCGTCGATGCTGCGGACCTGGTGACCAACGTCCGCAAGGTGAAACACCCCATCGAGGCCGGCCAGTCCGCCCGGAAGGGCACCGAGTACTGAGAGAAACCATTGGAAATCATGCACAGTAATTAACCCTGTATTCGCTGTAGCTACTGGTGCCCCGATTCCGGGCACTCCGGCACCCGGTGCAGACCCACCACGAAGGGGGAGGGTTCCGCCCGGGTACGACACTGAGCAGCGAGTGGACACTGGTCCCCGATGGCCGACCGAGACCGGTTGGCTCTCGCCTGCTCACTCCGTCGATTCGACCGGACCGATGTAGCGATTCTTCCAGCTGTCGCCGTCTCGCCACTGCCAGTAGTAGTACCGGTATCCCGGCTTCGTCTCCTTGATTGTGATGTACGCGCCCTGCGTCGGGACCGCATCGTAGTCGGCCGGGTCGGTCGAGATGCCGCGCTCGGCCAGGGCAGTCACGTCCGCCTCGTCGACCGATTCCGACTCCCTTCGCTCGGCTGCATCGCTGTCCTGCGCCTGTCGTTTCCACCCAGCCAGGGCTCTCGCGTAGGACGCGATCGCCTCCAGACGCTCCGGGGACTGGTTCTCCAGTGGGTCCAGAACGTACGCCGGGAGCGCGGGTACATCGGGACGGTCTGCAGGCGGTTCGGACGGGTCGTCGGCCATAGTTACCCCACGAGCCGGACGTATTTCAATCGTGGGGTAACTACTGTCGCGGATACCGGTGCGCCGTCCCAGCCCAGCAACCCAGCTCGTCAGCATCGGCTTCAGCCACCTGGCGACGACGGTGTCGTCTCGTCTCCCTGTGGAGCATCCAGGTGACCGATTCGCCGCCCTGGCGTCCGCTGTCGCATCGGCACGGTGAGTGGTGCTCGTTCAGAAAATCGTCGGTCGGCGGGAGGTCAGACCGCCGGCCCGGAGATGTCCTCTGGTTCGGGGCGCTGCGGGAGCCCCTCCGAGAGACCGATACCGCGACCGTAGATGTACCAGGTGACCACGTTCAGGTAGAACGCGAGCGCTGCGGCCAGGAAGAAGCCGAGCAGCGGGACGATTGCGACCGCGCCGAGGACGGCACCACCGACGATGTTCACCGCGACGGCGAGCAGCCACGCGATGGCGTACGTCGAGTTCGTCGCGGCCGACTTGAACTGGCCGAACTTGAACGCATCACCGATGCGGCCCGTCTCGGCGAAGTGCGCGATTCCGATGGGCAAGACGTACGCGACGGCCAGCGAGATGACGGCAGAGAGCGTCAACGTCGCGATCGAGAGCGCGGTGAAACTCTGGAAGGTAGCCGCACCCGTCTCCGGGTCGATGGTGATCGACGCGGTTCCGATGCCGACGAGTAAGAGCAGTATCGGAATCAGCGTGTACGCGAGCGCTATCGCGAACATCTTCACCCCGTCGACGGTCAGTTCCTTCCAGTCTTCCCAGACCGGCGGTTCGTCGTCCGTCTGGGCAGCCCGGACGACCCTGACGGCGAATCCGAGGACCATGAACAACGGGACGATGAGGAACCCGAGCATGGTGAGTAAGGTCCCGATGAGGACGGTGCGTGTCGGGTTTTCGGTGCGACGGATGTACGTGAGTGCCTCTGTTAACATGGTGGGCTCCGCTGGCCAGGTTGTGGCGGTGTTACCGTCACGAAACCGACGACCAACGTGTAGTATAGGTCGGCTGTGTATATCTCTCTCAACGACGAGATATTGATGTTTCAGGCCCACAGTCACCTGTTTCTGAGACACCGGTCGGGCAGCTGTACTTCAAGCTTCGCGACTCGTGTGTCACCCTCGCCAGAGCCCTGAATCCGTAATCCCACGTTCGCCTCACCCTGTCGCATGAGTCTCGAAACGGACGACATCGAACTGCACAACGCCGGTGAGGGTGCCGACCGCCCGACCCCGGACGAGCTTCTCGACGCGCTCGAATCATCTCGAACCCGGCAACCAGGTAGGGTTTCTGCCAGTAACCTACTTACAATACGAACTCGAATAGGAGGTTATGGAGGAATCAGAAGCAGGGAAACTCGAGGTCTGGTGTGCCGGCGAGGACTGGTGTCCCGTCACGACGACGGCCTCGCTCATCGGCAAGAAGTGGCATCCCGTCATCATCCACCGACTCCTGAACGACGGCCCGCTCGGGTTCAACGCCCTGAAAGAGGACGTCGACGGTATCTCGAGCAAGGTGCTCTCTGACAGCCTCGACGACCTCGAAGACAAGACGCTCGTCTCGCGCGAGGTCATCAGTGAGAAACCGTTCCGTGTCCATTACTCCCTCACGGAACGTGGTCACTCGATGGAAGCCATCATCATGGAGATGGCGGAGTGGGGGAATGAACACCTGGTCGAACCCGAGGACTGACCGGGACTCCCGCGGCAGGCGTCAGACGGGCACCACAGGCCGCACAGCCCACCCCGAGCCGCCACAGAGACTGCCACACGCTCAGAGGCCCGCCATACGCTACAGAAGCCGCCACACGCTGCAGAGGCCGCCACACGCTGTCACGGCTCATCACATCCACAGCCAGTAGTGGCCTTCTCTGGCCCCCTGTTCGGCGCTAGTCGTCGGCCCTGTTCTTGATGGCCTGGGCGAGAATCGGGTGCAGTTTCGGGTTGCCCTCCCCGTCACGAGTGATAAGCGGCTCGCCGCCGAGTCGGTCCTCAAGCGTTCCGAGGCGTTTCTCCACCGTCCGGTCTGTGTACCCCGTCTCCTCGACCAGTTCCTCGAGCGTGAGCGGCGAGCCCGCCTGCGCCAGGGCGCGGGCGATCTCGTACTCGGACTGCACGTACTCGGATGCCATCTTCGCGGCTAACTTCTGGACTTCGGCCGGAACGTCGTCGGTCATACCGCGACTCTACACACCCCCCCTTGGTAAAAGTCCCGAGCCAGTCCCGGCATGTCGATTCCTCCCAACCGGACCACTAGCACGCAGGATATCCTCACGCACGACGTATCTACGAGTATGAACGTCGTTCCAGACACGAGCGTGGTCGTCGACGGTCGAGTCTCCGACCGCGTCGAAACTGGTGCCTTCGCAGACGTCGCCGTGTTCGTTCCCGGCATCGTCGTCGACGAACTCGAATCGCAAGCAAACCGGGGGAAAGACACCGGCTGGGACGGCCTCGACGAGCTCGACCGGCTGGCCGAACTTGCCGACCAGGGCCGCATCGAGTTCCAGTACGTCGATTCGCCACCGGCCGAAAGCGGTCGTGGCAGCAGCTACAGCGGAACGAACGACGCGATCATCAGGAAGGTCGCGGCCGACTACGACGCGCTCCTGTTCACCAGCGACCGCGTCCAGGCCAGGGTCGCCGAAGCCCGGGGAATCACCGTCGAGTACGTCCAGCCGTACGTCCCGACGTTCGCGCTCCCGATCACCCAGTTCTTCGACGACCAGACGATGAGCGTCCACCTCAAGGCCGGTGTCTGCCCGATGGCGAAACGCGGCCACGTGGGCGAGATGCACTACGGCCCCATCGGCGACGACGAACTGACCGCCGAGGCGGTCCGGGAGTACGCCCACGACATCCTCGATGGCGCTCGCCGCAGCGACGACGCGTTCGTCGAGATAGACGAGCCGGGGATGCAGATCGTCCAGTTCGGGCCGTACCGCATCGCCATCGCCCGTCCGCCGTTCAGTGACGACTGGGAGATAACCGCGGTTCGCGCGCTGGTCAAGACCTCCCTCGACGAGTACGAACACGCCGAGGAGCTGGAAGCCCGGCTGCTGGAGCGCCAGCGGGGAGTCCTCGTCGCTGGCTCGCCCGGTGCGGGGAAGTCCACGCTCGCACAGGCCATCGCGACGTTCCTCGCGGAGAACGACTTCGTCGTAAAGACGATGGAGAAACCCCGCGACCTCCAGGTCGGGCCGGAAATCACGCAGTACACCGCCCTCGGCGGCAGCATGGACAAGACCGCCGACTCCCTGCTGTTGGTCCGCCCGGACTACACCGTCTTCGACGAGGTCAGGAAGACCAGTGACTTCCGGGTGTTCGCGGACATGCGCCTCGCCGGCGTCGGCATGGTCGGCGTCGTCCACGCCTCCCGGGCCATCGACGCCCTCCAGCGCCTCGTCGGCCGAATCGAGTTCGGGATGATTCCACAGATCGTCGATACCGTCGTCTACGTCGAGGACGGGCGCATCGAGACCGTCTACGACATCGAAACCGAGGTCAAACTGCCCGAAGGCATGACCTCGGCGGACCTCACCCGTCCCGTCATCACGGTCCGTGACTTCGAGACCGAAGCACTGGCGTACGAGCTCTACCTGTTCAGCCGCCAGGTCGTCACGGTCCCGATCGCCGGCGAACCCGAGCCAGAGACGGGTGTCTCTCGACTCGCCAGGCGCGAGATAGAACGCGAGATACGGTCGATGGCCCGTGGCCACGTCGTGGTCGACCTCCCGTCCGACGACCGCGCCGTCGTCTACGTCGATTCGAGCGACATCGCCGCCGTCATCGGCACCGGTGGAGACCGGATCAGGGCCGTCGAGGACCGCCTCGGCATCGACATCGACGTCCGGACCCACGAGGAGTGGCCAGGCCCGAAAGACGCCGTCGAGGCCGACGAGAGCGAGACCCAGACGGCCGTCTCGCCCGAGTTCACCCCCCATCACGTCATCCTCCCGACGCCGGTCCCCACCGGTGAGACCGCCAGCGTCTTCGTCGACGACACCTACCTGCTGACCGCGACCGCGGGTCGTGAGGGCGAGATTCGTGTTTCACGCGGGAGCGACGTTGGCGAACGCCTTGAAACCGCCATCGACGATGGTCGGCATATCAGCGTCCGGTGGTGAGAGTCGGTCGAGAGCCGGTCGAGAGTCTTCTGAGCGTCCGTCGAGAGCGGGTCAGGGCTTGTTCGACTCCCTGCGGAGAGAGAACACCGGACAGGGAGCCCGCCGCAAGACGCGCTCGGTGACCGTTGCCGTGAGGAACCGGTCCAGCCCCCGTCTGTTGTGTGTTCCCATCGTGATGAGGTCGATGTCCTTCGCTTCGGCGTACGTCGTGATACAGCGGTCTGGTTCGCCCCGCCAGACCCGGGTGACCACGTCGGCACCGGCCTGTTTGCCCCGTGCTTTCATCTCCGACACCGCCTGCTCCGATTCGGATTCGAGTGACGCGAGCAACTCCTGTGACTGGATGAGTGAACTGTCGATGACCGAGAACACGTGGACCGTGGCATCGTAGTGCGCGGCGATGTCGAAGGTGTGCTCCGCCACGCGGGCGGCCTGCGCACTGCCGTCCGTCGGGAGGAGGATGTCGTCGTACACCGGGTCGACCGGCGTCACCGTCGCCCTGGAGGTCAGGACGGGGTGGGTCGACCGACTGATGACGGATTCAGCAACACTCCCCATCACGTGTCTCGCGAGCCCTTTCCGCCCGCGCGTCCCCATCACGATAAGGTCAACGTCGTGCTCGTCAGCATACCTGAGTATCTGTCTGGCTGGCCTGCCCGCGGCGACAGCGGGGACGACATCCAGACCACGGTCCGTCGCCTGCCGCTCGATATCTTCGACAGCACGGTTGCTTCGCTGTCGAAGGACATCGGTCGCGTGACCGTCGTCGTATCCGTCATCGTCGAGTGCGAGGGCGCTTGTGTCGACGACGGATAGGGCGTGGACGGTCGCCCCGTACGTGTCAGCCAGACCCAGTCCGTGAGCGATTGCGCTTCGCGTTCCGTCAGCGCCATCAGTCCCGATGAGGATACTGTCGAACATCTCTAGGTACCATCTCCCACAGGCAACTTAACTGGAGGGTCGAACCCCACCAGCAGCACGTTCTTTCCGTCTCGCCCCCTACGTCCCTCATGGTATTCGCAGACGTGTGGCAGGAGCTTTCGAAGACCTGTGAGGGACTCGACCCGGATACCGTCCTCGTAACACCGAACTCGGAGCGGCCGTTCACGATCGAATCCGTCGATTCGACGCGCCTCGTCGTGTCGTTCCTCGACTCCGACGACCGGCAATCCCTCACCAGGGACCAGTTCTCGGTGCTCTACGACCGACTCGGTACCGAGGACGCGGCCATCGCGTTGGCCGACCTCCCGCGAGGTGTCGAACCGTACGTCGCCGTGTTGAGCCTCTCGCCCAAATACGTGTACGACGAGCAGGCCGACGCCCTCCGCGAGTCCGAGGAAGGCGAACACACCGACACACCGTTCCTGCGCCCGCGCTGGGAGGTCCGGATCCCCATCGAACGTGTCCACGACGACACCCTCTTGCTCGCAGATATGCTCGACCGGTTCGAGGACGCAGAGTTCCAGACGATTCCGGACAACGACCTCGTCGACCTCTACGTCCTCCTCTCGGACGTCCAGCACGGGGCGAACGACCTCCGAAAGGCGGTCGGAGAGACCCTGCTCGGCCACATCGGGCCAGAAGACCGGCTCCACGGACCGTTCGGGACGGTCACACGGGTGCGCCGCAAGGCACGCTCCCTCAAGAGAGAGGACAGGATCCTCTCCGAACTGGATAAACACGACGTGCCCCGGAAGTGGGTACTCGGGGTCGTTCCAGACAAGCTCGACGTCGTCGTCGCGGCAACCGATATCGAGGAGGAAGACGTCTACGATATCGAGCCGCTCGAATACGTCCAGAAGACCGTCACGGAATCCGCGAAGAAACAGACCCGGTTACAGGGTATCGAAGATAGGATCGCCGTCCTGCAGTCCGCAGAGGCAGACGCGCTTCGTGAGGAGATCGCCGAACTGGAGTCCCGGCTGGACGAACTACTCGCCGCCGGCTGACAGCGTCACGAAAACCGTGGTCACACGCCTCTTCCTCACGCGTTTGGCCGCTATTAATCACGTTCTGTCGGACACCCCGTTCGCCCAGGCACTCACGTACTCGCCGTCTCGAGTCCTCGGGGGTTACTCACGTTCGTCTTTCTGGGCTTCGAGCAATCGCGCCAGCGCTCCCTCGTTCACGCCGGCCTTCCTGACGTAGGTCGTCCGCTCGACTTCGAACACCTCGGAGGGGTCGATGTCGGCTGATTCGACCACTTCCTCGACCTTCTCGGAATCGACCCCCATGACCTCCTGTGGCGAGACGCCGGCGGTCGCAAGCGCGGTCAGCACGGTTTCTTCGTCGCGGAGTGTTCGGCGTTCTCGGGTCGAGCGGGCGACCTCGCCACACTCACTCGAGAGCGTTCCGTCCGCAGGGACCTGCGGGAGGAGGGCGTCGCGGACCTGCTTTCTGGCAGTTCCCGCAGCTCCTTCGAGTTCCGAGAAAAGCGCGTACAGGTCGACGAGGTCACGACCGCTCGCGTCATCCAGTGTCGTGAGGTCCCGACGCTCCAGGAGTTCCGCCAGTGCCCTGGCGACCGCAACGAATTCATCGTCCAGTTCCGCGGGCTCTTCGTCACGACCGTGGCCAGCTGGACCGCTATCATCACCTCGTCCACCTACCTCACGTTCCGAGCCGACTGCCTCACGTTCCGTCCCGCCTGCCTCGCCAGTCTCGGCTTCGGCCGACCTGTCCGCCTCGATGAACTCCCTCGCGCCGTCGTAGGGGAGGACCGCCCAGTCGTGGTCCCCGTCGTGAGTACTGGAGACGTGCGTCGCCACCAGTGCCGGCGCATCACTGTACGAGCACTCTTCGACCGGACACTCGACCTCCTGGGACGCATCCATGCTCGGTGGAACCCTCGCGACCCACCGACAAAGACCCGTCGACGACGGCCGGGGGACACCGGGTTTCCGGTGGAATCGCACCCGGTACCAGGAGGGCTGGGGGTTCCGTCGTGTGAAGCGGTACCGACCGGTGTACACACCGCGTTTCCGGTGGAACCGTGACTACGGCCTCGCTGGTCCGTAGACACCGTGTTTCCGGTGGAATCCCGGGTCGGCTATTGCGGAAACTGTCTCGAAAAGGAAAGACCTCCCGGCCACACCTCGTTTCCGGTGAAACGGCCACGGAAACCCCAAGGCGGCGGTTCGAATCGAGAGAGCGAGGTGAGCGCTCAGAAACGCGACCCGGACGTCTTGTCGTGTAGTCGTATCCTTCTGATTCGCCTGATGTCCCCCGCGGCCCGCACACCTCGTTTCCGGTGAAACAACCTCCCGAAAACGACCTCCCGAAAACGACCTCCCGAAAACGACCTCCCGCATGTGACCCGGATTCGGTCACTGTCGAACGGCTGCCGTGCCGTCGAAGAACATCCCGAAGGACGACCGGGAGACGAACGAAAGTTCAGCCGCAGGGACGAGTGGAAGACGAACAGATTGGCGAGTGGCTACTCTTCTTCGGTCTCGGTCAGCACCTTGCGCAGGACCTCCGGGTCCTCGAGTAGCTGGTGCTCGGTGTAGCTCCCCTCCGCACTACCCCCGCTGTGGCGGGACTGTTCGATGATGTCGAGGAACGCGTGCTCCTTCAGAAGGTCGCGAACGCGCCGGAGCGAGAGCGCAGAGGTCCCGGCCTGTCGGCAGATCTGCTCGTACATGTCGTAGATACGTGTGGTCCGGAAGCCACCCTCGTCGGGTTCGTTCAGTGAGAGCACGGTCAGCGCCTGGAGTGTGTACCGCGAGTGCGGCGTCGACCCCCGGATGAGCTCACGGAACCGGTCGGTCTCGGCGCGTTCGCGAGCCTCCGTCACATACCCCTCCTGAACGGTCTCCGCACCCTTCGACTGGGCGATTTCGCCAGCGTACCGGAGCATGTCGATGGCCTTGCGGGCGTCACCGTGTTCGCGTGCCGCGAGGGCGGCAGCCCGGGGGATGACCCCGTCGGCGAGCACGCCTTTCTTGAACGCGTCGCGACGCGCGTTCATGATCTCGCGGAGCTGGGAGGCGTCGTACGGTGGGAACACGTACTCGCGCTCGCAGAGGCTGGATTTGACGCGCTCGTCCATCCGGTCCTTGTACTTGATCTTGTTACTGATGCCGATGACGCCGATCTTGCAGTTGGTAATCTTGCCCGCCTCACCGGCGCGAGAGAGCTGCATCAGGATGTCGTCGTTGTCGAGTTTGTCGATCTCGTCGAGGATGACGAGGGAGACGTCGTAGAGCTGGTCCAGGATGACCCAGAGTCGCTTGTAGTACGTCGAGGTGCTGATTCCCTTGTCGGGGATGGTGATGTCGGTCTCGTCGGGCTCGTTCAGCGACTTCGCGATGGTCTGGACTGCCTGGGTCTCGGTCGAGTCCTGCGCGCAGTCGACGTAGGCGTACTCCGCGTTGACTCCCTCCTCACCCGCGGTCTCGGTGAGCCGGTTCGAGACGTACTTGGCACACAGCGACTTCCCGGTCCCGGTCTTCCCGAAGATGAGCACGTTACTCGGGCTCTGGCCGAAGATAGCCGGGTTGACCGCGTTGGCGAGGTTCGAGATCTCCTCGTCCCTGCCGACGATGCGACCCTCGTCCGGCAGGTGATTGATCTCGAGGAGTTCCTTGTTGGCGAATATGGCGTCCTCCCGGACGAATAGGTCATCCGCGTTCGTCATCTTGCTTGGACACCACGTTTCCGGTGAAACGACTTGGCTGTTTCCCAATGCCCGTCGCGAGATTCAGGGCAGTCGAGGGTGGGTGGTGAGCGGTGAGACACACACACCGGGTTTCCGGTGAAATGGGTCGAGAGGGTGGGGAGGGGTGCAGTGGAAACGGTGGTTGTGTGATGTTACCCGGGTGCGGCGCCGGGGTCGGTGTGCAGAGACACACACCACGTTTCCGGTGAAATCCCGTGAAAGGGTATGGGGTAGAGTTCGTTCGTCACAGAACTCGGGCCAGAGGCCGCTCGTGTCGGAGATCATCCTCGTGGTGGAGACCATCTCCTCGTTGTGGAGACCTTCTGGGTGAACGACAACAGGGAGCGGACTAACACGGGGAAGGAGAGATGAAACAGGAAGAGTGGGCCCGAATCGAGACGAGAAGACTGTTTCAAACTGCTCAACTGAACTACCCGGTTGCAGTAGATTACTCGGTTGCAGTAGAACCCCCGTTTCGATTGTCGTCGCCCTCCGACCCGGCGAGCATAGCTCACCTATCTAGTTTGCGAGTCAATCAGTGGACTTTTCGATAGCATACTATATAAATCTATCCTAGTAAAGCAACTAAAAGACGACAGTTTGAGAGCCGGCCCTAGCCCCCCAGCCCCCCTCTCAAACACTGTTTCACCGGAAACGTGGTGTGTGTGTGCCGGCTCAAACTACCCCGCCAACACACCTGTCCACTCACCACCCTCTCGGTCATTCTCCGAGTCGTCCGCCACCGGCGTCAGCATCACTGGGGTTGAACTGTGGGACGACCCAGTCGACCGTTTCGAACAGACCGCTGAACAGCTTCTCCGTGACCGATTTCACCGGAAACGAGGTGTGTGACTCCATCGCTATTCGGCCCAGTGCGTTGTGGGTTTGCTGTTGCTATCGACCGCCCTAACGAACGATCCACGCACCGTCACCTTCGGGCGGCCTCTTTCGCACCGCGTTTCACCGGAAACGTGGTGTCTGTCTCCCGTGTCTAGCAGCGGTTAGCAGGCGAGGACATCCACAACCTCATCTCCGACCCTTGCTCCGGTTCTAACTCCGACTCCAGCTCCGATTTCGAGTCCAAGTGATTCCCTAGCCTCCTCACACGATGACGACCGACGTCCTGGACCGTCGTCTCGATTCTTTCTTCTGTCTCGACCCGGCAGCATTCGCAAATTTCACCGGAAACCCGGTGTGTGCCTCGGCGACCGAGCAGTCCGCAGTTTCACCGGAAACCCGGTGTGCACCGAGACCATGTGTGTGTGACACCCAGCGTTGCAGGACAGCGTTCCAGGAACGTGACCCAACCCCCACGACTCCGGTGACTCGATCTTGCGAGATTCACCGGAAACGTGGTGTCTCTATCCACGACCATCCTGCAGCCAATCCACCGTCGAAGCGCGGGCCGTTTTCACCGGAAACGAGGTGTGCCCACACGACAGAACTCGTGGACTGCGTGTCTGGAAAGATAGTCAGTTTAGCGAGAATGCTTATTATCTCAGGTTCCAGACGATATTCCATGAGTCTCCTCGAGTTCATTCACGACCTTGGCGAGACAGACCGAACGCTGACCGTCGTGAACCGGACCGAGGTCGACCTGGTGCAGGGTATGCTCGAGGACCTCTTCGAGGGCCAACCGGTGAGCGTCACGGAGTCAACCGACGAAACGGACCTCACCTCCGATAGAGTTCTCGTGGACGGTGGGCAGGTCGATAGAGACCGTGTCGGAGAGGACGGTGAACAGGTCGAATCCGGCGATAGTGGGTTCTCCTCACTGGATTCCATCGGAAACGCGGTGTTGTTCGTGAACTCGGATACGTACATCTCCGGGTCGCGGGCCATCGACGAGGTCGAGACACCCGATGCGCTGGTCGCACTCGCCGACACCCCGTTCTCCGTGGTCGGGTACCCCGACACCCGCAAGCAGAAGTTCCTCCTCATCGAGATGTCGCGGTACATCGAGGCACGCGCCTGGCGGGCCGGTGCCGGAACCGTCCACTCCGGATTCCAGAAACTCTCGCGCATCAACGACGAGCGCGGGACCCGTGACGTGTACGACCAGCTCGCCTCGACGGGGCTCGACGTCCACATCTACGGGATTCCGAACTGGTCGCCCGCCGCCGGGTCTTCGATTCGCGCACACGGCACGGCGGGAGACGAAGAACTCCTTCGGTCGTGGTTCGTCATCTACGAACACGCGGCGGACCCATCCGAGAACGCCGCCCTCGTCTGCTACGAGACGGGGCGGAACGAGTGGGAGGGTTTCTGGACCTTCGATTCCGACCGCGTGGCCGACGTGTCCGACTACGTCGCGACGCGATTCCAGCCCGATACCCGAACCGCGGGATAGCGACCGCATCGACAGCCATCGCTGGAGTTGCGGGTGTTGTCGCTATCACTGGAGTTGGGAGTGTTGTCGCTATCACTGGAGTTGGGAGTGTTGTGGCTCTCGCTGGAGTTGGGAGTGTTGTGGCTCTCGCTGGAGTTGCGAGTGTTGTGGCTCTCGCTGGAGTTGCGAGTGTTGTGTCTCTCGCTGGAGTTGTTGGTGTGACAGCTACCACAAGCATTGCTGGTGTGTTTTATCCCCAGGGCCCGTAGGTCAACACGACTCCGAGATGAGCGACGACCATCCACTGTTCGCCGCGGTCTACGACCCCCTGACGAAGCCAGCGGAGGCGTCGTTCGCCCCGCACCGCGAATGGCTGGCGAGTGACCTCCACGGCCACGTCCTCGACGTCGGAACCGGGACCGGAGCGATGTTTCCGTACTACGCCTCGGCACAGACCGACGGGAGCACTGCCAAGACCTTCTCCGCCATCGAGCCGGATCGCCACATGCGCCGGCGGGCCGCATCACGCGCCAGGGACTGCGGGCTGAACGTGACCATCTACGATGCCGGCGCGGAATCGCTGCCCTTCGAGGACGACTCCGTCGACGTGGCCGTCGTCTCGCTGGTGCTGTGTACGGTCGGCGACCTCGATGCGAGCATCGACGAACTGGCGCGCGTACTGAAACCCGGTGGTGAGCTACGCATCCTCGAACACGTCCACGCGTCGGGCGCGAAAGGCTCGCTGCAGTCGGCCGCGACGCCGGTGTGGAAACGGGTCGCCGCGGGGTGTCACCTCGACCGAGACAGTGGTGACCGACTGCTCGCGGACGACCGGTTCGAGACCGTCGAGTTCGAGCGCCTGGACTCCTCACTCCCGCTGGTGACACCGTTCGTCCGTGGCCGGTTCGTCCGCAGACCCACCGGCGAGAAACCGCGGGGCGCACTCGACTCGCTTTCCGCTCGATTCCGGACCGCCGTCGATACCCTCTTGCCGACGGCGTGACGACTGTCGCACATGCCGCGTGCCGACCCGGCCCGGGTGCTGGCGCTCCCGCCGCGATTCGTCGCCGACGCTCCCGACGACGCCCTGCGGGACCCCTTCGAGCACTTCGACCCCGATGCGGTGTTCCTCACCGGCGAGTCGCCGGACCGGCGCGCACAGGCGGCACTGGTCGTTACTGCTGACGACCGGCCGCTGTTGATTCCGGGTGACCCCTCTCACGAGGGAGGCCCCTGCGTGGTCGGCGGTGTCGACCTCTTCGTTGCCCCCGACCACGAGACGCTTGCGACGCTTCCGGAGCGCGAGCGCGCAGGCGACATCGACCCCACGACGGAGACCTACGTCGTGAGCAACCTGCTCGACGTGTCGGTCGATACGACCACGCTCTCGGCCACCCTGGAGGGCCGCGAGGCGTACGAAGCCGCCCTTGCCGGTGTCTCTGGCTCGTACACCCACATCTCCGGGGGGCTCCCCAGTGACTACCGACGAGAGTGGGAGGGGGCGGGTTCAGGCGGAGAGGACCTGACCGTCCACGGCGCGGGGACTGCAGACGACGACGCGGTCGCCTGTCTTGACCTGTACCCCGACGGGACCGTCTCGGTCAAGACGCTCTCGACCAGCCGACTGGGGCTGCGCGCACTTTCGGGCGTCGGCGAGACCCGGGCGAAGGCGCTCCGCCGAGCCGGCTATCGAACCCGCGAGGAGGTGGCGGCGGCCGCGCCGGACGACCTCGCGGAACTCGATGGGTTCGGGCAATCGGTCGCCGGAAGCGTCGTCGACACGGCCACCGCGATGGTCGACGGTCACGTCGTGCGAACTGGCGATGCGTCGCTCCCCGACGGCGAGCCGGTGTTCATCGACGTGGAGACCGACGGCCTCGCACCCAGCGTCATCTGGCTCATCGGGGTCCTCGACCCGACCACGGGGAACTACATGAGCTTCCGCCAGCGCGACCCTGACGCCCCGGGCGAACCCATCGAGGCGTTCATGTCCTGGCTGGCCGCGAACGCCCGGGGCCGGCCGGTCGTGGCCTACAACGGCTGGAACTTCGACTTCGGGGCCATCCACGACCAGGTCGTCGAACACTGCCCGGGATACCGCGACGTCTGGACCTCGACCTACCGCTTCGACCCGTACCGGTGGGCAGTCAAAGACGGGAACGCGGTCCTCCCGGGTCTGACGAACCGGCTGGAAGACGTGGCAGCGGCGCTCGGCTGGCCCGGGGACGAAACCGGGCTGACCGGGGCGACGGTCGCCCGGCGCTACCGCGAGTGGGTGGCGGCCCCCGACGAGTCTGTACCCGAGTGGGAGTCGTTCGAAGCCTACTGCGAGGACGACGTCCGGGCACTCGCGCACATCTACGACGCGCTCGCTGACGCGAACCGACTCGCTGGAACCGGTCGCTCCGAGTCTCGTGACACTGGCACTCAAGGGTCGCTCTCGGACTGGTAGACGACGTGTGACTCACCGGCCCTACCCAGCGTGCGAGCGTTGAAGGCACAGCGCGGCCAAGACCCGACAACCACTCCCGATGAGTTCCGACACGCCACAGCGCGACCTGCCCATCACCGGCCGAACCCTGGCGGACTCCTTCCCACGATACGACGACCAGATCGTCCACGTCGCGACCCAGGATGCCCGGGAGGCCCAGCGCGTCCCTGCCGGCGAGGTGCTCCGCCCACAGCTCGCCCGGCGACTCCCCTTCGACCCGTACACCCACCAGGCTGAGGCGCTGGACCGGCTCGCCGACGGGGAGAACGTCTGCGTGGCGACCTCCACTTCCTCCGGAAAGACGTGGGTGTACGCCCTGCAGATAGCCCGGAACTACCTTGACGACCCAGATTCTACCGCTCTGCTCGTCTACCCCACCAAGGCGCTCTCTCGCGACCAGGAACAGCAGCTCTCGGACCTGTTCGACGACCTCGGGCTCGACCTGACCGTCGCGGTGTACGACGGGGACACGCCACAGGACCGGCGCAAGCACATCCGCGAGAACGCCGACGTCGTAATCACGAACTTCGCCGGCGTGAACGTCTACCTCGGTCACCACCGGCGCTGGCACGACTTCTATTCCGACTGCTCGCTCCTCGTCGTCGACGAGTCCCACACCTACACCGGTGTCCACGGGATGCACGTCGCCTGGACCATCAGACGGCTCCGGCGCGTGCTCGACCACACCGACAGTGACCCGCAACTCGTCTGCACGAGCGCGACCATCGGGAACCCGGCCGAGCACTCCGAGCGCCTCACCGGCGCACCGTTCTCGGTCGTCGCCGAGGACGGCAGCCCGCACGGCCGCCGAGACATCGTGTTCTGGAACCCGCCGCTGGACACCGATTCCTTGCCTGAAGACGCCGACCTGGAGGAGTACAAGCAGGCCCGGGCCAGTGCCGGCGACCAGGCAGCGTCGCTCACGGCCCACCTCGGCCTGCACGGCATCCAGACCCTGACGTTCACACGCTCACGGCAGGGGACCGAAATCGGCGCGAAGCAGGCCGTCAACGCGGCCCGAAAGCACCCGCTGTCGGGCTACCTCTCGGTCGAACCGTACCACGCCGGCCATGGCAAGCAGACCCGGCGCGGCACCGAGTACGAACTCAAGTCCGGCAGCCTCGACGCGGTCATCTCGACAAACGCCCTGGAACTCGGCATCGACATCGGGAGCGTCGACGCGACCGTCCTGACCGGCTACCCGGGAACCAGGCAGTCGTTCTGGCAGCAACTCGGGCGCTCCGGCCGGGGTGATTCCGACGCGCTCTCCGTACTCGTCGCCCGGGCCGACGCCATCGACCAGTACATCCTCGACGAACCGGCGTACCTGCTGGGCGACAACGTCGAGGACGCCGTGGTCGGCCTCGAGAACAACCCGGTGTACGCCCAGCACGTCCGGTGTGCCGCCCACGAGCTTCCCCTCACGACCGAGGACCGCCAGTGGTTCGACGGCGAGCGCCTCGACCGCGCCGTCGAGATGTTCAAGGACGTCGGCGAACTCGTCGGCGACCTCGACCATGGCGTCACCTACAACGGTGGACCGCGCCCGCAGATGGACATCTCGATGTACAACACCGGCGGGACGCAGTTCGACGTGCGCCGGCGCGACGGCGACATCGACATGGAGCCGATCGACAAGGAGCGGGCCTACCGCGAGTTCCACAAGGGCGCGCTCGTCCTCCACTCGGGGGTCGAGTACGAAGTCGTCGCCTTCGAGGAGGACCGTCCCAACCCATACGTCGAACTGCAGTCGGTCCACACGAACGAGTACTCCGAGACGCTCTCGGACATCGACATCCACGACCTCGAGGAAGAGCGCTCGCGCGACCTCGGTGACGGCTGGCGGGTCTGCTGGGGCACTGGACTGGTAGACGTCCACTACAGTCACTTCCGCCGCCGAGACATCGAATCCGGCGAGATCACCCAGCCACTGCGGCCGACCGGCCTCGGCCCCCTCTCGATGCGGACCCAGCTCATGTGGGTCGAACTTCCCCAGGGGATGCGCGAGGCGTGTGTCGAGCGCGTCGTCTTCGGGGACGGCGACGACGATGACGACGCTGATGCCGACCGGGAGGCACAGACCGTCGACGACCTGCCCGGCTCAGAGGTCGACCAGATATTCATGGGCGGTCTCCACGCCGCGGAGCACGGGATGATAAAACTCGCCCCGCTCGAACTCCGGATGGACAAGTCGGACCTCGGCGGGCTCTCGGTCAGCCAGCACCCCGAGACGGGGAAACCGACCTGGTTCATCTACGACGGCGTCTCCGGTGGATTGGGCTTCTCGAAGGCCATCTACGAGGTGGTCGAGACGCTCGCGACGACCACCCGGAACCGCATCGACGGCTGTGCCTGCAAGGGGACCCGCGGCTGTCCGTCCTGCGTGATGGACAGCCAGTGCGGGAGCGACAACGAACCGCTGCACACCGACGCGGCAGTCGACGTACTCTCCGAACTTCTCTCCAGACTGGGAGGCACGACCGCCTCTGGAGAGAACTAGCAAGCGCAGTCTGGGCATTCTACACTGTGTACACCGTGTGGACTGTGTAGGGTTCTCAGACGGCTACTCGCTTCCACAGCAACAGCTCTCTGGTGCGAGTTCACCGAAAAATGCCGGGGGGTGCCTTGCGACGCGTGCGCGCCGCACTTCGTCAGTTGAAGCGAGTTACCGGGTCCCTCGTGCTGTCTGTCGGCAGCGGGACCGGATGTACGACTTATGCTTCAGCCTGTGCGAGTTCGTCGAGGTACTGCGCTTCCCACTCCTGGCGCGCGTCGATCTCGCGGCGACCGCGGCGCGTCAGCGTGTAGAAGTTGGTACGACGGTCGAGTTCACCCTTCTCGACGAGGCCCTTGTCGACGAGGGTGTCGAGGTTGGGGTAGAGTCGCCCGTGGTGAATCTCTGATTCGTAGTAGTTCTCGAGCTCATCCTTGATCGCGAGCCCGTGGGGTTCGTCGAGCCCTGCGATGACGTACAACAGATCCCGCTGGAATCCAGTCAGGTCGTACATGAATGGGGAAAAGTATCGGGGGGAAATGAGTGTTTTGATTGTTGAGCCAATTTCCACAGATTGCTATTATCATAATCTCCGTTGACCGGTTTCAGGATACTCTTGTCTGTCTGGAGTTGAATAGTTCCGTGGAGAGGTAATCGCGGATGGATATATGAGAATCAGATGGAACTCGATGGCCGTGGCGGTGTCCCGACCTGCTCGTGGAGGAGCGCGCCGTGCGGGGCAGCACGGCCGGTTACACAACCGTCATGGGCGAGGGGTTTAAAAGACCTCGGTTCGGAACCGTTGGGAAATCGGATGATTCTTCGACATTCGTCGTTACAAAATCAACCACACACCGAGTTTTGTTTCGAACTCTGTAGTTCAATGAACAACCCTGTGCAATACTGTGTCTATTCGTTACCTATTTAGCTACCGTTGCAGGTTCCCACGAACTTCTTGGTCGACGATTGACGAACTACGGGCTCGGACGTACCCGTTTCGCTCTCTCTTCGTGGTCGACACTCGCCCGTCGGGACTATCGAATCGAGGAACAGCTGGGACGCCGTGGATGCGGAAATAGAGCCCGAGCAGGGGTGGTCAGACCGACCACTGCCAGGACTCCGTTGTTCACTGCAGTGATGCGACTCTGCGCGGCGACGTATCGCGCCACACGTCCTCGTTCACTGTGTCTTTGCTTCCTTGCCTTCGAACTCGGCCACGTTCTTTAGTTTGGTTTCCTCCCAGGTGTGTCGCGCCAACAGGTCGTCGACTCCCGTCCGTGTCAGCTCGTAGTAGTTCGTTCTGCGGTCCTTCTGTCCTTTCCGGACGAGATCCTCTTCGACGAGCACATCGAGGTTCGGATACAACCGGCCCTCGTTGATGCGCTTGCCGTAGTACCGCTCCAGTTCTCGCTTGATGGCCAAACCGTGCGGCCGGTCGAGACTGGCGATAACGTAGAGGAGATCTCGCTGGAATCCACTTAGATCTTGCATCCACTTCGATACTAGTCACAAGTATATTTAGCACCCTACCCAGTGTCAGACCACCGAATAACAGCATCGTACCCGTATTACCTGCGGACCACCCGGTTCCTAACGCGTGGTTACGACTGCCCTATCGAAAATAGTCCCTTGTTACCAATGCACACCCTCTCTATCGATATAGTAGAGGTGCGCGTATGGGTGTCTATAAATCACTAGCTAAAGCGACACGATTTCCTCAGTAACATATGATTTTTGGCCAACTTATTTCAGAAAATGTGACTTTCTGTGAAATAGACTTAAGACATCCGGGTTGATAACCCCAGAGTAGCTCAGTGACAAGCTGAGACAAAACACCTCGGTCCCCGAATCCCCCTGGGTGACCGGTGCAAGCACAAAATGAGCAGCAAGCGAATCTCGCGACGACGGATACTGCAAAGTATAGGCGGCGGTGTAGTTGCCGCCGAAGGTATTGGTACAGC
This sequence comes from Haloarchaeobius pelagicus, assembly GCF_051207375.1. Classification (NCBI taxonomy): domain Archaea; kingdom Methanobacteriati; phylum Methanobacteriota; class Halobacteria; order Halobacteriales; family Halorubellaceae; genus Haloarchaeobius; species Haloarchaeobius pelagicus. The sequence goes on along the minus strand of NZ_JBPJZD010000003.1, from coordinate 596,586 downwards.
GATCGCCGCAGAGGCGAATACAACACGGAAACGCCGTGTTGTAGGAACTAAATCTCTATTCGGAATCGAAGTGGCGAAGAAGAAGGCGGATTCGGTCGAGAAGGAGCTCGATTTTGCCGACAAGGGCAACGTCCTCGTCGGAAACTTCTCGGACGAAGCGGTCAAGAGCCTCCAGCGGAACAACGACATCAGATACGTCGAGGAGGACATCGCCGTCCACGCGCTGGCACAGACCAAGCCGTGGGGCATCGACCGTGTCGACGCCGACGTCGTCCACAACAACGGCCAGACCGGTGAGGGTGCGCACATCGCCATCCTCGACACCGGTATCGACGCCGACCACCCCGACCTCGAGGCGAACCTCGGGAAGGGTTACGCTGTCGAGAACTGTTCCGGCACCGACTGTGTCGAGGACTGGGACGACGACCACAGCCACGGCACGCACTGTGCCGGCATCGCGAACGCGGTGAACAACAGCGAGGGTGTCGTGGGCGTCTCGACCAACGCGACCCTGCACGCGGTGAAGGTTCTGTCCGGCTCCGGTTCGGGCTCCGCCAGTGGTGTCGCAGAGGGCATCAAGTGGGCAGCCGACCAGGGCTACGGCGTCATCTCGATGAGTCTGGGTGCCTCCTCTGGCTCCTCGACCATCCGCGACGCACTCCAGTACGCCCAGGACCGTGACGTCATCATCATCTCCGCCGCCGGGAACGAAGGCCCGTGTACGGACTGTGTGCACTACCCCGGTGCCTACCCCGAGTCGATGGCAATCGGCTCGACGGCCTCCGACGACTCCATGTCGAGTTTCTCCTCGACGGGTCCCGAGGTCGAGATGTGTGCGCCCGGCAGCGACATCCTGTCGTGTGTCAAGGGCGGCGGCTACCAGAAGTACTCCGGCACGTCGATGGCGACCCCCCACGTCTCCGGTGCCGCGGGTCTCCTCCGTGCCCAGGGTCTCAGCGCGTCCGAGACGCGCAAGCGCCTGACCGACACCGCAGAGGACCTCGGCTTCGCCGACAACGAGCAGGGTGCAGGCCTGCTCGACGTCGAGGCCGCAGTCGGCGACGGTGGCGGTGGCAGCCCGCCGGACGAACCCGCGACCTTCGCGGTCGAGACCGGCTCCGTCACGGACCTCGGCACGACCGAGGCGACCCTGAACGGCGAGCTGACCGGCCTCGGCGGCGCGGACTCCGCCACGGTCGGATTCAAGTACTGGCAGAAGGGCGACCGCAGCGCCACCGAGCAGACCGTCGAGGTCGGCTCGCAAAGCGCCGCTGGCACCTTCAACGCGACCGTTACTGGGCTGACGAAGGGAGTCACCTACCAGTTCCTCGCGTACGCGGTGAACCCCAGCAACGAGGAAGTAACCGGCTCCGCCCGCGAGTTCAGCACGACCGCCGGTCTCAGCGTCACCACCGCGCCCGTCTCTGACATCGGGAACAACACGGCGACGCTCACCGGAAACCTGCAGAGCCTCGGGAACCACGACGAGGCCGACGTCGGCTTCCACTGGTGGGCAGAGGGCATGAAGGACGCGACGCTCGAGCGCCGCGAGGTCGGCGAGAAGACCTCGACGGGCGAGTTCTCGCTCTCCATCAGCGACCTGCGCGCCGACACCACGTACGTCGTCCAGGCGTACGGGAACCCCGACTGGAGCACGGACGAGAACTTCGGCTCCGAAGTCCGCTTCACGACCGGTACCTCGCCGTCGCTCGGCGTCAAGACCGGCTCCGCGAGCAACGTCTCGGACTCCGGTGCGACCCTCTCGGGCGAGGTCACGAGCCTCGGTGAGAGCGGTTCCGCCGACGTCGGCGTGAACTACTGGGTCGCTGGCGACCGCTCGGGTACCGAGCAGTCCGCCTCCGCAGGCAGCCAGTCCTCGACCGGGAGCTTCTCGGTCGACGTGAGCGGCCTCGACGCCGCGACCGGCTACGAGTTCGAGGCCTACGCCGACGACGGCACGTCCTCGGTCACCGGCGCGGCAGCGTCCTTCACCACGGGTGACGCACCCGAGGAGCCCGACGCACCGTTCGCAGTCTCGATCAACGACACGCCCGACTGGTCGACCTCCTACGCGGCCAAGCTCAGCGGTGAGGTCACCCGCATCGACAGCGGTGTCGACGAGGTCTACACCGAGTTCCAGTTCTGGGCCAAGGGTAACAAGGCTGGGACCTTCGAGGTCGACGACTCCGACACCCGCCGGTCCCCTGGCGAGGTCGACGAGATGATCTGGGGGCTCGAGGCCAGCACGACCTACGTGTCGGTCATCCGCGCCTTCGACAACAACGGCAACGAGGTCTTCAGCAACCGGATGGAGTTCACGACGTCGGCGTAACGACCGACTGAATCCGTCTCTTCTCTCTTTTTGTGCTGTTTGAGCGCGTTACGCCGTTATTGCTGTAACGAGCGGGTTATTCGAGTACGTCGAGCACAGGTTCGGGTTAAATCAGTCCCGCGCATAGTTCAGTGTGAGGGGTAGTCCCACGGGGTTGTTGGGGGGCGTCCCTCAGACCGAGTACGGTGAGACGTTGATGGTATCAGGAAGCGATTCGCCGGGGGTTCGCCAACGCGCCTACCACCGGCTATCGCCTTCGCGTGTTCTCGTGTGGGCCGCGTTCTGGCTCGCAATCTTGTTGCCCTTTGTGCTAGTCTTCATCATCGTCGTCGGTATCGCCTCGACGACGAGTTTCGTCCTGTTCTGTGGCATGCTCTCTGCGAACGTCGTTGCACTCTTGCTCGGCCACAGACACGGGCTTCAGTAAGCAGTACCCGCTCTCCTTTCGAGCGAGTTACTGCTCCGGTTATACTTCCGCGACGACTAGTACCACCGAGGAGAATCTATGACTTCCAAGCGCACAGCATGGGTGGAGTTACGCAACAGGAAACTGCCGATTGCACAGTCTGTCGCCGCCGGCATGGTCGGCGGGTTCGTGATGGGCCTGTTGATGCAGTATTCGACCGGAACGATGACGACCATCGCCGGGCTCGTCGGAATGGACTCGCTCGCGGCCGCGTGGGCCGTCCATCTGGTGATAAGCGTCGTGTTCGGGGTAATCTTCGGCCTCCTGCTGACGTTCACGTCCGCGGGGCGCTTCCTCGTCTCGACGCTTGCGATGGGCCTGCTCGGGATGACCTACGGCATCCTGCTCTGGTTCCTGGCGGCCGGCTTCGCGATGCCCGTCTGGCTCTCCGCGATGAACATGGTCACCGACCCCGCAGTCCCGAGCCTGGACGTGACCGGGCTCACCATCCACGTCCTCTACGGGCTCGTCATGGCCGGGACGTACATGCTGGTCTACACGATGAACCGCGAGGAGGAGTCCTCGAAGCTCATCGGTGACGTCTGAGCTGTTTCTGCTGGCTGTCTCGTTCTCGATTGCGTCGCGCCACCCAGCGACGTATGCGTCCATGTTGATTCAGCTGATTCTACGAGGCCCGTTTCCGACCACGATAGTGGTGATGCGATTACCCCACCGCCACGAATCGCGACCGCAGTGTCCCTGAAGCAAGCTATCGATACCGTCGGGAGGACGTCGTGTCGACCAACCCGGACTGCGACAGCAACGCGACAGGGGGTGCTGTGAGCGATAGCAACGCGACAGGGGGTGCTGTGATACGGAGACCGCGTTCGCTGGGAGACCGCGTTCGCTGGGAGACCGCGTTCGCTGTCGACGACGATGATAGTGCAGTTCTCTACGCAGGGTCGATGACCGCCTGAGTCGGACGGTTCGGACCGAACGTCGACGGTCGAGTGCAGCCACCGTCGGTTCCCCCCCGAGTGCCTCGACCGGGACGAACCCCTATTTCGCGACCGGGACATCCCGCGACGTGACGGACCGGGAGCTGCCGTGTCGGGAACCTGGTGTCGATAGCCAACCCGGTGTCACAGACCTCGCTATCGAGAATGTCGCCAACGGTTGTCCGGGCACCGACCAGAACGGTGACCTGTGACGCACGCTCGACGACGAACCGCGCCAGCCTGGGTCTCGGGAGACAGTCACCGGCGTCGATGGTGCGACGGAGGCGAACATCACGGAGACTGCCTCGCTCCGTGTGGCTACCCGGTTCCGCACCGAGGAGTACCGGACACGAGGCTGTCGTGGCACTATTCGCTCCGACCTGCCAGCAGGCGACACTGGTGTCGTTCGACCCACCTCTACCCGGACGGTGACAGCTTCGGCTCGGCGGTCGGAATATAGGACGACACGGCAACCGTCGGTGTCCCATTCGCCGATGACGGCGACGCAGCCGACAGCGTCGTGCCAGCGGCTCTGAAGCTACCGAACGCTATCTCGAAAAAACAGATACGACAGCCCCGCGCTCAGAGCCCGAACGTCATCGCGACGAGCACCTGCACACCCGTCACGAGCCCGAACGCGACCACGGCGGTCAACAGGAGCAAGGCGGGCGTGGTGGTCGTCACCTCGGCCTCCTCGAAGCTCGACGCGACGACGATGCCGATGCCGAGCTGGACGAGCAGGTACGGCCACGCGGTCCCGAGGGCGGTCGGCAGGAGCGCCTCGGTGAGCGCGACGACGATCTGTCCGACGAAGTTCGGGGTGAACCCGATAGCGTCGACGCCGAACAGCCTGCTCCAGTCGAGGGCGACGACCGTCGCGACCCCGTTGAGCAGGAACGCCCAGAACACGACGAGCCCCATCGCACCGATGCCGGTCACCACGTCGGGCATGCCCCGCGCCAGTCCCGCCCAGACGGCCGCCGCGAGGACGGTCGTCACGACGAGGACGAACACCATCCCGAACAGCGAGCCGAGCGAGAGGTTCCCCGCGTCGGTCCCGAGGGCGAGGGCGGTCAGGAGTATGAGGGTGACCGCCAGGGCCACCGCGCCGACGCTAGCCGCGAACTGGTTGAAGCTCGGGACGTACCCGTGACGCTCGAGGAACACCCCCACCGCGATGGCCACCACCGCCAGGAGCACCGTCGAGAGGTAGATGACCGACGTGACCAGCCCGAGGTTGAACGGGAACGGGAGCAGGTCGAGCGGGCCGTTCGGGAGCCGACTCGCCCCCTGGCCCAGTGCCAGCAACGCACCGGTCAGTGCCATGAAGGGGACGACGGCGTAGAAGAACGCCTGCGTCTCGCGAGCGTCGAGTGTCTCCAGCAGGAGCAGTGCCCCCACGACGATGAACCCGAGGACCACCGCGAGCAGTGCCGCCCCCAGAATCGTCAGGTCGGGCCCCGCGGCGAAGCCGCCGGCTGGCGCGACGCACTGGCCGGTCGGGACTTTCACCGCCCCGTCGACGAGTGCGACGCACTCCGAGTTCGAGCCGCGGGCGACGATGGGGCCGACCACGTTCGGCCACAGGAACCCCATCACCGCTGGTCTGGTCGTCTGATAGACGGCCGTCGCCGAGAGTGCTGTCACTCCCAGGAGGGCCGCCGCGATCCATGCCGCAAACGGGTCGATTCGCTGTCGTAGCTGTTGCATAGTGTCACCTGGCTGGTTTGAAAAGAGCTGAAGGAACGGATGAGGTGGTCACCCCGACGGATCGTCGGGTGTGGCCGGCGTGACTGTCGTCATCGAGTCGGCGAGCTTTCGCTGCCACCCCTGGAGTTCTGTCACCGCACGGCGCGTCTCATCGAGTTTCGCGTCCACGTTCCGGATGTCGCCGTCCACACGGTCGACGCCCTCGGACACGGTCACTATCGCCTCGCGCATCGAGCGTTCGAGCCGGTCGACGCGGTCGTCCATATCGGCGACGTTCGTCGCGAGCTGTGCGTCCGCAACGGACCCTGCGAGTTCCGTCTCGAGCACGTCCGCGTACGTCTCCAGCGCGAGGATGCGGTCGTTCAACCGTTTTATCTGCGCGTTGACCGCTGTGTCGACGCCGACACCGAGGTGCGATTCGAGCACCTCCCTCGTCCCGTCGTCGACGCGTCCCGCGGTCAACTCTGCTGCGAGCGTCTCGGCGACGCTCTGGGAGACGGTCGTCGCGACAGCACCGCGAGTCGACGCCGTCACCGGACCGTCGCTGGCCGCACCGACGGGGTCGGTGGGGGCGTGGTCACGGTCGGCCTCGTCCTCCGCGAGTTGCTGCCACGTGTCGTCACCGTCAGGGACGGAGTCCTCGTCCGGGCCGTCCGGCTCGTCGTCCTCGTCCGCACCGACCTGCCGTCGCTGGCTCGGTTCCGGCGCAGCCTCGTCCTCGAAGGCGAAGCTGATACCGTCGTGTTCGTTCTCATCGCTCTGCTCGGAGTCCGACGACCCGTCCATGTCAGCGGCACTGGTCGCCGTTTCGTCCGAAGCCGGCGCGTCCGCAGGCGGTCGCGTCGCTGTCTCGTCTCGGTCTCCCGAGGCGGCACTCGCGTCGCCGATGAGCCCGCGGTGGAGCCGCTCGATGAAACCGAACGACTCCGGTTCACGCTCCTCAGAGGAGCCGGGCTTCGAAGTCACCTTCACTCTCCCATTCGAGTTTGACGCCGACACCACGGAACTCGAGTTCGAGGTTGTCCCCGTCGTAGTCGAGCTTGAACAGCCCCTTCACGTCGAGTTCGCGCTTGTCCGGGTCCCATTCGAGGTGGGTGTACACGCCGCGGTACTCGATCTCGCCGTGGTCGTCCTCGAACTCGTAGCCGGCACCGTCGGACTCGAACTCGACGTCGTCGTAGTCGACTTCCAGGTCCATGTAGTCGGTCCGGCTCTCGATGGTGAGTTCGACGCCGTCACCGGCGTCGTCGACTTCGAGGTCGACGTAGTAGTCCGGCGTCACGACCGTGAACTCGAGGTCCCGGTCGTTGTTCGAGGTCTCGAACTCGAGGCCGTCCCAGGTGAAATCGATGTCACCGTTGTCATCGCGCTCGTAGTCGAGCAGGTCGCCCGAGACGTAGCCGCCGGGGCCACCGTGGCCGGGCGAGCCGCCGTCTCCTGGGTCACCGACGCCGCCGGAGCCCCCGTCACCGCCGGGGTCACCGACGCCGCCGGAGCTGCCATCGCCGCCGGGGCCACCGCTACCGCCGTCGACGCCGCCGGAGCCCCCGTCACCGCCGGGGCCGCCGCCACCGCCGTCGACGCCGCCGGAGCCCCCATCGCCGCCGGGGCCGCCGCCACCGCCGTCGACGCCGCCGGAGCCCCCATCGCCGCCGGGGCCACCGCCGCCGCCAACACCGCCGGAACCGCCGCCCGATCCGGGCGGGGTCACGTCGGGATTCGTCCCGGGGTCGCCGGTCGCGGCTGGCTTGTTGTTCGAGATGAGCAAGCCACCAGTCGCGAGCGCGAGCGCACCGAGAGAAGCTCCTGCTAGCTTCAGGTAATCACGCTTCGTAAGTTGGTCAAGTTCCTCCATACTCTACCATCCGAAAATAGGCCAGTGCCGGCAATAAACAATCAACTACCTAGAAGGTAATAACCAGCGCCCCCGGTTCGGTCCCTACGCACACGAAGGGGTCTGAGCTTGCAGTGAGGTGGTTACGGTGTGGGCGAACCCTCAGACGACCGAGGACACCATGAGTGTCAAGTAATCACTAAAGACTCGCGCGCACGGGGGTCGCTTTTTAGCTAATCAGCACTAGACCTCTAGTGTATGGAGGAGACGACAAAAAAATCAGAACTCTGGTATCGGAGCGACGACTGGTGCTCCATAACCGCAGCCAGTAACGTCCTCGGCAAGAAGTGGGTGCCAGCGATCGTGCACCGACTGCTGAAGAACGAAGCACTGGGGTTCTCGGCCTTGCGCGAGGAGATATACGGTGTCTCCAGCAAGGTGCTCTCGGAGAACCTGAGCGAGATGGAACGGCTCGGGCTCGTCGAGCGCCGAATCATCAGCGACCGCCCGTTCCGGGTGGAGTACTCGCTGACAGAGCGGGGGAAGGACCTCGAAGCAGTCATCGACAGCATGGCCAAGTGGGGAGACAAACACCTCGTCCCGGAGATGCTCCCCGAAGAACAGCAGGACTTGACGGAGTTCTGATCGTCGAACACACGCGGGTTTCTTTCTTTTCGACTTTCACAGCCAGTCTGGTCGGGAGTTCCGACGACAGCGACAGCGTCGCCTGACACACGACACAGCCCACGGCCTACAGTCGGTACTCACTGCCGGACACTGGTCTCCGAAAAAGTGGTCGCACGCCCGTTACGAGGGTTGACTCGACTCGTCGGTCTCGATGCTATACCGAGCTCTCCCGGGCGGCCGTGATGACGGGCTGGAGTGCCTCCCCTCGCTCGGTGAGCGAGTACTCGACCCGGAACGGCTTCTCACAGACGACCGCGCGTGAGATGAGCTCTTTCTCTTCGAGGTCGCTCAGACTCTCGGACAGCACCTTGCTCGAGATCCCCCCGATCTGTCGCTGTAGTGCACTGAACCCCTGGGGCCCCCCTTCCAGCAACTCGTCGAGGATGACGAGGTGCCACTTCCGCCCGAGGAGCGTCGCGACCGCTGTTAGCGGGTTCGCGTTCTCGAAGGACTCTCTTGCAGCTGCCTCCGCGGCAGCACGATCTCGAATCGAATTGTAATCGCCAAATGACCTGTTCATGCCGATCTCTCGTTACCATATAACCCCTGAATCCCTATGAATTAGGAACCCACACCTCTCGGTACGGTCGTGACAATACTCCTGATAACCTGAGAAATCCCGGCGGTGTTACCTAGAAGGGTCGGTAGTGGAAACCGATAGTTTGGATTGAGGCATCACGCAGTCGAGGGAAACCGATGTGACACGGGTTTTCACGGTGCAGACGAGCCGAAGCTATCAGCGAAACAGGTAATCGGTCGGTGTGGCGGTCACGACCCGGTCGTTCCGGGACGACTACGGTCGTGACGCGTGGAATCCACCTATTCCTGCTCGAAAAGTGAGAGGAGTACCTTCTGGAGGGCGATGCGGACGTGCTGGTGGAACGTCGAGGACGCGATATCGAGTCGCGCCGCGACCTCCTCCGCAGTGCTCCGGCGCGGCCAGTCGAAGTACCCCTCGACGTAGGCCGTCTGCAGGGTCGCGTGCTGGCGGTCGGTGAGGTCGCCCAGGAGCATGTCCCGGCACTCGTTCGTCGTCCGGACCGGCCGGTCGCGTTCGAGGACGGAGACAACGTCGGTCTCGGGGAACTCGCCGACGAGGAGTTCGACCACGTCACGAACGTCGTCCTGGGTCGGTGCCTCCACGGTCAGCGTCGTCCGGCCGTCGGCGACCTGTTGCTCGCGGACCCGGACGCCGTACTCGACGAGTGACTGGACGAGCGACCCGCTCGACAGCTCGACCGCGATGAGCGATTCGTCCACCCGCTCGCTGATGACCTCGACGTCCTCGACGCCGGGATATCGCCACAGCGCCGAGACGGCGGTAGATGCGGGCACGTCCTCGACGAGGTAGTAGTACCGCCTGTCGTTGGTGTTGTTGGCGACGATGCCGGCCAGGGTCAACCGACAGTCGATCTCCTTCGAGAGCGCGACCAGTGTCGCCGTCTGGTCGGAGCTCTCGAACTCGACCTCGATGATCGAGTCACTGAGCAGGAGTTCACGGTCGGTCGTCGCGCGGATGGCGAAGGCGACGAGTTCGCCGAGGACCGAGAAGGCCCGCGTCTCGAACTCGCCGAATGCGTCGGGATGGCTCGCGATGACGACCAGGCCGCCGTAGTTCCGACCGGCGTAGGTGAGCGGGACCGCGATGGCCGCCTCGAATCCGCGGTCGAACGCGGCGCGCCGAACTGGCTCGTGCAGGGCGAGTTCACCGTCGACCGCCCGGACGACCTGTGGCTCGCCGGTCTCGATTGCCTTGTCTATGGCACCTCGCTCGGCCTCGGTCGGCGTGATCTGTGCGATCTCGTCAAGGACGCCCTCGTCGAGCCCGGCGGCCGCGCGCGGGACGATTCGTCCCCGGCCCAGACTGTAGTGGCCGATCCACGCGAAGTGGTACAGCTCCGAGGAGGCGATGTTCTCACAGACGGTCTGTTCGATCTCACCTCGGCTTCGGGAGTTGACGGTCGCGTCCGTTATCTCCTGGACGAGCGAGCTGATACCGAGTAGAATCTCCTGCCGGTCGTGCTGGCGGACCATCACGTCCTGTTTCTCGGTGAGGTTGGCCTGCATCTCCTTGAGCCGTCGGTCACGTTTCGTTCGCGTCAACGCGACGGTCAGGTTCGCGCCGAGTAACTCCGCGAGGTCGACCTCCTCCCGTTCGAACCCGTGGCGTGCGGTGGTTCCGATGCTCAGAACGCCGTGGTCACCGAGTGGAACGTACAGGGCCTCCGACAGAGGATAGCGGCCGTACTGGTCGCCTTCGTCGACGACCGTGATGACGGTCTCTGCGGTCCGGAACGCCCGGCCGGCCGGGGTCGTCGACACGTCGTACACGGGGCGCGGCCCGAGGACCTCCATCACCGTGTCCGGGGCTTCGGCGAGCACGAGTCCGTCCGCCTCCTGGTCGTACAGGCGAACCGCGTTCAGTGGGAGTCCGATGACCCGGGTGACGGCGTCGCACCCGATGGTCGCGATCTCCTCCTCGTCGTGGGCCGTCATCAGTTCGTGGGTGACGACGTTGAGTTCGCGGAGCTGCTGGGAGTGATGTTTCTGTTCGGAGATGTCGTGGACGACGCAGACGAGCCCCCGGCCATCGACCTTGCTCAGCGAGAGGGACTGCGGAAAGGTCTTCCCGTCGGTCCGCACGCCGGTCGCTTCGCCGCGCCAGGTTCCCTCGCGTTCGACGGCGGGCAGGACCTGCCAGGCGATGCGACGCCACTCCTCCTCGGAGTAGCACCCGGACCATGCTTCGCCGACGAGGGTCGACGCGGTCGTCCCGTGCAGCGCGGCGAATTCGTCGTTCGCGTACGTGATGCAGTGGTCGTCGTCGAGGACCGCGATTCCCTCCAGGGCTGCGTCCATGGCGGCGATTCGTCGGGCCCGTTCGGTCTCGTGCTGGCGGTTGTCGGTGACGTCCCGAAGGAACACCCCGACATGGCCGTCGTAGTCGTCCAGCGCGACGCTCTCCATCGCCACGGTCCGTTCTTCGCCATCGGCCGGTCGGTAGAGGACGGTCTCGTCCCGGCTCGCGTCCTCGGCGACGAGTTGCGCGAGCGTCGTCTGGCCCTGTCCGGTTTCGAACACCTGGCTTGCGGCCTCACCGACGAGGTCCTCCCGGGAGCAGCCGAACAACGTCGCGGCGCACTCGTTGGCCTCGACGATCCGGTTCGCCCGCGTGTCGACCACGACGATTCCGTCGCGACTCTGCTCGAATAGCTCGCGATACAGGTCGTCGTCCCCTGTTGGCGTCCCCCCACGGCGCGCTGCGTCTGGCGGGCTGCCGGTTGGAGAAATGGCGTCGATGTCGGTCGTGGGGGTCGTCGCCTCGACATCGACGTGGGGCTGGTCACGGTCGTCCTCGCTCTCGGCAAGTTCCTCCTGCGCGAGGGTGGCGCTGGTGGTGGTGGGCTTGAACCACTCGAAATCACGGACGAGCTCTACGTACGACACCTGTTCGTCGGTTTCGACGCGGTGAACGGTGACCGGTAGGGGGATCTCTTCTCCGTTCTTTCGGCGGTGACGAACCAGTCGGACCGTGTCGTCGTCGGCCAGGTCCGCGAGTAACGCGAGGACCTCGTCCTCGTCCCGTTCCGTGAACAGGTTCGTCGACGACTGTCCGACCAGCGGCTCGCGTGTGTAGCCGAGGGTGTCCGCGACCGATGGTGTCGCCCCGACGATGGTGCCGGATTCGTCTACTTCGACGATACCGAACCCGGCTTCGGTGAGCGCCTGCCAGGCCGTGGCACTTCCGGACCTGTCGGTATCGCGAACAGTCTCCTCTCTCGGGCGGTCGCTGTTGATTTCCTCTTCCAACCCCCTTCCCCCCCTTCCCGTAACAATAGTCTCCTCAGATACTTAAGTGTAGTATTCTGAGTTATCAACGTGTTTTTATATTCTATACAGAACGGACAGGGACAAAAAAATGCGCAGAAATGAGCGAAACAGACCGGGCCGGGGCGTCGCGCCTACAGCCGCCGAGCCTCGAAGTCACCGTCGCTGTGGTAGCCGAGGCCCTCCCATTCGATCTGGACCTCGATGCCGCGGTACTCCAGCTCTCGGGTGGACTGGTCCTTCGCGCTCCACTCAAGGCGTGCGCCGGCGATCTTGAGGTCGAGTTCCAGCGACTCTGGGTCCCACTCGAAGTCGACGAGTCGGCCGCGGTACTCGACCTCGTGCCCGTCGTCCTCGAACTTGGTCCCGAGGTCCGAGGCCGCCTCGAACTCCACGTCGTACAGATGGTCGACCTCGAAGTCGATGTAGTCACCGTCCGCGACGGCGGTCAACTCGACGCTCTCGCCGCCGTCTTTGGTCTCGAACTCGATGTAGATGCCGTAGTCGTTGACCTCGAACTCCACGTCGAGGTCGCCGTTGTGGGTCTCGAACATGAGCCCGCCCCACTCGAACTCGACGTCACCGTTGTCGTCACGCTCGTAATCGAGGAGATAGCCGCTCCCGGCTGGACCGAGATACGGGTCTGCCGCCTCGTCCGCGCCGACGGCGGGGTCCGCCGGTGCCGCCGCAGGGCCGGGGCTTGCCGCCGGTGTCTCGGGAGCCGAACTCCCACCCGGGCTCGCGGCCGGTGCCTGTCCACCCGGGTTCGCGGCCGGGGACACCTCGCGCGTGTTCTCGACGTTCGACTGTAGCGCACCGTCTGCTGCGAGTTTCCCGCCGACGCCCATCGAGAGTGCTGCGAGCGCTGTGCCCGCGTACTTGAGATACTGCCGCTTCGAAGTAGCTGCCATTGAATTGCCTCCACTGTATACCAGGCGGGTATGGGCTATAAGGTATCAAATTACTGTCTGGTGTGGACGTAAGGTTGGGTCATATCGTTACCACCCCGGTACGACTGCGATTACCAAGAGTGTTCACGAAACAAAGGAGTGGAGGCCGGTCTGTAGGCGTTAGACGCGTCTGGCTTCGAATTTACCTTCACCGCTCCGCCCGTCGTACTCGCCGAACGCCGGGTTGTTGTGGGTACTGGCGTCCCACTCGAGCAGGATGTTTCGGCCACGGTAGTCGAACTCGTCACCGTCCCAGTCGAGGTAGACCGCACCGCGGATCTCCAGCTGGTGGTTGTCGGGTTCCCACTCGAACTTGAGTCGGGAGGCGAAGAACTCGATGTCACCGTCGTCCTCGAACTTCCGACCGTCGGCGACCGCGGTGAAGTCCACGTCGTGGTTGCCGCGAACCTCGAACTCGATGACGTCACCGTCGATGTCCATCTCCAGGTCGAGATGGTCGCCGCCGTCTTTCGTCTCGAAGTCGATGTAGATGCCGGGTTCGGCCGCCGAGAACTCGATGTCGCGGTCGTTGTTCTCGGTCTCGAACTCGACGCCGTCCCAGAAGAACTCGATGTCGCCGTTGTCTTCGCGCTCGTAGTCGAGGTACGGGCCAGCCGCGGCACCGACCAGCGGTTGGCTCGCTGGCTGCGGGTCGGCCGCGGGGGCCGCGTCACCACCCGTGTTGGTCGACGCCGCCGGCGTGACCGTCGACTCGGGTGCGTCAGCCGCCAGTGTGTTGCTCGCGAGTTTCCCACCCAGTGTGAACGTCGCCGCCGCCAGCGAGGCCCCGGCGTATTTCAGATACTGTCGCTTGGATATGTCTGCCATAGTCCTCCTGCCAGTAGAGAAGCGTGGTTTCTACATTAAGCATCAAATAACTGAGTACTCGTCTCGTTACAGGGGTGAGAGGACGACCCGGTGGTGAAGATACCGAAACGGTACGTCGCCCCGGACACCCGGGCCGCTACACCGCGCGGGCCTCGAACGTCCCGGTTCGCTCGGGCGTCGTTGCTTCCCAGTCGATCCTGACGGTTCGCCCCCGGTACTCGAACTCGTCGCCGTCCCAGTCCAGGTGGACGGCACCACGGACCTCCAGTTCGTGTCTCCGTGGGTCCCACTCGACCCGGAGGAGCGGACCGACGTACTCGATTCGCCCCCGGTCGTGCTCGAAGGAGTGGGGGCCACCGATGGTCGTCACCTCGACCTCGTCGTCCTGGTACACGTCGAGGTCGATACCGTCTCCGGCGACGAGGATGGTCAGCTCGAGGTCGTCCCCGCTCACCGTGCTCTCGAAGTCGATGTAGAGGTCGCCGTCGTCGACGAGGAATTCGACGTCACGGTCGCCGTCCGAGCTCTCGAACTCGACGCCACCCCACCAGAACTCCACGTCACCGTCATCCGCGCGGTCGAATTCCAGAGCTGTGCCGGGTTGTACTCCGCCGGTGACCAGCGGCGTCCCGGACCCGGTATCCTCTTGCGGTCCCGCGAGTACCCCCGGACCACTCTCTTTCTCGCCTCTCCACACCGGGTTCGCCGGAGCCCTCTCCGCCGGGTCCGCCGACCGGGTCCTTGCTCCCTCGGAAGCCCCGCTCCTCGCACTGTCGGAAGCGAGCTTCCCGCCGACGACGACCGTGAGTGCGGTGAGCCCGACGCCGGTGTACTTCAGGTACTCCCGTCTGGAGATGCCTCCCATGGCGTAGTCTCTCCCCCGTAACGAGGGAGGCAGCGGCGATAAAATATCAAATAACTGGGTGGTGAGTGCGTTTCGTCCCGGATACGACTCGGGGGTCGAGGTGCGCTCGAGTCCCGAGATGGGTACGCGACGGCCTCCGGCAGACTCCCCGTGTTGTCCCGTCGTTCGCCCCGTTCACCGCGAGCACGCTCAAAAGGATGGGGCCGTTACTCCGGTACTGGAGCTGACCGTTCACGGGGCTGAGGCAGGGTTCGTCGGGGGAGAGTACCGGTAACAGGAGGTTACTCGCTCACCGTGAGGAGAGTTCGGCTCACTCACGTGGCCGTGGGTCGGACACCGCTGGAATGTGGTCGGCCCGATGCGACGTCCCGGCTGTGGTCGTCACTCTGGAGGTAACCGTCGAAAAAATCCGTGTCTGCTGTGTCAGCAGTCGATATGGCTTGATGGGGTGTGGGGTCGGGAATCCGAGTTAGAGGCGGCGTGCCTCGAACTCGTCGTCGCCGTTGTGCCACTCCCACTCCATGAGGACGTCCTCGCCGGCGTACTCGAGTTCGGTGGTGTCGAAGTCGATGGCGATGCGGCCGTCGGCGTACTCGAAGTCCAGCCCGTTGTCCATCTCGAGCTCGAGCTTGATCGCGCCCTTGATCTCGAGTTCTTCACTGTCCTCGTCGAATTCGAAGTCGAGGTAGCGCCCGCGGTACTCGATGTCGCGGCGGTCGTCCTCGAACTGGTGACCCTGGCCGTCGGATTCGAACTCGACGTCACCGTCGTCGTACTCGAACGAGATGTACTCGTTGCGGAACGCGATGTCCAGCTCGACGTGGTGGCCGTTGTCGTCCATCTCGAGGTCGACGTAGACCTCACTGTCCTCGACGGTCAGCTCGAGGAAGTCGCTGTCGAGGTCGGTCTCGAAGTCGACGCCGACGTCGTCGAGGTCGATGTCACCGTCGTCACTCTCGAAGGAGAGGTACGCCCAGTCGAACTCGATGTTGCCGTCGTCGTCGCGCTCGTAGTCGAGGATGTCTCCGTAGCTAGCCGGCCCGAGAATCGGTTCGGGTGCGGCGTCGGTTCCGGGCTTCGCAGCGGGTGCGACCTCGGTGGTCTCCTTCACGCTCGACTGGAGCGTGCCGTCTGCGGCGAGCTTCCCACCCACGCCGAGGGAGAGTGCTGCCAGAGATGCGCCCGCGTACTTCAGATACTGTCGCTTGGAAAGGTCTGCCATTTCAGTGCCTCGTTCTAACGAAAGTCAGCTTCGGGTATTAAGCATCAAATAACTGTAAGGTCGTCACGTAACCTCGAGGAGATTCCTCGCAGGAATGGAACGCAGCTGGCGAATCGGGCCACGTCGCCGGCCGTACCGGCGTTCTCTGGCTGTCTCGCGTGTGGGACGAGCGTGTTCGTCGTCACACCCGACTACTGGACGGTCACGATGTGCCTGGGAGACGTCTCGTGGGTCGTCCAGGTAGTTTGTGTGGCCGGGGCCTAGAGACGGCGTGCTTCGAACTCGTCTTCCGAGTGCTTCTGGCCGTAGCCGTGGTTGCCACCGCGCCATTCCCACTCGAAGATGACGTCCTCGCCCGCGTACTCGAGTTCGGTCTCGTCGAGGTCGACGGCGATGCGGCCGTCGGCGTACTCGAAGTCCAGCCCGTTCTCCATCTCGAGTTCGAGCTTGATGGCGCCCTTGATCTCGAGTTCGAGGCTGTCCTCTTCGAACTCGAAGTCGAGGTAGCGCCCGCGGTACTCGACGTCGCGGCGGTCGTCCTCGAACTGGTAGCCGCTCCCGTCGGATTCGAACTCGACGTCGCCGTAGTCGAACTCGAAGGAGATGTACTCGTCACGGAACGCGATGTCCAGTTCCACCATCTCACCGAAGTCGCTCACTTCGAGGTCGACGTAGACCTCGCTGTCCTCGACGGTGAACTCGGCGTCCCCATCGTCGAGGTGGGTCTCGAGGTCGACACCGACGTCGTCGAGGTCGATGTCACCGTCCTCGGTCTCGAACGAGAGGTAGACCCAGTCGAACTCGATGTTGCCGTAGTCGTCGCGCTCGTAGTCGAGGACGTCACCGACGCCGGCCGGCCCGAGAATCGGTTCGGGTGCGGCGTCGGTGCCGGGCTTCGCGGCAGGGGCGACTTCTGTCGTCTCCTTCACGCTCGACTGGAGTGTGCCATCTGCGGCGAGTTTCCCACCGACACCCAGCGAGAGGGCGGCGAGGGACGCGCCTGCGTACTTCAGATACTGTCGTTTGTTGATGTCTGCCATTTCAGTGCCTCGAGCATACAGACGGCTGTATCAAATATTAATCATAAAATTACTGTCTGGCCCTTACGTCACGGTTCGGGAACCACCCCGAATCCGTCATGTCAGGCACGGTGGCTGGCCAGTTGCTGGCGCAGCTCCCGGAGAACTGGACCCACTCTCGTCGGTGGTCGTCTCGAGGTGATGCAGTCGCTCGCGGGCTACATCAGAAAAATATCGTCGGTGACGGCTGTCACCACTCGCTGTCGGCCCATCCGATCGGACGAGCCCCGGTGCGAGGGAGTTAGATCCGGCGTGCTTCGAACTCGTCTTCCGAGCTCCGCCGGCCGTAGCCGTGGTTGCCGCCGCGCCATTCCCACTCCATCAGGACGTCTTCGCCGGCGTACTCCAGCTCGGTCTCGTCGAGGTCGACGGCGATGCGGCCGTCTGCGTACTCGAAGTCAAGGCCGTTCGAGACTTCCAGCTCGAGGTTGATTGCCCCCTTGATCTCGAGTTCGCCACTGTCCTCGTCGAACTCGAATCGGAGGAAGCGCCCGCGGTACTCGACGTCGCGGCGGTCGTCCTCGAACTGGTAGCCGCCACCGTCGGACTCGAACTCGATGTCGCCGTAGTCGTACTCGAAGGAGACGTACTCGTCGCGGAACGCGATGTCCAGCTCGAGCATGTCGCCGTCGTCGTGCATCTCGAGGTCGACGTAGACCTCGCTGTCCTCGACGGTGAACTCGAGGTGTTCCTTGCCGAGCTCCGTCTCGAGGTCGACACCGATGTCGTCGAGTTCGATGTCACCGTCCTCGGTCTCGAACGAGAGGTAGACCCAGTCGAACTCGATGTTGCCGTCGTCGTCGCGCTCGTAGTCGAGGATATCACCGACGCCGGCCGGGCCGAAGATCGGCTCGGGCGCGGCATCGGTGCCGGGCTTTGCGGCAGGAGCGACTTCCGTCGTCTCCTTCACGCTCGACTGGAGCGTACCGTCTGCGGCGAGCTTGCCACCGACGCCCAGCGAGAGGGCGGCGGCGGACGCGCCTGCGTACTTCAGATACTGCCGTTTGGAAAGGTCTGCCATTTCAGTGCCTCGTATTATCGAAAGCTGGCTTCAGACATTAAGTATCAAATTACTAAAACGTTGTCTCGTTACCCTCGGAAGTTCCCCGTGCGTAGTCTATCCACGTTGCATGCCCGGCTCGTGGTTCTCGTGCCGAGCCCGGTCACCGGGCGACAGCTCGGCGACCCGGGTGGGTGACTCACTCCGTAGTCGGGTCTGGGTGTCGCGGGTCGCGAAGAACAGTGCAGTTGCGCCGGTAAGGACCAGCCACCAGCCCCGCCTCGACCGCTGTCGCTCTGCGATTCAGCGTGAGAAAATATCTACGTCCGAAGGGTCGGTCTTTGCCTGTCTGTGTCGGTATGGGGTAGTCGCTACCCCTGGAAACGTGTTCAGATACGACGCGCTTCGAACTCGTCGTCCGTGCCGTAGTCGACGTACTCCCACTCGAACATGACGTCCTCGCCCGCGTACTCCACGTCGAGGGACCCGACGTCGATGTCGACGGCGATGCGACCGTCGAGGTAGTCGACGTCGAGTTCGCCGTCTTCGTTCCACTCGATGTCGGCCCGGATCGCGCCCGTAATCTCGAGTTCCCAGTTATCACTGTCGGTCTCCTTGAACTCGAACTTGATGTTGCGGCCCATGTACTCGATGTCCCGGCTGTCGTCTTCGGCCTCGAACTGGTAGCCGGAGCCGTCGGACTCGAACTCGACTTTCGGCCCGTCAGCGTCGAACTCGAACTGCACCCACTCGTCGCGGAACGCGAAATCCAGCTCGACGGAGTCGATACCGCGGTCCTCGAGGATCTCGAGGTCGAAGTACAGTTCGGTGTCCTCGACGCGCATATCGAGAGCCTCCAGGTCGTCACCGCCGTCGATGAGTGCCTCGATGTCGACGCCGAGGTCCTCTATCTCGAACGAGCCGTCGCTCTCGGTTTCGAACGAGAGCAGGCCCCAGTCGAACTCGATGGCCCCGTCGTCTTTGCGCTCGTAGTCGAGGATGTCACCAATGCCTGCGCTGCGGAGAATCGGCGTCGCTTCCGGGTTCGCACCGGCTGCGACGCGCGAGGTCTCACCGACCGCGGGGGCGAACGAGCCGTCCGCGGCGAGCTTGCCACCGACGCCCAGCGAGAGGGCGGCGAGGGACGCGCCTGCGTACTTCAGATACTGCCGTTTGGAAAGGTCTGCCATTTCAGTGCCTCGAGTGGAGACTAGCCACCTTCTGGTATGAAGTATCAAATAACTGGTTGGTCGTTCCGTAACCGGTCGGATACGGGGTCCGGGACCGGTGGCTCACACCCTGACACAGAATCGACCGCGAAAACCCAGGACCTCGAGTCGGACGCTCGTGTAAGGTACTACCACTCAGAAGCGACGCGCTTCGAACTCGTCGTCGCGACCGTCGCGCCACTCCCACTCGAACGCGACGCCCTCGCCGCTGTACTCGAGTTCGGTCGTGTCGAAGTCGATGAAGATGCGGCCATCAGCGTACTCGAAGTCCAGCCCGTTGTCTATCTCGAGTTCGAGCTTGATGGCACCCTTGATCTCGAGTTCACCCTTCTCCTCGTCGTACTCGAAGTCGAGGTAGCGGCCCTTGTACTCGATATCGCGCTTGTCCTCCTCGTACTGGTAGCCGGTCCCACTCGATTTGAAGTCGGTGTCGCCCGCGTCGAACTCGAAGTCGATGTACTCCTCGCGGAACGCGATCTCTATCTCGCAGTAGTCGTCCTCGCGGTCGAACTCCAGGTCGACGAACACCTCGCTGTCCTCGACGGTCAACTCGATGAAACTGCTGTCGAGGTCGGTCTCGAAGTCGACGCCGACGTCGTCGAGGTCGATGTCACCGTCGTCGGTCTCGAAGGACACGAACTCCCAGTCGAACTCGATGTTCCCGTAGTCGTCGCGCTCGTAGTCGAGTATCTCGCCGACACCCCTGGGGCCGATGATCGGTTCGGGTACCGCCTCGGTGTCTGGTTTCGCCGCGGGCGTTACCTCGTTGGTCTCTTCGACGTTCGCGGTCGGTTGCTCGACGCTCGGCTGGAACGCGCTCCCTGCTGCGAGTGTCCCGCCGACACCGAGCGAGACCACGCCGAGGGACGCACCAGCGTACTTCAGATACTGCCGCTTGGAAAGGGCTGCCATATCGATTCCTCAGAGCAACAGAAGAACCGGAAGGTAATGAACTATCAAATTACCGGACAGTACGGTCGTTCCGCGGACGGAGGTACGCGGACGAAGGTCGATTACTCGGGGGTACAGCCTCCCCGGTCCCACGTCATGGAACCGGAACCGGGCGCGTCAGTAATACAGAGTTCCCGCGTCGCTCGGCGGTTGGAATCGCGCTCGAAGAAAGGGGTCGAAAGAGTGTCAGAGCAGCAGTCTGTGCTGCGGGTGTTCTAGCAGAACGTGTTGCAGGCTCCACCAGGTCCGATGCGGCGTGCCTCGAACTCGTCTTCGGAGTGGCTGCTGCCGTAGCCGTGGTTGCCACCGCGCCATTCCCACTCCATGAGCACGTCTTCGCCGGCGTACTCGAGCTCCGTGGTGTCGAAGTCGATGGCGATGCGGCCGTCGGCGTACTCGAAGTCCAGCCCGTTGTCGGTCTCGAGTTCGAGCTTGATCGCGCCCTTGATCTCGAGTTCCTGGCTGTCCTCGTCGTACTCGAAGTCGAGGTAGCGCCCGCGGTACTCGATGTCGCGGCGGTCGTCCTCGAACTGGTAGCCACCGCCGTCGGACTCGAACTCGACCTCACCGTAGTCGAACTCGAACGAGATGTACTCGTCGCGGAACGCGATGTCCAGTTCGAGCTGGTCGCCGTTGTCGTTCATCTCGAGGTCGACGTACACTTCGCTGTCCTCGACGGTCAGCTCGAGGTGCTCGCTGTAGATGTCGGTCTCGAAGTCGACGCCAACGTCGTCCAGGTCGACGTCACCGTCGTCGGTCTCGAACGAGAGGTACGCCCAGTCGAACTCGATGTTCCCGTAGTCGTCGCGCTCGTAGTCGAGGATGTCACCGTAGCCAGCCGGGCCCAGGATGGGCTCAGGGGCGGCTTCGGTTCCGGGCTTCGCCGCAGGGGCGACCTCTGTTGTCTCCTTCACACTCGACTGGAGTGTGCCGTCAGCTGCGAGTTTCCCACCCACGCCGAGGGAGAGAGCAGCAAGAGATGCGCCTGCGTACTTCAGATATTGTCGCTTGGAAAGGTCTGCCATTTTTCCTCCACTCTATACCCAAGGCAGTTTCCGACATATAGTGAATAATTACTGTCAGTAAATCACGTTTCCCGGACGTGACTCGGTTTCCTCCAGTCCGCTGTCTATCGATTACACTGCCTACCCAGTACACGGACGGACTCGCAGAGAAAAGAAAACGTTCGACCCGGTCAGGCCTGCTGTGGGACGTCCGCCGCACCGGTCGGCGTGACCTTCCACGTCGTGCCCGAGGAGTACCCCCACTTCTCGATGTCGAGCCCGACGTCGCGGTTACTCCGCAGAATCTGTGCCAGGTTCGCACCGACCTCCTTCGCCGACAGACCGACTGCTTCACCGATGAGCCGCGACTTGAAGTAGGTCTGGTAGCCCGCCTGCGTCGACAGGTAGGTCAGTATTCGCTGTTGCTTCTCGTTCAACCCCGTGATCGCGATGCTGTTCGTATCGTGCATGTTGTTTCCCCCACGGCGGCGGTTTCTCCACGTTCCGACGCCGTTGCTAGAGAGATATTCGCGTCCGGAGGACATAACGTTCGTCTTACCTATGTGCCACTGAGGCGGTGGTAACCGAGCAGAAGCTGCCTGTACCACCGCATTCGCTGGTCGCCTGGAGAACGTGCAAGATTCGGAGTGAATCGCGGTGGTGTCACCCGTTCGACCGGTGGGGCGAGTGGGACGTCCCCGGAACTCCCGGGGACGGTTGCCTCGTACGAACGGTACGACCGTCACGCATTTGACGACTGACTGAACTGGCTACGACGGCGTACCGGGCACCGAGACGACAGGCGATTTGCGACCGGGGGACCTCGGACGGCGTTTCCGTCCGTGCGATGTCCCCGTGTGGTAGTTGGCGACGCCCGTGTTTAAAAGCGCGCGAACCAGTGGGTCAATCGATTACAGGCGTGTTAATCGCTCTATTGGAACCTCTGCCTGTCTGAGGGCTGCAGAATATCTGAAAACAGACACCTCGCGGTGGTGAGGTGACTACGCCGACGTAAGGCGAACGCCATATAGCTGAAACACGTAGGATAGACTGAATACGCGTGGCCGTGCGCGGCGCACCTGTCGACCGACTACAGGTCGCTCCAGCACGCTGGCCACGGACCCGAGGAAACTCACGATGTCAGGAAGCTATCTGTTCTCGTTCGGGGGCGTACCGCGGTCGATGGGACCGGGAGGCACCGCTCTCCTCGACGCCAGCGGGCTGGGGAGCCACGTCCTCGTGGGGTCGTTCGACCCCGTCCTGTTGCACCCGTTCCACACGCTCGCGCTGGTGCTTGCGGTGGCACGAATCTTCGTCCTCATGCGAGCGAAGGGGCTGTACGCGACCGAGGAGCTCGTTATCGGGTTCTTCCCGTGGGTGGCCGTCTCGGCGGCGCTCTCGGTCTTCGGTCAGGTTGTCGTCCTGCCCGAACAGGTCCTCCCGTTCCTCTCCACGCCGCTGGTCTACCTGACGGCGTTCGTCCTCGGCGGCCACCTCTGGTTGTACCTCGCGAACCCGGAGCAGCGCTCGCCCAGAGAACAGGCCGAGTCGGTCGCCATCACGGGCATCCTGTGCCTGGCACCGATCACCGGGGCGACAATCGCCCTGAGTGGCCGCGAGGTCCACCCGCTCTGGTCGCTCGTGGCCGTGCTGGTCGCGGTGTCGATCTCGGTCATCATCTGGGCCTACGTGGACCAGTTCCACCCCGGCGTCACCGGCAACGCCGGTCTGCTCGGTTTCGCGGTGGTGTTCGGTCACCTGCTCGACGCGAGCACGACGGTCATCGGTATCGACATCTTCGGCCTCGCCGAGCAGACGCCGCTCTCCTGGGAGATCATGAAGTTCGCCGCCACGTTGCCCACGGCCGACGTGCTCGGGATGGCCTGGCTGTTCCTGGTCGTGAAGGTCGTCATCGCGCTCGGCATCGTTTACGTCTTCAGCCACGCCATCACCGACGCGAGACATCGGAGTATCGTCCTCGGGATGGCCGCCACCGCCGGCTTCGGGCCTGCACTCCACAACCTGTTCCTGTACGCGATTCTCTGAGCCGGCCGTCCGACCGTTCTTCCCTGGGTGCTCTCGACTCTCCGATAGCGTACCCCCACTCGATTCCTTGGATACCCTGCCGTGCGAGGACGCCGGCCCCTCCCAATCGCTGCCGTGCGAGTCCGCAAGCGGTCCCAGCTCCCAATACGGTTCCAGCGGCCCCAGCAGTTCCAATACGGTCCCAGCGGACCCAGCGGTGCCAATACGGTCCCAGCGGTTCCAATACGGTCCCAGCGGTTCCAAACCTTCGTCCTCGCTGCTCGTCGATGGTCAGTGCTCAGAGCCTTCACCGGGTAGGCCCGCCACATCGCCCTCGTGAGCCTCCGCGACCCTCGGAGGATGGCAGGCTGGTCCTTTCCACTGCTGCATCGCCCCGACGCGCACACGAACGCTCCTGGGGGATGGGACAGGACCGCACTGGTCCGTGGCTGTTCCGCCGAGTGCAGTTCCCGGGGATGAGGACCATCACCAGAGCGTTCGTCGGGGGAACGTACGGAGACTCCCGTCCTGCTGGACGAGGCGGGGGTGGGTGCTGATTGCTCGCCACGAACAGGGCTGCGAACGACAGTCGATGGCTCGACCAGGGTCACGGAGAGACGGGACTGGCCACTGCCTGGAACAGACGGACCGAGAAAGAGCTGGGGAAGGGGGCGAGGGTGGTTACTGGGTGAAGCCGCTATACTCCGGGGTCGCGTTCAGGAGCTCTTTGTACCGGGTTCTGATGGTCACGGTGCTCATGTTCGCGACCTCCGAGACGTCTCGCTGGGTGATGTCCTCCGAGGTCACCACCGACGCGGCGTAGACGGCTGCTGCAGCCAGCGTCACCGGGCTCTTGCCGCTGTCGAGGCCCTTCTGCTGGGCGTTGTCGAGCAGCTGGTACGCGATACGTTCGCCCTCCGAGGAGAGGCCGAGCTTGGACGCGTACCGGCGCACGTAGTCCTTCGGGTCGGCGAGCTGGACGACGAGGTTCAGCTCCCGGACGAGCGTCCGGTACGCCCGGCGGAAGTCGCTATCCTCGATGCGGCTGACCTCGATGACCTCGTCGATGGTTCGCGGGATGCCGACCTGTCTGGCGGCGATGTAGAGCGACGCCGTCGCGATGGACTCGATGCTCCGGCCCGGGAGCAGGTCCTCCTTGAGCGCGCGGCGGTAGATGACCGACGCGGTCTCGCGAACGTCCGTGGGGAGCCCGAGCGCGCTCGCCATCCGGTCGATCTCACCGAGTGCCTGCCGGAGGTTGCGCTTCTTCGAGTTCTCCATGGTGAAGCGCTGATTCCACACGCGGAGCCGTTCCATCTGCCGGCGCTGGTTGTGGCTCAGTGGGGCACCGCTGCTGTCTGCGTTCTTCCAGTCGATGGTCGTCGACAATCCCTTGTCGTGCCAGAGAACAGAGACGGGCGCACCGACGCGGCTGCGCTGGTCGGCCTCGTCAGAGGAGAACGCCTGCCACTCCGGGCCGCGGTCGATCTCGTCTTCCGCGACCACGAGACCGCAGTCTATACAAACCGTCTCACCATGCGTATCGTCGTTCAGGAGCGACCCACCACATTCCGGACACTGGAGTGGTGCGTTCTCGCGACCCGACGGGACGTCGCTTCCGATGCTGTCCTTTCGTGTCATAGTATATCTGCTCTAATCGGGATGGTCGACGCTCCGGACTGGAACGTCGCTGCCCCCTCGCGCGGTCGATGCTCGTTCGAACCACCGGCCGACCATACCTGTCGCTACTGCAACGTCGATGGGCGACCGGGCGGACGTTTGAACGGCCTCTCCGCCCTTGCGACCCTTTAGCGACAGAGCATCTTAACGTTCTTCTAACGTGTTCGGAAGTACCCCACCTCGACATCGTCACCTGGGCGAAGCGGGATAACTCCGGTGCGGTGGGGTATGTTTCAACGTGGTAAGGGAGATGGAGGTGTCTGACTAACATTGTTGTAAGCTAGCAGTTAACATGCTACGTGCCGTATACAGTAATACGCGCGAAGCGACACGCGCACGGCGACACACAGGGGGGAACATGAGATACTCAAAGAAGGAGAGAGAAGACGCACCGAAGCTCGAGGCGAACGCGGGATTGCCAGCGACGATTCCCCCGTACGCTGCATTGCTCCTGACGCAGGGAGAGGTCATCATCTACGACACGACGAACCACAAGGCGTGGATTCAGTCGACGTGTGCGGTCGGACTGGAAGACGCCATCTGAGAACCAACGGGACCGGTCGCAGTGATTTTCGGCCAGTTGCTAGATATCCGTGATCCGAGCGTAGGTCTCGTCCAGGGCCGAGGCGTCCTCGGGGAGTAACGCGACCACGAGGTAGTCGGTGTAGGATTCGAAGTACTCGACCAGCGCCGCGATCCGGTCGGAGTCTATCGCCTCGATGGAATCGAGCAACACGAAGGGAACGGTCTCGTGGACCTCGTGGACGAGGTAGCCTGCGAGAGCGAACACGAGTCCGATGACCTCTCGTTCGGATTCGCTCAGGTGCTCGACACTGTCCTCGTACACCTCGCCGTCGGCGGTTTCCCGGACCACGTGAAGCTCGAAGGCGGTCTTTTCCACGTTCCGTCTGCCCGCTCGTTCCGTCCGCTCCACCCGTTCTATCCAGACGCGTTCGAGGTTCTCGTACCCGAGGAGTTCCAGCACCGTCTCCATATGCTCGTTGAACGCCGAGACGGCACGGGATTCGAGCCGGTCGATGCGGGTCCGGAGGTCGGTAAGCTCGGCCGTGACCTCCTCGCGCGTCGATTCGAGGTCCTCCCGTTCGCCGAGCTCGCGGTCTATCTCCTCGATGCGGTCGGCCACCTCCTGTTGGTCGTCCACGAGGCGGTCGACCTCGAACTGGAGCCGGTTCGCCTCCCGGTGCTGTTCGAGGATGTCCTCGTACTCCTCGGCTTCGAGGGCCTCGACCTCCCGTTCGAGGTCCTCGATGCGGTCGTGGAGAGCGGTCTCCCGGGCCTCGAGGTCCTCGATGCGTTCCTCGTGCTCGCCCTGCTCTGCCTGACGCTGTGCCCGCTCTCGCGCCCGTTGCTCGCGCTGTTCTCGCTGTGCATCCAGTTCGTCGAGCGTCGACTGGAGTTCTGCTCGCTCCCGGTCCAGTTCCTGTCGCTCTTCGAGTTTGTCCTTGCAGAGCGATTCGAGCTGCTCGACGGTCTCCGAGATGGCGCTCCTCTCCGCCTCGTTTCCACACGTCCAGCAGACGACGGACTCGTCCGGTACCAGGGCGTCTGTCAGCGTCCCGCCGTCGGTACCGTCGTACTCGTCCAGCGCCGCGACGACGTCGTCGTTCTGGCCGTCGAGCATCTCTCGGTTGAATTCGACGATGCCCTGCAGCCGGTTTATCGTGCTGTTGACGGACTGTATCCGGTCGTGCAACGAGTCGATGCGACGTTCGATGTCGGCAGGGTCCTCGTCGAGACCCGCCGTCTCGTCGCGTTCTTCGGCCTCCAGTTCGACCAGCCGGTCGGTCACCGACGCGAGGCTCTCGCGCTCCGTTTCGAGGTGGAAGCGGACGTCTTCGAGCTTCCCTCGCGCGTCCCTCAGTTCGCTGAGGCTGGCTTCGAGTTGGTCCGTCTCGGCCCCCGCCTCCGCGAGGCTGGCGTCCATCTCCTCGATGGTCTCCTCGGTCGCACGGAGGGCCTCGCGCTTCTCGTCGATTTCGGCGTCGAGTTCCTCCTGGCGCTGTCGGAGCTGTGCTCGTTCTTCCTGCAGGTCCTGGGTCGCCGCGAGCCGTTCGTCCAGCTGTCGTTTTCGGGCCTCCAGACGCTGGATCTCGGCCTTGATCTCGGTGGTGTCGACCGGTCGCATGATGAGTTCTCGGAGGTCGTCTCCGAGCGCGACCGCGCGCCGGGCCTCGTTCGACTCCAGCAAGAAGGCATAGAGGTCCGCGAGGGTCGGGTCGCCGAGATACGGCTCGCCACCGGTCCAGACTCCCTCTCCCTCCCGCCTGAGCTCTCGTGTGTACGTCTCGTCTCCGATGGTGAGGTCGACCCGCCCGGCCGATGCATCTGCCTTGAGTGATGCCCGCTCGCTCCCGAGTGCGGCCATCAGCGCCTGCAGGAACGAGGTCCGGTTCGTCGCGTTTCGCCCCGAGAGTACCGTCACCCCGGGTGAGAACTCGACATCGGTCTCGTCGATACCACCGACGTTCTCGGCGTGGACGGTGACCGTGGTTGTATCGTCTCGTTCACTCATTTTTAGAGGTTTCACGGGCCTCCAATATATCTCTGGTGTCGGCGCTCTCCAACAGAAATGTGGGGTGGTATCACACACCTTGGCGTTACAGAGTTACGTCTGTAACGAAATGTTCAGTCGTCTTCACCGACACAGGGGCAGCCACCGTGCTCGAGCAGCTCGCCGAAGTCCGACGACCGGCCACAGTTGGTGCAGAGGACGGTCACGTCGACCAGTATCTCGAACTCCGCGACCGACAGATGACCGCCGTCGTCCAGTCGTTCCAGGTTCGAATCGGCGACCGCTGTCGTCCGACTCTTGAGTCGCTGGATCGCCTGTGTCGCGGACTCGACCGGGTCGCGGGCCTCCTTCTCGTGAGAGGCCCCCCGGAAGTTCGTCAGGTACCGGTAGATGGCCTGATGCGAGACGAAATCGCCCGTCACGTCGTCGACGTCGACGCCGTCGCGTTCGAGACTGCGGGCGGCCTGTGTCCGGGCGCTCGGGCCCACGTCGTCGCCGGTCAGCAGCTCGTATTTGGTCTCCAGTTCGGGGTCCGAGAGATAGATTCCTTCGCGCTCGAGCGCGGCCTGCAGCACTTCGAGGTTGAAGTAGTCCGCCAACTCGCGGAGGCTGTACTGATCGTCGCCGTCGGTGGTCCAGAGTCGTTCGAGGTCGTCCCCGAGGGTATCGAGCCCGTAGGACTCGATGACGCGACCAACCTTGCTGCGAGCGTGGTCGCTGGACGAAACGCTGGGGGAAGTCACAGGGATACCTATCCGGTTTGGGGATTAAAAGCTACCGTCGAAAATTGAAGAACTGGTGATATGTTGGGCCGAGGTGGTCAGATATCCAGTTCGACAGTCGTCCCGGCACCGATACCGAGTTCGTCTGCGTAGCCCTGGTTGACGGCGATGACGTACAGTACGGGTGCGTCGCTCTCGTAGCGAGTGAGCTGGTCGTCACTGACGCCCGGCTGTGGGTTCGCCTGCTCGACGTTGACCACCACGTTGTCCGCGCCCACGAAGATGAGGTCGAGCGGAATCGTGGTATCCTTCATCCACATCGAGACGAGGTACTCCTGGTCGAAGACGAATGCCATCCCGGCCTGGTCGGGCAGCGCGGTCCGTCCGCTCAGACCCACTTCCTGTTCGGCAGGGGTGTCGGCGACCTCGAGGCTCGCGCTCCCGACGGTGAAGCCGTCCACGACGAAGATGGCGGTTCCCTCGTTGGTGAACTCGCTCTCACCGCCCGTGTCCGGCGTGGTGGTCGGCGGAGCCGTCGTCGGCGGGGTCGTCGTCGGCGGCACGGTGGTCCCGTCGTCCGGAGCGCCGTCACTGCCGGGGTTCGCTGGCGGTGTCACGTCCGGCCCGAAGTCGTCGTCCGAGCTGGTGGGTGATTCGTTCCCCTCGTCACCGATGGGCGGGAGGATGATGTCGTCACCGGAGCTGTTCGCGCCGGGGTCTGTCACCGGGTCCTGGCTGTCTCCGGGATTCACTGCAGCCTGTCCGCCACCCTGGAGCACGACGGCCGCGACCAGTACGACGACGATAGCGACGAGTATCAGGGACTCGCTTCGCACGTTCATGGCAGTACAGAGACGCAGCAAGGGGAAAAGTTCTCCATAACTGTGCAGTCACGGAATCACGTTGAAAACACGAACGGGGCACCCGACAGGTGTGGAGAATGTCAGGTCGGTGTCACAGCGACTACGGCAGTCGGGTGCCCGGGACGCGACCGCCTCGTCAGGGAGTTCGGCGACGTGACCTCGCCCTCACGCTCAGTACCAGTAGCGGCGACCGTAGTAGCCGTCGACGCTGTCGACCTTGATGAAGCCGCCGTCGACGTACCGGATGTCGAGTTCGCCGGCCGCCTCGTCGATGTCGAAGTGTGCGACCGCACACGGGCCGCCGTCGAGGAGCTGCACGTCGAGGCCGCTGTAGTCACAGTCGATGTAGACGCTGGGGCTCTCGAACTCGAAGCCGCCGTAGGGGTCCTGTTCGAAGCGGGCGTAGCCGTACGGCCCGACGAACTCGACCTCGGTGTCACCGGCGTTCCAGGCGTCGAGCGAGTCGAAGTCGAACGTCGCCCCGGTGCCGCAGTAGTCGTTCACACGGAGCCGGAAGGCGTTGCGGTACGGCGCGAACCGGCGTCCGTAGTAGCCACGATAGTAGTTGCTGCGGGCGAACGTCCCACCGACGTCGGCGGTCGGGGTCGCCGTGTTACCGACGGCGGCCGAAGCGGAGCCCACCACGGTACCGGCAGTGAGCAGCCCGGTGCCGAGGGTCTTGAGTAGCGTGCGTCGCGAGGTTCCTGAGTTGGTAGTGCTGTCCATTGGGTGATTTCCTCCTTCTCACTAACTCATAGGTGGGCTCCACAGATAACACGTCTACTATCCAACCAGTTACGACAGTACGCCGAAGTTTACCGATGGAATGGAAGTTCCACAGTGACGAGACGACGATACATCTGGTCACAGATGGGCCGAACCGGTGGTTTGGCAGGTTCCAGCGCGGTGAGGAGCCGCGCCTCGACGGGGAACAGGACATCGTGCGGAGAGCTCGGCTGGACGCTGCGGTGAAGCCGAAAAAGCGGTGTGGCAGCCCCGAACCGCCGGTTCACGGAACCCAGGTACTGAAAAGGCAGACCGCAAGCGGTCTGTGTGGCCGCTGTCGTCGCCGGCCACCGAGGCACTGAATGGCAGGTTTGCGTCGGTGGTGACGGCGGTCGTCGGCCGGTGGTAGCGTCTCGCGCCCGCTCGACCGGTAACGGTCTATTCGCGGGCAACCAGACCAGGTGTGGCACGTATGGGCAGTCTCGAATCGGCTGTTCTCGGCGTTCGTGAGTCGGTGGTGCTGTCTATCGTGAGATTTCGTCCGTCTCAGTTACCCATAGGTGTGCCATGGTAATGAATAGCTCAGTTTCCGGATGGAAACGTCGACACCTGCCGCTCGTTTCGTCCGGGAAGTCCTCGCGCGAGAGACACTACCTCAGTGACCGACCCACCGAGTGCGGTCGCTCAAGAGCCGGACTCACAGAAAAATCGACGACCGGCATTGCTATGGTTCAGACAGCAAGGAGTACCCTGGGTCCGGTCGACCCAGTTAGCCGTTCTCAGTAGCAGGCACCGAAGTCCGCCTCGAGGTCGTCACCTTCGACCTCGAACTTGATCACGTCACAGCGACCGAAGGTCTCGAACTCCATGTCGCCGTAGGCGTAGTCGTACTCGAAGTCGATCTCGGCGCTCTCGAACTCGATGTCACCGGTGTAGTCGTCGCGCTCGTACTCGAACCCGCCGGCGAGGATGTCGCCGCGGACCTCGACCTCACCGTGGTCGAACTCGAACGAGCCGCCGTAGTACGGACCGTAGTTGCTGCCGTAGTACGGGGCCGGGGCGTTGTGGCTCGATGCGCCGATGTTCTGGCTCCCGGCAGGACCGTTGCCCGAACTGAAACTCCGGCTGGGGCCGCCGCGGTGGCCGTAACTGTTGCTGCGGCCGTAGCCGCGGTGGCCGTAGCTGTTGCTGCGGCTGTAGCCACGGCCACCGTAACTGTTGCTGCGGCTGTAGCCACCGCGGGTGTTGTAGTTCCGGCGGTTCCGCCGGAAGTTGCGGCTGCGGTAGCCGCCGTCGTCGGACGCGGCGACCGCCTGGGAACCCACCCCGATGGTGAGGAGGCCGGTGCCGATGGTCTTGAGCAGGGTACGTCGCGTGCTTTGCTTCGAGGAATGTTGTTTCATGGTGGTAGTTCCCTCTCAGCCAGTACCTAGGCAGTGTCCGGGAATATAATGTTAGCTAATAAACTGGTTACGCGGGTACCACGGAGTTGTCCGGAAGAATGGACTTACCAGCTGGAAGGTGCAAACGGAGATAACGTAACGACTGCATTATGAGCCGCGGGATGCGTACTTCCTGCCCGGTCAGGGAACGTGACGCGTGTCAGTGTGACGAGGCCGGTTCGCCGGTGCCCGGCTCTCCTGTTCCGGCCGCCTGCCCCAGCTCTCCGAGTCGTCGGGTGCTGCGCGAACAAAAACCGCTCGGGTCGATGTTGCCCCGCTCAGTACCAGTACGAGTAGTAGTACGGGTAGTAGTACCCTCTGTAGTACGGGTAGTAGTACGGGTAGTAGTACGGGTAGTACCCGCCGTAGATGCGGATGTCGATGTCGTCATCGCGGTACCGCCGGCGGTAGTACCGACGACCGTAGCGGCGGCGGCGGAAGCGGCGGCGGCCGTGGCGGCGGCGACCGCGACGGCGGCCACGACGGCGGCCGCGACGGCGACCACGACGGCGACCACGGCGACCACGGCGGCCACCGTCACCGCGCTGGTACTGCCCGTCATCGACGGGGCCACCAGGCGAGACGGCCGGAGCCTGCGGCTTGCCACCTTCGGCAGCGGAAACGGCCTGGCTGCCGACGCCGAGCGTCACCAGTCCGAGTCCCACGGTCTTCAACAACGTTCGTCGATACACTCCCTGATCACTTTCGGGATACATTTTCAACTCCCTCCAGGTAGAAATTGGCGTTATCACCGGATAATAACGCGGTAGTAACGGGGTTACGCGGCTACCACCAAGTTGCACGACGACACGAAGTTTCCATCCAGAAACGTAGTCCCGCGGACGGTTCGGTCGGCGCATCCCGCGTTCTTACCCCGAGAAACGGGAGTCGAGACGACCGGGTCAGTCGAAGTCCACCTCGACGTAGCCGCCGGGCCCGAAGTAAACGTACTCGTCGTCGTCCACGAAGACCGGGCCGTACCCGCCGTAGTAGCCCGAGTAGTACGGGTCGCCGTACACCGTGATTTCGACGTCGTCACCGTAGTAGCCGGGGTAATAGCCGGCCCACCCGTAACCGTGGCGGCGGTAGCGGCGGTAGCGACGGCGACCGTGCCGGTAGTACCGTCGGCCGTAGCGACGATAGCGACGACGACCATATCGGCGGTAGCGACGACGATGGGACGCCTGGGTCGGCAGCTCGCCGGACTGGACGGTCGGTTGGCTGGGCCCGGACCGGTCGGCCGCGGCGGCGATGCCGCTTCCGAGGCCGAGCGACACCAGCCCGATGCCGACGGTCTTGAGGACGGTTCGTCGGGACGTTCCCTCGATGAAATTTCGTTTCATGGGTGAAAGCCTCTCGAACAGAAGCTATGCGAGCCTCGAATATATCTCTGAAGTGATGATTCGGTTACCGGGACACCACCGAGTTGTCCGACCACACGTAATCTCTCACTGAAACGTCCTCACCACGGGGACGTAACCGCGCGGAGACCGACCGGTGTTCGCTGCAGCGACAGGCGAGAAAGAGGGCCGAGTCCGCGGTCAGACCCGGTAGTAGACGCCGTCGAACCCGACGTAGCCACAGTAGCCGTACTCGAGCTCGATGATGCCCTGGTCGTGATCGACACCCGTCACGCGGCACGGACGACCGTTGACGTACACCACGTCGAAGTAGTCGTCGTCCCAGTAAACGTCGTACCCGTACACCGGGATGAAGGTGTAGGTGAACCGCCGACGCGGGTAGTACCGCCGGTAGTAGAACCGGTGACCGTAGCGGGGCCTGCGGTGTCTGCGTCTCCGCCGCCGTCGGTCGTCGCCGTCACGGCGGCGTCGTCTGCGGCGCCGGCGATCGTCATCATCGTCGCGGCGTCTTCGTCTGCGGCGGCGGCGATCGTCATCGTCGTCGGGGCGTCGTCTGCGGCGTCTGCCGTCGTCATCGTCGTCACGGCGTCGTCTGCGGCGTCTACCGTCGTCATCGTCGTCGGGGCGTCGTCTGCGTCTTCTGCCGTCGTCATCGTCGTCGGGGCGTCGTCTGCGTCTTCTGCCGTCGTCATCGTCGTCGCGGCGACGTCGTCTGCGGCGTCTGCCATCGTCATCGTCGTCGGGGCGTCGTCTACGGCGTCGACTATCGCCATCGTCGTCACGGCGGCGTCTGCGCCGTTGCCCGTCGTCGCCACCCTGGCCACGGCGGCGATCGACGGGGTCGTCGCCGTCCTGGCGTCGGCGACCTCGGTCTCGCTCCTGTTGGTGCTGCAGCGCTCCCTGGGGTCCGGCAGCCGCGGCGGTACCACTGCCGAGGCTCAGCAGGCCGAACCCGACGGTCTTGATGAGTCGTCGTCGAAGTCGAGACGACGGTGAACGTAACGTCATGATCGAGTCTACGGGAGTACTTTGCCCTCGACGGGGATAATCACCAGTTGATAATCTCGTTACCAGAGTACCATCGGGTTACTAGAGACACTGGACTTTCCAGCGGATACTACCGGCAGGTAATCACGTCGTGGTGTGCTCCCTGGCACGCGCGTCTGCTCCGTGGGTGAGAGGGACTCGAAAAATACGTGGAGACGACGGCTGGGCGATGCCAGCCGCTCGTTCGTTCAGGCGGCGATATTAGTAGAGAGCGGGCCGGGCGTACCGGCGGCGGCGGGAACGGAAGCGGCCACCGTAGAGACCGCGGCCGTAGGAGCCCCGGCGGTACAGGCCACCAGCGCACGGGTCAGCACAGGGGTCGACCGCACAGGGGTCGACGTCAGCGCAGGGGTCGGCGCACGGATCGACGTCCGCACACGGGTCAGCACAGGGATCGATGTCCGCACACGGGTCGGCGCACGGGTCGATGTCCGCACACGGGTCGGCACACGGGTCGACGCCACAGCCACCGACGCCACCGTAGTAGCCGAAGCGGCCGCGGTAGCCGTAGCCGCGGTGGCCGTAGCCACCGTAGTAGCCACGGTATCCGCGCCGGCCCCAGTACGGCCGGAGAATCTCCGAGCCTTCACTGTTGCCACCCTGGGCCGCCGAAACGGCCTGGCTACCGACGCCGACGGCAACGATGCCGACACCGACGGTCTTCAGGAGCTTGCGGCGGAACATTCCGTGAGAATCTTGGTTGGTCATTGTTGTTCGAACCTCACACTGACAAATGTGCTATTGAGATATATTACTGAGCTGACATTCTGGTTACCCGGACACTACGAAGTTGTCTAACGTAGCGATACTACCAGTCGAAATGACCATCGCGGAATCACTTCCTCGACCGGGAACTTCGGTCGCGTGACGTCGGAACCGAGTCGGAATGTCCCGCCGGGTACGCAACTGCGGAACGAACTGTCCGTTCTGGTGCGAGTTGGTCGCGAAGGATGTGGGTGAGCCTCTCGACATGCTTCGAGAGATCGACGCTCTCACCAGGATGAGCGGATCCGACTACCGTCCAACGAGTTCTGTGGTTGCAGTCGCTCGGTGGCGGTCAAGTTCAGACGAGCGAAAAATAATCACCCTCGACTAGAGTCGTTCTAGTCGATATTTCGACAGCTTACACGACGATTTCAGTAGAGAGCGGGCCGGGCGTACCGGCGGCGGCGGGAACGGAAGCGGCCACCGTAGAGACCGCGGCCGTAGGAGCCCCGGCGGTACTGGCCACCAGCGCACGGGTCAGCGCACGGGTCGACGTCGGCGCAGGGGTCAACTGCGCACGGGTCGGGTGCAGCACACGGGTCGACGTCGGCGCAGGGATCTGCGCACGGGTCGATGTCCGCACACGGGTCAGCACACGGGTCGACGCCACAGGGGTCGACACCGTAGTAGCCGATGCGCCCGCGGTAGCCGTAGCGGCGGCCACGGAACCGGCGACCGTAGAACCGGCGGCCACGGAACCGGCGACCGTAGTAGCCGCGGCGGCGGAACCGGAAGCGGCCACCGTAGTAGCCGCGACGGCCGTACCACTGTTCCTCACCGAGGCCACCCTTGACACTCGGCGATGCGCCCTGGTTCGCAGAAACAGCCTGGCTCCCCACACCGACAGCAACGAGGCCGACACCGACGGTCTTCAGCAGCTTTCGTCGATACATTCCTCGAGTGTTATCTTGAGTCATTTTGGAGTTCAACCCCCGCACTTCGATAAGAGTTAATAAAATATAGCTCCGAGGTAATAATTCTGTTACTTCGGTACTACGAAGTTGCACAATGTAACGGAATTACCAGCGAAAACGACCAGCAGGGAATCACGTCCCGGTATCGAACTCCCTGTCGGTAGTCGCCTCCTGGTGAGGGCCTTCCCAACCGGGGACGACTGGGCATCGCTCACGGGGACAGTTCCGGAAAAATCGGCGACGTCCGACGGCTGGACAGCAGCACATCGGTGGTCGTGGTTAGTACAGGCGGACTTTCACGCGGCCACCGCGGCGGCTGTACCGGAAGTACGACGGGCCGTAGCCGTAGCCACCGTAGTAGCCACCGTAGTAGCCACCGTAGTACGGGCGGTAGTAGCCGCGGTAGCCGTAGCCGTACGGGCGGTAGTAGCCGCGGTAGCCATAGCCGCCGTAGTAGCGACCGTAGTACCCACGGTGATACGGCTGGGCGGTGCCGGGAGCGCCGGTGTCGACGCTGGGCTCGACGGGCCGTCCCTGGTTCGCGGAGACAGCCTGGCTGCCGACCGCGACGGCGGCGAGGCCGATGCCGACGGTCTTCAACAGCGTGCGGCGTCCCATACTCCGAGTATCGTTATGAGTCATGAATTCTCAACCCCTCGGCGCAGCTATAGGGGTTGTTAAAACATAATTACACGGTAATAATCTGGTTACGGGCGAACCACGAAGTTACACGACGACACGGAACTACCAGTCGAAACGAGCACGCCGTAGTCACGTTTCGCTCCCGGTATCACTGCCGGGTAACCACGACACAGAGTCTCGGAGCTGGGCAGTGCTTTCTGGGACTTTGGCCGACGAGCTGCGAACGCTCTCTGGAGACGGGAAAATAAACAGGATGGGACGACGACGGCTGGACAGCGAGCCGTCTTGATGTTCGACTAGTAGTACCGGAACCGGAACCCACGGCCGCGGAACCGGAGGTACGGGCGGCCGTAGAAGCCGCGACCGTAGAACCGGCGTCCGTAGTAGCCACGGCCGTAGAACCGGCGTCCGTAGTAGCCGCGGTAGCCGTAGCCACGCCAGAACGCGTGTCCGGCACACTCGTCACAGTACGGGTTGTAGTACCCACCAGTACGCCAGTAGGCACCCCACGGGCCGCCCCAGTACGCACCGAACTGCTCCTCGGTGGGCTTCTGTCCGGGTGCGACAGCAGGGGTCTGGCCCTGCTTGGCCGAGGCAGCCTGACTGCCGACGGCGACGGCTGCGAGGCCGACACCGACGGTCTTCAGGAGCTTGCGACGATACATTCCTCGAGAGTCGTTGTGAGTCATTTTCCCAATTCCCCCGCAAACAGTAGGCGATTCCGAAGTATAATTTCGCGGTAGTGATGCCGTTACGTCAGTACCACGGAGTTGTCCGACGAAACGTAATCACGGCCCGAAATGACCAGACCGATACGAGGTTTCCCCGACGAAAGGAGCGGCTCCAACAGGTCTGTCACGAGCTGTGCGAAGACGGCCGATCTCCGGCCGCCCGGAACTCCAAAAAACGGTCGGGCCACCTGGAGTGGCCCGGTCCTCGACGAACGGTTCGACTAGTAGTACCGGAAGCGGAAGCCGCGCCCACGGAACCGGATGTACGGCCCGTAGCCGTAGCCACGGTAGCCGTAGTAGCCGCGGTAGTACGGGCGGTAGTACGGACGGTAGTACGGGCGGTAGTACCGGCGGTAGTACGGACGGTAGTAGCCGTACGGGCGGTAGTAGCGGCCGTAGTAGCCACCGTGGAACGGCTGTTCGGTGGGCTCGGCTCCGGCTTCGATGCTGGGCTCTTGGCCCTCTTTCGCGGAGGCGGCTTGGCTGCCGACCGCGACGGCGGCGAGGCCGAGGCCGACGGTCTTCAGCACTTTACGACGATACACCCCTCGAGAGACGTTGTGAGTCATAGTTTTTCAACCCCCTCGGCGAGCAGTAAGCCATCCCGAAATATAGCGCCGAGGTAGTAACGTCGTTACACCCGTACCACGGAGTTGCCTGCAGATACGTAAGTACCAGCCGAACTGACCGAGTAGTAGTATCGTTTCGTCGAAGAAACGAACGATTCCAGAGCTACGATTACAGATTCAGTCGCGCTGGATACTGCAGAACCGGCCGGTTCTGGGCACCGTCGAACTCGGTCGCAGACACGACCCACCGCCGCGATGTTGAGGTGTCGATGCGCTCTCAGGTCACCGGGAGATGGGGCGTGCACTCCCCATACTCGTGGAACATTATTCTTCCCATGGACGCTCCTACGTCCGACACAGAGGGAGTACAATGAGTGAAGAGACACACGAGTTCGGTGACATCGAAGAACAGATCGAAGCGGGACCGCAGATGACGACGCTTTCGGGCGACTGGCGACCGCTGCTGTTCGCGGGTATCGCCCTCGCCATCGGGGGCGTCCTGGCCATCATCTTCCCGTTCGTCACGGGTATCTCGATATCGGTGCTGCTCGGTGCGATACTGGTGCTCGGCGGCCTGGTCAACGTCGGCCACGGGATATCACAGATGAACTGGAAGGGGTTCGTCAGCCAGAGCCTCCTCGGCGTGCTCTACGCGGTCGCCGGGATATTCCTGATGGCGAATCCGGTCATCGGACTCGCGTCGCTGACGCTGCTACTGGTCGGGTTCTTCATGCTCGACGGCATCATCGAGATATTCCTCGGCCTGAAGCTCCGCGAGGAGCCGAACTGGGGATGGCTCGTCGCCAGTGGCGTCCTCTCGCTGGTGCTCGCGTCGTTCGTCCTGGCCGAGTTCCCGAGCAGTGCAGTGTGGGCCATCGGGCTCCTGTTCGGTATGAACCTGCTCTCGACGGGTCTCTCGTTCGCCCTGTTCGCTATCGGTGCACGCAAGACGACCGAACAGGAGACGACCCCGCCGGTCAGCAAGCCGAGGCAGGCGTAGACCTCGCGGTCACAGCGGTTCGGATTTTTCGAAGAAAGTGGTCACCAGTACCGACGTCAGACCACGCCGGTCACTGCGAACCGGAGTCGGGCTCGCTCTCGACGCGGGCCTCGCCCGCGCCGGAGCCGAACGTGAACTCACCGAGCGTGTCGCTCGCGGCGCGCGAGAGTCGGTCGAGCATCGAATGCTTCGTCGTCCCGGTGACCATGGCGGCATCCAGGACCTCGCCGATGTGTCTGACGGGGATGATCTCGACCTGCTCGCGAATCTCGGGCTCGACGAGCACGTCACGCTCGTTGGCGAACGGGATGATGACCCGCTTGCTGCCGGCTTTGACGGCGGCTTCGACCTTGTGGGTGACGCCACCGACCGGGAGCACGTCGCCCCGGACCGACAGCGAGCCGGTCATGGCGACGCTCTGGTCGACCGGCACACCGGTCAATGCGGACAGGATGGCGGTCGCGACCGTGACGGAGGCCGAGTCGCCCTCCACGCCGTCGTACGCCTGGACGAACTGGATGTGGATGTCCTTCTGGTCGAGGCTCTCGTCGGAGTACTTCTTGACGACCGCGGAGACGTTCTGGACCGATTCGGTCGCTATCTCCTGGAGCTTGCCGGTCGCGATGACCTCGCCCGTCCCCTGTGACGGTGCGACCTCGGCCATGACGGGCATCACGATACCGCTATCCTCGCCCATGACGGCGAGCCCGTTGACCCGACCGACGACCGCGCCCTCGTTGACCGTGAGGTCGTACTCGCGGCGGCGGTCGATGTAGTCGTCTGCGATCTGTTGCTCGATGGAGCGCGCCCGGCGCTTGGCCTGGATGACGTGCTCACGGGTCGTGAACAGGGTTCCCTCGTCTCGCGCGATGTCACCGGCGACACGGACGAGCCCGCCGAGGTCACGGAACCGCAGGGTCAGGTGGTCCTGCCGGCCGGCACGTCGCTGTGCCTCGCGGACGATCTCCGCGATGGCGCCCCGGGTGAAGTGGGGAAGACGCCCGTCGTTCGCCACTTCCTGGGCCACGAACCGAACGAACTTGCGCCGGATCTCCGGCGAGTCGTCGATGGTGTCGTCCATGTAGACCTCGTACCCGTAGCCCTTGATACGGCTGCGGAGTGCGGGGTGCATGTTCTCCATCGCGTCGAGGTTCCCTGCAGCGATCATGACGAACTCGCACGGGACCGCCTCGGTGTGGACCATCGCCCCAGACGAGGTGTCTGACTGGGCGGTGATGGAGTACTCGCGCTCCTGGAGCGCCGTCAGTAGCTTCTGCTGCGTGCGGACCTCGAGCGTGTTGATCTCGTCGATGAACAACACACCCTTGTCGGCCTTGTGGATCGCGCCGGGTTCGACGCGGTCGTGGCTCGGCGTCTCCATCCCACCGGACTGGTACGGGTCGTGGCGCACGTCGCCGAGGAGTGCCCCCGCGTGGGCACCGCTCGCGTCCTGGAACGGCGCACTTGTGCGCTCACTGTTGTCGACCAGTATCTTCGGGACCATCCGGTTCCGGTTCCGGGCACCGCTCCGGAAGATGTAGTAGATGACTGCGATGGCGAGGATGCCAAGCAGCAGTTGCTGGACGATGATGGTGTAGATGAACACGAGCAGTATCGTCGTCCACATCGCGAACCAGCGGAGCTGGAGCCCCTTCCGGGCGCGCTGGCGGTGCTCCCTGATGACGAGCTCGCCGCCACCGGCCGGGACGATCTCGACCTTCGGGCGGTTCCCGTCGTCCTCGTTGTGCATGACGAGCACGTCGGAGAGTTCACTACTCGGGAGCAGTTCGGCCATCGCCTTTGCGAGCATCGACTTCCCGGTCCCCGGGGAGCCGATCATCATCACGTGGCGGCGCTGTGTCGCGGCCTTCTCGATGATATCGCGGGCCCGGTCCTGCCCGATGACCTGGTCGATGAGCATGCGCGGGACCTCCACGTCGGCGGTGCTCTCGATCTCGAGGCCGCCGAGAAGCTCGGCTGTGGCCTCGTCGGCGTCGTCGTCCGGCGCTGGCGCTGGCGGGAACGGCCCGTATTCCCTGCTCGTGGGCGGGGTGTCGGTACTTGCAGCTAACTCAGAGGTGTCCTTCTCGATTTCCATGGTCTGATCGGTACATCACTCGTGTGTGATATAGACGCACAGGCTTCATATCCTTTCTACTTACCTGATGGTTCTCTGTCGTTACCCCGTTACGACGCGGCGTGAAAGCCTTATCAGACAAAATACCGTTTTTATACGCATGAAGGGGGTCCCAGCAGTGCTTCTCGCACTCCTCGTGTTACTCTCGGGTACCGTTGTCTTCGTCTCGTTCGACGACGCGCCCGTGAGCGCCGTACCAGACGACGATTATCCACCGGTCGTCGATGACCCCGCACCCACACCGGACGTGACACCACCTGCGGGCGAGGGGAGCGACGGTGGGGAGAGCCCCGACGTGGACGGCCCGGCGACCGGGACTGACACCCCCGCGCCCGATGTCGACACGCCCGACGAACCGGCCGTTGGCGACCCGGACAGTCCCGACACACCTGTCACCGACGGCGGCTCCGGTGCGGGTGAGCCCGACGTCTCCGACCCTGAGGCTGGCGGCAGCGACGGCGGCGACCCGGCCGTTGACCCATCCCCTGACGGGACACCCGACACGCCCGACACCGACGGGCCGTCCGGCGGGGGCGACGCCCCAGGCACCGACGGCGGCTCGGATGCCCCTGCAAACGACGGTGGCTCGGACGCCGGCCAGCAAGGCGGTGACAGTTCGGCGGGTGGCGACCCCGACGTCATCCCCGGTGACACCGGCGGCACGACCGATGGCGGCGTCCCCATCGAGGACGGCGGTGAGGGCACGCCAATCGGCAGTGAGGACGACGGCATCATCGGCTACGAGGCCGGCTACTGGTACAACCAGACCGTCCTCATCGACCAGAGCGACGGCGTCTCCGACGCCGAACTCGACGCCCTGGTCGCGGTGACGATGGCTCGCGTGGAGTACATCCGCGGGCTGGAGTACCTCGAACCGGTCGACGTGAAGATCATCTCCCGCGCGGAGTACCGTGAACAGCTCGCAGAGGGCTCCAACGAGACCGAGGACCACTCCCTGTGGAACAACCAGGTCTGGGAGGCGCTGTTCATCGTCGGCGAGGACGAGAACATCTCCGACGAGTTCAACAAGCTGTTCGGCTCGAACGTGCTCGGCTACTACGCACCGAAGACCGACGAGATGATAATCGTCTCGACGGACCCCGACCAGCCGACGGTCGACCCGAACGTGCTCGTCCACGAGATGGTCCACGCCCTGCAGGACCAGCACTTCGACCTGACCTCCTCGCTGAAGGACGTCCAGGACGAACAGCTCGCCCGCAACGGCGTGGTCGAGGGTGAGGCCAACTACATCACGGCGCTGTACAAGCAGCACTGTGGCACCACCTGGACCTGCACCCAGAGCCCGCCGAACACCGGCGCGGACACCAGCGGCGAGTCCCCGGCGACCGGGCTGCTCATCGCCATCTTCCAGCCCTACTCCGACGGTCCCGTCTGGATGGACTACATGGTCCAGCAGAAGGGCTGGCAGGCCGTGACGTACTCGTTCGAGAACATGCCGACGACCACCGAGGCGGTCATCCACCCGGCCAACACGGACCGCCCGACCCGCGTCGAGGTTACCGACGCGACCACGGGCGGCTGGGCCCGGTTCGAATCCGGTGACGAGGGTGCGGACGTCCTCGGCGAGGCGTCCATCTACGCGATGTTCTACCACCTCGCGAAGGAGGAGAACTCCCGCGTCATCAGTGCCTACGACATCACCAACGTCGAGTCCAGCTACGACACCTACAACTACGTGAGCAAGCCCTCTGCTGGCTGGGCCGGCGACCGCATCGTCCCGTACCACAACGAGGGCGAGTACGGGTACGTCTGGGCCACCGAGTGGGACACCACCACCGACGCACGGGAGTTCTACGAGGCGTACACCGACGTCCTCGAGGAGTTCCGTGCCGACCGTGTGGGCCAGAACACGTGGGTCATCGAGCGCGGCCCGTTCGCCGACGCCTTCCACGTCACCCTCGACGGCACCCGCGTCACCATCGTGAACGCCCCGACCGTCGACCAGCTGTCGGAGATTCGGACCGACGTCGTGGTCCAGCCCTACTCGCGTGTCTGGCGCTAAGTCACCGCGGCGGACCCCGTGACGCCTCGGTCTTGAACCCGACCCGTTCGACCGTGTAAGCGCCTGACCCGCGAGTTATCGGATTTCCTCGGTAGAAGGGTTATCTTCGAGCATCGCTTCTCTGAGTATAGAATGGTGACGATACCGCTGTTCATCGGAGGCATCGGCGGCCCCGAACTCATCGTCGTGCTTCTGCTCGTCGTTCTCCTCTTCGGCGCGGACAAACTGCCGAAGCTGGCACGAGCGAGCGGTGAAGCGATGGGCGAGTACCAGAAGGGCCGAGAGAAACTGGAAGCTGAGATCACCGGCGTGAAAGAGGAGACTCGACGCGCCGTCGTCGGCGACGAGATGGACGACGACATGTCGGTCGACGCTGCCCCGGCCGACGAGCCGGCAGCGATGGACGACGATGTGGCGGAACCCGTCGAGGATGCGCCACCCGAAACCGACGCTGCCGAGTCGGGCGAGCGCGAGGTCGAAACCGAGCGCAATTCGGACTGATCTCGTCGGCTGCGGACCGATTCTGTTGACGCTCCCGACGCACCCGGAGAATCGGTTTTAATTAACAAACGTGGGTACAATTCTTTATTGGGGTTGCTGAATACGAGTGTCTGAAGCGATATGTGCTGTTCTGGCACCACGGCTACTCGCTATTAGTTAATAAAAATACCGTCGCCCGATTCGCCGCTCTCACCGTCAATCCGCCCGCCGGCCGTGGACCTGTTCCACGGCGGACTTTGCAGCGTCCCTGACCTCCGGTTCGGTGTCGGTCTGGCACTCGTAGAGGTCGTCGAGGGCGGTCTGGACGCCGAGGTTTCCGAGCGCGATACACGCGTTCGCCCTGACCTGTGGGTTGTCGGCCGAGAGCAGGTCGAGGACGGCTTCGACCGGCAGGTCGCCGACCGAGACCTGCGTGCTCGCGTCGGTCAGCGCGACGAGAGCACTACTCGCCAGGCGAACGTCGTGGGGGTCGCCCCCGTCGGCGAGCATGTCGAGGACGGCCTCGACGGCGGTCTCGGGTGGATTTCCGAGCAGGCCGAGGGCGATGCCGGCGTTCCCCCTGACGGCGACGTAGTCATCGTCCAGGGCCTGCACCAGCAGGTGGCGGTACCGCTCGACTGCGGCTGGCTGGTCCTCTGCGATGACCGCGACCGCCCAGGCCGCGTTCCGGCTCACCCGGTCGACACCGCCGGTGAGCTGTTCGAACAGGGCGTCGAGGTAGTCCGCCACGACCACCGGGTAGGTCTCGGCGAGCACGCCGAGCAGGTAGGCGGCGTTGTGACTCACGCCCTCGGTTCGCGTCAACCCGTCGGCGAGCGGGTCGAGGTGGTCTACCAGTTCCTCAGGTTGTGTCCAGCCGATGGTCGCCAGTCCCAGGTAGAGGTTCGCGGCGACGCGTGTATCCTCATCGCCGGTGGCACGAACCAGCGTCTCGAGATGGTCGCTCAGGACACCCGGCCGGTAGTCGGCGACCGTCGTGAGGACGTTCGAGGCGCTCGTGCGG
Source organism: Haloarchaeobius pelagicus (assembly GCF_051207375.1). Taxonomy (NCBI): domain Archaea; kingdom Methanobacteriati; phylum Methanobacteriota; class Halobacteria; order Halobacteriales; family Halorubellaceae; genus Haloarchaeobius; species Haloarchaeobius pelagicus. The sequence continues at coordinate 552,979 of NZ_JBPJZD010000003.1, read as the reverse complement.
GTCTCTTCGTTCTCGTCGTCGAGCAGTGAGACGAACGCGGCGTGGTGGTCCAGCGAGACCTCCGGGTACGCCTTGACGATCTGCTGGACGACCGCGGCGACGTTCTGGCGGACCCGGCCGTCGCCGTCATCGAGACAGCGGACCAGTCGGGGGACGGCTGGCTGGATGCGTCCCGGGAACACCGTCGCGAGCGGGCCGAGCGCGGCGGTCGCCATGACGCGGACGTTCTGCCGGCGGTCGAAACACCGCTCGATGAGGTCCTCGGTCGCTCGGACGCAGACCTCCGGGTGCTCCGAGGCGATTCCACGGAGCACCGCGACCGCACTCAGGCGAGTGGCCTGCTCCGGTCGGGTGAGGAGCCGGCGGAGCGGGTCGACCGCCTCGACGACCTCTCCGGGCGTCGTCCAGGCGATCGGCCACAGTGCGACGGCGGCGGCCTCGCTGGTCCCCCTGCGGTCCTCCTCGAGGAGTCGACAGAGGTCGGAGGCGACCGGCTGGACCAGCGACGGGTCTTCGTCGCTGACGATTGCGACCACGTTCACGGCCTCTCGAACCGTCTCCGAATCGGGGTCGTCCAGCGCGTCGAACACCACGTCGAGTACCGGTTCGACGGGGTCGATACTGGTCTCCGCGAGTTCGCACAGTCCTTCGACCGCGAGACGACGGACAGCAGGCTGGTCGTGTGCGGCGAGCGCGGCGAGGTCGTCCGCCAGCCCCATCGGGTCTGTCGGGTCGTCCATGGCCGCGTCCCGCAACCGTTCCGCCTGCCGGGAAGCGTCGTCTTGGCCCATTTCTATCAGTACACTCCGGGGGGTGACTTAGTTCTGCGCATTAGCATGATAGGTGTCAGCTAGCGCCCTCGTCCCGGCCGGTCCGGTTCCCGCCTTTCCGGTGCCTGTGTGTCTTTAGGCTTCGAGTCCCTACTTCATCCCATGACGACGAACAGTGCCACATTCGGCGGTGGCTGCTTCTGGTGTATCGAGGCCGCGTTCGAGGAACTCGACGGCATCGAATCCGTCACCTCCGGCTACGCCGGCGGGCACGTCGAGGACCCGACCTACGAACAGGTCTGCTCCGGGAACACCGGCCACGCCGAGGTCATCCAGGTCGAGTACGACACGAACGTACTCGGGTACGAGGACCTGCTCAAGGTCTTCTTCACCGTCCACGACCCGACCCAGCTCAACCGACAGGGGCCCGACGTGGGCAGCCAGTATCGCTCGGCCATCTTCACCCACGACGAGGACCAGCAGGAACTCGCCGAGGGCTTCATCGCCGAACTCGAAGCTGAAGGAGCCTACGACGACGACATCGTGACCGAGGTCGAGCCCCTGGAGACGTTCTACGAGGCCGAGGACTATCACCAGGACTACTACGAGAAGAACCCGAACGACACCTACTGCACCTTCCACGCGCAGCCCAAGATCGAGAAGGTTCGCGAGAAGTTCGCGACCAGAGCGAACCGCTAGGTCGGTTCGCCCACCAACCGGCTTCAGTCGTCCGCTTCCGCATCACTTCCACTCTCAGTGCTGTCCTCCGATTCCGCAGTCCCACGTCCGTCACTCTCGGTGTCCTCCGTGACGGACGCGACCTGGAGCGTCATCCGCACGTGCGCCCCGTCGTCGTTCCAGATGGCCAACTCACCGTCGGACTTCGAGACGAGCCAGTGGACGAACCAGAGGCCGAGGCCGTTCGAGTGCACCAGCGGTGTCTCCTCGGTCGATTCCAGGACCGCAACCTCGTTCTCGGGGATGCCCGGGCCGTCGTCGCTGACGGTGACCGCGACGTGGGCGTCGTCGACCTGTGAGACGTCGACGTGGACCGCCGGTGCCTCGGTGTCAGCGTGTGTGACGGCGTTGTCCAACAGGTGGTCGAGGGCCAGCCGGAACCGCTCGTGGCCCGACACCGCCGGCACCGACTCGCAATCGAGGACGAACTCCGCCGCCGGGTGTGTCTCCCTGGCGGCCGTGACCGCCGCCTCGGCCATCTCGTCCACGGACACCCGGACCCGGCCGGTCCGTTCGAACGCCTGCTCGATCTCGCGTGCCTGCTTGCCCACCTCGGCCAGATGGTCGATGGAGTGCTGGATGGTCTCGAGCTGGTCCGGCCTGGCCTCGCCGCGCTCCCGGACGAGGTCGACGACCCCACCGATGATCGTCAGGTTCGTCCGCAGGTCGTGTCGGAGCACGCGATTCAGGACGCTCACGCGCTCGGCCTGGTTCTGCAGGACGCGCTGGCGCTCTTTCTGGGCGGTGATATCCGAGAACGAGACGATGACCTCCGTCCCGGTCACGCTGTCGGCCGGTGCAGCGTTGAACAGCAACCACCGACGTTCTCCCGACGGGTGCGTGACGATCCGGACCTCGTTGAACACCGATTCGCCGGTCTCACGGACGGACTCGAAGACGATTTCGTCCCCGTCGAGTGGCTCACCGATCTCGTCGGTCAGCAGCCACGACCGCTCCTGGAACGAGTCCGCGATGGTCTGGTCGGAGTCGAGTCTGAGGATGTCGTGGGCGCGTCGGTTCTCGCGTCGTACCGCCCCCCCGGGGCCGAGGACGACGATGCCGACCGGGCTCGTCGCGAGGATGCGGTCGAGTCGCTGGCGCTCGGCCTCCAGGTCGTCCTGTGCGAGGCGGCGCTGGAGGACCGCGCCGAGGTGGGTGGAGATGGACCGGAGGAGCTTCAGGAAGCGCTCGTCACGGTCGGTCGGCTTGTCGGCCATGAACACCAGGACAGCCACAGGTCGGTTCCCCTCACCGAGAATCGGGACGCCGACGGCCGACTGCAGTCCGTGGGCGTGTGCGAGGTCGGTTCGGGCGAACGCGCTGTCCCCGGTGTTGGTCAGGGACGTCAGCCACTCCGGTTCCCGGGTTTGCCAGACGCGCCCCGGGAGTCCCTCGCCGACGTCGAACGTGAGGGTCTCGCTTCGAGTACCGAACGGAGCCGAGGTCTCCTCTGTGCTGTACCACGACTTTGCCAGACCCAGTACGTCACCGTCTTCGACCCAGCCTTCGCCGTACACCATCTCGGTCGATTCGACGACGCGATTGATCGTCTCTTCCAGCGCGTGGTCGAACGTCGTCGCCTGTGCGGCCGCCTGGATGGTGTCGAGGAGTAACTCGCGCTCCCTGGTCGCGAGCACCTGTTCGGTGATGTCGATGCCCTCGGCGATGATAGAGCGCACCGTCCCATCGTCGGTCGCGACCGGGCGGAGCGAACAATCCAGGTACACCAGCTCGTCGCCCTCGCCTCGATTCGTCGTCTTGAACCGGACGAATTCACCGTCTGCAGCCCGGGAGACCGCCCGTCTGGCACGCTCTCGCTCGTGCTCCGAGTGCTGCCACCAGGGCAGCTCCCAGAACGTCCGTCCGAGGACTTCACCGCGTCCAGCGTCGATGAAGCCGACCGCCCGGTCGTTCACGTCGATGAGCGTCCCATCGGGGGAGAGCAGCCCCATGAACGCGACGGGGTCGTCGAACACCGCCTCGAACCGCCGGTGGCTCGTCTTGAGCTGGTCGAGCCGGCGTTCGCGCCCGCGGACGTCCCTCCCGACGCCGCAGGTGCCGACCACGTCGTCGTCCTGTCGCAGTGGTGCAATCGTGAACTCGTACGGAATCCGTTGCCCGTCTGCCCTGTCGAGTGTGGCCCTGACCGTCACGGTGCGCCCGTTCATCACCCGTCCGAGTGCGTCACGAATGCGGGTTCCGTCCTCGTCTGTCAGCAGGTCGGTGAGGTGTGCGGACGCCAGGTACTCCGAATCGTAGCCGGTCGCCGCCGCGGTTCGTTCGTTCCAGAAGGACAGTTCACCGTGTTCGTCGAGGACGTAGAAGAGGTCGGAGACGGCGTCGAGGGCCGTTCGCGCGAACGTCTGTTCCTGTCGCAACTGTGCCTGGGAGCGTTTCGCCTGCGCGAGCAACCTGAGACGGTTGACGAGCAGCGCGAGTGGGCCGTCCACCGGGAAGAACTCGACGGTCATCGTCTGTTCGACCCGGTCGACGACCGATTCGGTCATCTCCTCGACGATGACCAACAGGTTCGGTCCGACGTGTGATGCCGCGAGGGCCGACAGCTCGTCGGGAGCCCGGTCGAAACAGTCCCAGTCGACGAGGAGACAGTCGTACGCCTCGCCGTCAGCGAGTCGGTCGAGTGCCGCGTCCAGCGACTCGGCCTGCGTAAGTTCCACTCCCCACTCCTGGGATTCGGCGGTGAGTGCCTCGTCCAGCCCGGAGTCCGTGACCGTCAGTATCTCCACGGGGGTGGATGCCGGGTCGGCGGGAGAACGAGGAATCATTGCGAGCGGTTCGGTTCAGGCCCAGTTCTTGCCGGACCTACTTGCCTGTTTCCTTCAGATGCGTTTCTTGCCTTCAGAGACCCGCAAGCGGGTGGTCCTTCGACTCGTCGAGTCGCTCGAACTGCGCCTCCGTGAGGGTGACGTCGGCCGCGCCGAGGTTCTCCTCCAGTTGCTCGACCGTGCGCGCGCCGATGAGCGGGACGGACACCTGGTCGTGGTGCATGAGCCACGCGAGCGCGACCTGTGCCGGCGATGCCTCGACTTCGTCGGCGACCGCCTGCAGTTCGTCGAGGGCATCGAAGTTCTCCTCGGTCAGGTAGTTGTCACGGAACCGGTCCTCGCTGGCGACCTTGGAGTCCTCCGGGTTCCTGTCGTCACGGCTGTACTTCCCGGTCAGGAAGCCCTGCCCGAGGGGGCTCCAGGGACACATGCCGAGGTCGTAGTCGGCACACATATCCAGGTAGTTCACCTCCGCCTCGCGGTCGACGAGGTTGTACCGGGGCTGGGTCACGGTGAACGGTTCGTAGCCGCGGCGTTCGGCAAGTTCGTTCGCTTTCGCCACCTTCCAGGCGTTCGGGTAGAACGTGGACGCGCCGAGGTAGTTCACCTTCCCCGAATCGACGAACTCGTTCAGGGTGCGCATGAACTCCTCGGCGGGCGTGTCGTCGTCCCAGCGGTGGATGTACAGCAGGTCGATGTACTCCGTCCCGAGGCGGTCGAGCATCAGGTCGATCTGGCGTCGGAGGTGCTTTCGAGAGAGGCCGCGCCCGTTCGGGTCCTCCTCGCGTGTCGGCCAGAATATCTTCGAGGCGATGACGTAGTCCTCGCGGTCGCGGTCGGCCAGCCAGTTGCCGATCCACGTCTCGGACTTGCCGCCCCCGTACACGTCGGCGGTGTCGATGAACCGGCCGCCGTGCTCCTCGTAGGCGTCGAGCAGGTCGTAGGCGCGGTCCTCGCCGATTTCGAGTCCATCCTCGGTCTCGCGACCGAAGCGCCAGGTCCCGAAGGCCAGTTCGCTCACCATCGTCCCGGTGCGACCGAGGGGAACGTAGTCGAGTTCCATGTGCCGTGGTTTCGCCCCCGAGTATTTAAACTCGAAACTCTCGGCAGGCGGTTCCGTTTCGTCGTCCCGACCGGCCGGAATACTCCGGACAGAATCGAATCACAAAGAAGATAAGACAGAGAAAAGTAGCCCCTCGCACCGCAATCAGTATCCATGGTCTGCTTCACGGAGAGCTATGATGATTCACTTACCAGACCCCGGCGACGGCCACCAGTATGATGTCCGGTGATTCGACCATCTCTGTCGACGGGCCGAGCACGTTCCGTGGTGCCGTGCTGTTCCTGGTCGTCGGCCTCGCGATGACCGGCTTCGGCGCGTACGACTACCTCCAGCAATCCGACGCGATGGAGAACGCCGTCTCGGTGGACGCGGAGATGACCGAGGTCGGTGTCGAGTCCGATTCCGCCGGCAGCAGCACCGACGTCGAATACACCCCGACCGTCGAGTTCTCGTACACCTACGAGGGTGAGTCGTACACGAGTACCAACCTCTACCCGGCGGAGACGACTCCGAGCTACGATACGCGGTCGGCAGCCCGGGACGCAGTGGCGGACTACGACGAGGGTGCGACGGTCACCGCGTACGTCTCCCCCGACCAGCCGGGCAATGCCTTCCTGAAGAACGAGAAGTCCAACAGTCCGCTCCTGTTCGCCGGTATCGGGCTGTTCTTCGTCCTCGTCGGGGGCAAGTCGACGCTCACACAGTACGGCGGCAGCTGACGGGTTGCCCCGTCCCCCGGCTCAGTGCGTGACGCCCCGGACCATCGTCAAGATATTCTCCGCCTCCCCTTGCATCTCGGCGGGGTAGCCCCCGAACAGCACCACGATGTCTTTCTCGTGTGGCACCGTGCCGATGTCGAGATGTACGTCGAACTCCGTGCTCGCCAGTTCCGCGATGCCGGAGAAGGTCGCGAGTTCGTGGGCCGCCCCGAGGACGTCGACCTGCTGGGTCCCGAGAAGCTCCTTTACGCGAAGCGACCCGTAGCTGTCTTGCGCCCGTTTCGCAAGCTCTTCCTTCTCGACCTCTGCGATGGGGTTCAGTGTCCGGCCGAGGATCTCGAACTTCGGTGTCGAGAGCGTCGCGAACACCGCGGCCGGCTGCTCGCCGATTCCGGGGATGTCGACCATGCGCTGGTACGTGCTGATGTAGTTCGTCAGGGTGACCGTCCGCTCGTTCCCCTGGATCTCGAACGTCTCCGAGATGGTGTTCGCTTCGGTCTCCAGGTGCTCGTAGTTCGTCTCGCCGAGTGCTGCCGCCCCGACCTCTGCCGCGGTCGCCTCGAAGGACTGCTCCTCGCCCAGGACCATGTCCAGACAGCCGCTGGTCGCCGCAAGTCCGCCGGTCGCCGCCGCGAGGAACCGTCGTCGTGATAATTGCATGACTACAGTCGGCTGAACTAGTACAAAGCGTTTCTGACCGTTCTCGTCGGCGGTGAATGCGGACTTTGCGGTCAGATGGTCGCCGTCTCGTCGCCCGCAATCGCCTGCGAGAGCAGCGGGCGCATCATGCTGACGAGCGGGGCGTCGTCCCCATCGGTCCAGACCGCGCGATGGGTTCGAACCCCGGGCAGGTCGGTCGGGGCGTCGGCGCTCACGAGCAGCGAGTGGCCGTCGACCATCAGGACGCTGCTCATCGCGCCGGGTCGGATGGGGTGTGACTCCCACCACGTCCAGGTCTCGACCACGGTGGCACCGGTGACACCCGAAGAGACGGTGTCGCGGACCGCCGGGGCGGGCGAGCCGACCGTCACGGCCACCCCGCGGGTGGTGGCAGCCCGGAGCGCGTCGAGGAGGGTGTCGGTGAGGAGGTCCTCGACCGCGACCGCGAGCAACACCTCCGTTTCTGCCTCTCCGACGAGCCGAGCCATGCGCTCTGCGACCTCCGCGTCACCTTCGGTCACCCATATCTCGCCGCCCTTCTCCTCGCGGGCGTCGGCACCGAGCTGTGGGAGCAGCTCCCCGAGCCGAGAGAGTTTCTCGTCGACACGACGCTCCAGGGTGTCGACGGCCTCGTCGGGACCAGTCCCCCGGTAGCGACGGGGTTTCGACTGCTGGGCGTCGGCGAGGCCGCGTTCTTGCAGCGAGTCCATACAGTCGTACACACGGGCCTGGGGGACGCCAGCGACCTCGCTCACCTCCTTGGCGGTGCCCTGTCCGATACGACAGAGGGCGGTGAAGCATTTCGCCTCGTACTCGGTGAGTTCGAAGGCTTTGAGCAGGTCGACGGCTTCCGCGGCGAGTTCCTCGGGTGAATCGGTGTGTCTGTTGGTCATGGCTCGGTGGCGTGGATAGCCGGGGCTTGGGAAGGGACTTCTATAATCGTTTCTCCGCGGGGACTCCCGTCGTAGTTGGTCTCGAATGACCGTGCTGGCCGCTCGTCGGGTATGAAAACACGGGAGAGGGAGACGCGCGACATGGCTTCGGGAAGGGAGGTTGGGGTGGATGACAGGCTGTGGGATGGCGCGTCTCGGGGATGGGACAGCGGAATCGGGGTGGTCGGCGCGTGCCGACAGGTGGGTCAGGCGGTCGCCTGCTGCTGGCTCTCGTCGTTCGCGTGCAAGAGCTCCTTGTAGCGGTTGCGGATGGTGACCTCGCTGACCTCGGCGGCTTCGCCGACCTCCTTCTGGGTCAACTTCTCGTTGGCCAGCAGGGAGGCAGCGTAGATGGCCGCCGCGGCGAGGCCGACCGGGGACTTGCCGCTGTGGACGCTCTGGCGCTTGCCGGACTCGATGAGCTCGTGGGCGAGGGTCTTGACCTCGTGGGAGACCTCGAGCTCCGAGCAGAACCGCGGCAGGTACTCGGCCGGGTCGGCGGGCTCGACGGCGAGGCCGAGCTCGCGCCCGATGTAGCGGTACGCCCGAGCGAACTCACGGCGGTCGACGCGGCTCACGGGGGCGAACTCGTCGAGGCTCCGGGGCACGTTGCTCTGCCGGGCCGCGGCGTAGAGGGACGCGGTCGCCATGGCCTCGATGGACCGACCGGGGAGGAGGTCCTCTTCGAGGGCGCGGCGGTAGATGACCGATGCGGTCTCCTGGACGTTGTCGGGGAGGTCCAGCGCGCTCGCCATTCGGGTGATCTCGCCGAGCGCCTGCTTCAGGTTGCGGTCCCGGGCACTGGTGGCACGGAAACGCTCGTCCCAGGTGCGCAGGCGCTGCATCTTCTGGCGCTTGCGCGCCGAGAGCTGGCTGCCGTAGGCGTCCTTGTTCTGCCAGTCGATGACCGAGGAGAGGCCCTTGTCGTGGAGCATCCCGGTCGTCGGCGCGCCGACGCGGGACTTCTTGTCCTTCTCGGCCTTGTCGAACGCGCGCCACTCCGGCCCACGGTCGACGTTGCCCTCGGCGAGCACCAGGCCGCACTCGTTGCAGACCGTCTCGCCGTGTTCTTCGTCGGCGATACTGTCGGCACCGCACTCGGGACAGGAGGTCTCTTCACGTTCCGCAGTGGTGGACTCGTCCGTCTCTGTTCGGGCACCGTTTGACCGGTAGGTCGTCGGGCGGTTGTCGGTCGTCTTGACGGTCTGGTTGGCTCCGTTCATGGTGAACCTCCGAGCGGGGGTGCTCGGCCTTCGCAACTACCTCTATGGCGTTGACTATCTTAATAGTTTCCCCTACACTACTACGATAGTAGAAAACGAATACTCTGGCGGTTCGGGGCGTCTATCTACAGAATCGGCCACAATCGAGCCCGTCGAACTGTAGGATTCCTCGAGTACGACCAGGCCCGTGGCGGTCCGAACCGTGATGGTGTCGCCGCCGTTGTTCCAGATGGCGCGGTCGCTCCCCCAGTAGAGGGTGGACTCGGTGTCCTGGCCGCGGCCGCTCCGGAGCGTCAGCTCGGCTCCAGGGGCCAGCGTCACGCCCTCCGGGATGACGAACTCGTGGTTCGCCGCGTCCGAGACGACGAAGCCAGAGAGGTCGACCGTCGCGTCGCCCGTGTTCCGGAAGGTGACGTACTCGCCCGTCGGGTTCTCGTTGTCGTTGCCGGGTGCGTCAGCCTGGATGGTGACCACCGAGAGTTCGACCGACGTGCTGGCACCGCTGCCGCCGCCGAAGCCCCAGATGCCGACACCCTGCTCGCGGGCCTCGGTTTCCAGCGCGTAGAAGTGCTCCTTCTTCGAGAACTTCGAGTCGTACACGCGTGCGAGGCCCCGCCGCAGCAGCTCCTCGTTGAGCATCACGCCGTCATCGTAGTAGACGTAGGCGAGCAGGCGGCCGTAGTAGCCACGAACGTCTGATTCCGGGTCGACGACGACCCGGACCGTCTCGCCCGCGAGGTTCTGCTTGACGAACGTGCTGGCGTTCTCGCCCCAGTTGCGAAGCCAGTCACGCCCCGCGAGGCTGTCGGGGATGCCCGGATACTCCTCCGGTTCGACTCCCTTGTGGACTTCCGGGGTGTCGACGCCGAGCAATCGAACCGTGTCGACGGTCCCGTTCTGGTACCGGATCTCGATGGTGTCACCGTCGATGACGCGTGTGACGGTCGCGGTCGTCCCAGCCTCCTCGCCGCCGGGCGAATCAGGAGCCGGTTGTCCCGGCCACGAGCCCACGCAGCCGGCGCTCACGAGCACCAGCACGAGCACGACGGCGAGGGTGGCCCTTCGCATCTACATATACGAACGTGTTCAGGACGTATCGACTTGTACCGGAACAGGTTAGGTATGCGTGAAAATCGAGGCCGAGCGTGGGCCGTCAGTCGTCGTCGGTTGCCATCCGGGTCGCGACGACGCCGTCGGACTCGTCGGCTGCCGTCACCTCACGCTGGGCGAACAGCTTCTCGACCACGTCGTAGGCGAACAGCAGCGTCCCGGCGATGAGCATCGTGTCACCGGGCAGGCGAGCCCAGAACAGCAACTGGACCAGCTCGCCGTTGTAGAACGCCAGGCTCCGGGCCGCGTCGTAGTTCGCGGTGAACGCGGCTTCGAGCTGCAGGAAGCCGACGGGGAGCACCGAGACGAACACCATCAGCGCGAGGCCGACGTTCCACAGCCAGAACGCGGCCCGGAGACGTCTGGGCTTCCAGTCGGTCGTGGTGAGGCGGAGCATGTAGGTCGCCATCCCGAGCGCGAGGAAGCCGAACGCGCCGAACATCGCGGCGTGAGCGTGCCCGACCGTCAGGTAGGTCCCGTGCTCGTAGTAGTTCACCAGCGGGAGGTTGATGAAGAAGCCGAGGACGCCGGCCCCGACGAAGTTCCACACCCCGCTGGCGATGATGAACATGAACGGGAGCCGGTAGGGGAAGTCCTCGCCGCTGGCCGAGAGCGCCCCGTACTCGTTGAGCGCCTCGTAGAGGATGAACACCAGCGGGATGAGCTCCAGCGTCGAGAAGACGCTCCCGATGGGCACCCACACGTCCGGCATCCCGACCCACCAGTAGTGGTGGGAGACACCGATGACGCCGGTCCCCATCACGAGCAGCGCCTCGACCATCACCGCCTTCTCGGCCGACCGCTTCTCCAGCAGGTTCATCGAGACGAGGGTGAGGCCGACGATGGCGACGATGAAGAACTCGAACGCACCCTCGACCCACATGTGGACGACCCACCAGCGCCAGAACTCCGTCACCGCGATGTTGGTCTGGGGGGTGAACATGAAGCCGGCGACGAACAGCAGGCCGATGGACCCGCCGGCGTAGAGTATCATGTGCGCGAGGCCGAACCGGGGCTCACGGTCGAGCAGTGGCCCGAACCCGCGGGCGACGAGGACCGCCCACGCGCCGAAGCCGAGCAGCAGCCCGAACTGCCAGACCTTCCCGACCTCGAGGTACTCCAGCCCCTCGTTCCCGAGGAGCCACCAGAGGTCACCCTGGAAGAACTCGTTCGCGCCGAGGTAGATGCCCGTCAGGCCGCCGACGGACACGACCACGAGCGCGCCGAGGAGCCCGTAGACGTAGCGCGACTGGTTCTCGGGCTCGTAGCCGGTCAGCAGCGGCGCGAGGAACAGCCCCGCGCCGAGCCACAGCGTCGCGATCCACAGGATGGCGAGGTCGATGTGCCACGTCTTCGCCAGTGCGAAGGGCAGCAGGTCGATAATCGGGATGCCGAACACCGACTCGATGCCGAAGAACGCCGAGCGCTCGACGTAGTAGTGGGCCAGTAACCCACCGAGCAGGACCTGTCCGGCGAACAGCAGCGCCGCGACCGGCACGAACTTCACCGCCGCGGCCTGGCTCGGGAGCAGGTCGCTCTCGTCGGGGTCGGGAACCTCGATACCGGCGGCCGACGGTTCGGGCAGGTCGACCGATTTGTAGAGCCAGACGCCGATACCAGCGCCCGCGACCAGCAGCACCATCGCGATGACGCTCCAGGTCATCGCGGAGGCACCGGGAGTGTTCCCGGCTGCGGGCTGGAACGGCCACTCGTTCGTGTACGAGTGCTCGCTGCCCGGTCGGTCGGTGTGGCTCATCCACGCCGTCCACATCGCGAAGTCGGCGAACTGTCGGGCCTCCTCCTCGGAGGCGACCATCCCCTCGGGCACACCTCGCTCGGGACTGCCTTCGTGGTAGCGTTCGACGTAGACCTCACGCACCTGCTCGTGCGCGTACATCTCCGCGGCGGAGTACTCGATGGTCTCGTCGACGGTTCCCGAGTCGAGATCGCGCTGGACGACCTCGTCGATGGCCGCCTGCTCGGGCGACGAGAGAGCCGAGTAGGACTCGCCATGGCGCTCGCGGGCGTAGTACTCCCGCATGTGTTGCACCTTCAGGTCCAGTGCATCGGCGGTGTAGTCCACGCCGAAGTATGCCCCGTTCCCGAGGATGGACCCGTGGTTCATCATGCCGTCCGACTGGAACACCGTCTTGCCGGTGCGTACCTGTTCGTCCGTCACCACCTGCTGGCCGTCCGGGCCGACCACCTCCTTCGGAATGGGTGGCGCGTTCTCGGTGGAGTACCATGCACCAAAGCCCATGACGGCCAGGTTGAACACGAAGACCAGTACCAGTATCTTCGCGAGCGTCTGTCGTCGTATCTCCATCTCATCTGGTGGTTCGAACAGGTGTAATAATGCACTACAGGCCAGCTACCGCGACCTGAGAAGGTGTCCGAACGTGTTCGCCCCGTTCGCCGACCCCAGTCGGTCCGTCAGTCCTCTCGCGACACCTGCGAGTCGGGAAGCTCCGCCACGAACTCCTTGATTATCGTCTCCTCCGCGCGGTGCAGCGTCTCGCTACAGGTCGACTTCGCGAGGTCGAGCGCCTCGGCCAGGTCGGTCAGCGTGCACTCCCGGGGCGTATCGTAGTAGCCACGCTCCACTGCCTCGACGATGAGGGTCCGCTGTCGTGGGGTGAGTGCCGGGTCGGGTTCGACCTGATGGCGAAGCTCTTCGACGTCGAAGGGGATACCGAACTCCTCGAGCTTCTCGCCGAGCCGGGAGAGGTGCTCCTGCGGGGCGTTTATCTCCCACTTCGCCTGCCCGTCCTTGATGTCGAACGGCATCTCCAGTGGGATACCCGAACTCTTGATGGGCTGGAGCAACAGCGGCGTCGTGGTCTCGAACTGGATCAGGGCGGTCTCGCCATGGTGCTGGAGCAGGTCCAGGTCGACGATCATCTCCGCGGTCCGGATGTCACCGACGAGGTCGGGGAGCTGGTCGCTCGTCACCTCCGCCAGGGCGACCCCGTGGTCGCCGTCGGGGAGCGCGGCGAGGATGCGGATCCGGGCATTCGGGTACGCTCTGGAGACGCGGCCGACCCAGACGTCTTCGGGCACGGTGATAGTCAGGTTCGCTCGGGCCATCGTTCCTACCCGAACGTATTCGGCCCAGGGAGGAAACAGTGGCGACGAACATGTTCGGCCGAACGGTCGGGTTGTCTCTCGCGGGCGACGAACACGTTCGGCAGAACGACTTCGACGGACCGCGGAGACCGTTCACCTGTGACCGAGACGACCATCGACGCACGTGAGTACGCACCGCGGAACCGCCACGAGAAGATATTCGAGGCGTTCGACGCGCTCGACTCGGGAGAGGCGTTGACGCTGGTCAACGACCACGACCCCCAGCCGCTGTACTACCAGCTACAGGCCGAGCGCGACGACTTCGACGCCGAGGGCTACGAACTCGACCAGGTGAGCGACACCGAGTTCATCGCGACGCTGCCCAAGCAGTGACAGCTGCCGCTGCCCAGGTACTCTCTTTTTCGAAGCGGTGAGTGTGCGGTTCGGCGAGGCAGAGTGTGAGGACTATCGGGCAAGAGTGTGAGGACTATCGGGCAAGAGTGTGAGGACTGTCGGGCAAGAGTGTGAGGAACGACTGAGGTGAGGTGGGTCACCGGCGGCGGTCCGAGGCCGCGGTGACTCCGAGGTGAGGGTGGGTGGTGAGGAATCGATGTCTGGCGACCGTCACCCCCGCCAGATGAGGGTCACGATGCGCCCGGCGATCTCCTCTGTCTCGTATCGGAAGCCCCGCTCGTTCAGCTTCGGATAGAGGTGTTTGGGCGCTCGGTCGTTGAACTGGACCAGCACGCCGCCGTCGAGGTCTGCGAGGTGCTCGAGCGTCTTCGTGAGCGGCTGTGGTGGCGGTAGGTCCGCCACGTCGAGCCGGTCCAGGCTGCCGTCGGTCGGCGCGTTGCTCCGTTCCAGGAACGCGGACAGCGTCGGTGGATCTGTCTTCGCCGCCATATTCGTCCATTCCGGTGGCTGGCATAGGTCGTTTGCCCCGAAGATGTTCGCACCCCGTGTCCACGAACATGTTCGCGATGAGGGTTTCGTGGGTCCCGGAACGACTCTCGCGTATGGCACCAGTCTCGCACGACGCAGTCGACCCGGTCACCGACACCGTCCACGACAACTCGTGGTCGGCGAACCTGGAGCGGCCGGCCCACGCCGACGACCGCGACCTCGTGCTCGCACAGGCCGTGGAGGCGGTCGAGCACACGGCAGCCGGGAACCACGTGAACCTGGTGACTCACGGCGACCACGGGCATCCCGAGACCTACCTCTTCGAGCACCTCGCCGACCGTTTCGGCGACGACATCAGCTGCGAGTACGTCGAACAGTGCGGCTGTGGCGGGCACGTCACCCGCGTCTCCGTCGAGTGACCATGAACCCGGCAACCATCGACACCGAGGAACGACCGTTCGTGCTCGTCTGGGAGGTGACGCAGGCGTGCGAACTCGCCTGCGAGCACTGTCGCGCCGACGCGAAGCCACAGCGTCACCCCGACGAGCTGACCACCGAGGAAGGAAAGCGCCTCCTGGAAGACGCCAGCGAGTTCGGCGACGGCCAGCTCGTCGTGCTTTCGGGCGGCGACCCGCTGGCACGTGGCGACCTCGCAGAGCTCGTCACTTTCGGGGCCGAGCAGGGGCTCAGGATGACGCTCACGCCCAGTGGCACGTCCTCGCTCACTCCCGACCGAATCGAGCGCCTGTCCGACGCCGGTCTTCGTCGGATGGCCCTCAGCATCGACGGCGGCTCCGCCGAGGCACACGACGCCTTCCGGGGCGAGCAGGGGAGCTTCGACGACACCGTCGCGGCAGCGCGGGCCGCCCGCGAGGTGGGGCTGCCACTGCAGGTCAACACGACGGTGTGTGCACAGACGGTCGACGAACTCCCCGCGATCCGCGAACTCGTGGCCGACCTCGGTGCGGTCCTCTGGTCCGTGTTCTTCCTCGTGCCGGTCGGGCGCGGTGCCCTGCTGGACCCGGTCTCCCCGGAGACGGCCGAATCGGTGATGCGCTGGCTCCACGAGGTGAGCGAGTCTGCGGAGTTCGGGGTGAAGACGACCGAGGCACCCCACTACCGGCGCGTCGCCATCCAGCAATCGGCCGGGGAGGACGACGGAACCGACCGGCCGGCGGCCGACGCCATCGGGCGTCGCGCTGGCATCAAGGCCGGTGACGGGTTCGCCTTCGTCAGTCACGTCGGCGAGGTGTACCCGTCCGGGTTCCTGCCACACCCAGCCGGGAACGTCCGACGGGACGATGTCGTCGACGTCTACCGGAACGCCGACCTCTTCCAGCGACTGCGCGACCCCGACGAACTCGGCGGCAAGTGCGGTGCCTGTCCCTTCCGCGGCGTCTGTGGCGGGAGCCGGTCCCGTGCCGCCGCGGTCACCGGGGACCCTCTCGCCGCCGACCCGCTCTGTCCGTACGTGCCGAAGGGATACGACGGCCCGCTCCCGGACCGCCACCCCGAGGCGAGCACCGGCGGCCCAGCCGATTGAGGGTCGCCCGTTTCGAGCGACACCCGTTTCTGTCCCGCGAGCACGAACATGTTCGTGCGCAACCATACCACGCAGGCGTCCGTAGGCACGGACGAGATGCAGTTCCCATCACCGTTCTCTGGCAGCGACGACGATGGCACGGAGGAGCCGTTCGACCCCCAGGACGCCTTCGTCCTCGAACACCTCCCCGACCCGGGACCGTTCCTCGCCGGCCACGAGGTGCTGACCGGCGATGCGCACGTCAGGGTCCATTCGGTGGCCAGGGAGTGTTTCGAGGAACGCGGCGTCTACGACGTGACCTTCGGGTACAACCTCGCGCGCCTCAACCGGGACAGTCGACACCCCGATGCAGGATTCCGGTACGCCGAGTCGTCGGACGAGGAGGGCGTCCTCCGCGTCGAGTTCACCCCGACGACCGAGTTCTGCCCGCAGGGGCAGACCCTCGTGACGGCCGTGTTCCGGGCCCTGAACGGGCTCTCCGACCGACACGACTACGACCTCGTGCGGGTCAGAATCGCTCCGTCCCACCAGGCGAGTGCAACCGCGAACGACGTGCTCTCGGTCCTGGAGACCGAGTTCCGCGAGACCGGCCAGATTCCGCACCCGGACGAACTCGACGCCCTCGAACCCACCGGCTCCGACGTCCCGCCCGGGCCCGGCCCGCAGGCACCGTACTGAGCGCGATGACGACCGCCACGGTCTCGAGGTGGGCCCGCCGGTTCGTGTTCACCGGCGCGCTCTTCCTCCTCGTCTGGGCACTCGCCGCGCTTATCGGCACCCCGAGACGCGTCGAGGTCGTCCTCGTCCTGTTCGGGTTCGTCCTGCACACCGTGTTCGGGAAGGGCTACTCGCTGATTCCGGTGTACTTCGACCGCGAACTCGCCGTGGCGCGCGCCCCATTCGTCCAGTTTCCGCTTTCGGTCGGGGGGACAGCCCTGCTTGCACTCGACGGACTGCGGGCTTCCCCGGCGTGGGTCGGGACAGTCGGCGCGCTCTGCTGGTCGCTCGGCGTCCTCGTCTTCGCCGGGTCGCTGCTGTGGACGGTCCGCGGTGACCTCTCCGGTGCGGCGACCGGGACCGGTGCCGTGAACACGCACCGGCAGGCACTCGACAGGGTGGCGAACGCGTTCGTCCCGGTCGCTCTCGTGTATCTCCTGCTCGGGTCTTACGGTGTGCTCGCGGCCGAAACCGGTCTCCCGGTGGTGTTCGATGGGAGCCTCGCCCGGTCCAGCCACCTGCTCGCGGCGGGTACCGGCGCACTGTTCGTGTTCGCCGTGGGATTCCGATTGCTGCCGCGCTTCTTCGTCGCCACCCCGCCGCGGTTCGCGCCTGTGCTCGTCTTTCCGGCCGCGGCAGGTGGGCCGTTGCTCATCGCCACGTACCTCCCGAGCGGGCAGTGGTTCCGGCTCGGGGCCGTCCTCGAAGCCTCGGCCGTCGTCGCCTTCGCCATCGTGCTCGGGGTGCTCTCCTACCGGTCCGAACGCCGTCGGGTCGGGTTCTACGGCGTGCTCGCGGGCGCAGTGTGTGGCTGCCTCGGGGTCGGCCTCGGCCTGCAGTTCGCGCTGGGTGGTCTCCAGCCCGGCCTCGGGCTCGCACATGCCCGCCTGAATCTCGTCGGCTTCCTCGGGCTGACCATCGTCGGCGTGAGCTACCAGTTCTACCCGCCTGCGGTCGGGACCTTCCCGGGCGCTGGGGACCGGACGGCGCTCGGCGCGATCGCCTGTCTGCTGGTGGGGCTCGTGCTGGGAGTGACCGGCCTCGCGTTCGACGTCCCCGTCTTCGAACTCCTCGGCGGTGTCAGCGCACTCGCCGGGGCCGTGGCTCACGTCTGGCTCCTCGGGGGTCTCTTTCGAGAGCGCGCGAACCGCTAGTCGGTGCAGGCACCCAGTCGGTGCAGGCAACCGGGATCGGGCAGGACCAGAGTGCAGGGTCTCGTCCCACCCACCCGATTCGCTTCTTGCTCACTCAGTCGTACAGAAGAACAGCAGCGCTTTCGTGTCCGAGAGGGCGCGCGGCTGGATGTCCTGGTCCCCGTCGAACCGGATCAGTTCGTCCCCCTGGAGATGATTCGGTTCGCCGTCGAGCCTGAGGTCGAGTTCACCAGCGAGCACGTGCAGGACGATGGTCTCACCCGGATGGCTGTGTTCGGGCATCTCGTCTCCGGCTTCGAGCTGGAGCCGAACCACGCGAGGACCGGGGGCAGCGAACACTTCCGCGTGAGGGGTCGACTCGAACTCGTTCAGGTCGGCGATGTCTGTCATGATACACCTCTACGTTGTCCCAGCCGGGATAACAGTGCCCTGCCTCGATTGTCAGGGTGATTTATATCGTTCTCCGACCGTTCCGGCTCAGTCCGCGTCAACAGCGCCCCGGTCGGGCTGGCCCGCATCCCGGTGCACGACGAGTCCCATGTTGGCCGCCACGAGCAGGAAGCCAGTCAGCAGCAACACGACCCCACCGGTGAAGACCGTTCCAGGGACCCAGCGCAGGTCGGCTCCGGCGACCAGTCCGGTCCCGGCCACCACCAGCCAGAAGTCGGCTCTCGCCAGCCGGTGGTCGAACAGGTCCTCGACCATCGGCACCGGCTCGTAGCCGAGCAGGTCGCTGTAGCGCTCCAGCCAGACGAGGAACGGAATCACGTGATAGAGGCTCCCGACGACCACGACGGCGACCCCGCCGAACAGCAGGAGGGCGACCCCACCAGTGCCGCCGTACCGGGCCGTCGCCGCCGTCGGGTCGCCGCCCACCCACGCTGGGACCGTCAGGACCACCCAGCACGCGAGGGCGACGGCGACGACCCCGTACCGGGCCAGCGTCGGCGTGGTCTCGACGGTCCGGCGACGGAGCACTCGACCTAACACGACGGTGAAGGCGGCCACACCCACGAGGACGAGGGCACCGCCGAGGCGGGCGACCGGCGACGAATCCAGCAGCCGACCTGCCGCGAGCACGCCGACACCCAGTGGGTACACCGCCGTCTCCACGCGCTGGAATCGTTGGTCACGCTCGTCGAGGCTCGTCCCGGCGAACATCACCGCGAGCTGGTAGAGCGCCCCGAACACCGTCGGCAGGATGACCCCGAACACCGCCATGGTGGCGTGTGCCGACACGAGCCTGTCCCTGGGAGGGAGCGAGTCGAGTACGGCCGGGTCGAGGAATCCCGCACCGAGTGCGAGTCCCACCGCCGGGACCGCCGAGAGGAAGGCGAGTGCAACCGCGAAGTGGGTCTCCGTCACGTCGCGGTCGCCACGGGGCGGGAGCGTCCGCCAGATGTTGTAGGTGAACAGCCAGAGGCCGAGACCGGCGAGGAGCCCACCCGCGGGCACCAGCCAGAGCGTCATCGACCAGAACCCGGCCACGATTCCGACGACCCCGCCGGCGACGAGTGGCAACTGGAGTCTGGCCAGCCGGGTCGAGTGGAGTCGCACTCCCGACCACACCGGGACGAACTGCGTCATCGCGCCCATGATGGTGAGACAGATCCAGCCCACGACGACCGCGTGTACCACCGCGGGCGGCGGGGCTACCCGCTGCGGTGTCGGGTACAGTCGAATCACCCACAGGCCCATCCCGGCCGCGAGGAAGGCGAGGGCGACGAGGAAGTGGCGCAGCGGGATGGCCGTCGGGGGGCCCTGTCCCGTGTCGAGGTCGGTCACGGCTGGTCGCATACGTGGATAGAGGACCGCGGGTCCCCTCGATTTAGTTCCGAACGTGTTCGCCCGGGTCGGGGCCGTGACCGACCGCGGCTTCCATCGTCGGTATCGAACGTAGGTCGCCCCGGGTGTTGACGTTCACCGTCGACCGGGCGAGGGGGATGTTCTGGGGTGCCTCGTGCTGTGGAACCCGGTCGACGGTCAGCCGGTCGAGCACGACCCGGAGCCGGTCGTCGTCGGGGCGCGTCTCGAACAGCGACGCGAGCGCGTCACGGTCGAATACCCCGTGGAGGAGCTGTGGCTGCCCCTCGACGTCCATGGGAACCACCGCGTTCGCTTCGGTCGTCTGCAACCGGGCCGCCTGCCAGGAAACCGCCGCGGGCGAGAGCAGGGGCATATCACAGCCACAGACGAACACGCGGTCGGTCTCGACCGCATCCAGCGACCCGGCGAGACCGGCAACCGGGCCGCCACACCAGTCCGCATCGGGGGTGAACCGGACCGGTTCGGAGACGGCCTCGGTGACCAGCTCGCGTTTCGCTGCACTGCGAGCCGCGACCACCGGCGGTCGCCCGGTCGCCCGCCAGAGCCGGCGGACGACCCGGTCCACCAGGGGCCGTCCGTCGAGCGTCGCCGTCGCTTTCGGAGTCGGTCCGAACCGCGTGCTGGTCCCACCCGCGAGGACGACGCCCGTGAGGGAAGAAGCTGGCAGCACCGACGTCTCCCGGTCGCCCGTCATGGCCTGGTCGTCCGCAAGAGCCAGTCGTGTGGGGTGGCCCGCTTGACGGTGAACGGGTCGAACGCCGACGGTTTCGCACCGGCGAGTTCGGCGAGGAACGCCCGGATGGGTGAGGGGTCCCGGTCGCTGACGACCACGAAGGGGTCGCCAGACTCGAGGTCAGCGAACGCCTCGCGGACTTCCTGCTTGCGGTCCTGTGGCGGGAGCCCGCGGATATCGACCGCCGACTCGGGCGCGCCGACGTCCCAGGTGGTCTGGGCGGCCTCGGTGACCGCGTCACCCAGTGGCTCGACCACCTCGGGCACGGCTCCCGGGACCGGCGGCTCCTGCAACTCGGTGGCGAACGGGAGTTCCGCCAGCGTCGTCGTCTGGAGGTCGTCCATTGGCGAGCCGTCCGGGAAGAGGTCGTGGGTGTCGCCACAGGACGGGCAGGTGAACCCGCCCATGTTGACGACGGTCCCGAGAACCGGCACGTCGTTGTCCCGGAACAGCTCGACGCTCCTCGCGGTGTCCTCGACCGCCGACGGGAACGGCGTCGTCACGACGACCACGCCGTCGACGTGGACCTCCTGCAGCGTCGTCAGCACCACGTCGCCGGTTCCCGGCGGGAGGTCGAGCACCAGCGTGTCCGTGTTCGACCAGGCCGTGTCCTCGAACAGTTCCGTCACGGCGTCGTGTGCCATCGCGCCGCGCCAGCCGAGTGGTGCGCCCTGCTCCATCAACCCGATGCTCATGGCTTCGAGGGTGCCCTCCCCGGGCACCTCGACGGGTAATGGGTGCCCGTCGTCGTCGGAGTGGATGGGGCCCGCGATGTCGAGCAGGGTCGGGACGTTCGGCCCGTGCACGTCCGCATCGAACAGGCCGACCGCCTGGTCACCGGCGAGTGCGCAGGCCAGCATCGTCGAGACGGTCGACTTGCCGACGCCGCCCTTCGCGCTGGCGACCGCGATGACGGTGTCGAAGGCGGCCGTCCCGCTGTCGCGGTCCACGTCCGAATCCGGCGTCGGAGCTACCGGTTCGACGTGGGCCGACTCGATTCCGGGGACGGATCGGACCGCCTGCAGGACCGCCCCGACCACCTGCTGCTCGCCGGCCGGGTCGAAGTCAGAGAGGTCCGCCTCGACGGTCGCGCTCCCCCCGTCGACCACGAGGTTCTCGACCAGGCCCGCCTCGAACACGTTCACGCCGGCCTCGGGGTCGCGGACCTGCCGGAGTGCGGCTTCGACGCGCGCTTGCAGGTCTGGCTGTTCGTCCACTCCCTCGTCCTCGTCCTCGTCCGTCTGGTTGTCTGTCTCGTGCATGGTCACAGGTCGGGCCGGCGGTTCAGGCGGTCCTCGCCGGGGAGGGTCGTGTCAACCTCGTCGAGCGCACCGCTGAACTGCCGGCGGAACGCCCCGGGGTCGGCCTCGTACGCCCTGGCCGCGGTTCGGCAAACGATGTCGCTGTCGTCCGAATCCGCCAGTGCTGCGAGGCGCTCCCTGGCGTCGTCGTCGTCCACGCCCGCGAGCAGGTGTGCTGCCCACTCGCGAACGCGCTCGCTCTCGTCGTCGGTCTGGGCGAGCAGCAGGTCCTTCGCGGCCTCGCCGCGGAGTTTGAACAGTGAGATGGCGGCGTTCCGGCGGACTGCGTGGTGCTCGTCGTCCAGTGCGCCTTCGATCGCCTCCTCGTGGCTCTCACGGTCCAGCCGGTCCAGCGAGACCAGTGCCTCCGCGCGCACCCACGGCTCGGGGTCTTCCAGCAGTTTGCGGGCCGTCTGCGCGGCGATGTCACCGCCGAGTTTCCCGAGGGCCTCGACCGCGAACTGGCGGACCTCGGGCTCGTCGTCGGTGGCCGCGGCCGCCGCCAGCCCCTCGATTGCGGCGTCACTCGGGTCGCGTTCGGCCAGCGCGAGCGCGGCTCGGCGGCGCTCGATGGGGTCGTCGCCCGCGAGGGTGGCGAGCAGGTCGTGCTCGGCCGCGTCCTCGACGGGTTCCGTGTCGCTGGCCGCGAGTTCGGCCGGGTCGGCCTCCCCGATGGTCACGTCCTCGCGGGAGACCTCGATATCCTCTAGCCCGACCGGTTCCTCGCCGAAGCCGGGACTGTTCTCGGGGTGGAGTTGCGGGTCCGGCGGCCCGTCGGTGGCCTCCTCCTCGTCTCTCACGCGAGACCACCTCGAGTCTCGGTACCGGCACCGCCATCGGCGACGAGCAGTGCGAGCGCGACCACCGCCCCGACTGCTCCGGGCAGCGTCGCCGGGACGCCCGAGACAAGCAACAGGACGGCTCCCAGGGCGACCGGCCAGCGCCCGGTTCTCACACCTGCCACGGTCGCGGCGACGCCGCCGCCGGCCGCCAGCGCGACCAGCACCACGGACCCGCCGACGACGTTGCTCCCGACGAGCAGCGCGGCTCCGGCGACGAAGGGCGCACTCGTCGCGGCCTGGTACACCGCCACCGCGGCCAGTGCGCCGGCACCGAGGTCCGGCCACGAGAGGCTCCGTCCGGCGAACGCCGGTGCCAGGGCGATTCCCAGCAGTGCCACGGTCGTGCCCGTGGTTCGGAGGGTAGTTGCGACGCCCGAGGAGGCCGCCAGTGAGAGTGCAATACCGAGCAGCACGACGGTACTCGAAACGAGTCCCAGCGGGGTGACCTGCCGGTTCGCCTCGTGGATCCGGGCCGCGACGGCGAGCGAACCACCGCCGAGGACCGCCCCCGCAGCCGGCAGCCACGCCGCCGGGGAGAGTCCGGCGAGGACGCCGAATACGCCGACGAACGTCAGGCCGACGCGCTCGGCAGGCGAGGTCGAAGCCGTACTCGCGCCGAGGACGAGTGCCGCGAGTGCGGGCCCAAGGAGCGCCGCGAACAGCACCGGCCGCAACAGGGAGGCGTCGACTACCGGCCCCTGGAGCGAGGCGTTCACCGCCAGCCTGAGGACGAACACGGCGGTCGCGGGGACGACCGCGAGCAGTGCAGCTGCGGTCCGGGTGGTGACGGGGAGGCCGTCTACCACGGTCGCGACCGCGCCGCGCGTCCGGGTACTCCAGTGGTCGAACGTCGAACTGCTCACGGGTCGTCACCTCGCTGGTCCTCAGCCGGGGGCGTTCCCTCGAAGCGCGCGGCGAGCGCCTGCTGGTCGGCCCGGGAGAGCCGGTCACAGAAGTCGGCGAGCACCCCGTAGAGACCGGTCCCGGACTGCGCTGCCATCGATTCGGCGACTCCCGGGACCGTCACCCTGAGGTGTCGGTCGAGGAAGTCGAGGCGGGCCCTGGCGAGGTCGCGACCCTCGTCGTCGGCTGCGACTGCCTCCTGCCGGGCGAGGTAGCCCGCGAACTCCAGCAGGTAGGGCAGGAAGTCGTGGTTGTCGCGCGTCTCCTGGTTCACCTCGACGCCGAAGTACTCGTAGGCCCGGGCGAGGTCCAGGTTCACGTCGTTCCAGGACACCTCCGAACGATAGCGTGACTCGTACAGCGACACGGGCGGCCCCTGCGAATCGAGCGACCCGTCGGTCCGGTCCTCGTACTCCGCGTAGCCGACCGTGAACAGGTCGTTGTAGCGGGCACAGAGCGTGTCGTGGTCGTCGTCGGTCCCGAGGTCCGGCGGGTCGATATCCAGTCCCGAGACCGCGACCAGTTCGGCACCGGTCTCGGTGACCTCGCCACTGGCCAGTCGCTCGTGGACCGACGCGCTCGGTTCGCGGAACAGGGTCGCACACAGCCCGTACAGTGCGCCGCGGGCCGCGGCCTCCCTGTCCGTCTGGTCCGGCATCGGTGGCTCGTCACTCGTCGTCCCTGCGGTCGATTCCTCGTCGTCTCGCGTGGTATCGGGTTGTTCTTGCATCAGCTCACCTCAGGTTCGTCGCATCGCCGTCACGGTCGCGACCGCCACCCCGACGATGGAGACGCCAGCGACCGACCACAGCAGCGTCTCGTACGGTGGGCCTTGCGGGCCTGGACCCAGCGCGAAGTGGTACCACTCGCTGACGGATTTCCGGCCGGAGCGCTCCATCTCGGAGCCGTTCCAGACCGCGAAGGCGACGTCCATGTCCTCGTCCGTCGGGACGACCGTCCGGTTCTGGCCGGTGGCCTGCAGGTCGCGGGCCAACACGACCCGCCAGTGGCCGTCCTCGTAGCTGGTCGAGACGTTCACCGCGGGTTGTTCGAACTCGGTGGTCGTGGCGGGACCACCGGCCAGTAGCTCCTCTGCCCCGCTGGGCGAACTCCAGTACCAGACGTTGACCGGGTTGCGCGTGCTGCCCATGGAGATGGGCGGGCGGGCGCTCTGGTTCACCGGGACCTGGACCGCGAGCGCGTCGGCGAACTCCCGGGGGCTGCTCGCGTTCCGGTCTGCGGTTCCGTCGGCCCACGACAGGCGGACGTAGAACCGTTCATCCGTCTGGATCGCCTGGACGGTGACCTCCTCGACCGAGGTCGTATCGGCGTTTGGGACGCCACTCGGGGCGCTGGTCATCGGGACCTCGACGGGGGGTGCGTCACCCCAGGCGGCCGCGTCCGGGCTCGCGGCGCTCGTCTCGCCCACCGGCTCGTGGACGGGAATCTGGTGGGCCGGGCGGGCACTGGCGAGCATCGGCACCAGCAGGGCCGACGCGACCACCAGCGCCGTCAGCGCCAGCGTGACCGCGATGGTCTGTCTGGTCTCACGGTCGGCCCGTCTCCCGCTCCCCGTCTCCGTTCGCTCAGTCATCGTCGAACACCTCCATGCGGTACTTCTGGGCCGGATTCTCGTCGGTGAGCATCGAGAGGAGTTCGCTCTCGCCGCCGCGGTTCACCTTGTCGCGCTCGCGTTCGATGGTGTCGAGCGCGTCGTGGACTCGCTCGCCGAACAGCTCCTCGAGGTAGGTTCTGGGGATGCGGTCCACGTCGACGGTCTCGCCGTCCTCGGAGTGCTGTGGCGGCGCGTAGGGCGGGATGTAGTAGACGTTCGGGTCGGTCTGGTACTCGGGGTGCAGGGGCAGCGCGACCTCGTACTCGTTCACCAGCTTGTGGATGGGGCCCTCCTCGTCGTCGAGGAACCCCACGAGCCGGAGCTGTGGCGGACACTCCTCTGCGCAGGCCGGTTTGAACGTCTCCCCGTTCGGCCCCTCGCCTTCGAGCCGCGGGTAGCAGAAGATGCACTTCTCGGAGGTCTTCTTGACCGCGTTGTAGTACACCTTCTTGTACGGACAGCCCTCCACGCAGTAGCGGTAGCCCCGGCAGCGCTCCTGGTCGACCAGCACGATGCCGTCCTCCTCGCGCTTGTAGATGGCCTTGCGCGGGCAGGCCTCGACACAGGAGGGGTGCGTGCAGTGGTTGCAGATACGCGGGAGATAGAAGTAGTACGAGTTGGGGTACTCGCCGGCCCCCTGGTCCTCGTCCCAGTTCGGCCCCCACTCGGGGTCGCCCTGGGGGCGAAGGGGCTCGTCGCTCCCGTCGTACATGATGGCCTCGTGGTTGAACTCCCAGTGGTGGCCGTAGTCCTCCTGTTCGGGAATCTCGCCGGGGTTGCGCTCGTTATGCTCGCTGGATTTCCAGCCGCCGCCTTTCTCCTCCCAGTTCTTCGGGTAGCCCTTGCCGGGGCGGGTCTCGACGTTGTTCCAGTACATGTAGTCGCGGCCGCCGCCCTCGGTCCAGAGCGACTTGCACGCGACCGTGCAGGTCTGGCAGCCGATGCACTTGTTCAGGTCCATCACCATCGCGACCTGGTGGTCGACGCCGTCGGCGAGGTTCACCCCGTCGTCGGACTGGCTGCTCATCCGTCATCACCTCCCTTCTTCCGGACGTCGACGCGGACGTCCGAGTTCACCCCGGTCGGCCCCCAGTAGTTGGGGAAGAAGTAGAGGTGTTCACCCGAGTCCTCGGGGTACTGGACGAGCTGGGTCGGTTTCATGTACATCGGCACGAGCGAGTTGAAGTTGTCCCGGTCGGGGAACTGGAACTGCTCCCAGGCGAAGTACATCCGGGCGGTGCCGCGCTGGCTGCTCGGGTACTCCTTCGCCTGGACCTCGACCTCGGCGAGGTCGTTGTGGACGACGACCGTGTCGCCGTCCTCGATGCCGCGTTCGTCCATGTCCTCGGGGTGCAGGTAGACCAGCGGCTCGCCGCGCTGCAGGCGCAACATCTTCTCGGAGTCGCGCCACGTCGAGTGGATGGACCACCGACCGTGGGGCGTGTTGTACTTCAGCGGGTACTCCTCGCGGTCCTGCTCGGCGACCGGTCCCTTGTGCGTGGGCAGCTGCTCACCAAGCTCGATGAACCAGTCGTGGTCGATGTAGTACTGCTGGCGGCCGGTGAACGTCGGCCACGGCTCCTTGTCCTGCACGAAGCGCTTCCACGGCGTGTAGGCCTCGCCTTCCTCGATGTCGGAGGTCCAGTGGTCGCCGGCGGCCTTCAGCCGCTGTGGCTGTTCGACCGTGTCGGCGAAGGTTATCTGTTCGTCGCTGTCGTGTGGATTGGACTCCTCGGAGTGTTCGAGGACGAACTCGCAGGCCGCCCGGTCCTCTTCGAGAGCACCTTCCTCGTCGTCGAGCCAGTCGCGAACGTAGTCGTCGTAGATGGTCGTGAGGTCGATCTCGCGGTCGAACTTCCGGTCCTGCACGGGTTCGATGCCGCGGTCACGGGCGACCTCCTGAATCTTCGCGGCGAGCTCGCGGAAGATCTGCCAGTCAGTCTTGGACTCGCCCAGGGGTTCGACCGCCGGCGTGAACGGGTGCACGTAGGTGTGCATGTCCGTCATCGAGAGGTCGTGTTTCTCGTAGTGGCTCGCGGTCGGGAGGACGATGTCCGC
The DNA here is from genome assembly GCF_051207375.1 of Haloarchaeobius pelagicus. Classification (NCBI taxonomy): domain Archaea; kingdom Methanobacteriati; phylum Methanobacteriota; class Halobacteria; order Halobacteriales; family Halorubellaceae; genus Haloarchaeobius; species Haloarchaeobius pelagicus. The sequence continues at coordinate 526,316 of NZ_JBPJZD010000003.1, read as the reverse complement.
GTTCATCGCGGTCGAGTCCATGCGGAAGTTGATGTCGACGACGAGGTCGAGTTTGGGCCACAGCGTCTCCTCGACGGCGACGTTCCCCTTGGACTGGTTGAAGTAGTTCCCCCGCCAGACGAACATGGTCGTCGGGTCGGGTCTGGACCCGTCATCGCGCTTCTCGGGGTAGAGCGGCATCCAGCCCTTATCCAGTGACTCCTGTATCTTCGCCCGGGTGTCCTCGTCGGTGTTCTCCATGATGCCGGCGTGGTAGTACGTCCACAGCGTCGTCGGGACGCCACGGACGTTCCCGGTCGGGAACGAGAGCTTCTTCCAGCCGTGGATAGTCCAGATCTTCTCCTGGCCGACGTAGTGGTCGAGGCCGGTGCCCTGCCGACCGAGGTTGCCGGTGAGGGTGACGAGCAACTGGAGCGCCCGGTTCCCGAGGTCGTTGTGGTACCAGTCGTTGACGCCCTTCCCGTGGATGATCTTCGCGCGCTCGGCCTCGGCGAACTCGCGGGCGATGCGCTGGTGCGTGTCTTCGCCGACACCCGTCTCGTTGTAGACGTACTGCGGGTCGTAGTTGGATAACTCGTCCTGCAGGTTCAGCCAGACCGAGCGGACCGGAATCTCGGCGTCGGCCCCGTCGACCGTCCGCTCCACCGCGAGGTCGGGCTCGAAGTCGAGTTCGATGCTCGCGGACTTGTCGTACTCGCCGTCGCGGTCGCCGAGGGATGCGGGCGCGACCCGGAGCGTCCCCGATTCGTCCTGCATGACGAACGTCTTCTCGGGGTCCTCGACCTCGTCGCCGAGGCCGGGCACCTCGCTGGCGCGGAGGAACTTCCCGGTGTCCTCGCGGACCAGCAGCGGCATGTCCGTCTGCTCTTTCAGGTGGGCCTCGTCGTGCAGGTCCTCCTCGACGATGGTCCTGGCCATGCCCAGCGCGAGGGCCGTGTCGGTCCCGCCCTCGGGACTCATCCACTCGTCGGTGTGGATGGCGGTCTGGGAGTAGTCGGTGAAGACGCCGACGCGTTTCGTCCCGTTGTAGCCGGCGTCGAGGAAGTACTTGGCGTCGGGGATGCGCGTGACGTTGATGTTCGACCCCCACGCGATGATGTAGTCGGCGTTGTACCAGTCCGCGCTCTCGGCGTTGTCGGTCTGGACGCCCCACGTCAGGGGCTGGCCCGGCGGCAGGTCCGAGTACCAGTCGTAGAAGCTGTGGGAGACGCCGCCGAGCAGGTTGACGAGGCGGCTGCCGGAGGCGAACGAGATGGGGCTCATCGCCGGAATCGGCGTGAACCCGGAGATGCAGTCGTACCGACCGGCCTGCACCTCGTCGACGACGTGGTCGGCGATCTCGGCGAGCGCCTCGTCCCAGGTGATGCGCTTCCACTTGCCCTCGCCGCGCTCGCCGACGCGCTTGAGCGGGTGCTTGATGCGCTGGTCGGCGTTGACGTAGTCCGTGTAGCAGGCACCCTTCTGGCAGCCCCGCGGGTTCGGGTCCGGGAGGCTCTCGTCGAAGCGGGGGTAGTCCCCGGCCTGCTCCTCGCGCCACACCTGGCCGTTCTTGACGTAGACGTTCCACGAGCAGGAGCCGGTGCAGTTCACGCTGTGGGTCGACCGGGACACCGAGTCCCAGTCCCACTCCTCGCGGTAGAGGTCCTCCCAGTCGCGATAGGGGTAGTTCCCGATGGGGTCGTCGACGACCTGGAGCCCTTCCATCTGGAAGAGGTCATCGGCTGCGCCGATGCCGGTCAGTCCTGCGGCCGTCGCTGCGCCGAGTCCCTTCAGGAACCCGCGTCTGGACGGCGTCACGTCGCTCTCGTCTCGCTCGTCGTGGGTCGGTTCTTGGTTACTCATGTTTCGTGACGAAGACGGTGGTCAGTGCGAGCGCGGCCCCAGCCACGCCGAAGGCGATACCTGCGGGGTCGCTCCCGCCCAACTCTAGTCCGATGGCGACCAGCGCCAGCCCGCCGAGCTTGGTCGCCCGGTCGAGCCGGGTGTAGGCCCGCGCCGAGACGGTCCACTCAGTCATCGGCAGGCACCTCCTGCTGGCCCTCATCGCTGGGCGTTCTCCCGTCCGACAGCACCCGGTAGACGATACCACCGGAAGCGGCCGGGGCGACCAGCAGCGCCACGATGAGGAACGGGTTGACGGCACTGGTCGTCGTTCCGAGCACCTCTGCGAGGATGTTGTTCATCCCCGCGATGGAGGCGATCATGATGAACACGATGGCGGCGACGCCGGTGGCGGTCTGCCAGGGTCGCTCCAGCGGGTCCGAGGTGAAGTGGGTCTGCTGGCTGTGATAGTCGATGAACGGCCAGGCGAACACCGCCAGGAACACCAGTCCCGGGAGCACCACGCCGCCGAGGAACTCGGTGCTGACGTGGATGTCGACCACGGGGATGGTGAAGCTCAGCCACGTCGGCAGGAGCTTCAGGAAGCCGTACAGCCACATGAAGAACCAGTCGGGCATGATGAGTTCCGGCGTGCCCGCCGGGTCGTTCGGGCCGTACTCGGCGATGTTGTGGACCGGCAGGAAGCCGGCCAGCACCGACAGCGTGGCGAGCGTCAGGAAGAACACCACGGCGCTGACGGCGACCTGGTTGGGGAACGCCGGGAGGCCGATGATGACGTCGCCGTCGTCCTGCTCGACCGGTTTGCGTCCCGACTTCACGTCACCGTCCCGGGGTGCCTCGGTGTGCTTCTGGCGTATCAGGATCGCCATGTGTAGCGCCAACCCGACCCCGATGAGCACCGGGATGACGAGGACGTGGAGGAAGTACAATCTGGGGATGGTCGCACTCGACGGGAACTCCCCGCCGAACATCACCTTCGCGGCGATGCTGCCCACTACCGGTATCGAGTTCGCGATGTTGAAGCCGATACCGGTGGCGGTGCTCGCGAACTCGTCGAACGGGAGCGCGTACCCGGTGTAGGCCGCGCCCATCGCGAGCACGGCGAGCCCGGAGCCGACGACCCAGTTCGCTTCCCTCGGGTTCCGGTACGCCCCGGTGAAGAACACCCGGAGCATGTGCAGTCCGATGGAGGCCACGAACAGGTGGGCCGCCCAGTGGTGCATCCGCCGGATGAACATCCCGTAGGGGATGTCGTAGGTTATCTGCAGGACGCTGACGAACGCCTCGGGGAGTTCCTGTCCCTGGAACTTCTCGACGCTGCCCTCGTAGGTCACACTGCTCGTGCTCGGCTCGAAGAACATCCCGAGGAACATCCCGGTGAGCGCGAGCACGATGAAACAGAACAGCGCGACCTCGCCGAGCAGGAACGAGTCCTCGGCGGGGAACGCCTTCCCGAGCGCGTTCCGCCCGCTGTCGAGTTCGAAGCGCTGGTCGGCCCAGTCGTAGGCCCGGCTGGGGGCGTCGGTCGCGCCCTGCCGGATGGAATCGAGTCGCGACATCACTCACCACCCGCGCCGACGGGCGCTTCGAAGTCGCCGGTCGCCATCAGGTAGCCGTCGCTCGACACCGTGATGGGGAGCTGTGGCAGCGCCCGCGGTGGCGGGCCGCCGACCACGGCTGCGCCGCTCTTGGGGTCGAACTTCCCGAAGTGACACGGACAGACGAGGGTGTCGCCCTCCTCCTTGGAGACCATGCAGCCAGCGTGGGTACACACCTTGGAGTAGGCCGCGTAGCCGCCGGTCGTGAACTCCAGTTTCGTCTCGCCGCCGTAGGCGGACTCTGGATACTTGACGAGGAGGGTCGGTGCCTCCTCGATGCCGGGCCGGGGTTCCGGGAAGACGGTCATCTTCTCGCCCTCGCCCAGGGCCTTCTCGGTGATTCGCTCGCCCTCGCTGTCGACGAGGTAGATACCGTCGGAGTAGATGGGTCCGGTGTAGTCCCGCTCGAACACCTGCGTGAGGCCGGCGAGTGGTGCGGCCAGCGTGCCCACGGCGGTCAGACCGCCGACCGTGGCCATCACCTTCGCGAAGTCACGGCGCTGGAGTTCGGCGCGGCTGTCGGAGTAGATGGTCGGTGCCCCGTAGCCGTCGTCGCCGCAGTCCGAACAGCAGCCGTCGCAGTCGTCGCCGCTCATGAGTGACCCCTCCGTTCGGCGACCTCGACGTGTGGCATGAAGAACGCGTAGTAGCTGACCGTGAGCATGGCGAGCGAGGTGAACATCCCCGCGGCGTAGACGCCGAAGTACTGGGTCCGGGCGAGGGTGAGGTACTCACCGGTGAACAGCGCCGCGAACGCGATGGCGAGGATGGTCAACCCGCCCATCGCGACGATTCCCTCGACCGCGTCCGAGGCGTCGTGGTACTCGACGACCCAGCGGTTCTCGGTGTCGAACCAGGGCAAGCCAACCTGCCCGCCGTCGGCCACCGCGGCGTCCGCCGAATCGTCTGGCCTGACTGCCTCGTTCATGAAGCGGTGGACCGCGGTCAACGCGCCGACGAGGCCGAACAGGGCGACCCAGACGATGACGCCGACCTGGCTCGGCGAGAGCTTGTTCGGCGTATCGATTATCTCCTGGAGGGGCCGCATCTCCGAGACGCTCTGGTCAATCTCGATCTCCTCGCTCGGTGGCTCGCCATGGAGCGCGACGTACCACATCGGCAGGAGCACCAGCGCGATGATGACCGCGATGACGATGGTTCCTCGTCTCATGGTTTCACCGCCGACTCACCTCGATACTCGATTCCAGTCGGGCGATTCGACCGCAACCTGCCGTCGTTCGAAGCCATGTGCGGGTCTTTCCGTTCCACCCCGGTAACTCGCGGACCACAGAATAGAGGGGGTTTAAGTGCTAAATCCGGCCGAACATGTTCGGGAAAAGGAACAACAGACGAGCACGGGAAATATCAGGTGTTATGGCGAGTGGTATCCGCGCGGAGGTATCGATACGCGAACCCTCCGTATGCAGGGTCGCGGCGGTCTCTGCAGACTACGCGCCGGTCGAGACCGTCACTCGCAGTGGCCATCCGGGCGACGGCAAGGTCGTCGGCGAGTTCTCGATAGGCGAGGAACTCGACGGTGAGGATGACCTCGAGGAGGTCTACAGCACGGGGTCGGACCACGTCTACCGGTTCACGCGCGACTGTGGCTGTGGCTGCGTCTGCGAGCACGTCGAACGCCACGGGTGTCCCGTCCGCGACCTACGGGCCGAAGGCGGCGTCATCTACCTCACCTTCTACGTCTCGGACGTAGAGTCGCTCCGGGCGGTCATCACGGACCTCCGCGACGAGTTCGACGGCGTGGCGGTCCGCCGGCTCACGCGGTCACAGCCCTGCGAGGACGCGGACGACCTCGTCTTCGTCGACCGACAGTCGCTGACCGACCGCCAGCGCGAGGTGCTGGAGACCGCCCACCAGCAGGGCTACTTCGCGCATCCCCGGGACGCCAACGCGACCGAGGTCGCGGATCGCCTCGACATCACGCGCTCGACGTTCGCGGAACACCTCGCCGCCGCACAGAGGAAGTTACTCGACGACATCCTCGCCCAGTAGCGGGATTCCGTTCGCGTCCGGTCTCAGCGCACCTCGACCCGGAGGTCCGTGTCGGGGGCGGCCGAGCGAAGGTAGGACATGACTGCGATGGTCCCGACCAGGACGATGGTCGCGAGCGCCGCGATGCCGATACCGAGGTTCACGGTCATGAGGGCGAAGCTGCCCAGGACCAGCGTGAGCGCCAGCCACACCGAGAGGGCGGCCAGCAGCCAGTCGAGGCGACGAAGGAGTCGGTCGTCTATCACGAGGGACGTACGCGATTCCAGGCGATAACCTTTCTCGGCCGGGACGTCACCGCCGACAAAAACCGCCTCCACTCGTTGGGTGTCGTCTCATTGTACTATCTCCCCTTCAGGGAGGCAGGGTCGAACCGTGTCCCGACACTTCGAGTTCGACTGTCCGAACTGTGAGGCGAGAACGGTCGTCGACCGGGAGGTCCGGGAACTCGTCATGCTGGACGGCTGTATCGTCTGTGGTGAACCGATAGACGAACGCGCGTTCGCCAGGGTCGAGAACTGAACGCCCATCAGACGGCGGTCGACAGCTCACTCGCTGTCGTCGTTCCGGTCACTCAGGTGCAACTCGTCGACCAGCCGTTGCGTGACGATGGTCTCGACGATGTCGACGAGGCCGCCGTCGTCGGCGTAGTCGGCGAACAGCCCGAGTGGAATCTGTCCGCCAGCCATCTGCCGGTGCCCACCCGCGCTTCCCACGTCGCCGAAGGCGGCCTTGAGCGCGTCGCCGATGTGGATGCGGGAGTCGGTCGACCGGGCGCTTATCTCGACCACATCGTCGATGAGGCCGAAGATGACCGTGGTGTCGACGCCCTCCATGTCCGAGAGGTAGTCCGCCGCCTGCGGGAGGGCGTCACGCTCCGTGGTCCGGCCCGCGTGCGAGATGAGGACCGAGCCACGGATGATCCGGTTGTCGATCGCGTCGCTGATGGCGTCGATGGTCGCTTCGCTGATGGAGGGGTGGGCGACCTTTCGTAGCAGGTCCATGTCGACCGCCTCTTGCAAGCGCTCGGCGGCGGCAAAGTCGGGTCCGGAGACGCCCCGGAGGAACTCCAGGGTCTCGCGTCGCAATGCGAACATCAGTGCGGTCGCGAGCCGCGTATCGACGTCGATGCCGAGTTCGTCGAGATACTCTACGAAGATGGTCGCGGTCGCCCCGTAGCCTTCCCGTCGGTCGATGAAGTCCGCGACGACGTTCTCTGCGGGGTGATGGTCGACGACGACATCGACATCGACCTCCGCGGGAACCCTGTTGTTCTGTCCGGGGACCGAATGGTCGACGAAGGCGATGATATCACCCGCCGTCAGCGACTCCACGGAGAACTGTTCCAGTTCCAGCTCCAGCAGGTTTACGAAGGCACGGTTCTGCTGGTGGGAGATGTCGCCCGCGTACAGGACTGTCACCTCCTCGACGCCCGCGTCGCTGGCGATCTCGTGGAGCGCCATCGCGGACGCGAGGCTGTCGGGGTCGGGGTTGTCGTGACAGACGATGACGAGCGATTCCGCGCCGGCCAACAACTCGTGGAGGTCTTGACCTCGGCCCATACCCCGATTAGGTGCCCGTCGGTCAAGGGTCTGTGGTCGAACCGGACGGACTTTTGATGGATGCCCGCGTAGAGTCGGGTAGTTCGTGTCCGCCCTGCAGTCCCTCTACAACGTCCTCGTCACGCTCGTGCTCGCACCCGGCATCGTCAGCCACGAGTTCGCCCACGTGCAGGCGTGCCGGCTGTTCGGCGTCCGCGTCACCGCGAGTCGCTACCTCAACCCCTTCGCGGAGGACGCCTACGTCGACCACGAGCGCGTCGACTCGTTCGTCGCCGACCTCGGTATCGCGGTCGCGCCGCTCGTCGTGAACACGGTCCTCGGTGCGGCCGCCTTTGTTGTCTTCGGCGCTCTCGCCGGCTCGAGCCTCGCCTACCTGTTCGGCTGGCTCGGGGCTATCTTCGCCCTGACTGCGGTTCCCAGTTCGAGCGATACCGCCTCGCTCTTCCGAACTGCGGGGAACCTGCCGCGAGGCCCGCGAACGGCCGCATACGTCGTGGCCGCGCCGGTTCGGGCGCTGACGGCGATTCCGTTCGCCAGCGGGGTGTACGGCTACCTGCTCGCAGTCGGGCTGTTTTCGTTCGTTTCCTCCCCGGTCTGACGACGGAACGATAGACGAATGTGTCCCCGCCCGAGAAGGAAATGGATATGAGCTATCGATACCGGGCGGTCTTCGTCGACCTCGACGACACGCTCTACCCGTACGAGCCGTGCAACGAGGCCGGCAAGGAGGCCGCGCTGGAGACGGCCCGGGACCTGGGGTACGACTTCGAGCGTGCGGAGTTCAGGGAGTACTACCAGGCGGCCCGAAGCGAGGTGAAACGCGAACTCGCCGGGACCGCCTCGGCCCACGAGCGCTTCCTCTACTTCAAGCGACTCATCGAGATATACACCGGGACCCACAAGTCCCGCCACGCGCTGGAGCTCGGCGAGGCGTACTGGGACACCTACATCCAGGAGATGGAGTTGTTCGACGGCGTCGAGGAGACGCTGGCGAGATTCCACGACGAGGGCGTCAAAGTCGCCGTCGTGAGCAACCTGACGACCCGAATCCAGCTGAAGAAGCTGGAACACCTCGGGCTCGAATCCGCCATCGACCTCGTGGTCACGTCCGAGGAGACCGGGTCCGAGAAGCCCGCCTCGGTGATGTTCACGCTCCCGCTGGCCCAGCTCGACCTGCGCCCGAGCGAGGCCGTCATGGTCGGGGACAGCGTCGAGGCGGACGTCGAGGGCGGGAACGCGGTCGGGCTGTCGACGGTGCTGTTCGAGGGCGGGTCGCAGGCCGAGGCCGACCTGGAAGGTCGCCGTCGGCCGGATTTCCGAACTGCTAACTTCGCAGACCTCACAGAGTTGGTATTATGACACTCGAACAGGAACGCGACGCCGTCGTCCAGTGGGCCCCCGACCTCGCAGACCTCACCCCGGGTCGAACCGGCAACCTGAGCGTCCGGTCGGAGGACGCGTTCGCGGTGACGCCGACCGGCGTCCCGTACGATAGTTTCAACGCCGAGGACGTGCCGGTCGTCGACTTCGAGGGCGAGCAACTCGCCGGGAACATGAAGCCCTCCAGCGAGGTGCCGATGCACCGCTACCTCTATCGCGACATCGACGCGGGTGCCATCGTCCACACTCACTCCACGTGGGCGACGACGATGTCGGTCCTGCACGAACCGCTCCCGCCGGTCCACTACATGATCGTCTCCGTGGGCCACGAGGTGCCGGTGGCGGAGTACGCCCCGTACGGCTCGCAGGAGCTCGCCGAGAACTGTGTCGCGGCCATGGAGGAGGCGGACTCGCAGGCGTGTTTCATCGAGAACCACGGCCTCGTCGTCACGGCCGAGGACCTCCCGACCGCCGTCGAGAACACCGGCCACATCGAGAATCTCTGTCAGGTGTACCTGCAGGCCCGGAACGTGGGTGAACCGACGGAACTGACGACCGCGGAACTGGAGACGGTCGAGGAGAAGTTCGAATCGTACGGCCAGTAGACCAGTCAACCTGCGAGAAGTGCGTCTAGGCTGGTTGGTTTTCCCGGTACCGGCTGGCAGTGTCGGTCTTTCGTAGTAATGCGGTGTAGTTAAATAACGGAACTGTCAATTCATGGATGGTGCGTTCGGGGGTCGTCACCTGAGACAGCGGTCGTTGGGGGAATACGACCGCCCCGGAGCACCCACATCCACCAACCGTTTCCGGAACGAGCCACCCCCCATTGGCTCGTTCCAATGCGTCTCCACCCGACAGTCTCGACTGCCATGGCCGCGTATTATGCCACCTCGAATCGACGGTGAGCACGATGCTCGTGGAACTCGGGCTGTTCGTCGGCGGGCTGGCGCTCCTCATCATCGGGGCGGACCAGACCGTCCGGTCCGCCGGCGAACTCGCACTCTACTACGGCGTCTCGACGTTCTTCGTCGGCGTCACCGTCATCTCCATCGGCACGTCCATCCCGGAGATGACGACCTCCATCTACGCGGCCCTGTACGGCGCGGGCGACCTCGTGGTCGGGAACATCGTCGGTTCCGAGACCGCCCAGATAACCCTCGCCATCGGCATCGTCGCCCTGATCGCTCCCATCGAGGCCGAGCGCCGGAACGTCGCCATCTACGGGGGCGCGATGACGCTCTCGATGATCATCATGCTCCTGACGCTCGAAGACGGTCTGCTCATCCGCTCTGAGGGCTTCCTGATGATGCTCGCGTACGTGTTCTTCATCCACGACCTGTACTCGAACGAGGGCGGCGAGGAGATCACCGAGGAGGTCATCGAGGAGCGCGCGCCGCCCGCGAAGACGCTTCCGCGGATCTTCGCAGGGCTGCTGATGGTCGTGGTCGGGGGCCACCTGATGGTGACGAACGGGATCGAACTGGGTGCCATCCTCGGCGTTCCGACCTACCTTCTCGGGCTGCTGACGGGCCTCGGGACGACACTGCCCGAGATCGCGGTCGCGGGCATCGCGGCGAAAGAGGGTGATGCCGGTATCTCGGTCGGGTCGCTCCTCGGCAGCAACATCACCGACCCAGTGTTCTCGCTCGGCATCGGGGCGCTGTTCGCAGACGTGACGGTGAACAACGTCGCCGCGCTTCGGCTGTCTGGCGCGTACATGCTCGGTGTCTCGCTGTTCGTCCTCGCGCTCTTCTACTGGCGTCGGGGACTCTCCCGGCCAGCGGGCGTGCTCTGTCTCCTGCTGTACTTCCCCTCGTTCGTGCTCCTGTGACCGGGACCCGGGTCGGCGAGCGGGGAACGCGGTCTCAGAACACCAGGTCGGCGACGACCGGCCAGTGGTCGGAGGGATACGGTGCGCGACTGATGACCGTCTCGAACCGGGAGACGGCGAAGTCGTCGCTGGTGAAGATGTAGTCGATACGGTCGTCGGCGTGGCCGTCGAACTGGTGGAAGGTCCCCTGTGGTCCCTCGACCCTCGCCGCGGCCTCCCGGGCGGTCTGGAGACCGCCTCCCGTGAGGTGTGACACCGGGCGGGACTGCGGTGTCGCGTTGAAATCGCCCACGACGAGTTCGGGCCCCTCCCCGGTCAGGAAGGTATCACGAAGCAGTCGAGCGCTCTCGTACCGGGCTTCGATGCCCTCGTGGTCGAAGTGCGTCGCCAGGAACCGGAGCGGTCGCCCGTCGACCTCGGCGTCGAGCCAGGTTGCGACGCGGGGGTACGCCGCGTCCCAGCCGACGCTCACCTCGTCCGGCGTCGGGGACAGCCAGAACGCGCCCGTCTCGAGCGCCTCGACCTTCTCGGGACGGTAGGCGACCGGGACGTGTTCGCCCTCCTCGCCACCCTTCCGGCCGACGCCGAACCACTCGTAGCCCGGGAGCTGGTCCTGCAGGTAGTCGAACTGGTGGGGCGTCGCCTCCTGTACCCCGAACAGGTCCGCGTCGATGTCGCCGAGCAGGTCGACCACCTGTTCGCGCCGATTCGGCCAGGCGTCCGGACCGTCGTAGGGTGTATCGTACCGGCAGTTGAACGTCGCCACGCGGAGTTCCGTCATTCTCTGCTGTTCGCAAGGGCGCTCGCGAGCAAGGGTCTTCCGCCTTCTGTTGGCTGGTCAGAACTGCAGGTGCGACGACGACCCCGGCATCCCGTCGTCACCGTCGTCGATACCGCCGTCGTGGAGGTACTCGCAGTCGTCGTCGGTCAGGTAGACGACGCCGCGGTTGACGCTGATGTCGACCGGCACGAGCGAGAGCCCCTCGGCCTTCCCGTTGTCGCAGTCGCCCGAGCAGGCGTCGAACATGGAGCCGTGCTTCGGACAGATTATCTCGCCGTCGCGCATCGCGGCGCCCATCCCGCGGTCGAGGCGCTGGTCAGTCTCGTGCTGACAGAAGTTCTTCCACGCCTCGATGCAGTCCGGCTGACGGACGAGGATGACCTCCTCTTCGGTGCCGTGGGACTCGCGGACGGTGAACAGGTACGACCCGTTCTCGGGTATCTCGTCGACGGTGGTCAGGCGTGTGAGGGCCATGGGGGAGGGTTTCGGCGGGCAGCTACAAATGCTGTGCGCCTGGCCTGGCGTCGCTCAGGAATCAGGGACGGCGGTATCTCGCCGGAACACGACTCTTCCGACATGACGCTCGAAGGGAAGCGGGCCATCGTGACAGGCGGGACCTCCGGCATCGGTCGCGCCACCGCGACACGGTTCTGCGAGGCGGGCGCGTCGGTCGTGGTCGCCAGCCGCAGCGAGGATGCTGGCCGGCAGGTCGCCGAGGACCTGGGCTGTGAGTTCTTCCAGACCGACGTGCGAGAGTACGACCAGGTGGTCGCGCTCGTCGAATACGCGGTCGAGACCCTGGGCGGGCTGGACGTGCTGGTGAACAACGCCGGCATCGGGAGCGTCACATCGGTCGAGGAGATGGAACTCGAGGAGTGGGACGCGGTCATCGCGACCGACCTCACTGGCGTGATGCACGGGACCAAGGCCGCACTGCCACATCTTCGCGACTCGGGTGGCTGCATCGTCAACGTCGCGTCCATCTACGGGCTTGTCGGCGGGCACGGCGCGGCCTCGTACTCGGCGGCGAAGGGCGGTGTGGTCAACTTCACCCAGCAGGTGGCCATCGATTACGCCCGCGACGGCATCCGGGTGAACAGCGTCTGCCCGGGGTTCGTGGACACCCCGATGACCGACGACCTGCTCGAATCCGAGCGCTTCCAGTCGTTCCTGCAGACCAATACGCCGATGAACCGTGCCGCACAGCCGGAGGAGATCGCCCCGGTCATCGCGTTCCTCGCCTCGGACGACGCCTCGTACGTGACGGGCGCGAACGTCCCGGTCGACGGCGGCTGGACGGCCCACTGAGCCGTCCACACTCCAGTTCTCAGTCGTCGGCGGGCGCGACCGTGTCGCCGGCCCAGAGGTACAGTTCGTCCCGGTCGTCTTCGAGTTGCTCGTAGACCGCGTGCTCGACCCGGCGGTCGTCGTCGCGGTTGACGGCGGTTCCGACAAACCGGGGGACGAGCCCGGCGGCGAACCAGAAGTTCGCGCTGTCCTGGAGCTGGAAGTGCAGGTGCGGCTCGCTCGAGAACCCCGAGTTCCCGCACTCGCCGACGACCTGTCCCCGGGTGACCGCGTCGCCGGGGTCGACGCGGACGCTCTCGTGCTTGAGGTGCGCCACGAGGCTGTACTCCCCGCTTTCGTGTTCGATGACGACGTGGTTGCCGGCGATGTCCCAGGTGCGCCATTCGAGCCACCCCGACCCGGGCTTCGGGTAGTCCCGGAGCGACGCCTTCGTCTTCACCACGGTCCCGTCAGCGGGGGCACGAATCGGCTGACCGAAGGCGTGGTAGTCGGTCAGTTCGTCGCCGTCGCCGTCGTAGGTGTCGCCGTTCTCGTCGGTGACGACGAAGTCGTAGGCGTATCGCTGGGAGACGATTCCCCACGAGTGCGAGGTCGGCTTGGTGATGCCGCCGTTGACGGTCGTCCACTCGCCCGAGAACGGGACGGTCAGCCGGGTCGAGGGCGTGTATCTGGTGCGACTCGGCAGGCGGCCGAGATACCGCACGTAGGCGAGCGCGGTGCCGCCTATCTGGAGAACCTGCGTCAGGATGCCCCACGGGGTGAACCCCCAGCGAAGCTGGGAGACGAGAAACTTGAGCCGGTCCGCGTTCGAAATCTCGTGTTCGTAGCCGTCCGCCTCGGTCGAGACCGTCGCGAGCGGGATAGGGAGGATACCGCCGATGAGGAAGAACACCCAGTCGTGCGGTGCCAGTGGCCCGATTCGCCGCGCTACGAACCCCAACAGGAAGAAGCCGCCCATGACGACGAACATGTTTCGCCCCGCGAGCCACTCCACGACCCGGTGAGGAACGGACTGGAGGGCTTCGACCGGGGCCGGCCGGCCGGACTGTCCGGTGCTGGCCGGTGTCTTCTCGGTCATGATTTCACGGTTCGAGATGGTGGTAAGTAGAGGTTTTGAGAGATGCAGTTCACAAGTCGTGCTAGCAGGCAGCATGGATCGCGACCGGACAACTCGTCGCTGTCCCGACCGGTACGCTGATTTCCCGGTCCGGTGATAGCCCAGCCATGTCGGACGAAGCGGAGACGGTTCCCGAGACCCGGGAGGCGTTCGCCCTCCTCGGCCACGACATCCGGCTCGAGATACTCCTGGCGCTCCTGGACCGGTGGCGCGCCGCCCACACCGAGCCACAGGGCTACGCGGACCTGATGCGTGCGGTCGAGATGCAGGACAGCGGGAAGTTCAACTACCACCTCGGCCGCCTCCGGGGCGTCTACCTGCGGAAGACGGCAGACGGCTACGTCCCGACGGCCAGCGCGACGGCGCTCCACCGGGCGGTGCTGGCCAACCGGCCGACCGAGTCCGTGTCACGACACGAGTTCGACACCAGCGTGGCCTGTCCCGAGTGTGATGGGCCGACGACGCTCACGTACGACCGGGAGTTCTTCTCGCTTCGCTGCCCGTCGTGCGACGAACTCGTCGGTGGCTTCACCTACCCGTTCCCCAAGAACGGGCTCAGGAACCGCACGGACGAGGTGGTGTTCGAGACGGTGTACGACCGCGCCAGGACGCAGGTCGGACTGGCCCGCCGTGGGCAGTGCCCGGACTGCGCCGGGACCACGACCGTCACCGTCGACCCGGCGGCCCTCGACCGGGACGGCGCGTTCCCGGTCGGCATCTCCTGTGAGACGTGTACCTGGGTCGTCGAATCGGGCTTCTACCTGCCGTTGCTCTCGCACGCTCGGGTGGCCGCGGGGCTCTTAGAAATCGGGCTTCCCGTCGAGGAAGCGTATCACTGGGACCTGCCGACACCGACGACGACGGTCGTGCGGACCGACCCGCTGGAACTCGAACTCCGTATCGCGGGCCCGGAGGGGACCGCGACCATCGTCGTCGACGGCACCCTCGCCGTCACGTCGGTCACGACGAGTCGGGGCCACGGACCGAGATGACCGGCACCTCCGCGAGTCGCACCACGCGCTCCGTGACGCTCCCGAGCAGGTAGCGGTCGAGGCCGGTCCGCCCGTGGGTGCCCATGACGATGCAGTCGACGTCGTGCTCGTCGGCGTAGTCGATGATGGCGCGGTAGGGTGGGCCGTGGACGACACTCGTGTGGACCGTCACGCTGCCTCCGGCTTGCACGTGGTTCTGCATCGTCTCTAACGCCTGCTCACCGGCGGCCTCCAGCTCGCCGGTGATGAACCCGGACTCGACGCCGCCGGGCGCGACGGTCGTGTCGACGACGTTGATCGCATGGAGGTCACCCCCGACCGCCTCTGCGAGGTCGGTCGCGTGTTCGGTGGCCCGGATGGCGCATTCGCTGCCGTCGGTCGGGACGAGCAGTCGCTCGAAGCTCGCCCCGTCGGGAACCCTGGTGTCTTCGTGGACGGTGAGCACGGGGACCGATGCGGCACGTATCATCCGCTCCGTGACGCTCCCGAGGACGTACCGGTCGAACCCGGTCCGGCCGTGGGTGCCCATGACGATGCAGTCGACGTCGTGCTCGTCGGCGTATCGACAGAGTACCTCGTGGACCTGGTCCGGTTCGTCGATGATGACGGCGTTCGGCTCGATACCGCCCGCTGTCACCACGTCGCGGGTCGCTGTGAGGACTGCTTCTGCGGCGGCGTCGGCCTCGGCTTCCGACGGTGCGAACACCCGTTCCCGGCGGTCGGGCACGTGTACCACGTCGACGACGGCCCCGAACCGTCGGGCCATGGCGGTCGCACACTCGGCCGCGACTAGCGCGGCATCGCTCCCGTCCGTCGGCACCAGTATCCTCTCGTACATGGGACTTCTACACTCTGTAGGTTGCGAGCAGTGTCAACTCTGTTGCTGACATTCTGTTTTGATGACGTGTCTATATGGGGTGATTTCGCGGTGCCATTTGAATAGGTGTGCTAATCATGCTCACACTTCATGCGTTTCGATAACTGTGGTATAGCCGGAGTTCGAGACACAATGACAGTCAACAAGAGCCCCGATCGCGACCTTGCCGCGCTGTTCGTGGAGGTGACCGGCGAGACGACCGTCGTCGAGCGTCAGGACGAAGACGCCCACGGCGTCGTCGATGGCGACGAAGGTGCAGCCGTCGCCGAGACGATGCGGAACAACGGCCTCGACGACGCGCTCGCAGAGCCGGACGTCGACTGAGTGGCAAATTCACATGTAAGTACTTTGTGGCCGATGGGCCGCCTGTGGGGGGTGCCGAACCGCTGTCCGGGGTGTTCCCGGGCGCTGTTCGCCTATCGGCTCCGTTTCCTGTCAGGCGTGCTGGTCGACTCGCGTCGGCCGCGCCGCGTGGGTGGTTCGTCCCACGCGGCCACAGCGCTCCGGATTCTCACACACCAGTGCATCCGGAGCGTATCGTGCGTCTTCGAGAAATCAGATGCCTGTTATTTACCACATCTCGGTCACTCATTTCACCACCAGCAACCGTTTTGACGCTTCGTCGCGAAGTAACATGTATGCAACAAGCGTGGATTCAGCTCCAGTGTTCGGCGTGTGACGAAGGGTGGGAGGCGAACCCGGCCCAGCTCCCCGAACCGAAGCAGGATTTCACGTGCGAGCACTGCGGGACGACCCGTCGGATGGCGGAGTTCGCACAGACGCAGACCGACCTGCGCATCCTGAAGGAGTTCCACGGGGTCTGAGCGGGGTCCCCGGTTCGCGGTCGATTTTCAATCGTCGGCCATCGGCTGGTCCGGGCGGTACTCCCGGCTGATGGCCTTCCACTTCCCGGTCGAGAAGCGATAGTAGTTGATCGCCGCGGGGACGAACGTCTCGGCGGTGAACGACAGGTAGAGCCCCCAGATACCGAGAGCGGTGGTCGCGCCGAGGTAGGCGATGGGGATGGTGAACACGAACATGCCAAGCAGCTGGCTGTAGAACGGCCAGCGCGTGTCGCCGCTGGCGTCCAGCGGGCCGGCGGTCGCCGACTTGACGCCCTGGCCGACCACCGCGAAACAGGCGGCGTACACCAGCGCCACTGCGATGGGTATCGAGGGGTCGCTCGGGTCACCGACGAACAGCCGGACGATCGGCTCGGCGAACGCGCCGACGAGGAGCCCGGCGACGGTGTACGTCGCCACCGAGAAGATGATGACACCGCGGGCGTACGATTCGGCTTCGGCCTCGTCGCCGGCACCGAGTTCCTGCCCGACGAGGCTGCTCGCGGCCAGCGCGAAGCCCCAGCCGGGCGTGTTCATGATGCCCCAGATACGGCGGGCGATGACGTACGCGGCGAGGACGGTCGAACCGAACAGGCCGACGATGGCGAGCATCGGGAACTTCGCGACCGTCCAGACCATGTTCCGGCCGACGACCGGCAGGCCGATCTTCACCAGCTGTCGCAGGTTTCCGATATCGACGTACTGGCCCACAGGAGAGACCTGGACGGGGGAGACCCCGATACCCGGGAGTCGCCCAGCTACGAGCGCGACGACGAAGGCCACTGTGACGAGGACGTTCGCGAGGACGGTGCCGAGGGCGGCACCCGCGACACCCATCCCCATGTCGAAGATGAAGATGGCGCTGAGCCCGATGTTGGCGATGGCCCCACCGGAGCGGACGACCATCGGCGTCCAGGCGTCGTCGACGCCGATGAAGATGCGGCTCCCGATGAGGTTGAGGGCGGCGAACGGGACGCCGAAGGAGAGTACCGCGAGGTAGCGCGCGCCGAGTTCGACGACCCGCGCGTCGCTGGTGAGTACCGAGATGAGTTCGGTCGGGAACAGCCGGAACGCCGCCATCACCGGCAGGGTCACGACGATAACGAGAAGGACGCTCGACCGAACCGCTTGCGCGAGGCCGTCGTGGGCGTCTGCCCCGAATCGCTGGGAGACGAGGGCGATGGTGCCGGCGGCGAACCCGCCGCCGAGGGAGAACGCGATGCCCCAGAACGGCGAGGCCAGGCCGACGCCGGAGATGGCGAGCGGGCCGACCGCGATACCGACCATCGCCACGTCGACCGCGTTCTTCGACATCCGGGCGATGCCGGTGACGATGCGGGGCCAGGAGAGGTCGGTGGTCCGCTCGACGTGTTCCCGGGGGAGCAATCCGAGGCGGGCGAGCCCGAGCCCTATCCAGAGGATGAGCAACCGGATGGGGTTCGGGACACGGCTCATACCGAGACTATTTCGAACCGAAACTAATGTGTTGCGTCTCCGGAAGCACGTGGTATGCGGTGTCCTCCCTGCCCCGCCGACAGCGCCTGGGAGGCCGAACGATTTTTTGCCGCCTGCACGAAGTGGGAGACGAATGTCGGACGGGAGTGAGTCCGCCGCCACGGCAGGAAGCGGGGAAACGGAGTCCGTCGCGCCCCCGGAGTCGTTCGTCCAGCAGGCGAACGTCACCGACCCGTCCATCTATCGCGAGTTCGAGGAGGACTGGCCGGACGGGTGGCGACGCGCCGCCGACCAGCTGACGTGGTCCCGGCAGTACGATTCGGTGCTCTCCACCGACGACGACATCCGGTGGTTCCCGGGTGGGGAACTCAACGCTGCGGCCAACTGCGTCGACCGTCACGTCGACGCCGGGCGCAAGAACCACGCCGCGATCAAGTGGGAGGGCAAACTGGGCGAGACCCGGACCTACACCTACCAGGACCTCTACCGCGAGGTGAACGCGTTCGCGGCGGCCCTTCGGGACCTCGGCGTCGCGGAGGACGACGTGGTCACACTGTATATGCCGGTGGTGCCGGAACTCGTCGTGGCGATGCTGGCGTGTGCCCGCATCGGTGCGCCGCACTCGGTCGTGTTCGCGGGGTTCTCCGCGGACGCGCTCGCGACGCGCATGGAGAACGCCGGCTCCGAACTGCTCGTCACCTGCGACGGCTACTACCGCCGCGGGACCGCCGTCGACCTCAAGAGCAAGGCCGACAACGCCTGTCTCTCGGTCTCACAGGCGGTCGAACAGGTCGTGGTGAACCGGCTCGAACTGGGCTATCCCGGCGACCACCACGCCTACGAGGACTGCATCGCTGCCCACGACGGCGAGGTGGTCGAGCCGGTCGCTCGTGACGCGAGTGACCTGCTGTTCTACATCTACACCTCCGGGACCACGGGTGAACCCACCGAGGTCCGCCACACGACGGGTGGCTACCTCTCACACGTTGCCTGGACGAGCCACGCCGTCTTCGACCTCGAACCGACGGACACCCACTGGTGTACCGCCGACGTCGGCTGGATCACGGGCCACTCCTACGTCGTGTATGGCCCGCTCGCCATCGGCGCGACGACCGTCCTGTTCGAGGGCACGCCGGACCCGCCGGGCAAGGACCGCTTCTGGGAGGTCATCGAGCGCAACGCGGTCGACGTGTTCTACACCGCGCCGACCTCGATTCGGGCGTTCATGAAGTGGGGCGAGGAGGTGCCTGCGAGACACGACCTCTCCAGCCTGCGCCTGCTCGGCTCGGTCGGGGAGAGCATCGACGCGACCGCGTGGGAATGGTATTTCGAGCACATCGGTGGCGGCGAGTGCCCCATCGTGGACACCTGGTGGCAGACCGAGACCGGGGGTGTGATGCTGTCGACCCTGCCCGCCATCGACGAGATGCGGCCCGGGTCGGTCGGCCGACCCCTCCCCGGCATCGACGCCGCGGTCGTCGACGAGTTCGGCGAGGAGGCGTCGGTAGGCGAATCGGGCCAGCTCGTCGTGACGAAACCGTGGCCCGGGATGCCCGTCGCCCTCCGTGAGGGAACCGACTGGGCGCAGACTGCCCGGGGTGACCCAGAGGACGCGCGCTGGCAGTACTCGACCGGTGACGGGGCGGTCGAGGACGAGGATGGCTACCTGACGCTCCTGGGTCGACTGGACGACGTGGTGAACGTCTCGGGCCGACGACTCGGCACCTCCGAGATAGAGTCGGCCATCATCGGCGTCGACGGCATCGCCGAGGCCGCCGTCGTCGGTGGCGAGGACGACGTGAAGGGGACGCGAATCCACGCCTACGTCAGCCCGGCCGCGAACGTGGCCGGGACCGACGAGTTGCGCGAGCAGGTCGAGCGGGGCGTCGAGGACGCTATCGGTCCCGTCGCCATCCCCGACGAGATAACGTTCACCTCGTCGCTGCCGAAGACGCGCTCGGGGAAGATCCTCCGTCGCTACCTCGAAGCCATCGCCAACGGCGAGCGTCCGGAGGACACGAGTTCGCTGCGCAACCCCGAGGTCGTCGGCGAACTCGAGTCGCTCGTCGAGGAGTGATTTCACGGATATCGGAATCAGCGAAGTTGGTTCATGCACGCTCTCACGAGATGACGCCATCAGCGGCTGGTCTCCGGCGTAAACTGCTGTGATAATGCCGAACATTTATTCGCGCTCTCCGAGAAGTGCGAAACGACTGATGTCACCCGGCCAGCACGAGTCGTTCCTGACGGAACCCGAGTTCGAGCGACTCCGCCACGCGACCGAGACCTACCGGGAGGACCTCGTGGTCTCGTTGGCTGGCCTGGTCGGGCTTCGGCCGGCCGAGATGGCACGACTGCGGCCGGGTGACCTCGCCCAGCGGACCCAGCACGGGCGGACACATCACCTGCTCACGGTGCGAGAGACGGAGGCTGAATCCGACCCCACCGAACTCGCCGATGCCACGACTCGACTCGCCTATGTGCCGGCCACGGTCGCCCACGACCTCCGGAAGTTCGCCAACGTGGAGGGTGTCGCGGCCGACGAACCGCTGTTCGGCGTGAGCGCGCGCCGGCTCCAGATGCTGGTCTCCGACGTGGCCGACCGAACCGACGACGACCGCCTGCAGTCGGTGTCCTCGAAGGACCTGCGAAAGCACTTCGCCCATCGGTCGCTGAACGCCCAGGGTGTCCCCGCACCGGTCGTCCAGGCGGTCGGTGGCTGGAACAGTCTGGAGAGCCTCGACCAGTACCTCGACACACCCTCGGCGGCCGCCATCGTCGAGGCCTTTGCCCGTGGTTCGACGGGACTGCGGCAGGGCGGTGGTGCCCCGGTCGGACGCGACTCGCGGCACACACCAGCCACCGCTGACCACCACCCCCGCACCCCCTCGGGGACTGCCGAACTGGTTCACTGTGTCGAGGCCCTCGGTGAGGCGCTGGCGGACGTGGCGACACGTGAACAAGTCGAGACCGCCGCCTGCAGCGCCCTCGCGGACTTCTTCGAGGGGGTCTGGCTCTGTGACGGTGACGGCACACCACGCGAACGCGCAGGAACATGGAGTGACCAGTTCTCCGATGGGGAACTCGGTGAGGTCATCGCTGGGCAGGACCTCGCATCGAGGCTGGCCGACGGAAGCGACGACGCCGTCGTCTTCGATTCCCATGTCGTCGACGAACTGGCCACTGGGGGGGACGAGACCCTGTGCATCGTCGCGATACGGTCCGGGGAGACGGTAGACGGACTGCTCTGCGTCGCGACCCGGTCCGCAGACAGGGAGACACAACGGGTACTCGCGGACGCCGGCCGACGAATCGGCCGAACGCTCACCGCGGTCGAGCGGAAACGGTTGCTTCTGGCGGACACCGGCGTCGAACTCTCCTTCGAGTGCACCGACCGCCGTTCGTTCCTCGTCGACACGGCGACCGCGCTCGATTGCGACCTCGAACTGGAGGGCGTCGTCCCGGGGAACGACGGTTCCCTCCTGCACTTCGTGACGGTCGAGGGCGCAGGCGTCGGCGACGTGCTCGAACGGGTCGACGGGTGCGAGGCGGTCACGGACAGTCGGCTGGTCCGTGACTACGGCGAGCACGCGCTCCTCGAGTTCGTCGTCTCGGGTGACGCCATCGCGCCGATGCTGGTCGAGCGAGGGGGGACGGTCCGGAGTCTGACCGTCGAGAATGGGACCGCCCGCGTGACCAGCGTGTTCTCGGACCAGACGGACGTGCGAACCGTCGTCGAGGCGTTCACGGCGACGTTCGCCGACGCGAAACTGCTCGCCAAACGGGAGGTCGAACAGCCGGTCCAGACGACGGCGCAGGTCGAACAGGTCGTCGACGAGGACCTCACCGAGAAACAGCGGACCGTCCTCCGGGCGGCGTTCCTCTCCGGGTACTTCGAGTGGCCTCGCGGGAGCACCGCCGAGGAGCTGGCGGCATCGATGGACATCTCGTCGCCGACGCTGCACAATCACCTCCGGAAAGCCCAGCAGAAGCTCCTGACGGCCGTGTTCGAGGACTCGGAGCGACCAGCCGACGGACGCCACTAACTATCTAGGGTCGCAGCCGTGCTCACCGATGTCGCGATTACCGATGGAAACAGCTGTTCCTGCTGAACGACCGTGATGGATTCGGACACGTCCGAATTCCGTACTGTGGGATGGTTAGTTCCATCTTTTATAGGGGAGTCGTTACATCGTTATGGTGTATCATGACAGGGGACGATACCGACGTGGAACTCGAGGCACGGCTCGAAGAGCAGGAACGGTTCGAACCGCCTGCGTCGTTCGTCGAACAGGCGAACGCCTCGGACCCGGGCATCTACGAGGAGTTCGAGGAGAACTGGCCCGAGTGCTGGGAGCAAGCGGCCGACCTGCTCGACTGGGACGACGACTACGACACCGTACTGGACGATTCGAACCCGCCGTTCTACGAGTGGTTCACGGGCGGGTCGCTCAACGCGTCCGCGAACTGTCTCGACCGGCATCTCGAGGAGCGAGGCGACGAGACCGCCATCGAGTGGGTGGGTGAGCCGGTCGACGAAGCGGACCGGAGCTACACCTACGAGGAACTCCATCGCGAGGTGAACGAGTTCGCGGCGGCCCTCCGCGAACTGGGTGTGGGCGAGGACGACGTCGTGACGATGTACATGCCGATGATTCCGGAGCTGCCCATCGCCATGCTGGCGTGTGCCCGCATCGGCGCGCCGCACTCGGTCGTGTTCGCGGGGTTCTCCGCGGACGCGCTCGCGACCCGGATGAACGCGGCGGATTCGGAGTACCTCGTCACCTGCGACGGCTACTACCGCCGCGGCGACCACCTGGAGCACAAGGCGAAGGCCGACGAGGGTCTCGCTGGCGTCGAACACGACGTTTCCGACGTGGTCGTCGCCGACCGGCTCGGTGACGTCTACGACCACCCGATGGCCGACAACCACCACGACTACGACGCCCTCGTCGCGGACAACGAGGGTGCCGAGGTCGACCCGGTCGAACGCGACGCAGAGGACATGCTGTTCCTCATGTATACCTCCGGCACGACGGGGAAGCCCAAGGGGGTCAAGCACACCACGGGTGGCTACCTCTCGTGGGCGGCCTGGACCTCCCAGGCGGTACTCGACATCAAGCCCGAGGACACGTACTTCTGCTCGGCAGACATCGGCTGGATCACCGGCCACTCCTACATCGTCTACGGCCCGCTCGCGCTCGGGACGACCACGATGATGTACGAGGGAACGCCCGATTATCCCGAGCAGGATCGCCTCTGGGAGATCGTCGAGGAGTACGAGGCGACCCAGCTCTACACCGCGCCGACGGCCATCCGGGCGTTCATGAAGTGGGGCTCGCAGTACCCGGAGCGCCACGACCTCTCCAGCCTGCGCCTGCTGGGCACCGTGGGCGAACCCATCAACCCGCGGGCGTGGAAGTGGTACTACAAGCACATCGGCGACGAGTCCTGTCCCGTCGTGGACACGTGGTGGCAGACCGAGACCGGCGGGATGATGGTCACCACGCTCCCCGGCATCAAGGACATGAAGCCCGGGTCGGCCGGGCCGCCGCTCCCGGGTCTCGACGTACAGATCGTCGACGCGGCCGGTGACGAGGTCGAAGCCGGCCGTGCCGGCTACCTCACCGTCCAGAAGCCGTGGCCGGGCATGCTCCGGACCCTCTACCAGAACGACGAGCGCTACGTCCAGGAGTACTGGGCCGAGTACTCGGACACCGACAGCGACGACCCCGAGGACTGGGTGTACTTCCCGGAGGACGGCGCGAAGATCGACGACGACGGCTACATCACCGTCCTCGGTCGGGTCGACGACGTCATCAACGTCTCCGGGCACCGGCTCGGGACGATGGAGGTCGAATCCGCCATCGTCGGCGTCGAGGGCGTCGCCGAGGCCGCCGTCGTCGGTGGGAACCACGAGATCAAGGGTGAGGCGGTGTACGCCTACGTCATCACCGAGGACGGCTACGACGAGGACGAGGAACTGCGCCAGCGCATCATCCAGGGCGTCGAGGACGCCATCGGGCCCATCGCGCGGCCCGAGGCGGTCATCTTCACGCCCGAACTCCCGAAGACCCGCTCGGGCAAGATAATGCGCCGGCTGCTCGAAGACATCGCGAACGGCGACGAACTCGGCAACACCTCGACGCTCCGGAACCCGGACGTGGTCGAGGACATCGCGGCCAAGGTCTCTGGCGACTGAACAGGGACATCGACTGCGCCCGTCACTGACCGGTCGCCCGGTCAGTGGTGCGCACTCGTGATTCACCAGCACCGACACAGCGACAGCCATAGCCATCACGAAACTATGTCAGACACAGCCACACAATCCGCGTCAGAGTCCAGTCAGGGCGACGACGCGGCCGCACGCGAACAGAACATCGACTACCTGGAGGCGGAGATAAACATCTTCAAGCCGGCGACCCCGTTCATGCGCGACCACCTGAAGGTCGTCTGGGGGACGTTCATCGCCTGGGTCCTGTTCGTCTTCGGGCCGGTCACGGCGACCGCCATCGCGCCCGGGTTCATGACCGAGACCATCGTGCTGGGCTTCCAGCTCCACTTCTTCCTGACCGCCATCGGCGCGCCGGCGGGCGCATTGCTCCTGTCGGTCGTCTACGCCCGCCAGCGCGACGCGCTGGACGACAAGTTCGACATCGACCACGAAGACGACTCTGAGACTGCCCCGGCCGGACAGGCCACGGCCACCGACGGAGGTGAGGAACTGTGATGCCAGATATCGTCCTGCAGATCGGTGAGACCGGCCTCGACGCCGGGTTCAAAGCCATCCCCGCGGCCATCACCGCCGGGATGCTCATGCTGTTCCTGAGCATCGGGTACGTGTTCCGCGTGGCCGACACCGACGGCCTCTGGGTCGCCGGGCGCTCCATCGGGAACATCGAGAACGGCATGGCCATCGGCGCGAACTGGATGTCCGCCGCCTCCTACCTCGGGGTGGCCGGACTCGTCGGGTTGGCGGGCTACTACGGCCTCGCGTACCTGGTCGGCTGGACGGCGGGATTCTTCATCCTGCTCATCTTCATGGCCGCCCAGTTCCGCCGCTTCGGGAAGTACACGGCACCGGACTTCATCGGTGACCGGTTCTACTCCGACGGGGCCCGCGCCATCGCCGCGTTCACGACGATCCTCATCGGGTTCGTCTACGCGGTCGGCCAGGGTCGCGGGATGGGTCTGATGTCCATCTACCTGTTCGGGACCGACTACACGACCGGCGTCGTCCTCCTCATGGGCATCACCATCGTGTACGTCGCGCTCTCGGGGATGCTCGGTGCGACCAAGAACATGGCCGTGCAGTACGTCATCCTCATCGCCGCGTTCCTCGTCGGTCTCTACGCGGTCGGCTGGTCGCAGGGCTACTCGACCGTCCTGCCCTACATCGAGTTCGGTAACGAGGCGACCTACGTCGCCCAGCAGCTCTCCGCCGAGTTCTCGGCACCGTTCGCGAACGCCTCCTACTTCGTCTGGGTGGCGACCGCGTTCACCCTCATCGTCGGGACCTGTGGCTTACCACACGTGCTCGTGCGGTTCTACACGGTGGAGAACGAGCGGACCGCCCGCTGGTCCTGCGTCTGGGGCCTGTTCTTCATCTGCCTGCTGTACTGGGGTACCGCCGCCTACGCGGCCTTCGGCGGCATCCTCGCCCAGGAGTCGGGTATCAGCCCGGAGGGCGCGCTGTTCACGGGCACGCAGTCCGACGTGCTGGTCGTGCTGACGGCCCAGCTCGCTGAACTGCCCCAGTGGCTCGTCGGCCTCGTCGCCGCCGGGGC
This sequence comes from Haloarchaeobius pelagicus, assembly GCF_051207375.1. Classification (NCBI taxonomy): domain Archaea; kingdom Methanobacteriati; phylum Methanobacteriota; class Halobacteria; order Halobacteriales; family Halorubellaceae; genus Haloarchaeobius; species Haloarchaeobius pelagicus. Next base: position 500,937 of record NZ_JBPJZD010000003.1, on the reverse strand, counting down.
GGTCGCCGCCGCACTCGCGACGACCGCGGGCCTGTTCATCGCCGCCTCCTCGGCTGCCGCACACGACATCTACACGAACATCATCAACGAGGACGCGACCCAGCGCCAGCAGCTCCTCGTCGGCCGTGCGACCATCGTCACGCTGGGCGTGCTGGTCACCGTCGTCGCGCTCAACCCGCCGGCGCTCATCGGCGAACTCGTCTCCATGGCGTTCGCCATCGCGGGCTCGGTGCTGTTCCCCGTGTTCTTCCTCGGGCTCTGGTGGGAGAACACCAACCGGAAGGGTGCCATCGCCGGCATGCTCACCGGGCTCGGGTTCTCCCTGCTCGGTATCGTGAACGAGGTCCTGCCGGGCTACGTCGGCTTCATCGACGGTGAGGTGCTCTCGCAGACGCTCGCCAACGTCATCCCGGCGACCTCCTCCGCGCTCGTCGCGGTGCCGGTGGTCTTCGCGGTCATCGTCGGCGTCTCCTGGGCGACCGAGGAGCCCCCGGAGGACATCAAGAAGCTCGTCCGCCAGTGTCACAGCCCCGAACCCATGCAGCGCATGGAGTCGGCCGAACAGGTCGTGAGTGACGGCGCGAACACCCCTGCAGACGACTGATCATGACGGAACGAATCCTCATCCCGACGGACGGTAGCGCGACGGCGGAGGCCGCCGTCGACAAGGCACTGGAACTGGCCGAGCTGTACGACGCAGAGGTACTCGCCCTCTACGTGGTCGACACCATCGCGATGGACGTCAGCCTCGGCACCGAACAGGTCGAGCGCATCCGGTTGGGCAAGTTCGGCGAGATGGAAGACCTCGAAGACCGGGCCCGGAGCGCCACCAGCCGGGTCGCCGAGAAGGCCCGCGAACGCGGCCTCGTCGCGGAAGAACACTTCCGTGGCGGCCGGCCACACTCGGTCATCGCGGACTTCGCCGAGGACTTCGATGTGGACCTCATCGTGATGGGCAGCCACGGGCGCTCCGGCGTCAAGCGGGCCCTGCTGGGCAGCGTCACCGAGCGCGTGCTTCGCTCGACGCACCGCCCGGTCCTCGTCGTGGACGAACGCGAGGGCGAGGACGATGAGTGAGCACGCCCAGTCGGGGCGGTCGCTCGGCGACCTCGGCACCGCGGTCCGGAACCACGTCCGCGAGCACAACGCCGGGATGGCGGTCGACCTCGCGTTCGCGCTCGCCTGGGTGACCCTCGTCACCCTGCTGTTCGAGGTCGTGCAGGGCCCGTCGTGGGCGTACCAGTTGACGCTCGCCTCGGGCGTCGTCGCCTACTACGGCTTCTTCGGGTCGCTGGCTGTCGCGAAGTCGCGCCAGTAACCCGGTTTCAGTCTGCCGTTTCTCTCCCTGTCACCCCTTCGTAATAACAAATCACAGAGAAGGCTTAGCCGCGCTCACTGCCTCTCTTCGGGTACATGCGCACCGACGGCAACAACCGGACGACGGACGCCGTCTCTCAGTCGGACACCGAACAGATTCACGTCTTGCACGTCGACAACGACCCCGAGGCGCAGGACACGACGAAATTCTGGCTCGAACGGACCTGCGACCGGGCACGCGTCGAATCCGTCGAGCGTGCAACCGACGCACTGGCGGTCTTCGATGAGGGCGGTGTGGACTGCATCGTGAGTGATTACGACTTGCCGGGGATGGACGGCATCGAGTTCTTGCGCACGGTGCGAGAACGGGACCCCTTCATCCCGTTCATCCTGTTCACCGGGAGTGGGACCGAGGAGGTCGCTTCGGAAGCCATCTCGGCCGGCGTCACCGACTACCTGAGAAAGAGTGGCCCGGGAGCGTACGAGTTCCTGACGAGTCGCATGGAGCACTACGTGACTGCCTACCGGACCGAGAAGATCGTCGGCCGGCGGCTCCGGGCGATGGAGACGGCGCGCGAGGGCATCGCCATGTTCGACGAGAACGGGCAGTTCATCTACGCGAACCAGGCCTTCGCCGAGATGTACGGGTACACGACCGCGGAATTGCTCAAAGAGCGATGGAAGCTGCTCTTCGACCCGGAGGACCGCGAGTACGTCGAGAACACTATTATGCCGGCAGTCCCACACAAGGGTCGGTGGAGCGACGAACTCGTCCAGCGGCGCAAGGACGGGAGTCCGGTTCACGTGAGCGTGACACTCTCGTACGCCGAGAACGGGACGATGATATGTGTTGCCTTCGACATCTCCGAGGAGACCGAGGCCGAGCGACTGCTGGACGAAGAGAAACAACGGTTCGAACTGCTGATAGATGCTATCACGGAGTACGCCATCTTCTCGATGGACCCCGAGGGGCTGGTGACCACCTGGAACTCCGGGTCCGAACGAATCAACGGCTACCACCACGGGGAGATCATCGGCGAGAAATTCTCGATATTATACACGACTGAGGACGTCACCAATGGGGTTCCGGAACGACAGTTGGAGCACGCCCGTGACGAGGGACCGGTCCACGAGAAGGGGTGGCGGGTGCGGCGGGGCGGCTTCAGATACTGGGCCGATTTCACCCTCACCGCGGTGAACGACGAGAACGGTTCCCATCGTGGCTTCGTCTGCGTCCTCCGCGATATGACCGACCAGCTCGAACGTGAGCGCCAGCTGCAACAGCGGGTCAGGCAACTCGACGAGTTCGCGGGCATCCTCAGTCACGACCTCCGGAATCCACTGTCGACCGCGAAGGTCAGTCTCGACCTCGCGGCCGAGGACGCGGACCAGGCAACCGACCACATCGCCCGCGCCGACCGGGCACTCGACCGCATCGATGCCCTCATCCAATCGCTGCTGGAACTCGCGCGCAAGGGCGAGACCGTCAGTGACTTCGAACAGGTCTCACTGGTCGAATGTGCACAGCTCGCCTGGGACACCGTCGACGCGCCCGACGCCACCCTCGACGTCGACCCAGACACGGATTCGATAGAGGGCGACGCCGAACGCGTCCAGACCCTGTTCGAGAACCTGTTCCGCAACGCGGTCGATCACGGCGGGCAGACGGTGACCGTTCACGTCGGCGAGACGCCCGAGTACTTCTTCGTCGAGGACGACGGTCCCGGGATTCCACCGGCGGACCGAGCGAAGGTCTTCGACTACGGGTACACGGGTGACCCGGATGGGACGGGATTCGGCCTCGCCATCGTGAAGAGCATCGCGGGTGCCCACGGCTGGGACGTCACCGTGAGCGAGAGCGAGATGGGTGGGGCGCGCTTCGAGTTCGCGGGCGTCGATGGATTCGAGACCGACGACGAGTGACCGGCCCGTAGCCGATTGCCCATGCAACCCTCGTTTGTTGCTCTTGGAATCAGTACCCTCCCACCCCGAGTACAGCCACCTGCATGCCCCGCAGCCCGCCACTGCCACCGACCGACGAGATGTCTCGACGGCTCGAAGGGCCACGAGCGAATACTGGAAGCGCTCGGGTTCGCCGTCCCCGTCTGGGGTCGCGGGCACCAGCGTGTCCGCCGGGTCGAACTCGCTCGTGGACATTTCTCCAGTTACTGGGGGGACACAAACGGGACGTGCCCAACACGAACGTTTTCCTATCGCCCCGCTGAAATACCGGTATGTCTAACGAGCACCCCCGCCCCTTCCGCTACGATTCGGAGGTCGACCCCGGCGAGAAGAAGCAGTTCCGCTACGAAGTCAGCGAAACCTACCTCGGCGACTCGGTGGAGATCCCCGTCACCATCATCAACGGCAAACACCCCGGCCCGCGCGTGTTCATGACCGCGGCCATCCACGGCGACGAACTCAACGGGGTGAAGGTCCTCCAGGAGGTCGCCGACCGGTATTCCCCGAGCGACATCCACGGCACACTGGTGTTGCTCCACGTCGTGAACGTCCCCGGCTACCAGGCCCAACAGCGGTATCTCCCCATCTACGACCAGGACCTCAACCGGTCGTTCCCCGGCCGGGAGCGCTCGACGACCGCAGAGCGCATCGCCCACCAGGTCTACAAGCGATTCGTGAGCCAGTGCGACCTCGGGCTGGACTTCCACACCTCGACCCGGAACCGCACCACGATGTATCACGCCCGCGCCGACATCGGGAACCCCGAGGTCGAGCGCCTCGCCGAGGCCTTCGCGACGAACGTCATCCTCTCCGGCGAGGGCGACGAGAGTTCGCTCCGGGCGGTCGCGACCCGGAACGGCATCCCCACGCTCACCGTCGAGATGGGGAAGGCACACCGGTTCCAGCCCGCACTCATCGACAAGGCGCTGGCCGGCGTCGAGAGCGTCCTCGCCGAGTACGAGGTCTACCCCGAGGGAACCATCGAGGAGCCACTCTGGCGGAAGGTCATGGGGCCCGAGGAGGAGAAGCGCTGGCTCCGGGCCGACACCGGCGGCCTCGTCGAGATGAAGTGGGGCCCGAACCCGCTGGTGCAGGAAGGCGAGACCATCTGCACCGTCTCGGACCACTTCAAGGAGGAAGAACACGTCATCGAGGCACCGTTCACCGGCCTCATCGTCGGCGTGCTGGAGAACCCCGTCGCGCTCCCGGGCCACCCCGTGTGTCACCTCGTCAGACTCGACAGCGAGACGCGCGAGGAGATCGAGCGCGAGATAACCCAGGGCGAGTTCGACGGGTATCGCTCGTACGGCCAGCGCTGGATGGCGGACGAGGAAGAAGCAGAGTAGTCGAGTCGCTCACGACCCGCGTATCAGGGCGACGTTGCTCTGGACATCGTTCACGACGCGTTCCGTGACTGTCCCGAAGGGTATCCGCGATTCCTCGGGCCGGTTCGAGAGCCCGACACAGACGGTGTCGTACTCGCTGGCCGCCTCGACGACCGCCCGTCCGATGTCGTCGTCGACGACGACCCGGACGTCGTACTCGCCGGGGTCGAGCCCCGCCGCCTCGGCAGCGTCGGCCACGACCGCTCGACCCCGCGCTTCGGCATCCGAGTCGTCCCCAGCGCCGGGGGACTGGACGTTCAGCAGGGTCGGGACAGTCCCGTCGACGGTTGCGAACTCGACCGCCTGATGCGCGACGACCGGTGCGTTCGGTCCCGGTGCGACGAGCGCTACCGGTGTTCCGATGGTCTCGTGTTTGATGTCGACGAGCGAGACGTCACAGCGGGCGTTCCGAACAACCGTGTCGACCGCCGTGCCGAAGACGTGCCCGTCGTGCTCCAGCGTTCCGTCCCAGCCGAGGAGTACCTCGTCGGCCGCTTCGTCCTCGAGCACCTCGAGAATCGCCTCGCCGACATCGGGGGCGACCATCGCCCTGGTCCGGAGGGTGACGCCCATCGCGGTCGCGATGTCCTGGGCGTTCTCGAGGAGTTCACGTTGGTGTTCCGCACGGTCCGCCTCGACGTTCTGGAGCGGCGAGGGCTGTGCGACCGGCGTGACGTTGACCGCGACGAGTTCGGGCGTCCCCCGGTCCGCGTTGGCGTGTGCGCTCGCCGCCGCGAGCCGGAGTAGCCCGTGCTGTGTCGCCGGATTCGCCACCGGGACGACCACGCGGAACGGCTCAGCCGGCTCCCCGCGGAGCACCTGGCGCAAAAGCCCTTCACTTACGACGCGCCCCCGGGTGTAGGTGACGTACCAGATGGCTCCGAAGACAACGATTCCCGATCCGATGATGACGACGACAGTCGCCATCTGCGAGACGACGAGGAGCGACAGTATCACGCCGAGGACAGGGACGACCGGGTAGAGCGGCCGAGGCAGCTTGAACGAGGGGTCGTAGCCGTCCGGGTCGGCTTTCCGGAAGACGACGAGCGAGACGTGGACGAGCGAGTACGCGACGAGGAAACTGAAGCTCGCCGCCTCCGCGAGCAGCGCGATAATCGTCTCCACTTCGAGGCCGACGAGGATGAGCAACGCCGTCACGACACCAGTGGCCGCGATGGCTCGGTGGGGCGTGTAGTACCGGGGGTGGCTCACGTTGAACCAGTCGGTCACGACACCGTCCCGGCCCATGGCGTAGATGACTCGCGAGGCAGCGAGGATGGAGGAGTTAGAACTCGATATCGCTGCGATGATGGCGGCAAAGACGATTGCGAACACCCCCGCCGGACCCAGGTAGACGACGGCAACGTCCGAGACAGGGATGGGGGAGTCGCCGAGCGACTCGAAGGGTATCACCCCAGTGCTGACGAGCATGACGAGGACGTAGAGAATCGTCACTAGCACTACCGAAAGGATCATCGACAAGGGGATGATCCGACTCGGGTTCTTGATCTCGCCCGCGACAGTGGCGATTATCTCGAACCCGAGAAACGAGATGAACACGATGCCGGTCGTGGCGACGACACCACCGGGCCCGAAGGGGGCGAACGGCTCGAGGTTCCCCGTATCGATGAAGAAGACGCCGACGGCGACGAAGACGAGGATGATGGCGGTCTCAGTCCCGATGGTGACGTTCTGGAACGCACTCGACTCCTCGGTCCCGTAGTAGTTGACCCCGAGAAGCAAGACCAACCCGACGAGCCCCAGCCCGACGATGAAGCCCCGTCCGTCGAGAAACGGGATCGGCTCGACGAGGTATTGTCCGAATCCAATCATGTAGAACGCGCTCGCGAACATCAGCCCGGTCCACATCCCCCAGCCGACGACAGCCCCGAAGAGCCCTCCGAGTGCACGGTTGACGTAGTGGTAGCTCCCACCTGCGATGGGCATCCCGGTCGCGAGCTCCGAGAGTGAGAGCGCCGCGAGCAACGCGACGAAGCCGGCGATGGCGTAGGATATCGAGCTCGCGGGACCGGCGGTCTCGGCAGCGATACCAGGGAGGATGAATATCCCCGCACCGATCATCGTCCCGCCGCCGAGCGTCATCGCCTCGACGAAGCCGAGCGTCCGCTCGAGTTCGCCCCCGTCGGCGCTCATCTGTCCGCCCTCGTGTGTCTGGTCCGGGGTGTCACTCGACGTCCCTCACGATGAGTGCTGGGGCGTCGATGGCGTCGACGATTCCCGAGAGCACGTCCCCGATGATCCGCTCCCGGAGCGATGGCTCGGTCTCGCCGAGGACGACGAGGTCGTACTCCCGACTCAGGTCGACGATCTCCGTCTGCGGGTCACCGTCCTCTGCGAGCCGCCAGTCCACGCGGTCGCGGTCGACCCCGTACTCGACCAGGCGGTCGACGGCACCCATCAGGAGGAGTTCCCCCTGACTCGGGTCGGCGTCCTCCGAGACGGAGTGGAACAACGTGGCAGTCTCGTCCCCCGCCAGCAACAGGTCGGCGACGACCCTGAGAATCCGGTCGAGGTTCACGTCCCCTCGAAGCGGGACGAGGACGCGGTTGACGGTCGCCGAACGCCCGGGTGTCAATACCGCGTTGCAGTCGTACTCGTCGGCGATTCGGTCGATGGTGGCCTCGCGGTCGTGTGTGAAAACGAGCACGTCGTCGAGCGTGGCATGCTCCCGGGCTACTGCGGCTAGCCGGTCCGCAGCCTCGGTGCCGTGCTGGTCCCTGAGCAGTGCCGGCTCTGCCTGGTCCGGAACCGGAAAGTACCCGAGGAGTACGACCTCGACGGTACCGAGGTGGTCGAGGACATCCAGAGCGGGGAGACCTGGCCCCGAGACGTCGAACGGGACGAGGATAGTCAGACCACCACTGTGAGTCATGATGGGAAACAATCACCTCGGCCGGAGTTAAATCCTTCGCGGGGACGGGTGACGACGGTTCCCGGAGCGCCCCGGGTTCGAGGAGTGCTGGGTCGAGCCGTCGGATTCCGGCTGTCCGGACGAGATACGGTCCGTATCCCAGCACGCCACATCCGTGTTGCATACAGGGGACGAATCGGTCACGACCGGGTAGCCGCCGTCAGGAAGTTTCAAATACCTGTCGAAACGACAGGCCGGGAACCCTTGGTCTGTCACTCCGCATCGACCGACCTGTGTTCTCTCTCACTCGCCGGAACGGCGACGGCATCCGGGCGGTCGCCGGCAGCGTTGTCGGGCGTTCTCGCTGCGTCCTCTCCGCCCGAGAGCGCCCGCAGCGACACGACCAGCCCGGCTCCCAGCAGTACCAGCCCGCCAGCGACGCCGAAGGCGAACAAGTAGCCCACGGTCGCCGCCCAGCCGCCGAGCACGCCCCCGATGCCGCCGGCTACGGCCCCCAGTGCGGTGTGCACACCCAGAATCTCGCCGCGTATCGCCGGCGGCGCGAGCCGGGTGACGATGGCCGTCCCGACGACGGCGATGAACGCCCAGGTCGCCCCGATGGCGGCGAGGCCGACCCCCGAAACGCCGAATCCGACCGTGACCGCCCCGATACCGGTGATGAGCGCGACGGCCGGAAAGAGCAGCCCTCGGGCCGCGAGCGCCCCCGACTGGAGCAGCCGGATGTCGAGTTTGCTCGCGAACCGGCCAGCGCGTTCGTAGAGGACGGCCGACCCGAGGCTGGAGGCGAGATAGAGCGCGAACACCTGTCCGGAGTCGAAGTTCAACTCCGTGAAAAAGAGCGGGAGCGGCGCCCAGAACGCGGCGGAGCCGGTGAAAAAGAGAGTTGCGGCAGCCAGATAGGTCACGAGCGCCGGGTTCAGCCGACCGCGGAGTCGCTGCGGATGGAACGACTGCATCGTCCAGTACAGCCGGTTCGGCGAGAACGCGAAGGTCGCACCCTTGACGCCGCGGCGCGAACTCGACAGGAGGCGTGCGACCTTCCGGACCTGCCGGTCGCTCGTGACGTGGTCGGCCGGTGCGGGGCGCGGGAGCGACCGGGCAGCCCCGACGACGCTCGCGGCTGCACACGCCGCGAGGAGCCAGAACAGCACGCGCGTGACCGCGGCTGCACCGACCAGTTGCGTGCCGACGAAGGGCCAGACCGTCCCGAGGACGAGGCCGCCGGCCCAGCCATACCCCTGGTACTTGTTCAGCTGGCCGATGCGTTCGCTCCACGCCGATTCTGGCGAATCGTCCACCACGAGCATGGTCACGACCGGCGCGATGGACGCGACGAACAGCCAGAGCGCCGCGTTGGCGACGATGACCGCTGTGATGCTTGACACGAGTGGTACCACGGCGAGCGCGACCGCGACGATGGCGAGCGTGGTAAGCACCAGCGGGCGACGGTGGCCGACCCGGTTCGCGAGCTTCCCGAACAGGATCGCTCCTGGGGCACCGATGATGGCGGCGGACGCCGCCAGCAGGCCCAGTTCGACTGGTGATGCACCCAGCTGGACGATGTAAAGCGGTATCAGGAGAGACGCGCCCCCGAAGGCGACCGACCCGAGCGCCCAGGAGTAGAGCCAGCGGTCTGTCATTAGTTCGATAGTACAGCACCGGTCGATTAAGACTACTGGTCCGCGGACGATTCACCGGGATTCGCGGACGGCATCCTGTCGAACTTGCGACACGATTCCCGGGGCGGTTACAGCGAGTCTGGCCCCTCGGTCGTCGACAGGTACGCGGTCAGGTCGGTCGTCGTGACCACGCCGATGACCGCGTTTTCGTTGTCTACCACGGGCAGGTGGTGGAAACCGTGTTCGAGCATCACGTCTGCTGCGGTTCGGATGGATTCGTTTACCGTGGTCGTGATGACGTCCGTTGTCATCACGGAGCTCACGGTAGGGACCGGGTCTGCGTCGTCCTGGGCCACGACACGCACGAAGTCGGTCGACGTGAGGATTCCTTCGAGTCGCCCGTTCTCGTCGGCGACGACCATCGAACCGATGCCGTTGTCGAGCATCAGTCGGCCTGCCTCCTGGATGGAGGTCTCGGCATCGACAGTACGGACGGGTGAAGACATCAAACTACCAACGAATACGTCGCTCATCTGAAACAGTACAGTTCGGCGACGGAAAAGGGTTTTCTCGTGGTGTCGAACGTCCGGGACCGTGCTGCGGTAGGCAGGAAATCTCTGTATAGCGTAATGTGGTTCATCGTCTCTCGCGTCGGTAGTTCGCTGGTGAAACGCCTGTACGACTCTTCTTCCGAATCGCGCCCGCTCCCGTGAATTTACACGGGTCGCCGACGAACGCCCGACAGATGAGTCGAAACCTCGATGCAGGGGCTGCGAACCGTCGAGACAGGCACACTGGTGGTCCCCTGTGACCGAGTCGACATCGGGAGACGTGAAGGCGGTCTCCTGGACCACGCTCGACATCGACGAGACCGCCCAACGCTACTGGGACGTCGTCGCGCCCGAACTCCGGGCCGACGGCCTCGACCCCGAGACCGAGAAACCAACGCACGATTGGCTCCGCGAGCACGGATTCGGGACGCTCCTCTATGCCCTTCGGACGTACCACGACCGGACCTTCGGGGACTTCTGGGCAGCCGACCTCGGCTGCGAATCGCCCGATGCGGGATACGACTGGTCGACCGACGACGACCGGACGGTCGACGCCCTGACCGGGTTTCTGGACTCGCGGCGGACCCGGAAGGGGCTCGCGGAGTCCTCGCTCGACACGCTCCGGTACCGGCTCGACCGGTACGTCCGGGCGTACCGGGACGCCAACGGGCACGCGGACCTCCTGTCCCCGGTCGCCAGAGACGCCGAAATGCCTGTTCACGAGGCTATCGACGAGTGCTGGGCAGCGTTCGACCGCTTGCACGACGAGCTCGATTCCGGCCGAACGAAACGGCGTATCCACGGCGTCGTCGAGAACTGGTACGCCCACCTGGTTCGTCGGAAACGAGCACGCACGAACCCTGCAGCCGGTCTCGACGAGGAGTACGACTGGCGCGAGACCGACCCCGACCCGCCACACCTCGACGACGGACAGGTGCGGAGACTGTACGAAACCGCAAGCAGTGAGCGGGAGGAACTGCTCGTGCTCGCCCTCTGTGCGTGGGGGTTGCGTTCGGGCGAGGTCGCCCGACTGCACCGGTCGAACTTCGTCTTCGACGAGGACGTGGCCCATCTCAGCTTCGAGGAGCGAAAAAATGGCCCTGGCCAGGTGTCCCTCCTGTACGGTCTCGACCCGGTGAAACGTCGGTTCGCGCGGTTCGCTGACCGGGAGGACTGGCGTGGCTACCTGTTCCCGTCACCCACTGCCGGCCGGGACCACGTCAGTCGCTGGACCGTCTGGAACTGGTTCACCGATCTCGCCGACGACGCCGGCATCGACGCTGTCGATGGGGAGAATCCGGTGCCACAGATGGGGCGACGATTCTGGTACGACGCCTACTCCTCGTCGCTGGAGGTCGTGGTCGAGGGACTGGACGATATCGCGGCCGAACAGGGCAGCTCGAGCGCCGAGGTCGTGCTCCAGAACTACCTCTCGGATGCGCGTGTCCGCTCACTTCGCCGTGAACACATGCGAGAGCGGCTGTCTGCGGTGTTCGGGGATACTGAGTGACGATTCCTGTGCGTTCAACGGGCAGCAGGCACGAGTGATAAACTTCATGTCGCGATACGGAAGTTCGCGGGGCTGGTGCGGCCTGCCCGGTTTCTCGGTGCGAATTCGATAACGACGTCTTTCGGCGGGATAGTCCTGCTTCCTCCGTCAGTCGTGTCGACAGACGACCTTGCCAGCTCTCGAGATTCGCGGGTGCTCAACGGGCAGACTACCGCCACGGCGCTCGGGATACACAGCTGTGGTCGCTCAACTTGTGGGACACTGGAGCGTCTCTGAGAAGGGTCCAGGGGCGCATACCTTTCCAATGCACGCGCCCACGGACTCGGTCGATCTCGAGGCCGACCCCTGTCGCCAGACAGAGCACGCCACCCGGCTCCAACGACGGGTGCACCGTCGCCGACCGGACTGGCCCCATTCCCCCCAACGGAGCAGACACAGTCGGCCTCTACGGGTCATACATCACGATGTAGATTCAACTCACCGACTGACACTTGATGTCACCGCGTGACACCGCACGGGATGTTTTCTGGTATACATATTTGAACGTGCAGGTGGTTAGCGTGTGGTATGCAGGATGACGACGTGGGGGATGCGCTCGAACTCCTCGACCGCCGGTATCGATTCCTGGAGAGTATCGAGGAGGGGCCGGCGCACGTTCGCGACCTGACCGACAATCTTGGTGTCTCACGGTCGACAGTCAACCGAGGGGTCCGCGAACTCTCAGAGGCCGGGTGGATTCGGCGGACGACGGAGGGCTACGTCGTCACCACGGCGGGGACGCTGGTGTTGAACGACCACCGGAATCACCGGGCGGCGCTGGCGGCGGTGCAGTCGAACCGGGGCGTGTTCGAACCGCTCCCGCCCGAGACACCGCTCGAACCGGGTATCCTCGCAGGTGCGACGATCGACAGGTCCGACGAATACCGCCAGTACGAACTCATCGGAAAGATACACGACCTGCTCGGGCGGGCCGAGTCGTTCCGGGCGCTCTGGCCGGTCGCCAACGACGACCGGTCACTGACCGAAGTCGTCGCGGTGGCCGACCGCGGCGGCGAGTTCGCCATCGCGGCGGAACCCGACCTGGCGGCCCGACTCCGGGAGACGATAGGGGTGGCCGAGGGAGTAGACTCGGGCACGGTGACCGTCGAACCGCACGACTCCCTCCCCGAGTGTCTTGGTGTCCTCGACTGTGTGACCGATACCGACCGCCGCCTCATGCTCGTCTTGTACTCCCCAAACGGTGGGATTCACGCGGTCGTCGAGACCGAGACCGAGTCGGCTCGCCGCTGGGCTGACGACCTCTTTCGGCAGTACCTCGGAACTGGGGCCACAGCCGGCGTCTCTCCGAACGGCGGGGAGAACACGTCCACGACGGGCGGGGCTGCGACCGGCGACCGACCGGCACAGACGCTGCCGGAGACGCTCGGCGAGAGCGGCTTTCTCGCACTGACCCCCGAGTACTTCGAGACACGAGAGACGCTTCCGCCGGAGACGATGCTCCGCGCGGGCCCTGGCCTCCCGGAGGTCGCGGCGGGAATGACGCTATCACGTGAGCACGTCGTCGAAGACGAACGGCGGGATTTCGTCGACGACCTCGTGAGCTCCATCGAAGACGGGTCGGATACCGTTCTCCTCGGACTGCCGGGGAGCGGCAAGAGCACGTGCTGTAAGCAGGCCGCCTGCCGCTGGTGGGGGGCCAACAACGGCCCGGTGTTCTATCGAGAGGGCGGGCGCTCGTCGGCGGTAGACGACCCGTCCGAGCTGGCGGCCGAGCTTCAGGCGACCGACGGCCATGCGCTCGTGGTGGTCGAGGACGCCCCTCGGAGTGACGCGATGGGTATCTTCACCGTGATACAGGAACTCGCTGGGGAGGCGGAGGTCTCGTTCCTGCTCGATGCGCGCCGGTCGGAGTGGGCCGACCCGGACGAACTCCTCGACGCCCGACTGGAGGTGTTCAGGCAGGACGAGATCTCGACCGCCTCGGTGCCGCCCCTGGACGACAGGGAACGCGACCGATTCCACGCGCACGCCGCCGACCTGCTTCCCGGGTCGTTCCCGCCTCGCGAGGAGTTCACGACGGCGATGTGGGACGACGACGATGACGCCGAGGCGGGCGAGCTGCTCATCCTGTCGCACCGGTACGGCCTCTTCGCCGACCCGTTCGACGACGGGGGAGCCGTCACGTCCCTCTCGCAGGACGTCCGGCACTCCTACGCGGCTGTCTCGGACGACCCGGACGAACTCGTCGTCGCGATGTTCGTCAACACCTGTAACGCGGCCGGGCTACCAGTCACGCGCGATCTGGTGTACGCCCTTGCCGTCGACCCCGACGGGCCGCCGCTGGACACGGTCGATGCCGCACTCGACCGACTCGACGGACAGGTACTGTTCGGCCAGGAGAACAGCCACTATCGGACGGTCCACGACGCCTGGTCGACCGCGTTCCTCGACGAGGTCGTCTCGTCGCTGGACCAGGCGGTCGCCCACCGCCGGTTCGCCCGGGCAGTCAACGCGCTTCTCGCACTGGCCGACGACCCGGCGCGCCGCGAGCGCATCCGGTCACTTCGGCAGGGGGACGCTCCCGTGCTCGAGCAGCTCGAAGCCGCCCCCGAGTCGTGGGCCGAAACCGTCGCCGAACGGGTCTTCGCACTCGGCCGCGAAACGCCCGGCCTCGCCCCACTCTACGGCCACGGTCGCCACGCCGACCTGCAGTTCCCCGACGCCTGCCAGATGCAGACGGTCCACAGCTGTCTGGTCGCGCGGGCCCGGATGTACAGCGACGCAGGCGACTACGACGCGGCGATGGCCGAGTGCGAGTTCCTCGACGAGGTCGCTTCGACTGTCTCGGACGCAGACATGGCGGCGTTGCTCAGGGCCCGCTCGAACAAGATTCGCAGCTACGTCGCGGACCGGCGCGGTGACTTCGAGGACGCCTGGGAGTACGGACTCTCCAGCCTCGAAGGCTTCAGGGAGGCCGGCGACAGACAGGGCGAAGCGCGGGCGCTCAACGGGGTCGGCGTCGTCGCCTGGCTCCGTGGCGAGGTCGACGAGGCGAAGGCTCGCTTCGAGGCCGCCCTGGAGATTCACGACGAACTCACCGACCTGCGGGGCGAGGCGGACGTCCGGAACAATCTCGGGATGATCCAGCGCGAACGCGGCGACCTCGCTGGCGCGGTCGAACGCTTCGAGGAGAGTCACGAACTCCGCCACTCCATCGGGGCACGGGTGCAGGCCATCGATAGTCTCATCAATCTCGGCGTGACCGCTCGCGACGTGGGAGCCCTCGACACGGCCCTGGGTCGCTTCAGGCAGGCCATCGAGGAGAGCAAGACCGTCGGCGCCCGCGAGCGTGAATCCCACGCTCACCGGGCGCTCGGGAACACCTACCGGCGGACCGGCGACTACGAGAAAAGCCGGGAATCACTCGAACGGGCCTGCACCATGACCCGCGACCAGGACAACCGGTACTCGGAGATGCTCTGTCTCCGTGGGCTGGCCGCGACGGCGAGAGCGGCCGGTCGACTCGACGACGCGACGAAGCACGTCACTGCCTGCCTGGAGATGGTCGAGGAACTCGGAGACGAGCGCGACGAGGCACTCGCGCTGGCCTGCCGGGGTGCCATCGCTCACGAGCGCGGAAACGAGGACGACGCCATCGAGGACCTCTCGACCGCCGTCGACATGCTCGAATCGCTCGACCGCGCCCCCGGGCTGGCCGAGACGTACCGGGACTACGCGGCGGTGTGTGCGGCGACCGGGGCGTTCTCGGATGCGTTCGAGGCGCTCGAAGCCGCCGCAGACCGGTACGAGTCCGTCGGGGCCACACCCTATCTCCGGGACACCCTCGAAGAACTGCTCGAGGTGGCCGAGGCCGCCGAGGATGACGACCGAGCAGAGACGTGCAGGGAGCGTCTGGCAGCCCTCGAAGAGGAGTGACGCGACGAGTGCGGGCCATCGCGGGCAGTCCGTCATCTCCCCTGTGAGGGGCCGGCGACCGCGACAGTGTTACTATCTCACACCCCGATACCCCCGGAAAAATACGAATCCTTATTATTTCTACCACCGTCAGTTATTATATGACAGTCGTCAGCGTCTCGATGCCCGAGGAACTCCTCGACCGAATCGACGAGTTCGCAGAGACCCACGGGTACACCGGCCGGAGCGAGGTCGTTCGCGAGGCTTCGCGGAACCTCCTCGGTGAGTTCGAGGACAAGAAACTTGAAGACCGGAACCTCATGGGCGTGGTGACCGTCCTGTTCAACTACGAGTCATCGAACGTCGAACACCGGATGATGCAGCTCCGCCACGAGCACGAGGACCTCGTCGCCTCCAACGTCCACAACCACGTCGGCGACCACTACTGCATGGAGCTGTTCATCCTCGAGGGCTCGCTCGCGGAGATATCGACGTTCGTCGGGAAGATCCGCGCCACGAAGAACACCCTCTCGGTGGACTACTCGGTCATGCCCATCGACGAGGTCGGCAGTATCGCCTGAACCGGACCCGTCAGTTCTGTCGCGTCTGCTCTTTCACCGCTGCCATCCGCTCTTGCTCGCGACGGTCGGCGATGAGTCGTTCCATCGACCGGCGGTCCAGTTCGTAGCGCCCCTTCTCGTCCCGGCGCACCACGTCCCGCTTTCGGAGTTCCGTCAGCGCGCTCTGGATGCGCTGGCCGTCCGTCTCCACGAGCGGTTCGATCTGCGTGACCGTCATGGGTGCTTTCTCGCCCAGCACGGCGATGGTGTCCCAGGTATACGTCGCGTTGCACTCCGCCTCGTGGATGGCGTCCTCGACGCGGCCCTCGACGGGGTCGGTCTTGACGAGGTCGACGAGGTCCGGTTCGTCCTCCGGCTCGGTGTCCTCGCTGGTGTTCGACGGCTGTGAGAACCGCCGCTGGAGCTGTTCGAGCGCCATCTCCAGGAACGCGATGCGGTCGCGCTGGTCCTGGACGATGTCTGCCTCCTCGCCGTCCTCGTGGAGCTCCTTGTTCTCCTCGCGGAGCGTCTCGTTCCGGGCTTCGAGTCGTTCGAGTTCCGATTCGAGTTCGCGTACTCGCTTCCTGAGCGTGTTGCGCTCGGCCTCTATCTCCGCGTTCGTCTTCTCCTCGTCGGGCTTGTCGTCCTGGGTCGCGTCGTCCAGCGTCGTCTGCTCGCCCGGGGCTTCGATGCCGGTGTTGCCAGCGATGGCGTCGGCCATCTGCTTCGCCGCCGAGGAGATGTCTCGTGCCCGGTCGAGTTCGTCCTCCAGCGTCGATATCTTCTGTTCTTTCTTCTCGAGCTCGTTCTCGAGTTCGATGATGCGGTTCTCGCGCTCGGCCTTCTCCTCGGTGATGTCCGAGAGGTCCTCGACGAGCGCGTCACTCACTGACTTGAGCTCGGGGCGTTCGAAGTCGTCGAGGCCGGGTGTCGCCCCGGCGTCGAAGGTTCGCTTGCGTCGGAACTGGATAGTCCGGATGTCGGCCTCGGCCCAGTCGGACATCATGAACGCCTGCCCGGCGTTCAGGTCCGTGACGCGCTTCTCGTACTCGTTCCCGAGGATACGGCCGACGACCTTCGTGTCGTTCTCCCAGGTGAGGCGATGCCAGACCATCCAGTTCGCCTGTGTGATGAAGTCCTTCTTGACGTCGGCTGGTCGCTGGCTGATGCCCATGATGCCGAGGCCGTGCTTGCGCCCGCGCTTGCCGACCTTGATGAGCATCTTGCCCGTCTCGTCCATCCCGCCACCCTCCGGGATGTACTCGTGGACCTCTTCCACAACGAGGAGAAACGGTTTCTTGAGCTTCTTCTCTTTGGCGAAGAGGTGTTTGGTGGTTTCGAGGATGAGTTCGTTCGCGACGCTGTCGTCGAGATAGCCCGACACGTCGAGGATGATGGGCACGTTCTCTTCGAGCGCGAGGTGTGCCATGCGCTCGGCGTGCTCGGGTGCGATCTGGATGTCGCACTCCTCGTCAGCACCGGCGTGGAGGAGTTCGTACTCCTCCTTGAGCCCGTAGTACTCGCCGTCGGTGTCGACGATGAGCAGGGGGTAGCCCGCCTCGAGGAGTTCCTCGGCGATGACGCTCGCGGTGTTCGACTTCCCGGACCCGGACTTCCCGGTGACGAATCCCCGTCCAGTCAGCAGTTCTACGACCGGTACCGACACGGTCGACTCGTCCATCGTCTCGCCGATTGTTATCTGTCTCGTCTCGCTCATACCCGTCCCGTTACCGGCTACTCACCGTCGCCCTACCTGTATCTTTCGTGCGAGCTACCAATCGATGGAATCGAACCGTCTACACGGTCTAGAATGTCTACACAGTGTAGACCTCCTCACCCCGACACCACCCGCCTCGGCTCCATACTGGCACGGAGCGCTACGTTGAGAGACGGTCCCGGGAGGGAAACTCTACCGCGCTCCGAAGGTTCATGTATCGGTATGGACTGTGTGAGAACATGGACCGTGAGACCCTGGCGGAGGCACTGGAATACGCCGACCTGACCGAGTATCAGGCAGAAGCGTACCTCTGTCTGCTCGACATGGGCGTCTCACCCGCCATCGAGGTCGGGCGTGAGAGTTCCGTTCCGGTCTCACAGGTGTACGACGTCCTCCGGAGCCTGGAGTCGAAGGGCTACGTCGAGACAATCGACCGCGAGAAACTCTACGTCCGTCCCTGCGACCCGGAGGCGTCGATGGCGAACCTCGAGGCGCGTGGGGAGCTCCTCCACGATGCCGCCGAGGAGATCCGCGAGCGGTACCGGCAGCCGAACCGGATGGACGCCAGGGTGGGCGTGACCAAGCGCGGCGAGACCGCCGTCGAGAACGCACTCGACCTCATCGGCGACGCCGACACCGTCGTCGAACTCGCCGGGACGTACGAGCAGCTCCAGCACCTCTTCCCCGCGCTACGGGAGGCGCGTGAGGAAGGGGTCGTCGTCCGTGCGTCCGTCTACGTCGACGGTGAGGAGACGCCGCCGGAGGACTTCGACCCGACGGGGGCGCTCTCGGAACTCCGGGCGTGCAGCATCCCCGGGCCGTTCCTCGTCATCGTCGACCGCCACCGCACCTGCTTCGCACCGAACACGCGGTCGGACGAGGACTACGGCGTCATGATCTACGACCGAATCCTCCCGTTCGTGTTCCACTGGTACTACCTCACCTGTCTCTGGAACCTCTACCCGACGGTGTACGCCGACGACCCGGAACGGGTCACCTACGTCACCATGGAGGAGTTCATGTGCGACTGCCACTTCCTGTGGGAGGCGGGCTACGAGTTACGGGTCGTCGTCGACGGCGTCGATATCGCCACGGAGTCGCGACGGACCGTCGAAGGCATCGTGGTGGGGCTCTCGCACTTCCACGACGACCAGGACCTCACGCGGCTGGCGCTCTCCGACATGGGGGCCTACAAGAGCATCGTCCTCGCGACGGGCGACGGGACCATCGAGGTCGGTGGCTGGGGTGCGGTGTTCGAGGACATGGAGATGCGGACCATCTCACTGGTCGGTATCAACCCCGGCAAGACGCCGTTGCGCGGCCGCTAGCGAGGATTCTGCTGGGTCGTGTGCGACAGGCCGCGAAAAAATAACAGCGAAAAGCAGTGGTGGCTGCGAATGGTTGGTGGGATTCGGCTCCTCAGTTCTGCTCGACCACCTCCAGTGACGTCTCCGTGGATTCACACCAGAGGGAGACCTTCCCTGCCTCGAACCGACTCGCGCCGTCGGGGTGGACCACGTCGAAGGTCTCGGTGGTCACCTCGAACGTCACGGTGGTCTCCTCGCCGGGTTCGAGCGTCACCCGCTCGAAGCCGACGAGTTCCTTCACCGGCGTGACGACCGAGGAGTAGTCCCGGCCGGCGAACAGCTGGACGACCTCGTCACCCGTCCGGTCGCCCGTGTTCTCGAGCGTTACCGAGACGGACACCGACTCGCCCTCCGCGAGGGAGTCGTCGGAGACCGAGAGCTCGCCGTACTCGAACTCGGTGTACGAGAGCCCGTGGCCGAACGCGAACAGCGGGTCGTACGACGGGAGATGCTCGTTGTCGCCGATCGGCGTCGGGTTCGGCAGGTGGTTGTGTCGTACCGGGAGCTGGCCCTCCGAGCGCGGGACCGATATCGGGAGCTTCCCGGCCGGGTTGTTCTCGCCGAACAGCGTCTCGGCGACGGCCCGGCCACCCTGGGCTCCCGGATAGTACGCCTGCAGGATGGCGTCGACGTTCTCGGCCGCCCACGAGATCGCCAGGGGCCGCCCTGTGACGAGCACGAGGGCGGTCGGCGTCCCGGTGTCGAGGACGGCTTCGAGGAGTTCGCGCTGCGCGTCGGGCAGGGTGAGTTCGGCGCGGTTCGGGAAGTCCTCGGTCGGGCCGGTGACGTCCTGGGGACCGAACTCGTGGATGTACCAGTTCTCCCCGAGGACGACGACGGCGGCGTCGGACGATTCGGCCGCCTCGACGGCTGCGTCGATGTCGTCCGGCTCGTCCGTCCCGGAGCCACGCTCGTAGTTGACCGTCGTCTCGGCGGACGTGAGTTCCTCGATACCGTCGCGGATGGTCGCGCCGCTGAGTTCGTGCTCCTCTTTCAGGCTCCAGCCGCCGACCTGGTTGACCAGCGAGTCGGCGTTCGGGCCGGTGACGAGTATCTCGTCGGTGTCGGCATCGAACGGCAGCCGGTCGTCGTCGTTCTTCAGCAGCGTCATCGACTTGCGGGCAGCCTCGAGCGACACCTGCTGGTGGGTGGGCTTGCCGAGGGTATCGGCGGACTCGGTCGGGTCGACGAAGGGGTCCTCGAACAGACCGAGTTCTGCTTTGAGTTCGAGCACGCGACGGACAGATTCGTCGACCGCTTCCTCGGTGATGACACCGGATTCGACGAGGTCCGCGATGTGCTCGATGTGGTCGATCTCGCCGAGCGAGTGGACGTCGACGCCCGCGTCGAACGACTGGTGGATGGCGTCCTTGCTGGTCGTCGCGACCCGGTGGTCGTCGTGGAGCATGTTGATGCCGTTCCAGTCGGAGGCGACGTAGCCGTCGAAGCCGAACTCGTCCCGGAGCACGTCGGTCAGCCAGTGACGGGAGCCGTGTGACGGCTCGCCGTTGATGGAGTTGTAGCTGGGCATGATGCCCTCGACGCCCTCGTCGATGACCTTCTCGAACGACGGGATGAAGTCGCGGTAGAGCGACGACAGCGAGCGGTCGACCGGCGCGGTGTCCTCGCCGCGTTCGGGCTCACCGTAGGCCGGGAAGTGCTTCGCCATCGCGGCCACGTCGACGGGGGCGTCGTGGATGCCGCGGACCTTCGCCGCGGCGAGCTCTCCGACGAGGTACGGCGACTCGCCGAAGGTCTCGAACGTGCGACCCCAGCGGGGGTCACGGCCGACGTCGCAGGTCGGGCCGTAGGTCAGGCTCGACCCGGTTGCGGCGACCTCGGTCGCCGTGACGGCCCCGACCTGTTCGCTGAGATCTCGGTCACGGGCCGCCGCGACGCCGAGGTTGTGCGGGAAGATGGTGGTGTCTTCCACGTATGCGTTGCCGTGGATGGCGTCGACGGGGATGAGGATGGGAATCCCGAGGCGGGACTCCTCCTGGGCGACGCGCTGGAGCTCGTTCGCGATCTCGACGACCTCGGTGGAGTCCCGGTGTGGGGACGCGCCGTACCCGAAGGGGGTCACGAAGCCGAGACCGTGGTCGCGGACCATCTCCTTGGCGTCTTCGACGGTCCGTGTCTCGCCCATGGTGCCGACGTAGGTGCCGGCGAGCTGGGCGGCCTTCTCTCGAATCGTCATCTCGTCGAGAAGCGTCTCGACGCGCGCTTCGGTCTCTCCTTCCTGCGTTTGCGTTATCTGTGAATCGTGGGTCGTCATAATGTCGTGGTCGTGGTGGTCTCCTGGCCCGCCTGGTCGGTCACGGTTACCGCGACCGTCTCGGGGGTGTTCTTCGTCTCGAGGTCGGTCGTCCCCGAGGCCGTGTCGCCGGAGACCGAGGTCGTTGCCGAGTCGAGGGTCGACCCCGAATCGTCGCGGAGTTCGACCGTCACCGACTGGAGGTCGGCGGTGGCGTCGGACACCGTCCAGTCGACGGTGACGTCGGTCCAGGGGCCATTGCTGCTGGTCGAGGTGGACACCGAGTCGACCGAGGGGGTGGTCGAGTCGTCGGCGCCACCGTCGCCCGAGTTCGAACTGGCGGTCGTCGTCGCAAGGTCGTTCGCCGGGACCGACAGCGAGGTCCCGTCGGAGAACGAGACTGTCGTGCTGGTGTCGTCCGCGTTGTAGGCGACGTACGTTTTCGTGCTGCCGTCGTCGAAGACGGCGGCGAGGGGTGTGTCGGCGGTGACGTTGGCGTCGACCGCCCCGAGGCCGTTCATCGCCGTGAGCCAGCGGTAGGTGTGCGCCTTCGATTCGCCGAACTCGACGGGGTACGAGGACGCCTCGGCCTCGAACAGGCGCAGCGCGTCAGCGGGGTCGCTGAATGCGCGGTAGGACCACAGGATGTCGGGCCAGTAGGTGAAGTCGTCGCCGCCGTTGGCGGTCACGAGCTCCTGGTAGGTCGATTCGGCAGCCGCGCGGTCGCGGCCGAGCGAGAGGCTGTGGCCGCCGACCGGCAGGACGTTGATGCCGTGGATGGCCTCGACGTCGTCGGTCCACCAGGTGTCGTACTTGTAGCCGCCACCCCAGACCATCCCGGCGAAGCCGTAGTCCCAGTCGGCGGGGTGGTTCTCCTCGTCGACGTCGTACCAGTACTCGTCGACGGCGGTCGTCTCGTGGGCGAGCAGGTACGCGCCGGTGTCACGGAGTTCCGTGTCCCCGATGTACTCGCCGTACATGAGGACGGCGGCGTAGGCGTTGACCGCCTCGGAGGAGGACTCCTGGTTGTTGCCGAGGTAGAACGCCGGGTTGCCGGCGGCCCAGGAGTGCCCCTCGTAGGGCGAGAAGTTCCGCAGGAACGGGAACTTCGCGTCGCTCCGCGACGGGTTCGCGTAGTCGCGGATGAGGAGGTCGACCATCCCACCCCAGTTCGAATCGTCGGCCCACGTCGGGTTCGTCCGGGTGATCTCGGCGGCCGCCTTGACGTACTGGCCGTAGTGGAAGTGGTGGTCGTTCAGTTCGGGACCGGACCCGAACGAGTCGTTGTAGCCGATGAGCGTCCCCCACGTCTCGTTGTAGTAGAAGACGTCCTCGGAGTCCGACGAGCCGGAGACGGTCGCGTCGAGCCAGGTCTCCAGCTCGTCCTGCATCGCGCCGAGGAAGGCGTCGGCAGCGGTCGTGTCACCGACCTGCTCGGCGATGGGGCGCAACTGGGACAGCCGTTCGTAGTTCTTGCCGGTCCAGTACGTCCCGTCACCGGGTTGTTCGGGCCCGAATCGAATGAGTTCGGGCTCTGCCTCGACGTCGTCGACGTAGCTGGCGAGTCGGGACTCGTCGTACTCACCGACATCGGGCATGAACGGCACGATGGGTGGCAGGTCGAGCGTCGTCTCGAACGCCGAGCCGGTCGTCGTCTTCATCGTCCCGCGCGGGGAGACGAAGGTGTCGCCGTCGAGGGTCGCCTCGGAGTGCTTGTACTGGTGCGGGTACAGTGCAGCGATGGTCCCGGTCGTCGAGGACTCCGCGCGAGCGGTCGTCTCGAACGTGTGGGTCGTCTGCACCGTCGCGTTCGCCTCGTCGTAGGTCCACGAGACGGTGGTCCCGGTGAGCGTGTTGTACGCGTAGGACTCGTAGCGCGAGAGTGCCGCCTCCGTCGCCTCGGGCAGCACGCCGACCGTGAGGTAGCCCGAGCCCGCGAGGTCGCTGGTGAGCGTCGGCGAGCCGAAGCCGGACCAGGTCGCGCCGCTGGGCGCGAAGACGCCGTAGTGGTGCCCGTTGACGGTGACACCGAGGACGTTGCCCTGGTCGGCCCAGACGTCGGGCGTCGCCGAGAACGAAAGCCTGGCGTCGGCCCCATCGACCTCCGCGAAGACGAAGGGCGACCCCTGTGCCATGGTCGCGTCGAGCGTCGGTGAGGAGGCGTCGCCCGCCCCCCACCGGATGTCGACGTGCCAGTCGCCGTAGCCGGCGCACCTCGCATCGAGGAACGAGGCCCCGGTGGTCGACAGTGTGAGGTCGGCGCTGGGGTCCATCTCGGCGATGTTGCCCCGGTTCTTGTCGCCGTTGACCTGGGTGAAGTTCCACTCGGTCGGGTGGGTGATGCCGAGCCCCGAACTGGTCGGTGTTCCCACGAGCGGGTGTGCCCACATGGCCTCGCCGTACTGGCCACGGAGGAGGTTACTCCACCAGTCGTTGGTCGGATACGGTGCCAACACGTCGTCGGTCGCGTACACCTGCTCGGGTGGTTCCTCCTCTCCGGACGGGAGGGTCGTGGTGTAGCTCCCGGACCCCACGGAGACCACGTTCGCCGTGGTCTCAGCGGTCTCGGTCGCCGTCGCTGTCGCTGTGGACGTCGACGTGGGCTTGCTGCCGGCGGTGGTCGTTTCGGTCCCGTCGGACTGACTGGAACAGCCAGCGAGTCCGACGCTCCCGATCGCACCGATGCCAGCGAGGCAGCGTCGACGGGAGAGCTCGGTGTCACCGTCGAGCAGGAAGCCGGTGTCGCGTCCCATCAGAGTTCAGCTCCGTCGAGCGGGTCGCTATCCCAGTAGGCGTCGTCCTCGGTCGTGCGGTAGCAGGCGACGCGATGCTTGCCGTTGTCGTCGCCGTCGACGGCGGTCACGTCCGGTGCAGCCGTGCTGCACTGTTCGGTCGCGTTCGGGCACCGGGTGTGGAACCGGCAGCCGGACGGTGGGTTCACCGGGTCCGGGATGTCTATCTCGCGGACCGGCGGGCCCGATGCGTCCTCGTCGATGCCGAGCTCCGGGGTCGCCCACTTCAGCACCTTCGTGTAGGGGTGCTGGGGGTTCTCGAGCACCTCCTCGACGGGGCCGATCTCGACCAGCTCGCCGAGGTACATCACGCCGAGACGCCCGCCGGCGTGTTCGGCGATGTACCGGGCGTTCGAGAGGTCGTGACTGATGAACAGGAACGACGTGTCGAACTGCTCTTGCAGTTCGAGCATCAGGTCCATCATCTCGACCCGGAGGCTCACGTCGAGCGCACTGACCGCCTCGTCCGCGAGGATGAGGTCGGGGTTCATCAGCAGCGCACGGATGAGTGCGACGCGTTGTTTCTCGCCACCCGAGAGCTGGTGTGGGTAGCGGTGTGCGTAGTCCTGCGGCGGGGACATCCCGACGCGTTCGAGGAAGTGGAAGATGCGTGCCTCGCGGTCCTCGGAGCCGAGGTTCGGCTGCCACCGCTTCAGCGGTGCGGACAGCGAGGACAGCACGGTCCGGTTCGGGTTCAGCGACGCGCCGGGGTCCTGGTGGATGATCTGGAGCGAGCGCCGGATCTCCTCGAAGGGAATCTCCGGGTCCGACCGCCACTTCTTCGCCTCCCAGATGTCCTGTCCCCAGTAGTTGACGCTCCCGTTGGTCGGCTTCTGCAGGCCGACCGCGGTCTTGCCGAGCGTCGTCTTGCCACTGCCGGACTCGCCGACGATGGCGACGACGTCGTTCTGCTCGATCTCGAGGTCGACGCCGTCGACCGCGCGAACCGTCGGTCGGTGCGCGAAGGGGTTCAGGCCGCTGCCTTCCTTCTTGAAGTGGACGTCGACGTTCGACATCGAGAGGACCGGCTGGTCCGACTGCAGGGGGTCGTCCTCGAGTGGGGTATCAGTACTCATCGCTGCACCCCCGTCGAGAGCGATATCTCGTCATCGATGTCCTCCCAGTGGTGGCAGGCGACGTCGTGCGTCCCCGTGACGGGCTCCATGGCGGGTTTCGAGTCCTCGCACTCGCTGGTCGCCATCGGGCACCGTTCGTGGTACGGACAGCCCGGCGGGACGGCGACCGGGTCGGGTGCGGACCCGGCGATGGGGCGCATCTCCGAGAGCGGTGCGTCGAGGTTCGGGGTCGCGTTGAGCAGAGCACGGGTGTAGGGGTGTCGCGGGTTGCGAACCATCGCGTCCGTGTCGCCGACCTCCGCGAACTCGAACGCGTACAGCACGCCGATGCGGTCGGCCAGCTTCGTCACGAGTGGCAGGTCGTGCGTGATGAACACCATCGTGAGGTCGTACTTGTCACGAAGGTCCGACAGCAGGCTGATGATGGAGCGCTGCATGAGCAGGTCCAGTGCGGCCGTCGGCTCGTCCATCACGAGCACCTCCGGTTCGAGCACCAGTGCGAGCGCGATGAGCGCCCGCTGTTTCATCCCACCCGAGAGTTCGTGTGGGTAGGAATCCAGGATGCGCTCGGGGTCGAGATAGAGGTCCGAGAGAAGCTCTTCGGCCCGCTCGATTCCTGCTTCGACGTCGTAGTCGTGTGCCTCCAGGGTCTCGACGAAGTGCTCGTGGAAGTCCATCGTGGGATTGAACGAGCTCATCGCCCCCTGGAACACCATCGAGATGTCCTCCCAGCGAAGCTCCCGAAGCGGGCGCTTGCCGAGGTCGAGGACGTCGACCGGTTCGCCACCGCGGGGGTAGTAGTTGATCGTGCCCTCGGTTCGACCGGGGTTGACGACGGCGTTCAGCAGTGCCGATGCGAACATCGACTTGCCACTACCACTCTCCCCGACGATACCGAGAATCTCGCCGCGACGGATGTCCATCTCGACCTGGTTGAGGACGCGGCTCGTCCCCCGTTCCATGCTGAACGAGACGGTGAGGTCACGGCACTCGAGGACGACGTCCTCGGCGCTCGATTCGGTCGTGGTCGATCGCGTTGCAGTAGAGTTACTCATAGTTCACCTCCGACGGTCGTGGACGCGCTGGACGCCTCGGCGGGGTCCCCGTCATCGTCGCCGGTCGACTTCGCGTGGCGAGCCCGGACGCGGGGGTTGAACACGCGGTCCATCCCCTGCGCGAACAGGATGAGACCCATCGAGAGCAGGATGATGCAGAGCATCGGGACGATGAGCCAGTGGGCGGCGTCGAGCGTCAGCATCCCACCGTTCGAGTAGGCCAGCTGGAGCATGACGCCCCAGTTGACGACCTTCGAGAACGGCAGGAGGCCGAGGAAGTACAGGCCGACCGAGGCGAAGATGACGTTCCGCATCGCGCCGACCATGTTGATCATCACGAACGGCATGATGTTCGGGACGATCTCCTTGCCGACGATGCTCGGCGTCGACAGCCCCATGGCCCTCGCCGCCTCCACGTAGGAGGTCGACCGGAGGGTCAGGACCTGCGACCGGATGGCGCGAGCCATCCCGGCCCAGCCCTGCAGGGACAGGACGATACCGAGGACGATGGGGTCCTCCGGTTGCAACAGGGCAACCAGGATGAGCAGGATGGGCAGCCCCGGGAGCGTCATCACGATGTCGATGATGGTCGAGAGCCCCTGGTCGAGACGACCACCGGAGTAGCCGGCGAGCGCCCCGATGCTCGTCCCGAGAATGGTGACGAAGAGGCCAGCACTCGTGATCATCTGGAGCATCCGCGGGGTCGCGTAGACGGCCTGCTCGAGGATGCCGCGGCCGATGTTGTCGGTCCCGAGCGGCCAGTAGAAGGCCACCCAGGGGACCGAGACACCGAACATCGACATGCTCGTGAACTCGTACCAGCTCCCGCCGATGATCCCGCCGTGGAACGGACCCAACAGCAGGGGTGCCTGGCCGATGCGCGGCTCGACGACGATCATCGGGCCGATAACGCCGATGAAGATGAACCCGAGGACGAGCGCCGTCCCGATGCGGGCACGGACGTCGTTCCAGACGACCTTCGCCGGTGCCGCGAGCCAGAGGTCGAACACCTTCTGGAGCCGGTCCATCCGGCTCAGCGAGGAGTCGGCCACCGTGCCGAACCCGCTGGGGTCGTCCGGGAAGTTACTCATCTGGTTCTCCCGGCTCACTGGGCGTCACCTCCGGTCGTAACGCGGGGGTCGACGAGGCCGTAGGTCAGGTCGGCGATGAACGCGCCGGTGACGACCGCGAGCGTGATGAGCACGAACGTCCCCATCATCAGCGGGTAATCGCGTGTCTCGACGGCCGCGACGATGTAGTAGCCCAGCCCCGGGTAGACGAAGATCTCTTCCAGGATCGCCGAGCCACCGATGACGGCTCCAAAGGAGAGGAGTATCCCGGTGTACATCGGCAAGATCGCGTTGCGGGCGACGTAGCGCAGGGCGATGCGGGTGTCCGAGAGGCCGCGAAGGCGGGCGACCCGGAGGTAGTCCTCACCGAGGACCTGGATGCTGTTCCCGCGCATCCCGAGTGCGACACCACCGAAGCCGGTGATGACGACCGCCGCGATTATCAGCGTCGCGTGGTAGAACGCGTCGGCGACGAACTGGAACGTCGCGATCGGCTGGAGCGGGTCGACGATGGGCGCGACCTGTGAGGAGTAGTGCCCGTTCGTCGGGAACCACCCCAGCGTGAAGCCGAACACGTAGAGGAACAGCAGTGCGGTCACGTAGTTCGGCGTGGAGTTAAGGACGATACCGACACCGGTCACACTCATGTCGAAGCGGCTGCCTTCCCAGTAGGCCATGATGGCACCGAGCGCGATGCCGACGGTGAACATCAGGCCGATGGCGGTGGAGAACGCGAACACGGTCCACGGGAGTGCCTCGCCAAGTATCTCCGACACCGGTGCGTTCTGGCTGATCGACCGGCCGAGGTCGCCCTGCAGGATACCCACGACGTACTCGATGTACTGCTCGTGAAGCGGCTTGGTGAGGTCGATGTTGATGAAGTTCTCGACCTTCCGGTTGATCTCCTGCTGGGAGAGGTCGGGGTTGTTCCGTATGAGCTGGCCGCGGAGCTGGTCGGCCGGGTTACCCGGCATGAGCCGAACCAGTGCGAACGAGAGCGACAGGACGAAGAGCGCTGTAAACAGCGCCTGCGCTGTTCGCTTGACGAAGTACTCGTACATCAGCTCTCACTTGGGCTTGGCCGTGAGCTTCCCCTCGCGCGGCAGGTAGTACGGCGGCCAGTCGACGATGGCGTCCTCGTCGTTCTTCTTGATGGTCTCCCAGTTGTCGGTCGTCAGCCAGGACTGGTCGAGTTTCTCCATGAGCGGAGCCATCGGGAGGTGCCGGTTGACGACCCACGCGAGCTCCTGGGTCTTCTGCATCGCTTCCTCGCCGGTCAGCCCGGCCAGTTCCTTCACTTCGGACTCGAGGTTGACGGTCCGTTTCGAGCCGTTCGGCTGACCGAGCGGCGAGACCTCGACCTCGCGCGGGAACTTCAGGATGGTCCGGGAACGGAAGCCGTTCAGCAGCTTGTTGAGGGTGAAGTACGGGTAGACCTTCCCGTCAGCCCAGCCGAGGCCGGCGACCGTGTAGTTCTGGTTGCCGTAGATGTCGCCCCAGTAGGACTGGCTCGGGTTGAGCGAGGCTTCGATGCCGAAGTCGTTCAGGTCCTGGACGATGGACTGGCCACCGGCCGTCCAGTCGTTCCAGCCCGCGGGAATCTTGTACGGGAACTTCAGCGTCTTGCCCTTGGCGTCGACCCAGGTCCCGTTGTTCTTCTCGAAGCCTGCTTCACGCAGGAGCGACGCGGCCTTGTCCGTGTTCGGCTCGTACTTGTCGAACTTCGAGAGGTTGTCGCCGAGCCAGTTCTTGTAGCTGCCGTTGAAGTTGCCCGGGAGGCCACTCGGGACCTCGACCGGCACGTGCATCTTCGAGCCAGCACTCTGTGCGAGCTTCTGGCGGTCGATGACGTACTGGATCGCGCGCTTGACGTTCTGCTGGCTGTAGTGCTCGTGCTCGTGGTTGAACATGATGCCCATCCCCCAGTTGGCGGGCATCGGAATCTCGCGGACGTGGTCGCCGTAGGACTCCGCGATGTTGCTGGGCGTGAACACGTTGTCGATCCCGTCGACCGTGTCGGTGCGCAGTGCCTGCCACTGCTTCTGGTTGGACTGGAGGTAGTTCCACTTCATCCGCGGGAAGTTGATGTTGTCCGCGTCAGGGTGGTCCGTGAAGCGCTCGGCGACGACCTCCTGGTTCCCCGCCCGGACGAGTTTGAACGGCCCGCTGCCGTTCGGCTCGTCGATGGTGAGCTCGGTCAGGCCGGGTGCCTCGCCGTCCGATTCGTAGGCGTCGAGGAACTCCTTGAACGTATCGCGGGGCGTGTCGAGTGCGATGGGCTTGAGCGAGTAGAGGAAGACCTCGGAGGAGACGGGGCGCTGGAGGCCGAGTTCGAGGGTCGAGTCGTCGACGACCGTGACGTCCTCGGCGTTGACGATGTTCCCGATGGCTGCGCCGTCGTAGATCTCGAGCTTCAGCTTGAACGCAACGTCTTCGGCGGTGATCTCGTTGCCGTTGTGCCAGTGGTAGCCATCACGGACGGAGAGCGTGACCGTCTCGCTCCCGATGTCCCACGATTCGAGGATGCCCGGCATGAACTTGCTCGTCGCCTCGTTGACGTAGAGCAGGTTCTCGAACAGCGCCAGTGCGATGCGCTCGGGGTACTTCTGCCCGTACGGGTTGAACTGCATGTCCTTCGGGACGTCCGCCGTCGCGGTGACGAACGTCCGGTCGGTCATCGGCAGTTCGTCTTTCGAGGTCTGGGTCCCGGTACCGCCACCCCCACCCCCACCGCCGTTGTTATCCTGACCGGCGGTGGTGGCAGTGTCCTTGTTCGAGCCGGCGCAGCCGGCGAGGCCGGCAGCGCCCGCCGCCCCTGCAGCTTGCAGGAAACGACGTCGAGTCTTTCGCAGGTTTCGTTCGCTATCGTCCGTGTGGTGTTCGGACATACCTCGACCAAAAACCGGCAGGTATGTATGTATTTTCGATGATGTTTTAGATGTAGTGGCCCAATAAATAATTATTTTGACATAGTTCTGAACCGGGGTTCACGGACGAATCTGGCCGCTGCCGGGGCCAGCACGGGAGAATATCGTGGTTCAGGGCTCGTAGAACTCCGCACCCCGTCGAATCGCGATGCCAAGCCCGGCGAGTGTTGCCAGGATTATCCCGAACGAGGCGAGCGAGATGGCGCGTTCGGCCGTTCCGGGCTCCGTGAACTGGTACCCGATCGCCAGGAGCACGAGAAGGATGGTATCGAGCGCGAAGAGTATCGAGAGGAAGTTCTGGCGCATGCTTCCACCCGCGAGAGCCACGCTCAAAAGCATATCGGCGCGGGTGTCCAGGGCACGCTGATTCAGTCCAGTTCGGACTCGATAAAACATTTATCTTACATATCTGGTTCTCGTCGACAACTCCCCAACTGAGACCGTACCGATAAACCATCAGAACGAGTGTGTGGCCTCATGGAACATCTTCACGATGCCGCAGCACTCCGAGAGTCGATGCGAGCCCGCGACCCCGTCGTCGGGGGCTGGGTCTCTATCGGTCATCCGGCGGTCGCCGAGATAACAGCAGGTGCTGCCCTGGACTTCGTCACCATCGACATGGAGCACGCGGCGATGAGCATCGAGACCGTCGAGAACCTCGTGCGTGCGGTTTCGGTCACGCCCGGTGAGACGGTCCCGCTGGTTCGCCCACCCTCGGCCGACCCGGTCGCCATCAAGCGCGTTCTCGACACCGGTGCCGGTGGATTGCTCGTCCCGCGGGTCGACACGCCCGCCGAGGCAGCACAGGTCGTCGAGGCCTCGACGTATCCTCCCGCAGGCATGCGCGGGACCGGTGGTGGGCGGGCCTCGAACTACGGTGGGACGCTTCCGGCGTACATCGACGCCGCGGACGAGTCGTTGACGCGAATCATCCAGGTCGAAACCCGCGACGCTGTGGACAATGCTGCGGAGATCGCCGCCGTCGACGGCGTCGATGCCCTGTTCGTCGGCCCGGCCGACCTCTCGGCGGCGCTGGACTGCCACCTCGACTTCTCGGCTTCCCAGTTCGAGGACGCGGTCGAATCGGTTCTCGACGCCGCCGAAGCCGAAGGCGTCCCTGTCGGTGTGTTCGCGACTGCTTCCGACCAGCTCGAGGCGTGGCTCGACTCCGGGTTCGACTTCGCTATCGTCGGCTACGACGCGAAATTCCTGCGGGAGGCGACGGACGAACTGGTCGCCGCGTTCGACGAGGGAACCGGTGGCTCCAGCGAAGCCCGGTAGGTCCACTCCACAGACGATAACTCGGTGGTATGACTCGATGGTAATACTTTTCGTCGCCGTCGCGCAACTGCCCGTATGGCGTTCACGGACGAGATACGAGCGGAGGCCGACGCGTACTGGGAGGCCATGGTCGAGCACCCGATGGTCGCGCGACTCGGTGACGGCAGCCTCGACGAGGAGCCGTTCCGGTACTGGGTCAGACAGGACTACGTCTACCTGGTCGAGTACAGTCGACTGTTCGCGTTGGGGGCCGCGAAGGCACCCGACCTGGACACGATGGGGACGTTCGCGCAGCTCCTCGATTCCACGGTCAACACGGAGATGGACCTGCACCGGTCCTACGCAGCCGAGTTCGGCATCGACGAGACTGAACTCGCGGCGACCCGGCCGTCGCCGACGACGCGGGCCTACACCGACTTCCTGGTTCGGACGGCCTCGCACGGGACCTTCGGCGACCTCGTCGCCGCGTTACTCCCGTGCATGTGGGGGTTCAACGAGACCGGCAAGCGCCTCGCGGCGCAGGGCACGCCCGACCACGAACAGTACGCTGCGTGGGTCGAGATGTACGCCGGCGAGGAGTTCAGCGAACTCACCAAGTGGTGCAAGGACCTGCTGGACCAGGTGGCCGCGGACGGGACGGAGACCGACCACGCCCGATATCGTGACCTGTTCCGGACCTCCGCACAGTACGAGTACCTCTTCTGGGAGGCGGCGTGGACCGAGGAGGAGTGGCCGCTATGACTGGCGAGTTCGCGCACTACGCCGCGGCCCGGGACGAACCGCGGTTCACAGACTGGCTTCGAGACCGAACAGGGATGGACTGGCAGGCAGCGACCGACCATCGCTTCACCCGTGAACTCGGTGCCGACGAGATCGACGATGCGACCTTCGAGCGCTACCTCTTGCAGGACTACGCCTTCGTCGAGACGCTGGTCGGGACGTTCGGGCACGCCGTCGGGCAGGCTCCGACCATGGCGGCGAAATCGCGGCTCACCGACTTTCTGGGGATCCTGACCGACGAGGAGAACGATTACTTCGAGCGGTCGTTCGAGGCACTTGGGGTCACCGACGCCGAGTACGAGAATCCCGACCTGCTCCCGCCGACGCGAGCCTTCGTGGACCTGCTCGGCCGCGCCGCCGCGCAGGGAGACTACGCCGAGACCCTGGCCGTACTCGTGCCCGCGGAGTGGGTGTACCTGGAGTGGGCGGCCGCGGTCGCTGGCCAGGAGCAGTCCCGGTTCTACCTCTCGGAATGGGTCGACCTGCACGCGACGCCCGGCTTCGAAGCCTTCGTGGGGTGGCTCCGGTCGGAACTCGACCGGGTCGGGGCCGAGGCTGCACCCCGACGACAGGAACGACTCGCCCGCCTGTTCCGCCGGACGGTCGAACTCGAGGTCGCGTTCTTCGATGCGGCCTACGGTGAATCCGAGGCGGTTGCAGGGGGTGAGACGCAATGGTGAGTACGGCTATCGCGCTCTCGCTCACTGTCGCGACACTGGTCGTCTTCACCGCCCTGGGGCTCTGGCACTCGCGCGGCCGGGTCGGCTCGGTGGAGGACCTCATCTCGGCCCGGAACTCAGCGGGAGGACGCCGGACGACCGCGACACTGGTCGCGTCGGTCATGG
Source organism: Haloarchaeobius pelagicus (assembly GCF_051207375.1). NCBI lineage: Archaea > Methanobacteriati > Methanobacteriota > Halobacteria > Halobacteriales > Halorubellaceae > Haloarchaeobius > Haloarchaeobius pelagicus. Next base: position 468,061 of record NZ_JBPJZD010000003.1, on the reverse strand, counting down.
GTGTCTGGATTCTCTTCTCGGCACCCGAAGCCGGTGCAGGCTTCGGCATCGCCGCGGTCGTCGGCTACGCCATCGGCGAGGCGGTCCCGATGCTCGCGTACTCGAAACTCGGCCCGCGCATCCGCCAGCTCATCCCGGATGGTCACTCGCTCACCGAGTTCGCCCACGCCCGGTACGGCGACGCCATGTACGGGTTCGTCGTGCTGGTGAGCGCGCTCTACATGTTCATCTTCCTCGCCGCCGAGTTGACCGGTATCGCGGGCGCGCTCGCCCTGGTCGCCGGGGTTCCCCAGTGGCAGACCGCCGTTCTGGTGGGTGGATTCGTCCTCCTCTACACCGGCTACGGTGGCCTCCGGGCGAGCCTGTTCACCGACACAGTGCAGGCGCTGCTTGTCCTGCCCCTGCTCCTGTTGACGTTCGGTGGCGCAATCGTCGCCCTCGGAGGCCCCGGACAGGTGTACGAGGGCGTTCAGACCACCAGCCCGACGCTGCTGGACGCCGGCTTCGCCGCCGGCCTGCAGTTCGGTCTCGCGCTCTCGTTCGCCATCCTCGGTGCGGAACTGCTCAACCAGACCTGGTGGCAGCGTATCTACGCCGGGAAGGACAGCGAGACCGTCGCCAGCAGCTTCAGACGGGCGAGCCTCCTGAACGGTGGCCTCGTCTTCTTCGCCGCACTCTTCGGTATCATCGCCGTCGGGAACGCCGACGTGGTCACGGACATCACGAGTTCGGGCTACAACGCCGACGTGGCGTTCTTCGTCCTCTTGCAGAGCGCCTTCCCGGAGTGGCTCGTCCTCGCGGTCGTCCTGCTCGCGCTGTTGCTCGTCATGAGCTCCGTGGACACGCTGTTCAATGCACTCTCGAGCCTCGTGACGGCCGACCTCGCCCGACTGCTCTCCGGTCCGAGCGACCGGCAGCTCGCCCTTGGCTCGCGCGCGTTCACCGTGGTCGTCGCGGTCGCGGCCATCTACGTCAGCCTCCGGGCACAGAGCGTCCTTCGGCTGTTCTTCCTCGCCGACCTGCTCGGGGCCGCGGTCGCGTTCCCACTCGTGTACGGCCTTTACTCCGAGCGCATCACCGGCCCGGGCGCGCTCGTGAGTAGTCTCGGCGGCCTCGCGGTCGGGCTCGCGTACTTCCCCGACCTTCGCGGGTACATCACGGCGATTCCGGTCGTCGGCGACCTGCTGCCTGCGGCGGACCCGCTGTACCTCACCTCCTTCGCGGGAGCGTTTCTGGTCTCGACCGGGCTGGCTCTCGTCGCGGCTCGCGCCGCGAATGCGGACTTCGACTTCGACCGACTCGCCCGGGAGATTCGGCGACTTGACGAGCCGATGACGGACGGAGGACGCGGCCAGGAGGAGTGAGGTCAGCTGTACACCCTGGCGAAACTGACTTGTCGTCGGTCCGAGACGGTCGACCCGGATGGACCTGGTGTTCCTCGGACGACTCGTGGTCGGGTACGGGTTCGGTCTCGCGCTCCTCTACGGCGGGGTGATGCAGACGCGTCGGGCGGCCAGACGGCAGTACGACAAGCTCACGTTCGGGTCGTTCCGGTACGTCTTCGGCCCACTCGGGCTGACCGACAACGACGAGGTACTCCGGGTCTTCTGGCTCGCCGGTGGCCCGCTGTGCTCGCTGGTTGGCACTGCGTATCTGGTCGGAATCACCTGGTTGCTCCTGACCTGACTGAGAAGGAGACTGCGACCGAATACGAGACGGAGTACGCACTCGGGGTTCGGTTCACCGCGGTCGAAGACTGACGGAGTGTCTTTCCAGAGTTGTGATAATACAGCAAACGATTTTTGCCCCTCTCCGCTGTGTGATAGAGTATGTCTCTCAGGATGGAGCGGCTGGAGCCACTGGACAGAACCCCCCTCGCGGGGAAGACCTGCGTCGTCACCGGCTCGTCGCGGGGTATCGGGCGGCAGATCGCGCTCGAACTCGCCCGCTGTGGGGGTGATATCGTCGTCAACTACAACTCGTCCGAGGAGCGTGCGGCGGAGGTCACCGAGGTCATCGAAGCGAACGAGGGCAATGCGATGTCTGTTGGTGCGGACGTCTCTGACCCCGAGCAGGTCGAACGGATGGCAGACGAAGTCCACGACGAGTTCGGCCAGATAGACGTCCTGGTCAACAACGCCGGCATCACGAGAGACCGAACCTTCGAGGAGATGACCTACGACGACTGGAATCAGGTCATGGGGGTCAACCTCAACGGGGCGTTCAACTGTACGAAGGCGTTCTACGAGGACATCAAGTCGACCGACGGTGGCCGGCTCATCAACATCTCGAGCGTCGTCGGCCAGCAGGGGAACTACGGCCAGGCGAACTACGCCACCTCGAAGGGTGGTCTCATCGCGTTCACGCGGACCATCGCCCTGGAACTCGCCCGTCACGACTCGACGGCGAACTGCGTCGCCCCCGGGTTCACCGAGACGGACATGCTGGGGGAGGTCCCGGAACGGGTCCGGGAGAAGATTCGCGCGAAGATACCCCTCAACCGGTTCGCCGACCCCGAGGACATCGTCGGTCTCGTCCGGTTCCTCGCCAGCGACCAGTCGAGCTACATGACCGGGCAGGTGCTCGGGGTCAACGGCGGCATGGAGTGGTAAGCGACTGATTCCGGGGGTTCGGTCACCCGAGTTCGACGACCCGCTCTGCCCACGCCCGAAGCCGACGTAGTGCCGCACGTTCATTTCGCGACACCGCGTCGTCGCTTCCGAGTTCGTCGCTCTCGAAGGCGTTGAGCACTGCCACGTCTGCCCGGTCGCAGTAGCTCGTCAGCCGCCCGGTCGCGTCGGCGTCAGCCTGTAGCGCGATGGTCGCGTCGTTGACGAAGACAGCGGTCGGATTCGCCGGCGCTGCATCGAGCAACCGGCCAGCGTTTGCCGCGTTCTCCGAAGCCAGTTCTCGTGCTTCCTCCTCTGACTCGCTTGCCGACCGCGGTGCATGTGCCTCCAGTACCCCGTGCCAGGCGTCGTCCGGAACTTCCGTGAACCGCGAGAGCCGGCCACCGAGGAGCACGCCGTCGCGCTCGACCTCGGGGGCGAACTCGAGGACGACGACACCCTCAGGGCCGTGCTCTGTGACCCACGAATCCAGCGCCTGCGCCGTGAGCCGGGTCTTCCCGGTGTTCGAGGGACCCACGACGAGCGTCGAACTGGACAGCGGGAACGGCAGGTCGGGCATCAGTCGAGCGATTCCTGTGCGGCTGGCTCGCGGCTGCCCCAGTCCCGGACGAACAGCGCCAGCAACCCGAGGGTCGCCACGCCGAGCACCGCGGCGAAGATGACCACGAACAGCGTGATGGGGTCACCGAGACCCGCAGAGACCTGCCCGCGCAGGAACGATCCGGCCGTGACGGTGGTGATGCCGATGAGGACGAGCCCGGCGACGTTCGCGGCGACGGAGTTCGTCTCCGACACCGTCTCGGGGTCGTTGAGCAGGAACAGCACGAGGGCGATGGCGAAGGGCGTCCCGACAAGCCCGAACGCGAGCACCAGCACCAGCAGCGGAAAGAACGCGCCGCCGAGGAAGACGCCGCCGATGCCGACCAGGGCCGTCACGACGATAGCGGCTCGGTACCGCGAGTCGGACACGTCGGTCTCCCAGCCGAGCTTATCGGCCAGCAGGTATGGCGGAACCGTCGTGTTCCCGCCGAGGGTGGAGATGGCCGCGCCCCAGAGCCCGAGCAGGAACAGCCACTTCGCGTTCTCGCCGACGAGCGGGCCGAGGGCCTGTGCGGCCGCGGTCGCTGTCAAGCCCTCAGCGGAGACGGAGCCTGCGGAGTGCAGGACACCCGCGGCCACGAGGAAGATGGCGAGGCTGTAGACCCCGAAGGCGACGAGCATCGATGCGCCGATGTCGGTGACCGCGAGGTCGTACTCGTCACTGGTCCACTGCTTGGCGCGCATGGTGTAGGACTGCATGGTGATGAGCGTGATGTGGACCGCGCCGCCGAGGATGCCCGCCGCGGCGAGCGCGCCGCTCGTTCCGGCCGGAATCTGTGGGACGAGCCCCGTCGCGGCCGCGCCGAGGTCGACCGGGACGACGACGAGCGAGGCCACGAACGCGAGCACGACGAGGGAGACGAGTACCTTCGCGCCGGTCTCGGCGATGCGGTAGCCGCCGCCGGCGAGGCCGACCGCGAGGACGACGCCCCAGACGACCGCCCAGACCACGTTGCTGATACCGGTGATGGTCGCGCTCACGTCCGCGACCGTCTTCATGATGACCAGCTGTGCCAGCCCGGAGGCGAGGACCGCGTCGCCGACGAGCAGCCACGCCCATCTCGAACCGAGCCGGTCCTCGACGACGGAGACGATACCCGCCTCGGTCAGCAACCCGAGTCGCATCGCGAGGAACTGTGCGGTCGCACCGAGCAGCGCCGAGAGCAGGACGATCCAGAGCAGGGTGTAGCCGTAGCCAGCACCCGCCGTGAGCAGGCTGGCCATGGTCGCCGGCCCGGCGGCGATAGCACCAGCCAGCCACGTCGGGCCCATCCGGGAGAGCAGTGCGTCGAACCGGCCACCGGAGTCACTCGTCGCCATCTCAGACACACCCCGGGAACTCGTCGCCGGTGACGTGGAGGCTGTCGACCCACTCGGGCGGCTCCTCGTCGGTGAACCGTGAGCGACCACGCATGTACGCGAGGATGAACGCGCGCCGCCAGTCGTCGGTGGTGTTCGGCGCGGTGTAGTGGGGCAACAGGCAGTGCTGGAACAGCACGTCGCCCGGTTCCATCGGGAGCGCCACGGTGTCCTCGGGGCCGTACTGCCGCCCCGTCAGCGTGATGTCGGTGTCGTACTCCAGCGCCTCGTGTTCGATGAGACCGTCCGTGTGTGCGCCGGGCACGACCTGCATACAGCCGTTCGCCGTCGTCGCCTCGTCGAGGGCGACCCACACCGTGACGTGGTCCATCGGATGGATTGGATAGTACGCCGCGTCCTGGTGGAACTTCTTCTCGCTCCCGACCCGGGGCGGCTTGAGCATCGCCGCGCTCCGCAGGAGTTTCAGGTTCGGACCCTGGAGCTGCTGGACCACCGAGACGATTCCGTCGTGCTCGGCGAGCGCCGCAAAGGCATCGTCCTCGCGCACCATCCCGAGTCCCTCGAACTTCCGGACTGGCTCGCTATCGCCCTCTGCGTCCCCGGGGAGCGAGTCCGCCTCCGGTTCGAGCATCCGACTGAACTCCCGTTCCGCACGGTCCCCCTCGACGTATTCCTGAAGCCGTCGCTTCGTTCGCTCGACGACCGACTCGTCGAGCAGTCCGTCCACCACCACGTACCCCTCGCGCTGGTAGTGGGCGAAGTCGCTGTCTGTGAGCTGCATACCACTTGGTTTTATTGCTGAGTAATAAAGTGGTTGGTTGCTGTTCCATCTACCGTCCTGCATCGGCTGAACGCTGGCGAGAAGGGCTTTCAACTGGATTCTGAGGGTTCTACGACCTTTTGCTCCACCGACGCCTACCTACGGGTATGCCTGCAGTTCGCTCCCGGATGGCCGCCCGATACCGGTCGCTGACGATGATGGAATCGCTCGCGGTATTGCTCGTTCTGGTCACGGCGCTCGTCCACCTGTACGAAGGGGTCGAGGACCTGGGTGAGGGGATGCTCGGCGTCATGTTCATCCTCGCCGGGCTCGGGTTCCTGGGTGCTATCGTGCTCTTCTTCCTCGACTACCCCCGGCTACCGCTGTACATCGTCGGTATCTTCTACACCGGCCTGCAGTTCGTACTGTACTTCGTCCTCCGGTGGCCGAACGTCTACGACACCCTCGCCCTGTTCGACAAGATCGTCCAGCTCGTGCTCATGCTGGTCCTCGTCGAACTGTTCCGGAGCGAGCGCGCGAAGTCGGAAGAGGCCGCCCCGGAAACGCCCGAGAGTGACGGACCGACGACGGAGGAGTGACATTCCAGTCCCCGACTTACGTCCCTCCCAAATCCTGCGAGTACCCAAGTCTCTATCCGCGATGAGCGACATATACAGGGTATAGGATGGTCTACGTGAGTATTATCGGCTGTGGCAACATGGGGAGCGCCCTCGCAGAGGGTCTCTCGAAGGCTGGCGGGTATTCCGTGACGGCCTGCGACCTCGACCCCGACGCTCGTGACCGCGTCGCGGACTACTGTGAAGAGACGACCGACGACCCCGCGGCGGCGACTGCCGGTGCGGACATCGTCGTCGTCGCCGTGAAACCGGACATCGTCGGCCCAGTGCTCGATTCTATCGACCTCTCGCCCGAGCAGACGCTGGTCTCGTTCGCGGCCGGCGTCCGCCGGGAGTACGTCCAGGCGCGAACCGACGCCACGGTCGTTCGTGTCATGCCGAACATCGCCGCCGCCTACGGCGACATGGCTGCCGCGGCCGTCGCCGACGACCTGACCGACGAGGTTCGCGAGATGCTCGCCGCCGTCGGCTCGTTCGTCGAGGTCGACGAGTCCCTGATGGACATCGCGACCGCGGTCAACGGCAGTGGCCCGGCGTTCGTCTTCTATCTTCTCGAAGCGATGAAGGACGCCGGCATCGAGAGCGGGCTCGACCCGGAGCAGGCCGAGGTGCTCGCCGCCCAGACGTTCAAGGGTGCGGGGGAGATCGTCCTGCAGGACGACCGGAGCGTCGACGAACTCATCGACGCGGTCTGTTCGCCCAACGGAACGACCATCGAGGGCATGAAGGTCCTCAGAGCCAGCGACGCGGACACCGCCGTCATGGATGCGGTGGAGGCCGCCCGCAAACGCTCTGTCGAACTCGCAGAGGAGTTCAGAGATGACTGAGGCGATAGACAGCACCCCGGTCGACGACGACGTCGTCTCCGCGGTGCGAAAACAGGCCGCCGCGGCGGAGCGCGTCATCGTCAAGGCGGGGACGAACTCGCTGACCGACGACGACTCCAACCTCGACGACGCGAAGCTCGACAAGCTCGTCGACGACATCTACGACCTCCGGAAGCGCGGCAAGGAAGTGCTCCTGGTCTCCTCGGGTGCCATCGGGGCCGGGGCCGGGCGGCTCGGCCGGACGGACCGGACCGTCGAGGAGAAGCAGGCCCTCTCGACGGTCGGCCAGAGCCACCTCATGCGGCGGTACACCGAGAGCTTCGAGCGCTACGACCTGACCATCGCCCAGATTCTCATCACCCAGCAGGACCTCGACAACCCGGAGCGGTTCACGAACTTCCGGAACACCATCGAGACGCTGCTGGACTGGGGTATCGTCCCCATCATCAACGAGAACGACGCCGTCGCAACCGAGGAGATCCAGATCGGTGACAACGACATGATCTCGGCGTCCATCGCCATCGGCGTCGACGTCGACCTGCTGGTGACGCTCACCGACGTCCCGGGCGTCTACACCGGCAACCCGAAGCACGACCCGGAGGCGGAACGTATTCTGGCCGTCGGCGAGAACTACGACGTGGTGCAGGACATCATCGCGAAGAGCGCGACCGATGGGTTCGGCGGTATCCGGACCAAGGTCGAAGGCGCACGCGACGTGAGCGAACACGGCATCCCCGCCATCATCGCGGAATCGACCGAACCCGCCGTCCTCGAACGGATCGCGAACGCGGAGTCGGTCGGGACCATCTTCCTTCCCATCAACGGTGACACCGATGACTGAGAACGACACACTGGCACAGGTGCAGGAGGCACAGACCGCGTCGCTCGAACTGGCGAAGCTGTCCGACGAGACGCGAAGCGAGGCGCTGCGAGCCATCGCCGACGCCATCGACGCCCGCCACGAAGAGATACTCGAGGCGAACGCGAAGGACGTCGAGGCGGGCGAGGAGCTGCTCGCGAAGGGCGAGTACACTCAGGCGCTGGTCGACCGGCTCAAGCTCTCGGATTCGAAACTCGATAGCATCGCCGAGATGGTCAGAAGCGTGGCGAATCAGGACGACCCGCTCGGGAAGACGCTCTCGGCGCGCGAACTCGACGATGGACTGGAACTCTACAAGGTGAGCACGCCTATCGGCGTCATCGGGACCGTCTTCGAGTCCCGGCCCGACGCCCTGGTCCAGATCGCCGCGCTCAGCATGAAATCGGGGAACGCGGTGATGCTCAAAGGCGGCAGCGAGGCCGCCCACTCGAACCGCGTGCTGTACGACATCATCCGCGAGGCGACCGCAGACCTGCCTGCGGGGTGGGCCCAGCTCATCGAGGCCCGCGAGGACGTCGACCGGATGCTGGAGATGGACGAGTACATCGACCTGCTGATGCCCCGCGGAAGCTCGCAGTTCGTCGAGTACATCCAGGACAACACGTCGATTCCGGTGCTGGGTCACACCGAGGGCGTCTGTCACGTCTTCGTCGACCGGGAGGCCGACCTCGACATGGCTTCGGACATCGCCTACGACGCGAAGTGCCAGTACCCCGCAGTCTGTAACGCAGTCGAGACGCTGCTCGTCCACGCGGACGTGGCGGCCGACTTCTTGCCCGAGATGGTTGCCCGGTACGAGGAGGCCGGTGTCGAGGTTCGCGGCGACGAGCGCACCCGCGAACTCGTGGACGTCGAGGAGGCCACCGAGGAGGACTGGTCGACCGAGTACGGCGACCTCGTGCTCTCCATCCGCGTCGTGGACTCGCTCTCGGACGCCATCGACCACATCACGAGATACAGTTCGAAGCACACCGAGTCCATCGTCACCGAGAACTCGGAACGGGCGGCCCGGTTCATGCGGAGCCTCGACTCCGCGAGCGTGTTCCACAACGCCTCGACCCGGTTCGCCGACGGCTACCGGTACGGCCTGGGTGCCGAGGTCGGCATCAGCACCGGGAAGACCCACGCCCGCGGCCCGGTCGGGCTCGAAGGCCTGACGACCTACAAGTACCACCTCGAAGGCGACGGCCACATCGTCGGCGACTACGCCGGCGAGAACGCGAAGCCGTACACCCACCGCGAGTTCGACGGCGAGTGGCAGCCCGGGAAGCGCTCGGACGAATAGGGGTTCACCGCGGTTCGTTCTCTTCCGTCTCTGAGCCAGTGCCCGTGTAGCGCGACGTTTCCTGGGCGGCCGGGCCATCGTGTCCGCTGATTTCAACTACGAGGTATGCGATGTCGAGGCGGCATGGTGGAGGTGGACGGGCACACGGTCGTCATCCCCGGGGCGTAGCCTTCCCTGTGGCACGAGGGTGTGTCGCACACCACCCGGTCGCTTATTATCGGGGAAACGACTGTTCTAGTATGACGCTCCTGTCGGTCTCCGTCTCGTCGCATCCGGCGTCTCTCGGAGCCATCGCCAGCCGGGCAGACAGCGTGGAACTCAAACTCGACTGGGAGCACGTCGACGCGCTCCTCTCGGATAAACCGGTGTCGGCACACTGTCGCGAGCAGGGTGTGGACACCGACTCGATTCGCAGCATCCATCTCCCGCCCGGGACGAACCGCCGGCACGGGATGGCCATCGCGCCCGGCAACACCGGCACCATCACCGACTTCATCCATCGAGGGCTGGGCGAGGCTGTCGACCCCGAGTGGCTGACCGTCCATACGGTACGGCGGTTCGACTACCGCGAGCAGGTCGAGCGATTCGCCACCGTCACCGACCTCACCGGCTTCCCGATTGCGGTCGAGAACACGCCCGACGCGTCGTACTTCCACGCCCCGGAGGAACTCGCCTTCGTGGCGATGCTGACCGACCAGGTGGACCGCCTAGCAGATACGCACCTGCTCGTGGACACGGCACACGTCGATACGGACAGATGCCAGGCCGCGGTCGACGAGACGGTCATCGCCGATGTCCTCGACAGGGCCCCGGCAGATATGGCTGCCAGCGTCGAGGACGACCTTCGTCAGTTCGTCGCAGAGAACCTGTCCGGGCTCGACGGGACGGTGCCGGCGAGTGACCCCTGGGCACCCGTCCTGACGACGCTTTACGCGACCGGTGGCGAGCGGGTCCGCGCGGTCCATCTGAATCACCCGGTCGACGATGGTCTGCCCAGGGCCGGCCACGACGCCGCAGAGGGTCTCGACCACGTACTGGCCTTCTGCCGCGAGCACGACATTGCGGTCGTCCTTGAACCCGGCCGGGCATCATTAGAAGAAATCGTGACCGTGGTCGAGGACCTGCGCGAGGGGGCCTGAGTACAGGCGCGTCCCCGCTCAGCCCCGGCGGTCGGCCCAGACCGACACCTCCCGGCGGACCAGTTCGGGATGCGGGTCGACCTCTTTCCTTCCTGCCGCGACGGTCTCGAACGCGTCGCCGATGTCCTGGTCCCGGTGGAGCGCCACCGCCGTCGCTGCGACGGCCGCGCTACGCGAGGACCCCCACGAGCAGTGGACGAGGACGCGCTCGCCAGCCTGGAGCAGTTCCACCGTCTCTGTGACGGCCTGCTCGAACGCCTCGCGGTCGTTCCTGGGGCCGTCCATCATCGGGAGGTGTCGATGGTCGAGCCCGGATGGGATGCCACCATCGGGCGACTCGTGGGTCACGGAGACGACCGCGGTGATGTCGTTCGCCTGTAGCTGCGCCCGGTCGCCGGCCGCCTCGATTCCACTCACGAACAGGTCGTCGGAGACGTCGTCCATGGCTGGTCTCATTCCTCTCGTCGCTCGACCCTCGCCAGCACCGGCTCCGCGGGCTGTAGCGTCATCTGTGGGTCGACCTCGACCGCGTCGTCGTCGACGTCGAGCGAATACCGCTGGCCGACCGTGGCGAGGACGGCCTTCATCTCCAGGCGGGCGAAGTGACGCCCGATACAGATCCGCGGCCCGGCACCGAACGGGACGTAGGCGTACCCGCGTGCCCGTGGTGTCGTGTCCGCCCAGCGGTCCGGGTCGAACGTCCACGGGTCGTCGTAGAACCGCGAATCGTGGTGCACGTTCCAGACAGAGAGCAGGACGTCGGACCCCTCCGGAACGACGTAGTCACCGACCTCGGCCGGCTCTCGCATCACCCGGGGAATCGCGTGGACCGGCGGGTAGAGCCGCAGCGTCTCGTGGATGATTCTGTCGAGGAACTCCATGTCCTGCAACTCCGCGAGTGTGGGGCTGCCGTCGACGACCTCGTCGAGCTCGGCGTGGAACCGGGCCGCAACATCGGGATGTGCGGCCAGCTGGTGGAGCGCGTACGTCATCGCGAGGGCGGTGGTCTCGTGGCCGGCGAAGATCATCCCGACGACCTGGTCGAGCACCTCGGTCTCGTCGAAGCCCGAGTCCGGGTCGTCGCGCAGCGCCGCAAGTCGCGCGAGGAGGCTGTCTTCGGCGTCCCCGTCACCCGAGTTCTCGAGGATGCGTCGCGCCCGGTCGCGGAGTTCTCGTTCACCCCGGTGGAAGCCTCGCCGGGCCGGGGTCGGAATCCAGTTCGGAAGTGCCCAGGTGGCGGGTTCGAACCAGAGGTTGAGGGCGTAGGCGGTCTCGGCGAGGTCGTCGGCTTCTGCCTCCGAGAGCGACTGCCCGAGGACGACCTCGAACAGGTTGTGCAGGGCGAGGGATTTCATCTCCTCGTCGATGCGGACCGTCTCTCCCGAGGGCCAGCCATGGACCCGGTCCGCGGTGATGTCGACCATGGTTTCGGCGTACTCGTGGATACGGGTGGGGCTGAAGAACGGCTCCATCGCGTGGCGCTGTCGTCGCCACTGTTCGCCCTCCACCGCGAGCAGTGCATCGCCGAAGGCGACCTGGAAGTCGTCGAGCTTCGCGAACGCCTCACGGTTCGTCAGGCTCGTCTCGATGTGGTCCGGGTGGGCGAGGACGTAGACGTCTCGGCCCGGAAAGCGCATCTGGAACGCGTCGCCGGTCGACTCGACCGACCGTTCGATGAAGCCGAACGGGTCGCTGGCGAAGGAGGCAGCGTGGCCGACCAGCGGGAGGCCCGATGGGGCGGGCGGGGTACGACCCTGTTTCATTCGTTCCCCCGGTTGGCGCGTATCGACAAAACAGTTCTTCTCCGTCGACAGGTCATCGATGGCGCGGTCGTCGGCCCTCAGCCAGCCACGGGCTGCACGCGTTCCCGGGCGATCCGGCCGAGTAGCAGGAGGATGGGGACGAACAGCACGCCAGCGACGAGGAACGGAGTCCAGTACGCGACCGCGACGTACAGCAAGCCTGCAAGCGCGGGCCCGAACGTTCGAGCGAGGCTCCCCGCGGACTGTGTGAGGCCGAACGCGCCGCCCTGCTCGTCGGACCCGGCGTTCAGCGAGACGAGCGCGTTCAGGGAGACGTTCGTGAGGGCGTTGCCGAACGCGAGCGGGGTCGAGACCGCGGCTAGCGCGACCGCGCCCGACTCGACCGGTCCCAGAGCGGGGAACACGGTCGAGGTCACGGCGAAGGGGACGAGCGGCAGTGTGACGACCTGGATACCGGTGCCGGCGAGTGCGAGTCGGTACTCGCCGAAGCGCTCGGTCAGCGGGCCGACCAGCCCGCCCTGCACGATAGCGATGAGGACGCCGATGTAGGTGAGTAAGACGGCGTTCTCGGCCGTCCCGTAGTCGAGCTTGTCGTTCGTGAGGAAGATGAACTGGCTCTCGAACGCCGAGAAGGCGAAGCTGGCGAGGAAGAAGGCGATGACGAGTGAACCGATGTCCGGCGAGGTGACCGCGTCGTAGAGTTGGCGAAGGCGAGAGTCGCCTCCGGCCGCAGTCGTGGGCTCGCGCCGGGGCGGCTCGGGGAGAACGACCGCGGCGAGGGCGAGGTTGGCTGCGGTCAGCACGGCCGCGGTGAACGACGGCATCGTGAACTCCGTGACCGGGATGGCGGCCGGGAGTACGTCACGGAAGAGCGCCAGGGCTGCCCCGCTGGAGACGACGCCGGAGATGGCCGGCCCGAAGACGAACCCGAGGCCGAAGGCCGCCCCGAGGATGCCGAGCCCCTTCGCGCGGTCCTCCGGCGGCGTGATGTCCGCCATGTAGGCGTTCGCGGTCGCGATGTTGCCACCCATCGCCCCGGCGAGTGCGCGGGCGATGAAGAGCACGATGAGGCCGTTCGTCGCACCCAGTACCGGGCCGAGTTCGCCTGCGATGCCGAACAGGGTCCACGCGAGGACGCTCCCGAACAGCGAGATGAGGAGGACCGGACGACGACCACGTTCGTCAGAGAGGCGGCCGAGGAGGGGCGCACCGGCGAACTGGAACAGGGAGTAGGTCGCGATGAGCAGGCTCCCGGTGAACTCGTTCGCTCCGAACGCCTTCGCGTAGAGCGGGATGACGGGGATGAGGATGCCGAACCCGAGGAGGTCGATGAAGATGACGAGGAAGAGCGTCCCGACCACGCGTCGCCGGTTCATGCCAGCGACGGTCGACTGGTCGTCCTCGTCTGCCATATCTGTCGATTCGAGGCCCGCTACCTAACCGTTCTCACTTGGGTGTCGACGTTGCCGTCGCCGCAGTCGACCGGTCTCCTCAGTGGGGCGTGGAACACCGTTACGCTTCCAGCACGCCATTATCGGGTGTGAACAGCCGTGTCGACGCTCAGTGACCCCGACCCGGTGGCACGGACCGTCCTCGAACAGCGGTGCCTCCGCCGTGACGACCGGGGGAAGGTTGCCGAGACGCCTGGGGAGCTACTCGAACGCGTCTCGAAGACCATCGCGAGCGTCGAAGCGCGCTACGGGAACGACCCCGCGGTCGTCGCCGACGAGTTCGCGGGGATGCTCGACGCGCTCGAATTCCTGCCGAACTCGCCGGTCCTGATGAACGCTGGGACCCAGCGCGGCCAGCTCGCCGCCTGCTTCGTCCTCCCCGTCGAGGACTCGCTCGACTCGATTTTCACCGCCGTGAAGGACGCCGCGCTCATCCACCAGAGCGGGGGTGGGACCGGGTTCTCGTTCTCGAAGCTCCGGCCACAGGGTGACGTTGTCAAGGAGACCGGTGGCGTCGCCAGCGGCCCGGTGAGCTTCATCCGCATCTTCGACGTTGCGACCGAGCAGGTGAAACAGGGTGGTCGCCGTCGCGGGGCGAACATGGGGGTGCTCGCGGCCTCACACCCCGATATCGAGGCGTTCGTCACCGCGAAGGCCGAGGAGGGCATTCTCAGAAATTTCAACCTCTCCGTCGCGACCGACGAACGGTTCTGGGACGCGCTGGAACGGGGCGAGCAGTACGACCTCCGCAACCCGCGGAACCGCGCGGTCGTCGGCCGAATCGACCCCGACGCGTTGCTGGACGACATCGCGGCCGCTGCCTGGGCCGCGGGCGACCCCGGTCTCGTCTTCCTGGATACCGTCAACGCCGCGAACCCGACACCAGCGATCGGGCGCATCGAGGCGACGAATCCCTGCGGAGAGACGCCGCTGTTGCCCTACGAGGCGTGCGTTCTCGGGTCGGTCAACCTCTCGCGGATGACTCGTGACGGGGCCGTGGACTGGGACCGGTTGGAGCGGACGGTCCGCCTCGGCGTCCGCTTCCTCGACGACACCATCGATGCCTGCGAGTTCCCGCTCCCCGAGATAGCGGATATCGTCTCGCGGAACCGGAAGATAGGGCTGGGCGTGATGGGATTCAGCGACCTGCTCGTCGACGTGGGTATCCCGTACGACTCCGCGGACGCGGTCGCGATGGCCGAGGAGGTGATGGGATTCGTCTCGGAGACCGCCTGGGACGCGTCGGCCACCCTCGCGGACGAGCGCGGGGAGTTCCCGAACTTCTCCCGTTCGGTGCTGGAAACGCCGGTCCGCAACGCCACCACGACCGCCATCGCACCCACGGGAACCATCTCGCTCATCGCTGGCTGCACCTCTGGTATCGAGCCAATCTACGGCGTGAACTACGAGAAACACGTCCTCGGCGGGCTGGATATCCTGAACTCCAGGTTCGTCCGGCTCGCGAAGGACCACGGCTTCTACTCGGAGTCACTCCTGGAGTCGCTCCGGGAGCAGACCTCGATACAGGACGTCGAGGTGATACCCGGGGAGGTTCGGGAACTCTTCCAGACTGCCCACGACGTCCCGGGGATGCGCCACCTCGAGATCCAGGCCGCCTTCCAGCTTCACACCGACAACGCGGTGAGCAAGACCGTGAACCTGCCCGAGTCGGCCACACCCGAGCACGTCCGTGACATCTACGAGCAGGCCCGCGACCTCGGCGTGAAGGGTATCACCGTCTTCCGGAGCGGCTCACGGCGCGAGCAGGTTCTCGGTGGCGACCCCCTGAAGGAGGAGTGCGTCTCCGAGTGCGTCGAGTTCGCGTGAGAATCTCAAGGACGCCGATTTGAGTCCTCGGCTCCTACATTCAGGAGCTATGAGGACCGTAGACGCGCTCAAACCAGTGTTCCTCGAACCGCGCGACGACTACTGGGAGATACACGACGCAGATAACGTCGCCGTCGACAACCAGCGCGAGTACACCCTGGTCCCGTTCGGGACGGCACAGCAACTCCAGAACGCGTTCTTCTGCGAGGACTGCTTCCCGCACCGGGCGGCGAAGGAGCAAGACGAGCGCAAACGGGCCCCGTCGGCCTGAACCTCCGGTTTTTCGGTCTCGAATCGCCGCCAGCAGCCGCTCCATCTCCGTTTCGACCCACGCCGCGAACTCGGGTTCTGGCTCGTCCACGAACTCGCGGTCGGGGCAGGCGACGTCGACGACCGACGCGAGTCTGGGGTCCATGGCAGGGACCGTACACCCCTGAAACGTGTTTTCGGATGGTTTGTGGCGGTTTGACGGGGGCTGGGACTCCCGACACGAAGTACGTCGCCTCGCGTTAGAAGCCGGTGGGGGTGAAACGCAGTGGCATATGAGCCGAGTACTCATTCAGACAGCCGGCGAACGAGGGCGTGACTACCGCGGTTCCGAGGGGCGCTGACGATGGCAGCCGACAGCCAGCAAACGGTCGACCCCGAATACGGGAGCGGCGACCCGACGATGCGGACGAATGCGGGCGGCTCCGGCCTCTCGCCCAACGTCGCGGGAGCACTCGCGTACGTGTTCGGGCTCCTGAGCGGAATCGTGATGCTCGTCGTCGACGGCGACGACGACTTCGTGCGGTTCCACTCGATGCAGAGCATCGGCCTCTCGGTCGTGATATTCGGCCTGTACCTCGCGCTCGGCATCCTCACCGTCGTGCTGTCGTTCGTCCCGGTGGTGGGGCGGATACTCAGTGCGTTGACCGGCCTGCTGTTCCCGCTGCTCGGGTTCGGCGGCTTCCTGCTGTGGGTGTTCCTGCTGTACCAGGCCTACCAGGGCAACCGGTTCGAACTCCCCATCATCGGCCCGTTCGCGGCGTCTAACTGACCAGCGACCCGTTTTTCCACGCAGTGTGACACACGAGGTACTTCGAGTCCGGCTATATCGTGGCTGCACGTCGAGTACTGGGCGATGTCGATGCAGCAACAGTCAGTCGGCGTGCGATTCACCCCGACTACCAGTGGATTCCGACCGGACGAGTGTGTCGAGAGGCAGGTGCGATGAGTGTGCAATGGAGCGGCGTCGTGTTCGGACTCCTGTTCCTTGTGGCCGGCGTCGGCGTGGCCGGCTTCACCGTCTACGGCGAGTACCAGGACCAGCAAATCGCGGACAACGCAGCGAGCGTCACCGGGTCGGTCGTCGGGACCAACATGGAGTCCGCGACCGAGGTCGACGACGGCGAGACGGAGGTCGAGTACTACCCTCGCGTCGACTACGAGTACTCGGTCGACGGAACTGCCTACAAGGGCTGGCGGATCTACGCGACCACCGACCTCGACAAGGAAGCAGGGGAGCTGCCGGGCCGTGACTTCGACTCGCGGTCCACCGCCCGGAACGTCCTCGCACAGTTCCAGGGACAGGACACCGTGACGGTCTACTACGACCCGGCCGACCCCAGCGTGGCGTTCCTGATTCCCCCACGGTTCGACCTGTTGACCGCCCTGGGCGGCGGGGCGTTCGGTGCGATCTTCTCGTTCGCAGGCATCGCGACCGCGATTCAGGCCTTCCGCGGGAAGCTCGACTCGAACTGACCGACGTACCGCCTGCGCCGAGCGGAACACGTTTGCCACGGGGCCACCGAGTTGGGGGCGAATGCCCGACGTTCGACGCATCTCGGTCTCGACCGATTCCAGTGGCAGCCCCGAGGGCGGGAACAGCGCCTACCTGCTGCCCGAGCGTGGCGTCCTCGTCGACCCGGGACCACCCGGAGACGAGACGTGGGACCGGCTGCGAGACGGTATCGAAGATGCAGGGCTGGGCCTCACTGCTATCGAGCACGTCCTGGTCACGCACTGGCACGCCGACCACACCGGGGCCGCCCCGCGACTCGCCAGCGAGGCCGACGCGACCCTCTGGATGCACGAGGTCGATGCACCCTTGCTCTCCGACTACCGCGAGGCTCGAGCGCGCCGACTCGAGCGCGATGCTGGCACCCTGGAACTGTGGGGCGTCCCCCGCGACCGCATCGACCCGCTCGTGGAGTTCGATTCGCGGTCACCCATCCCCGACTCCGTCCCGGTCCGTGAACTCGGCGACGGCGAGTCCGTGGAGGGTGTCGAGGTACTGCATACGCCGGGCCACACCGCTGGCCACGCGGCCTTCGTGCTCGGAGACGAGGCGTTCGTCGGTGACGCCATCCTCCGAACCGTCACACCGAACGTCGGTGGTGGTGACACCAGACAGGAGAACCCGCTGTCGCGGTATCTGGAAACCCTCTCGCGACTCGAAGAGCGCGTTGCGGTCGCGCATCCCGGCCACGGGGGCGAGTTTGCGCTCTCCGACCGAACTGCGGAACTCAGGAGCCATCACTTCGAGCGGGCCGAGCGTGTCTTCGAGGTGCTCGTGAGCGACGACACGGGCGAGTCGGTGACTCCCTGGGAGGTGGCGACGGCGCTCTTCGGCGAGATGGCCGGCTACCACGTCAAGTTCGGCGCGGGCGAAGCGTTCGCGCACCTGGCGCATCTCGAGGACCTCGGGCTCGCCGAACGCGTCGCTTCGGACCCCGTCAGGTTCGCGCTCTCAGACGAAGCAGCGACGGGAACCGCCCCGGTTCGACAGGCCTGGAACGGAGAACCGAAGGCCCGAGACTGATTCTGGCGGCGGTCACTGGAATCCAGTGCCACTCCGGGCGTCGACAGTCAGGCACGCGGTTTTGCCCGCGGACGAACTAGGTCTCCTACGATGTCGTCCCCGACGTTCGGCTATCTCACGCCCGAGAACCTGGCCCTGTTCACGGACCGCTACGAGCTGACGATGCTGCAGGCCTATCACGCCCAGGGACACAACCCCAGGGCCACCTTCAGCCTGTTCTTCCGTGACCTCCCGGACCAGCGAGGCTATGCCATCGCGGCCGGGCTCGAACAGGTGCTCCACTACGTCGAGACGCTCGAATTCGGCGACCGGGCGCTGACGTACCTCGCGGAAGCGGGCTTCTCGGACCCGTTCCTCGACGAACTCGCGGACTTCTCGTTCTCCGGTGAGATATGGGCGGTCCCGGAGGGCATACCGGTGTTCCCGGACGAACCGATTCTGGAGGTGACGGCCCCGATATTCGAGGCACAGCTGCTGGAGACGGCGGTCATCAACCAGGTGGGTTTCCAGACGCTCGTCGCCACGAAGGCGCGGCGGATGCGCGATGCGGTCGAGCGCCTCGGAGACGGGCAATCGCTGGTCGACTTCGGTTCGCGGCGTGCCCACGGGACCGACGCCGGGCTGAAGGCGGCGCGAGCAGCCTACATCGGTGGGTTCACCGGGACCTCGAACGACGCGGCTGCAGAAGCGTTCGACATCCCGGCGTTCGGCACGATGGCGCACTCGTGGATCCAGAGCTTCCCGACCGAGCGCGAGGCCTTCGTCGCATTCGTCGAGGAGTACGGCGCAGAGAGCACGCTGCTCATCGATACCTACGACACGATTGCCGGGGCCGAACTGGCCGTCTCGGTCGCCGAGGAGCTGGGTGTTCCGCTGGGTGGCGTGCGCCTGGATTCCGGTGACCTCGTGGCGCTCTCGAAGGAGGTCGCCGACATCGTGGGCGATGCGGACATCTTCGTCTCCTCGGGGCTGGACGAGTTCGAGATAGCCGAGTTCCTTGCACGGGGCGGCGTGGCCGACGGTTTCGGGCCTGGCACGAAACTGGTCACCAGCGCGGACCAGTCCTCGCTGGACGCGGTCTACAAACTCGTGGCCGTCGAGCACGATGGCGAGATGCAGCCGACCATGAAGCTGTCCTCGGGGAAGGTGACCTACCCCGGGCCCAAGAGTGTTCGGCGCGTCGAGGAAGACGGGAAGCCGGTCGAGGACGTGCTTGGAATCCGTGGCGAGGAAGGGCCGGGAGCGGAACTGCTGCAGCCCGTCGTCGAGAACGGGACCCTCGTCGGCGAGAGTCCCTCGCTCGACGTCTGCAGGGACCGCGCACTCGACCAGCTGCGACGGTTCGACGAGCGATACCGGTCGCTGGAGCGCCCCGAGCGGTATCAGGTCAGGGTAAGCGACGGTCTCTCGTCGCTGACCGACGAACTCCAGCAGGCGCTGGAAGCCCAGCTGGAACGACGCTGAATCGGCTTTTCACGCTGACTCCCGACGGGTCTGCGATGCCGTCGGTCAGGCCATCGAGAGCACGCCCGCGACGAGACTCGGCTCCATGAGGAACACGGCGAAGCCGAGCGCGCCACCTCCTGTGAGCGCGAGCAGGGCGTACCAGGGCTCGTACCGGATGGTCTTGAACGCCTTGCTGCTGTAGCGTTTGTAGCCGAGGCTCCCCATCACGAACGCGACGACGATGGTCGTCACCACCTCGGTCTGGCCATGTGCGTACAGCCAGGTGCCAACCAGCCCGACGACCACGCCCAGTTCGAGCGCGTGTATCTCGTTGTGGGTGACACTCCGAACGCCCTTCGAGAGCGGGATGAACGACGGGAGGGTGAACGCGACGTTGTGCTTCGAGGTGCCAGAACTGGTCGTCGTGACGGCCGCCTGGCCACCACCACCGCCACCGCCACTGGTACTGACGTTCGTCCCACCGGCCGCGTTCTTCAGGCTGCCGCCAGCGCGGCGCTTGACGAGCCAGCGGACGCTGGCGACGCTCAGCAGGCCGCCGCCACCGTACATCGCCGCCGTCGTGGGGTTGAGTGTACCCCGGACCTCGTTCACCATCTCGGCCAGCTCCGGCGGGAGCGACTGGAGTGGGACACAGAGCGCGGAGAGGAGCGTCGCGAGCAGCATTGGGTACAGAGTTCTTTGCAGGGTGGAAATAACGGGACGCTACGTGCTTCGTGTCGCGACGAAACCGGAGAAGGAAGGCCTCAGTTGCGGTTTCCAGCCGACACGTCGGTCTCGTCGGGTTCGACGAGGTCGTCGTACCGGAGTCGACTCGCGGACTCGCCGCGGCCGGTCGAGACGCGACGACTCGACCAGAGGTGGGTGCTGCCGTCGGTCCAGCGCGCCAGCTGGTAGTGTCGTTCGACCTCCCGACCGGCCCGGGTGACCTCTTCCTCGTAGAGTCGGAGTGGTTCCTCGGTGTCGAGGATGCGACCGCGGGGCGTCGGCAGTCGCTGCAGTGGGTCGCCCATGGAGTCGGCGTCCAGGAGGAGCGAGAGCGCGAGCCGGTAGGTGTCCGAGGCGTGTTCGTCCGCCTGCGAACCGGTCTTCGGCCGCACCGGCTTCATCGCGAAGAAGTGATCCGGCACCGAACTGGCCAGTTCGTACTCGGGCAGGTCGACGGGCGAGTGGGTGACGACCGACCGCGTCACGAAGCGCTCGTCGGGGCTGCCATCGCCGGCACGCCGAACGACGGCGGTCCCGACTTGCTGGTCCCAGATCGGCGCGGACAGGCTCTGGTTCTCGGAGAGCCCGCCGAGGTAGACGTGGTCGTCCTCGGGCAGTCCCTCCGGCGCTTCGCCGGTGTGGATGGTCACGCTCTCGTCGGCATCGAGCGTCACGGACTCGTCGGCTGCGGGCGCGAACCGGTACAGTTCGTCGGTTGCCGCCCCGACCTTCGTCGTGCCGACCGTGGCTTCGACAGTCCAGTCGGTCACGTTGAGGGGCGCGTCGCCCACGTTCCGGAGGATGAGATGCTCGTCGGCCACGTCGGGACCGGCGACGACCCGGTCGATGGCGAGGTCTGGCTCGCGGAACTCCTCGCGCTCGAGGGGCGAGCCGACCGGGCTCTCGACGCGTTCTTCGACCGCGAAGGCCAGGTTCGCCATCTCGTCCCGGGTGAAGGTCACCCGCTCGACCGCGTCGCTGGTGCGGCTCTCCGAGAGCGTCGGCGGGAGGAACAGCCCTGGCTCTCCGTCGTCGGTGACCGACTCGGGCAGGTCGGTGAACGAGAACGCGTTCCAGCGGTCGGTCGATTTCGTCGCGGCTTCGAGCGTCGTCGTCTGGCCGAACGTGTCCGTGACGGTGAGGTCGGTGATGCGGTTCAGCGTCCCGATGGGCGTCGGCAGCGAGAACAGGAACCAGTCGTCGCTGTGGACGAGACTGAAGTCGAGCAGGAGGAGCTTCGACAGCTCTTCGGGGCCGGCCGGAATCTCGTCGAGGTTCACGGCACCGTCCTCGAACTCCCACCAGCGCGAGGCGGGCATCCCGCGGTAGCGCAGCCGGCTCAACGTCACGTCCCTGGTCTCGGACTCGGTGAGCGTCCGGTCGGTGTCGGCTGCGGCCGGGGGCGAGAGCGTGTCGAGGGGGCCGCTGGCGACCGAGAACGAGTGCCAGTCGAGGTGGCCGCCGGGGTACTCCTCGGCCTTGAGGACGGTCTCGCTGTCCGCCGGGCCGGTCGCGACCGAGAACTGGTGTTCCTGTCGGTCGTCCTGCCACGACGGGTTCGCCCCGGACTCGGGCTCGTCGTAGAGGTCCGCGTACCAGTCGACGTAGCCCGTCGCAGCTCGCTTGAAGCCGTCAGAGAGGGACTCTCCAGACGGAAGCGGCAGGTCGGTTCCCGAAGACGGCCACGAGGGCGCTTCCCAGCCGGGGGCGTCCCGGATGCCCGGAACGCCCGCAACGAGCGCCCGGTAGACGAGGTGGCCGTCGACGGCCCGCCCGTCCGTGAGGGAGACGAAGCGACGGTCGGCCGGGTCGAGCGATTCGTCTGGCTCCGCGAGCAGGAACCGGTCCGGATCGTTCGCGTTCGGGTCGATGAGGTCGCCCGCCGCGTAGCTCTCGCCGTCGGCAGCTGGCGTCACGCCCTCCTCGGCGAGGAACCGGAGGTAGGTCTGACCCGCGTCGGCCCGGAGGCGCGCGGGTGGCGCGTCGTCGTCGATGAGGCTGGTCGTGACGGGCTCGCGTTCCACGAGCACCTCCAGCGGTTCGCCGCGGTAGGGTTCAGCATCGCCGGTGACCGTTTTGTCCGGCCCCGACTCGTCCCCTGTGCCATCGTCGCTTCCGTCTTGCATCGCCTCGTAATCGGCGAGCACCACCTGGGCGATGCGAAGGACTTCCAGCAGGTGTCCCGTGGTGTCCTGCGAGCCCGCCTGCACGAGGACGGCGAACGTCGTCACGGCGGGTTGCCAGTTCGTCTGGTTCTGGGCGTAGGCCACGAGTTCGGAGACCAGCTGGCTGACACTGTCGCCACCGACGGTCCGTTCGCCGCTCGGCTGGCCGGCGAGGTAGTTCGTCGCCCGGTCGAGGTACGCGGTGTCACCCGGTTCACCGGCTTCCGGCAGCGGGGTCGTCAGGTACGCAAGGGCCTGTTGACGGGCAGACGGGGTCTGGCCATCTTCAGCCTGCAGGTACGATTCGAACGCCGCCTGGGCAGCCTGGGGCTTCCCGCTGCCGTCGCCCTGCGCAGTCCGGTGGGCTTCGAGTGCCGCGGTCACGGCGTCGAGCCGGGAGCGCTCTTCGGCGACCGGCACGGAGCCGCCACCGAGTGCGGGCGGTGGCGTGATGGGCAGGTCGAGACCGTCCTCACCCGGGAACACCTCGGAGGCGTCGATGCCGCCGAGTTCGTACCGGCTCAGGTAGTCACGGGCGTACGACACCGCCGCCGTGACCGGCGAGCCGGCGTCCTCACCCTGGAACTCGCCGACCTGCCACTGCCGACAGAGGAGCCACGCCGGGTCGTGGACCTCGGCCCGCATGGGGCGATTCAGCCGGGTGTCCCGGGCCCGCGGTTCGAGCCGGGTCCAGAACGTCGCGGAGTCGGTCCACGCCTCGACGTCGAGGGGGCTTGCGGTCCCGGTGGTGTTCACCTGCTGTGGGTCGAGGTCGAGTTCGTCCCCGCTCATTCGCCATCACCTCCGTTGGCCGCCCCGCCGAACTGGCTGGCGAGGTCGGAATCGAGGTCGAAGTCGACCGTCGGCGTGTCGGGCACGTCACGGGTGTTGTGCGGGAACGCCAGCGCGGGCAGCAGGTGGCCGAGAACTCGCTGTCTCGGGTCGCTCCGTGGTTTCCCGATGACGTTCAGGTCGACCCCGCGCATCTTCGCGAGGTCGATGCTCTCCAGGATGGTCCGCAACAGGGCGTCCGTCGACCACGGCGCGTCGCCGCCTTCGGGCGGGACCGCGAGCAGGATTGACTGTGGCGGCTCCGTACTCGGGTCGTCGTAGTTGACGGCGACGCCGGTCTTCTCCTCGGTCGAAGGCACGGATTCGCGCCAGTCGTCGACGAGGAAGCCCGCGAGGTGTGCGCCGGGCTGACCGTCGGAGCCGCCCGGACTCGGCGCGACCGGGTGCTCCTCGTGGAACACCGTCGGGAAGGTTGTGACCATCGATACCTGTCCGCGCTCCGGGGTCTCGTCCAGGCCGTCGATGCCGACCCAGTCGTCGGTCTCGCGGTAGGGCAACTGGCCGACCGTGAGGCCGTCCCGGAGCAGCCGACCGGAGACCATCTCGGCGTACGACAGGGTCTGCTGGAGTGCCGCCGGGCGCTCCCGGACCCGGGCCGCCCGCTGGAGCCACGTCTCGGTCTCCATCGGGGCGGCATCGGCGAGCAACTCGTCGACGTGCGCCGTTGCGAACGTCTTCGAGAGCTCTGCCTGGTTCGGCGGCGACAGCGGTGGGAGCACGACGAACGACTCGCCGAACAGTGCCGACAGGCGGTCCAGTTCTCGCTCGGCCGCTTCCGTCACGGCCGCGCTGTCGGGTCGCGTGCTGGTCTCCCCGGCGAGCACCGCAGCCGCCGTCGCGTAGTCTCCGGCACCCTGGACCAGTCGCTGGACCGCCGCAGTCTGTGCGCTGGCGTCGTCGAGGCGCTGGTGCAGGCGCTCTCTGACTCCCTGGGCCTGTGCGACCAGCGTCCGCTCGTCGGAGGGCTTGCCGCCCGTGGCCGACTGCGGGGTGCTCGCGTACACACCGAAGTACGACGCCCGGAGCAGCGGGATGCGGAGCGTCTCCAGCAGGCAGCGACGGAAGGTCTCGTCGAGTCGGGTCGACCGGGCGACGGCCGCCAGCGGTTGCACCGCGGTCTGGACCTCCGAGGTGAGGCTGCTGGTCGTTCGCGTCCACCACGCCTCGAAGTCGGTTCGTGCCGCAGCGGCCCGGAACACTGGCTCCGAATCCGGCTCTCTCATGCGCTCCTCAGCGATGGAGCTGACCTGTCTGAGCCCGCGGAGGACCGCGACGAACTCCGTCGAGGGCGTGGCCTCGTCGGACTCCCTGCCGTCGACGCCAAGGTCCGGGTCAGCGTCCTCGAACCGCTCGTCGAAGCGCTCGAAGCGCCGCCACGGCTCCTCGCCGTCGGTCTTCTCGTGGAAGTGTTCGATGGCCCCGAGCATCGATTCGAACGCCTTCTTGGTCGGTTCGACGTGGTCGATGTCGTCGAGTTCGTCGAGCGGTTCCTCGAGCAGTTCGAACAGGTGGTCGAACTCGTCTTCGCTCCGGGCCGCCGGGAACTCCTCCAGCACGTCGAGCACCTGTTCGGCACCCTTGACCGCGGTGTCGTAGGCTGGTGGTTCCATCTCCTCCTCGACGCGCTGTTCCTCGAGTACTTCGGCGAACGCCTCGCTGTGTTTTACCGCCCGGTCCAGGCCGGGGAGCGTCCGCAGTTTGCGGTAGTACCCCGCCAGCGCGACGAAGTCGCTGTCGAGTGCGACCCAGTCACCGTCGGTCAGTGACTCGGGGTAGGCGACGAACGTCCGGAGGCGGTCGAGGAACGCGACCGGATCGTCGAGAACCGCCTCGAATTCGGTGGCGGCCCAGTCGGCGTTCGCGAACAGCAGGTCGAGGTGGACGAACGCGCGCCGAGCAGGGTCGGACCCGCTAGCCTCGACAGCGGCGACGAACTCCGGCGCGAACTGCAGCAACTCGGTATCCGTCGCCCGTCCGGCCGGGTTCCGGAGCAACTGGGCGAGCGCCGTCCGGACCGCCGCGAGCCGGCTCGCGTCGGCCGTGGGCCAGAATCTGGCGTCGTCGACGCGGTCCTCGCCGCCGGTCTGGTCGATGGCGTCGACGACACCGGCCGCAGTGAGCGGTGTCAGCGCCCTCGCGACCGTCTCGGCGAGGGTGCCGAGGTCGAGCGTCTCCAGTTGTTCGAGCGCGCCCAGCACCGCCAGGTCGTCGTCGGACACGTCGAGGGCCGGCCTTGGTGCTGTCCCGGTGTTTCCGGTTCGAGCGTCGACGCTGGCCTTCCACTGGCTGAGGAGGGAAATCTCGTCGCCGATGGCGTCCCAGTCGGTCGACTCCTCGGCGAGTCGCGCCTGAAGCACGGCAGCCGGCGACTCCGGGGAAAGCGGGTCGAGCGCGGGCTGTTGCCGCCCGAGCCAGAGGAGTCTCGGCAGGACGGTCAACTCGTCGAGGAGGTCACGCAGGTCGATGTCGGCGGCCGGGTCGCGGACGTGACCGTCGGCGTCGTACACCGTGTTCCCGTCCTGGTCGGTGGCAGTGACCGTGAACGAGGTTCCCGGGTGCACGTCGGTCAGGTTGACGGAGAGGCCGAAGGTTCCGTCCGCCTGCGTGCTGGTCGTGATCGAGGTGTCGAACGCGGTCGGTTCGTCGCCGGCCTGCGTACTGGAGACCGTCACGGAGACCTGGGTCGCAGAGGAGAGCGACGTGGTACAGGTCAGGTCCTGGCTGGCTCCGCCCTCGTCCGCGGGGTCCAGCACGTGGACACTTCGGGGTTCGACCACGCGGCCGACCTCGCTGTAGACGATGCGGTCGCCCGACTGGGCGACGACAAGGAACTGCGCGCCCCGGGTGAGGTCGTGGCAGTCGAGATCGACCGAGAAGACGCCATCGGCCGTGGTCTGGACGGAACGGGTCTCGACGAACTGCGCCGCCAGACCGGTCGTCACCTCGTCCGCGCTCGTGTTCCCGAGCACCGTCACGTCGAGACTCGTCGCCTCACCGAGGCCGGAGTCGCAGGTGAGGGTCTGCCCGGCCAGCGGTTCGAGGGTCAGTGCCTCGTCGAATTCTTTCGGATTGGTCGGGCCCGCGGGGAGTGCTTGGAGGAACCGTTCGAGTTCGGCTTCGAGCACGGAGTCGCCCCCAGCCCCGGTCGCCGAGGCGACCTGGGTGCAGGCTTCCTCGATACCCGAGATGGGCACCTGTGACCGGAACGCGGAGATCGCGTCCTGGAGCTGGCCGACCTGTTCGGTGACGGTCGGGGGCTCCCTGGCGGCTTCCTGTTTCTGCTTCGCGTCGGACGCGTCGAGGGCCGTGTCGAGCAGGTCGAGTCGGTCGTCGACCAGTGCTGTCACGTCCGCGAGCGCGGCTTCGGCCGCCGTCGCGCGGTCGCTGAGGGTCGCGAACGTGGCTGAATCGTAGCCTGGGCCGGTCTGCTCGGCCGGGTGCGCGAAGTCGTCGGCGGTGGCCGGCCGCCCATCGGCGAGCGTCTCTCGAATCGACCGGACGAGTTCGAGGAGGTCGGCTGCACTTACGCGAGCGCCGCCGTCTTCGCGGAAGCGAAGTTCGACCGTCGTGTCCGCGGGAATCGGTGGATGCCCGCCCGCGGCGGTCGTCGGCTTCTCGTCGCGGTTCCGGCGAAGGTAGAACGCGAGGCGCTGTTCGAGCTGGGTCTGGGCCGTCTCGTCGTCCTCCTTCGAGAAGGCGACGACGTCGAGTGGCGACAGCAGGAGTTCGTCGAAGGTGAGGCTGGTGTCGGCGACGAACTCGCGCTCGGTCGGTTCGGCGGGCCAGGCACGATACAGGACGAGGCAGTCCCCGGGGGACCCCTCGGTGAACTCGACCGAGAACCCGTCGTCGGAGACGCTCGTCAGTTCCACCGTCAGCGTGCTCGCGCCCGCCGTGGGGACCGAGACGACCGAACCGACCTCGGTCGAGGCGGCGACCGTTCCGTCCGTGACGGAATCGGCGAGGCTGACCTGCCGACCGAGACCAGTCGTCAGCCCGTGGCCGATGCCAGCCGGGGAATCAGCCAGGGAGACAGACGCTCCTGCGGTCATGTCCGTCTCGGTCACGCCCGGAACGGCGACGAATTCGACGGCCCCGGGGCGGAACCCACCGTCGAGTGTGTTCTCGCCGTCGGCAAGTACGCCTACTTCGGGGGCCGGCTCGTCTGGTGGGGAGGCCATCGCGACGTAGGTGACCGGGCGTGCAGTCGAGCCAGTGGTCTTCGCCGTGAGCGTCAGGTCGGTCCCGAGGCCGGTGCACTCGAGCGACCAGTCACCGGGAAGGTGGACGACTCGGTCGTCGCGGGCCGTTCCGGTCGGCGCGGCGTTTCCAGCCGGGTCCTGCGAGAGCGAGAGGGCCTGCTGCGTGAGGCCGTTCGAGCCCGCGGTCGCGTGTCCGTACGAGAGCCCGACCCCGCCCGTGGTGGCCCGGGTGGTCGCGCCCTGTGCGCCCAGGGGGGCGGCGTCGACCGCGTCGGTGGCGGTCAGGACGACGGTATCGGCATCGATGCCGAGCGATTCGGTGTGTGAGCCACTCGCCGTCTCGAAGTGGCCGACCTCGACGAGCCCGGGGTCCGTGACCGCGAGCGCGAGGTACTGGACGGTCACCGCCCGGTCGGTTCCGGTGACGGAGACATCGAACTCGAAGCCCTCGGCCGTCGTCTCGGCGACGGTGCCGCGGATGGAGACGCTGTCGTCCCCGGCGAACGCGAGGTGGAGCGCGTCGTCGGTGTCCGCGGTGCCGATGGTCTGACCGGCCTCCGTATCGTACACGGTCGATACCGACTGCTGGGTGAGGGTCCCGTCACTTGCTCGCTTCGCGGAGCCGTGGCCCCAGCCGTGGTGGGTCGGAGCCTCGTCCTTCCCAGTGTTCGTGTCTTTCGACGATTCGGCCGCGACCGAGGCGGTGAACACCACCACGTCCGGTTCGAACCCAACGTCCGTCACCGAGACGCGGCCCGAGGACTTCGGGGTGCGGAAGGAGTTCGCGGCGAACTCGCGTTCGTCGGTCCATCGGTAGGACGCTTCACAGCCCACGTCGGCCGGGTCGGGGAGCAACTCGCCGACCCACGAATCGAGGTTCGGTTCGGCTCCCTTGCGGGTCTGGAGGGGCAAGGCGTCGTCCTGGCCGACGGCGGGAACGTCCGGGCCCTCGATGACCGATTCGTCGGTCGGGTCGACGTCATGGCCGGGTTGCGCGAGACGCGCTTCGTCCTCGGCGATTTCGGGAATTTCGGGTTCGTGCGTGAACTCGTCATCACTCGAATCGACAGGTGGCACGGCCGGATGGGTGAATGCAGTGTCGTCCTGCCACGCACTCGGCGTCGTCGCACCGTCGGCGTCGCCGAAGGTAACGAGCAGGCGATGCGTCAGACCCACCGACGTTCGCGGCGTGTCGATGACCTGTGGCTCGGGAACTGCCTTCCCGGCCGCCAGCGTCTCCAGCGAGCCCGCAGCCCGGGAGTAGTTCCCCTGCGTGAACTGGTGAACACTCTCGGCCGTGAGCACGTCGC
Organism: Haloarchaeobius pelagicus; assembly: GCF_051207375.1. NCBI lineage: Archaea > Methanobacteriati > Methanobacteriota > Halobacteria > Halobacteriales > Halorubellaceae > Haloarchaeobius > Haloarchaeobius pelagicus. The sequence goes on along the minus strand of NZ_JBPJZD010000003.1, from coordinate 439,437 downwards.
GGACCGCGTCGACCGCCTCGAACAGGTGCCAGAGGGCACCCGCGACCCCCGGATTCTCCGACAGCGGGGGCAGGCCGTACTCGGACTGCCTGTCGCGGTAGCCCGGTGTCTCCGGGCGCTCGTCGGTGTCGGGCCGCCGCGGCGGCGTCGGGTCGATGGTGTGGGTCCCGTCGTCGAAGGTCACCGAGCGGTAGAGCTTGTACCCGTCGACCACGTCGCTCCGGGCGGATTCCTTCGACGGCTCGGGGCCGCCGAGCGTCCCGGTGAACGTGGGATAGGCCTGTCTGAAGTCGTGGATGTACTGCTGCTGGTTCGCCTCGTGCAGGCCGCGCTCGAACCGGTAGCCGAGCAGTGCGCCGAGTGGCTGTCCCTCGCGGACCCCCTCGAGCACCTGTTTCGCGATGCGGACCCGGTCGGCCGAGAGGTCGACCGCCGAGAGGTGCCCGTCGTCCTGGTTCTCGAAGGCCCTGTGGCCGCCGCGGAGAACGGCCGCGGTCGTCGCCTGACCGAGGGAGGGCGCGTGGACGAACTCGCCCTCGGCGTCGCTCTCGTCCGGGTGAAGGTTCTCGACGAAGCCCCACGCCCCGACGTGGATGCCGGCAGAACTCTCGGGCAGGGGGACCGAGGGCGAGACCGGCTCGGTCGAGGGCTCGCTGACGAGGTCGTTCCCTGCGTCGAGGACGTATTCTTTCGTTCCTTCGGCTACCTCTTCGAAATACTCCTCGGCCTCGCTCGGCATGTCTACCGTCTCCGTGACGCTGGTGTCTGTGAGGTCCTGTGTCTGCCCGTCGCCCTCATCATCCTCGTCGGCTTCGTCGGATGTGGACGACGCCGGCGGCCAGTCCGGAAGCCCGGCCGGCGGGACGTAGGCGTCCGAATCCTTCCAGACGTTCTCGCCTGCGTCGTTCCGGTAGGTCGTGGGTTCCGGCAGGTACCAGTTGTCCTGTTCGTTGCGATGCTCGGCGAGTCGCCGCGTCGCGAGCGACGTCCACCAGGCGTCGAACCGGTGGCTGGCGAGGTCGAGTGTCCCCCTGAGGAGTCGGTCGAGGCCGTCGGGGTCGATGGCCTGCAGGTAGCGCAGGCTGTGACCGACCTGTTCGAGCCGCGGGTCGTCGGCCGCGTCGACGTTCCCGAGGTCGAACGGGGTCTCCGGCTCGAACGAGGATTCGTCGACGTGGAACGTGTTCGGGTACTGCAGCCGGTCGAGGAACCGGTTGAGCGGCATCGAATAGTCGTCCGAGTCCGGCGGCTGGATGTTGATATACACGTCACCACCGGTCTCTGAGCCAGCTTCGATGCTGACCTCACCTTCGAGGAAGGACTGGCGCAGGGCCGCCGAGTACCGGGCGCGCTGCAGGCTGAACCGCAGGAGGTGCCGGCCCACCGAGCGCATCATCGCGGGGTTGTCGTCGTACCGGTCGTCCATGCCGAGTTCGTGCAGCACCTCGAGTTTCTCGAAGCGGGCCCGACGCTGGCGCATCGGGTAGAACATGTCCTCGCCGACGCGCTGGTAGGTGAACTGCAGGCCCTTGCTCCGGAGCAGTCGGGGGGTCATCCCGAGGGTGTAGATGGCGGTTCCCGGCTCGTAGTTCGCGAGGGGTCTCGGCCCGTCGAGCAGCGAGTAGGTCTCGTCGCCGATGTTCTCCAGTCTGGCGTGTCGGGTGAAGAGGTCGAGTTCATCGCCGTCGTCCGTAGTATAGGGGCGTTTGAACTTCGCGAGGACCTGTTTCAGCCGATTCTCTCGTCGCGCTCTGTCTGCGTCTTCGGGGTCGCCACTCCCGTCGAAGCCGCCCTGTCCGCTTCCGTCCTGGGGCGGGTCGACTGTGCCGGGTTGGCCGCCGTCGATGCCGCCGGACCCGGACTGCCCGCCACCGAATCCGCCGCCGGGCTGGGTCGTCCCGCTCCCGGGCCCCATCCCGCCACCGGGCGGGCCGCCACCTTCCGCCATCTCTCTGGCCTTCTCCAGACGCTCGCGGTCGGCCTGCTGCTCGATGTCCTCTTTCTGCCCCTCCGTCAGGAAGTCGTTCGCCTCGATTATCTTGTCGAGTTCGAGGTACACCTCCTTCTTGAACTCGTTCGAGACCCGGCCGTTGCCGTCGAACTCGAGCTGGGTCCCCATCTTCCGGACCGTGTCGTAGTCCTCGGCGAGCAGCGCCCGGATGTGGTCACCCACCCCGTCGTCAACAAGCGGGAGCACGTCGTCCTGCGGGTCGAGGTCCTGGAAGAGCAGGTTCGCGACGTGCACGTCGAGCGCGCTGGTCGGGAGATCTTCGCTCTCGGTGAGGGCCTCGACGGCCGTCTTGAGGGTCTTACGCTGTTTCTGGAGCGCCTCGGAGCGGCTAGTCCCGAGGACGACCTCCCGTTCCCAGTCCGCGTCAGACGATCCGTCGGTCGGCGGCCGCGTGTATGAGTCGCTGACCGGGTCCCACTGCCACTCCAGCAGCCGGAAGTTGGTCATCGTCCGCTTGACCACCTCGGCTACCTCAGAGTCGGGGCCGCCGATGAGCGCGTTGAGAACCGTGTCGTCGTACAGCTTCAGAACTTCGCCGGGAAGCGACGATGGAACCCCGTCGCTCTCGTGGGTCCGCCGGTCCCGCCCGGGAGTGTCCAGGCCGAGCACGTTCGCGAGTGACTCCTCACCGGTGAGGTAGCGCCGGTAGTGATGGGCGTGGCTCGTCGCGGTCATCGCGAGGATGTCGCTCAACTCGGCGGTCGTCCCGGCACGGCCGACGTGGGGCACGCCCGGCTCTTGCTGGGTGTGTTCTCTGGTCGCGCCCTCGGCCCAGGCCGACCGGAACAGGGTGAGCCAGCGCGCGAGGTGTCCGGGGTCGTCGGGCGTCCCGACGAGGTCGTCGTCCCGGGCATCGATGCCGATGGGCTGGTCGTCGTCGCTCATCGGAACCAGCCTCCTTTCTCGTCGGCCGCATCGTCGCGGTCTTCTTCGGTCTTCTTCCCGACGGAGTCGGCCGATTCCTCGTCGATGGCACGGCCCGCCGAGTCGGTTTTCACCGACGAGGACGCGAGTTCTTCGCTGCTGTAGTTCGCGTTCAGTTCGTCGGTCGAGAGGACGGTCGATGCGTCGTCGGGGCTGTAGTGTGTCGCTATCTCTTTGCTGGAGAACACGGTCGCGGTCTCCTCGGGGGTGTAGGTCTTCGCGAGGTCGGCGTTGGAGATGCTCCCCTTGGCGTCCTCGGGTCGGTACGTCTTCCGGAACTCGTCGGTCGAACCGGCCGCGAAGTCCCGGGCGGGGTCGTCGCCTTTCAGGGAGGACTTGTCCGTTTCCTCGGTCGGCTCCTCGTCGTTCGACCCGCCGAGGCCGATGTCTTCGAGCGACCAGTCCCTGGTTCCCTTGCCACCCTTGCGACGCGGGATTTTGACGTTGCCACCCGGACTCGTCCGGTCTTTCGAGTCGGGTACGAGTACGTCCGAGAGGTCGGCTCCGGCCCAGAGGCGGTCGTCGCTGTCGGGGTCGCTGATGGCCGCGGGGAGGACGCCATAGGGCTGGCGACCGGCACGGAACGTCGGCAGTGGGCCGCCCGGGCGGACGTACTCGATGAAGTGTCTCCGGTACGCCTCGTACCAGCTTGCGGGGTCGTCCCCGTCGAGCCAGTCCGAGATGTCCGGCTGGCCGTCGGTGTCGAGCTGGTCGAACAGTGGGGGCGTCTCGCTCGTCCCGTCGTAGCGGTTCGGCCGGAGCATCGTCTGCAGGTAGTACCCGATGGTGCCGGACCACAACGCCGAGTTGGCGTGCCAGGCGTCGAGCTGGTCGGTCGCGTCGGCGTCGGCCACGTGAGCGAAGACGTGGTCGTCGTCGCCGAGCGAGGACGGGTCGATGGCCAGCGCCCGGGCGAGCAGGTCCCCGTCTGTCACGTCGCCGTGTTCCACCAGTGGTGGGGCCGCCTCCACGTCGACCGTCTCCTCGGGGTCGGTCCGCGACCGGTAGCCCGCATTCTCGTCGGCGTTGTTGGTCGGGGTCCCCTGCGGGACCATCGCCAGCCCGTTCGTGTAGTGCTGGGCGTCGAAGAGCTCACGGAGGTCCCGGGCGGTCTGGTCGGCGTCCATGCTGGCCTTGACGCCGGTGACGACCAGCTTCTCGAAGTAGCCCGAGTCGAGCGGTTTCGAACCGGCATCGAACACGTCGTCAGACGTGATTCGCAGCGCCATCCCGGCGCGTTCGGCGGCGTCGAAGTCGACGAGCCAGTCGATACCTTCCTCGGTGCGCGTGGACTCGGGCGTCTCGTCGACAGCCTGCATCGCGACCGCCATGGCACCTGGGTCCGGGCCGATTCGAAGCGGTTCGCGGATCGCCCCACCGCGGACGAGGAACGTCTCGCGGTTGTCGGATTCCTCAGCCGGCGACCAGACGCCGTAGATCAGCCACTCGTCGGGGAGCAGTCGAGCCACGGGAGCGCGGGTCCACGAGCCGGGGCGGCCGTCCGGCTCCGGGAACGAGAGCCTGCCGACAGACTGGGCCGTCGCCGTCTCGTCGAGCAGGAGGGACCAGTCGGCGTCGTCCGACTCTCCGCCGACCTCGGGCTTGAGCGCGTGGACGACGAATGACGCCCGTTCGCGGCCGAAGCGCTCGACGAGCTGGCCCCACGCCCGGGTCCGAATCGCCTGCTTTCGCTCGGCAGGGTCGGTCGGGTATCCCTCGTCGGGAAGCTCGGCGAGCATGGTGACGAGTTCGTCGTGGCGCTCTGCGGGCAGGTCGGTCGCGAACTCGGTTGCGGTCGGGGATTCGACGGTCGCGTACCAGGCGTACGCCCAGAAGTTCTGGCCCCACTGGCGCTCGGTGTCGCTCAACTGGGGCTCGTGGCTGTCCTCGTGGATGCGGTCGGGGTAGACCCGCACCAGCAGGTCGCCGTCGACGAACCGGGTCTCCAGGCGGACCGGGAGCAGCGCGATGGGCTCGTCGGACAGCGTCTCGACCGTGTCGTCGTGGGAGTCGAGGAACGACTGAATCGTGCCCGTCGACTGGCGCTTGTGGTCGCCGTCGTCGGTCTCTGTGTACTGGTCGTTGAGGCGGTCCTGAGCCTCGTCGCGCCAGGCCCGAGCCGCGGTCACGAGCGTCGAAATCACTGCCCGGAGGTGCCCGGCCATCGCCCGGTCGTCGGCGTTGGCGAGCGTCGCGAGCGTCTCTGCGGGAGGAACGTGGTCCGTCGTTCCCGTCACGAACTGCTCCAGATGGTCGATGAACCGGGTGACGGATTCGTCGCCGGAACCGGTCCGGTTGGCTGCGCTCTCGTAGGCACGGGCGACCGCGAAGAAGTCCCGGGCGGTCCCGTCGTGGTCGAGGAGTGGTTCCGTGAGGTAGGCGAGTTCTGACCGTCTGGTCTGGGCGGTCTGGGCTGGCCCGGGACCGGGTGAGAGGAACCGATTCGCAGCTCGCTCGACCGGTGTCGGGTCGGCGTCGCCACCGTGTTTCCGGGCTTCTGCGAACTCGGTGACCGTCGAGAGCAGGTGACTCGCCCGGGTGAGTTCGTCCTCGGCGGTCCGGAAGTCGGCCCGGATTTCGGCGACGGACTGACTACTCATCGGCGACCTCCCGGGAGACGACTGCACCATTGCCGTCGTCGTCCAAGTTCCCGTGGTCGGCCGGCTGTTCGAAACACTGCAGTCCCAGGGTCGTCTGTCGTTGTTGCATGAAAATCGGGTTCTGTGGGGTCAAATCGGTCGCCATCACTGGCCCACCTCCGGGGCGAGCAGGTCGTCGGCGTGGATGGCCACGCGGACGGGGCGTTGCCAGGTGATGCGGGCCATGTGGGCGCTGTTGCGGCCCCACTCGGCGAACGCGTTCGCGAGGTTGGGGTACTCGCTGGCCGGGCCGGACTCTTCGTCGGTCCACTGGTCGACCTGCGTGCTGGTCACGCACCACGTCTTCGCCTCTTGCCCGTTCGCGCCTGGCGGGCTGTCCCAGAGGTCGATGTAGGTGACGAGGTCGTCGGCGTCTTTCTCGGACTCTTCTTTCTCCCAGGGGACGAGGTGGTTCCACGAGAGACCGTTCCAGGCCGGCGAGTCGCCGTGCTCCCTGAGGACATCGACGTCGACCGGCACCGTCTCGATCGGGCTATCGCCGTCCCTGACGCTGATACCAGCGGGGGCGGACTTTCGATGGTCCGCGTCGCCGGCATCGAGGCCGAACCGGGTCTCACCCATCGGTTCCTCGAAGACGAAGAACCAGCCTGGGTCGCCCTCGTCCGGATTGCCGACGGCCTCGCTCGGGGGGAGTTCGAAGCCCAGGAACCGGATGTCGGGGTCGAGTTTGCCCTGGAAGATAGGGAACTTGACGTCTGTCACCTCGTCGTTTTCGTAGGCTTCTTTGGTGACGTGGCCGACCTCTTCGAGCTTCGGTGACCGGCCCTCGCGGTCCGACTCCTCGTCGTCGTCCGGGTTTGACCGGACCATGTAGATGGTCGTGTCGGGGAAGCGGCGCAGGAGTTCGCCGCGGATGACCAGGACGACGCGACTCTCCTGGTCGTCCTCGAAGGTCGCGACGTCGTCACCGGAACCGGTGCCGTTCTCGCCGAGCCGGTTCTGCCACTCGTGCATGGGGGCCACGTCCGGGCGGTCGTCGGCCGTCGAGAACGGGTTGCTCGTCTTGTCCCAGAACGTGTCGAAGTAGGTGCCCTTTCTATCGGTCGGGAAGCGCCGCCAGAGCAGCTCGCGGGAGAACTCGTGGTTGAGGCCCGCGACGAACGCCTCGACGAACGCGGGGTCCGTCGACAGTGCGCCGATGGAGTCCCGCGGGATGTCTCCGACGCCCGGCATGAGGTACTCCTGTGAGATGGCTTCGAGCGCCTCGGCCATCGGGTCGGGGAAGCGAGGGGCCCACGCCACCGGCTCGATTGGGTCTTCGCGGTCAGAGAGTTCGTCGGCGAGGCCGCCAGCGGCCTTGATGCCCCCCAGAACGTTCGACGTGACCGTGATGTCGGGGTCGACGTGGTCGAGTATCTTCGACGGCTGGGAGCGGTCGTAGGAGTCGCCGAACTGGATGCCCGGCCCGAGTCCCGACGGTGGCGTGAGGACCTCGGGGCCGAGGCGGAGCGCGGTTCGCAGGCGCTCCAGTCTGTCGAGCACGGACTGCATCTCCGCGGCAGCTGCGTCGACGCGTCGAACCAGATCGGGCACGTCGACGGAATCGGGACCCCCGTCCGGACCGCCCGGGCCCCGGGGCCGTCCGAGGTCGCCGCGCGACGGATCTAACCCCTGCTGCTGGAGCGATGTGATGACTTCGTCGAGGCTGTCGACAGCCGCCTCGTGGTCAGAGCGCAGGCCGTCGACGAAGCCACTCTTGTCCTCAGAGACCTGTGCCGGCGTGGCCTCGGGGTTCGTGCTCAACAGGTTGTCGAGCGTCCGGACCAGCGGCTGGAAGGTGTTCGTCTTGACCGCGTCGGCGTGGGATTTGACCGTCTTCGGTGGCGGCGCGGTCCCGGTCCCGCGGGTGGCCGTGTCGAGGTTGGCTGAGAGCTGGCGCATCTGGAATAGCGCGGTCCCCGCGTGGTCGATGCTGCTCTGGACCTGCACGTCGACCTTCCGGACCGCGAACGCGGTCGGGTTCGCGGGGGTGACCGCCGAGAGGTCGATTCGGCGAATGTCCACGTCGGGGAGGGTCTGTGCCCACGTCCCGAGTCTGGCCACGCGGGCGAGTTCGGGCGTGATCACGTCGGTTCCGGTCGGGAACTGTGCGGGCGTCTGGCGCGACTCCCCGGGCAGCGCGATACCGTCGTTCGGGACGGTCTCGGGTGCGCCTGCGGTCTGCCTGGCGATGTCCGGGTCGAGCGAGCCCTGTCGGAACTGCCAATTGCTGGGTGCGCCTGTCGCCTGCCCGGTCGGGTCGGTCTCCATCGTGCCCGAGGTGAACTGCCACTGGGTCGTCCCTGCGCCGGCGCTGGTCGGGTCCAGCCCGAGCGTCTCCTCGTCGAGCGCGGGCGTGTCGCCGAACGTCGGCATCGAGTCGCCGGTGAACATGGGCCCGAGCCCGCCGTTTCCGCCGCCAGTATCGACTCCCAGGCCACCGTCTGGCCCGTCGATTCCTCGGATAGGCCCATCGATGATGGGGCCGATGTCCACCGCGTCTCGGCCGAAGTCGAAGCTACCGCCGAACCCGGCTCCGGGAATCTTCCTCGCGCTTGCGAGGTCGTCGATCGTGGTGACCCGGGGCCGGAGTTCGGTCTTCAGGGTCGCCGGGGTGACCTGCTTCGTCTCGAAGTCGGTGGCGAGCGAAGTCGGGGTCACGTCGCCAGTCTGGGCCGAGACGTTCGCGTTCCGAAGGAGCGGCCCGTTCGGCCGCGAGAGCCGACGGAACGTCGGCGTCAGGACGGTCTCCGGCAGGTCGGCCATCTGCCTGAACTCGGCGTCGAACGACCGGAGCGCCTCCGCCACGTCGGTTCCGACCGTCGTCCCGATAGTCCGGTGAAGCGGCTGCGTGAACTGCAGGAGCCGGGCCGCGTTCTTCTCGCCGGCCAGGCCGACACTGGCGACCAGTCGGTCGTGGATATGCGAACTCGCGGCGCGGGCCAGTTGCCCGCCCGCGAGGGTGCGGTTCATCGCGTCGAGTTCACCGACCTGGTCCCAGGCGCGGGCCATGTAGTCCTCTTGCCGGTCGCGGATTACCTCCGAACCCAGCCCCGCGGCGATGCGGTACCGGAGCGACTCGTTGAGGTCGCTGAACCAGAAGTCGTCGTCCGGATCGAGCTCTCTCCGGTCGGCGTGCCACTGGCCGTAGAGGGGCGCGCCGACGACCGGGAGGTCCTGTTGTTTCGCCAGCTCGTATGGCTGGTTCAACAGCTCGACGAGTTCTGCCTTGTTCTGGAACTCGTCGACCGTCAGACTCGGAGATTTCAGCGCGCCCGTCTGGTAGACAGGCTCGTGATGGCCGAGGCGGTCGGGTCCCGGGTCGCGCACGTCGACCTCGCGACGGCCCACGTCCGAGTCCGAGAGTCGCACCGGCTCGAGACGGCTCGCGAGTTGCTCGAAGTCGCCCTCGCCGCTGTGGAACTCCCAGTGGAGGTATATCGGGAGTTCGACCGGGTCCGCGCTCTCGTCGGTCCACGAGAAGTCGATGGACTTGCCAGCCCCTTCGTCACCCTTGCTGTCGTCGTAGGGTGCACGACCGAGGCCGACCCGTCGCCCGGGTTCGAACGTCGGGACGACTGCTGCGATGTACTTCGTGTTCTCTTCCAGGTTGCGCGGACAGACGAGGCGTGAGACGGCGCGCTCGGGATGGTCCCGAACGACCTTGCTCGCCGCGGTGGTGTCACCGACCACCTGTGCGTGTGCCCACGCCCAGGACTGCGCGAGCGGGGGCAGTTCGGCCGTCGGTGCCGTCAGCACGGGGAGGGGATTCGTCCCCGCACCCGCAACCTCGACGCCCTTCGCGTCCTTCGGAACCACGACCAACGTGAGCCAGGGCCGATTCCGTGACTTGCCGCCCTCGCTCGTGTCGGCGCGCTCCGGGCTGAACAGCCACGGGAGGTCCGGCCTGCTGAACTCGACTATCGGGAACAGGTTCGGCGGGAAGCTGTTGCTGTCCGGCTCGGGCTCCAGTCGGCTCACCTGGTCGCGGTCGATGCCGATGACGTCACCGGGGCCGTACATCCGGACGTCCTGGCTCGGCCGGTCGAGGTCTCCGTTCGCGATTGCCTCGGGCTCCTGGTCCCAGGTCTCGTCGTCCTTCCCGCGGGCCGCCAGGGTCAACTCGACGCCGACGGTCATCGGGCCCGGAATCGGGTTCGAGGAGCGGTCGCGCTCGAACGGTGTCGACGGCCGGAACCCTTCGCGGACCATCGGAAGGAACCGGAAGCGAGCGCCAGCGCTGGGGTCACTCGCCATGGGTACCACCTCCGCAACCCGCGGTGTTGCCCCAGGCCGCCCGGGTATCCAGTCTGCTGCTCGCCACCGCCGTGAATGGTAGTCGTCGAATCATCACCTGGAACCCTCCAGACTGGCCGCGGAAACGACCTGCAGCCGTTTCTCGTCCACCTCCGCCTCCCTGGCGAAGCGCTTCAGTTCGACCTGTGCGCGCCCCTTCGAGGTCCCCACGTGGAGCCCCGGCCGGACCCGCTCGGCCTCGCTACTGTCGGCCACTGCAGCGAATTCGCGTGTCTCTGACTCGTCGGATTGGCCGTCACCGTCGTCCCCGCCATCGTCGAAGCCGACGAAGTCTGTGACGACCGGCTCGAACGTGTCCACGTCGACGACCACGTAGTCGTTCTCACCGACACCGAACAGGCCGCCGTCACTGGTATCCGTGTCGTCGACGCCGAACAGCCCCTCCGAGGTGGGCTGGACGCCGCGCTTGCCCTTCGAGAGTTCGTGGGCGGTGAACGCGGTGTGGGCCGTCCCTGCCTGCCCGTCGTCCACTTCGGCGAGGTTCTTGCCACGGTGGCCGCTCGCGTCGTCGTACACGACCTCCTCGTAGGTGAACGCCGCCTCGGTCACGTCGTCCCTCTCGCCGTCACCGCCGACGACCAGCCCGATGTCGCCGGCCGTCGTCCCGGCCTCCAGGTCGACGAAGTCGTCCGATTCCAGCTTCTTCGCGTCGTCCATCTTCCGGAACGCTGCGGGCGCGAACTCCTCCTCGACCGGCTGGCGGTCGCGGTCTCTGACGCCGCCGAGTGTGACACCTGCGATGCGGAACTCGTCGTAGGTGGTCGGTCGCGCCTCTCCGAACTTCTCGATGTGGTAGTTAAGCGGGACGACGGTCTGGCGAACCGTCAGCGTCCCCAGCGGATGCGCGATGATCGGCTGCTCGGGTTCGACGTCGCCGGCACCACTGCCGCCCTGGGCGGACTGGCGAGCCTGCTCGCGTGCCTCGGCGCTCTTCGCGCTCCGCAGCGTGGCGATGGCGTTCCCGTCACCGGGCAACTGGGCGTCCCAGTTCTTCGGCTCCGCGAGGGCGTCGACGAGTTCCGGCAGCACCTCCGCCGTGGGGAGTTGCTTGGTCTTCGCGTCCTTCCCGAGCGTCACGTCGAACTGCTTCGAGACGTCGAAGGGGCCGACCGAGAACTTGGCCTTCCCCCGGAGGTTGAACGGCGTCGGTCCGGACATGGTCCCGTCGATGCCGACGGTCAGTTCCCAGCCCTTGAACGCCACGCCGAAGTGCGCGAAGAAGTCGATGATGAACGAGAACGGGTTGAACCGGAACAGCGCATCGAAGCCAAGTCCGCCCCAGATAGACAGCGGCCCGACCTCCAGTTCGGCGTTGACCTGTGCGCCCACCTGGAACGTGTTCGAACTGACCGCGAGGTAGCCCGTGAAGTCGATGACCGGTTGGCCACCGGGCACGTCCAGACTCACCTTCACGCGGTCGAGCTTCGGGAACCCGCCCGGTTGCTCGTACCTGGGATTGAACCCGCCGATGGAGAGCAGGAACTTCGAGTCATCGCCCCACGAGGAGCGCAGCGCCATGTCGCCCGACATCTTCCACTGCATGATGCGCGAATCGTACAGCGAGGCGTCGAGCGACAGCGTCTTCCCGGGAATGTCGATGATGCCGACCACGTCGAGGTTGATCTGGATGGGCGGGTACGGCACCTCCGCTGGCAGCCCCTCGGGGCGCTCGATTTCGAGGTTGGGGAGGGCCATCTCGATCTTGCCGAGGATGGCGATGCGGAAGCTCGGAATCTCGAGGACGACACCGACAGAGGCCTCGATGATGGCGGGCGTGCCCCAGCCGATCTTGAGCATCGGCCCGAACACGTGAGTCCCCCGCGTCGGCGGGAAGATGGCCCGCACGTCCGAGATGATGCGCTGGGCGTTCTCCACCACGTCTTCGGGGAAGAGCACGCTGTCGAGGTTGCCCTGCCTGACAACGTCCTGCAGCGGCTTCTTGCGGAACTTTCGGTTGATACCGAGCATCCCACCGACGCCGTTCAGCGTGAAGCCAAAGCCTAGCTGGACGGCGTCGAACTCGCCAGCGACGATGAGCATCATCGAGAAGCCATCGGAGCCGTCCGGCAGCTCGGTCGTGATGAGCCCGACCACCGAGATGCTTAGCCCGCTCGGGACGGTGAGCTGGCCAGTCCCGGCGTAGCGCTCGTTCTCCGGGTCGAAGTCGAGGTAGCCCCCGCCAGTGACCGGCCCGGCAGCGATGTCGAGACCGACCCCTTCGGGTGGTTTGAAGCCGAGTTCGAGGTCGACTACGCCCATGTTCCCGTCCTTGTTTTCGGGGAACGAGAGGTCCGTTTCGAGGCCGATTCGGGTGACGGTGCCGACGATGGGCCCGAGTTTGACGGAGGCAGAGGCGGCAGCCTGGACGGTTATCTCGCCGGTTTCGGCGTCGAGGCCGAGCGAGAGGAAAATCTCCTTGATGTCCAGGGGGCCGAGTCCCTGGTGGATCGGGAGTGCCACTTCCAGGGTCGCACCGCCTTCGAAGTACAGCCCTTTGAGCGACGACCAGCCGACAGTCACGTCGAAGTCGCTCCCGACTTCATCGGGCAGGACTTTCTCCAAGAAGCCGCCTTTCGGGCGGACCTGGACTGAGCCGGACGCGGGCAGTTCGACCGCGACGGTTCCGGAGTCCCCATCGTAGTCGAGTGCGGTCGAGATGGAGACAGACCCCAGTGCGAGGAATGAACCATCGGGTTCGCCAAGCAGAACCTTTCCTGGGCTGTCGCTGGTGGACTCGGGTTCGTAGGAAAGCGCGGCGTCGGCGTGGTAATCCCCAGTCAGGCCTGCCCCGGAGACGAGTTGGAACTCGGTTCCGTCTCCGGTCGGACGGACGGCGAACCCGACCGACTGGTTCGTCTCGATACCAGTCGTCAGTGTCCAGTCCTTCCCGAGCGACAGTGACTGCTTGAACCCACCTGTCGCGTACGCCTGAAGGAGGAGACCAAGGGGGTCGTCCTCCTTGAACGGCATCGGTGTCAGTTTCACGCCAGCACGCGAGGAGAACCCGTCGCCGACAAGTTCCAGGAGGGTGGTGTCGAGCTGGGTCGGCGCGTCCGACTTCGGAAACGTCGGCGGCGTGGTCTTCTCGTACGAGAGTGTATCCAACTGGTTCACGTCTGCTTCGTCGACGATGCTCGTGAGGCCCTGTTCGGTCGCAAGGTGCCCCACGAAGCGGAGGAACAGCTCGTCCCGTAACGCGTCGGTCCCCCATCCGAGCGTCTCCTTCGCTGCCGTGTTGGGGTCTTGCACCGCCTCGGCGATGCCGGTCAACTGTATCTCCTCTTGGCCCCTGCCGTACCCTTCGGTGACGACGCCGACGATGGCCAGGAAGTCGTGGACGTGTGGTCTGTAGAGGTAGAGGTAGCGCACGACGAGGTGGTCGAGCAACGCATCGCCGAGTTCGCTCACGTCCGGACTCTCGAACTCCAATTCGTCGAGGGATTTGATTGACTCTATCAGCGTCGAGACCGCCCCGACGAGGTCGCCGACCTTCGCAAGGTCATCGGCACCGAACCCATTCTCGACTATCTTAATGATGGTCTCCGCAGGTTCGACGAAGTCCCGTTCGAACTCCTCGACCACCTTCTCGACCTCCTCATCGACGAGGAGTTCCCCGATTCCTGCCCCGTCGAGAAGGTCGACGACGCCGTCTGGAGATTCTGTTGCTTCGATGACTGGCTCAACGACCCGAGTGAGTTCTCGAGCTAGCACCGATTCGGTTCCGCCGCCGGAGGGTTGAGTTGATTTCTGGCTCATCTTAGATGGTCTCCTCGATGTATCTGAACTCGCGTGGTGCCGGAACCGTATCGAGGAACGTCCCTCGTGCTGCTGAGTCCATCTTCATCATCTCCTGAGCTTGCTCGTGTTCGAGGTAGATGAATTCCAGAAACGGGTAATGGAAGTTGGTCGTAATCGTGTCTTCGGTGAAGCCGAAAACGTTCACGGACCGGTCGGTGACCGGCTCAAGTTCGCTTTTCCAGCGCTTGATGTTGTCCTCGTCAACGATGACGATTTCTTTGATAGTGTGTGTGACGCGAACACCGGTCCGAAGGGGGGTTTCCGTCTCCGGTTCGTTCGCGTATTTATCTGGAAACAGCTGTATCAGGTGAAGCGGTGGTTGGGCCCCTTTGGTTTGCACTCCCTTTTTCAGATCATCCACATTGCTCGCGGCGTTCTCGACGTACGTGTCATCGTCCGCGTAGTCCACGTAGGGAGACCCATCTTGCACCGTGTACTGTTTACTCAGTGGTCTGATGACGATGTACCCGGTCTGGCTCACCTTCGAATTCTTCGACGCGGCGGCATCGGGTTTGAGTTTGATCACTCCCTTGTGGTTGTCGTCGTCCCAGTAGAGTTCTGCATCGCTCTGGTTGAGACCGATTGGACGAGCAAGCGTCGCCAGTGCCGATATCTGTCCGAAGAAGTTCTCATCCCAGTCCCTCCCGACGGCTTTGGGAAGCTCGTCTTCCTCATCTGGACTTGCCAGCTGTAGATAGTTATCGGGGTACTTGAATCCGAAGTACGGTTGTGTCGTATCGTTGATCCAGTCGTTCGCTTTGAGGTTGTTTTTGGTCTGGTTCGCTTCCGAACTATCTCCAAAGTGACAGTATTTCACCCACTCTTCGAGATCTGAGTCGGTTGCCCACGCCAAGGCCAGTACGCCGACCGCAAGAAGGCCGGTACCAAGGACGACGGCCTGTCCATACCCGGGAACCCAGCCGACGGAACTGCTCGCGAAGAATGCGTAGGTGAAGCAGCCCGCCGATGCTCCCAATATGGCGTAGCCAGCCATCTGGTCGTAGTCGCCGTCGAGGTACTCCGAGTACGAGTAACAGAAGTTCTTGATGGTCTCGTAGAGGTTGAAAACCACGGCGAACTTGCCAGCTATCTTGACCGCGCTCGCCTCGCTCAGTGTTCCCTTCGAGACCAACGATGTCACGTCCTCGATGGCACCCAACCCCGCGACGAAGCCCCGTACTGTGTTGACTAGTGAGACGACCTCCATCGCCTTCTGTCCAGCACCGGATTGTGATTGGAGCGTCTCGTAGGTCTTGATGCCTGCGCTGACGAGCCCGACGACGCTGAAGCCGACTTTCCCCGACGCGGTGACCGTCGCCGTCGCGTCGTCGAACCAGTCTGTTCCATCGGTGAGGGACCAGCCCCAGCTCATGACGCTTGCGGTGATTTTCTTGGCCTCTCCTGAACCGATGTCGTATATATCGTGAGACGATTTCAGGGTCTGTATCTCCGTCTCCAGCCGGTTCGAGACCTGCTTCAGATTCCCGTTCGTGGAGACGCCGAGTTGTTTCGCCAGTTTGTACAATTCACCCGACTCGGCGTTCCCGCTACGGAGCTTCGAGAGTATCCCGTCATAGACGGACTGCAGTTGATCGTTGCTCATCAGTCGAGACAGGTACACCTGGACGAACGTCTCGACGTGTGATTTTCGTGTGTTCACGTTCGTCTCTCCGAAGTACTGCTTGTCACCATCCCACGACGTGACGGTCTTGTACGCAGTGTAGTAGTGCCAGCCTCCGTGGACGAAAGTCGCGACGAGTTTGTTGAATGCCAGCACGTCCTTCTGGCCCCATGGGCTCTGCTCTCCCGGCCCAAGTATCGGACCGTACTGCTGGTTCCCGGAAGTGTTCCCGGTTAGTCTCTCGAAATAGTCTCCCTTTGGGAGGTCCTCTTTGACAAGAAACGGTCGTTCCCTATGTGGGTCGGTGACCGGGGTTCCCCTGCTGAGGAACGCTGGGTCGACGATTCGGTTCGGTGGGAAGATGGCGAAGTTCTGGTAACGTTGGGAGGTTGAACTGGGCGCGGAGTGGTACTGCTTCTCGAACTGTTCTGCGAGGAACATCTTCCCTGTGTGGCTCTCGAAGAGCCGATCGGTGAGGGCCTGGAGCGTCTTGAGCTGTTCAGTGAACGACCGGGGTGCCGTGTCATTGAGGACCTCGTCGATAGCATGATTCTCCTCCCGGGCACCGTCTCCGTGGAGGAAATCGTCGTAGAACTCGTTGTATGTCATCGACCCGATGGCCGAGCGAAAGTCGGATTTGATAGCCGAGATGCTCTGGGTCGGGTCGATTCCGAACCGCTTTGCGAGTGTCTTCAAGCCATCCTGCTGTTTACCGGTCAATGATTCCCCGAGAACCGTGTTCATGTTTTTGAGGGCAGTCTCGTCGAGTGTTCCCAGGAAGTGGCCGTACGGGTAGGCACCATCCCCGTACTCTGGTTTCCCGAACTTCATGTAAGAAACGAGTCTGCGTGCCTTTTCCTCCACTTTTAGCTGTTTTCCGTACAATTCCCTCCCGAACTCGATGAACGTGTTCGAGAGCGCCCCCCGGTCGAACGGGTCCTTCGAAGATTCGTAGGGAAGCTTGTCCAGCGCGAACGCGTCCTTGAACCCGTAGTCGTGCCCCCAGACTATCTCGAAGTCGTCATCGACTTTTCCCTCACTCTGGAGTTGTTCCACCCATCCGTTTGACAATTCGTCCATCGTCTCGGTGACGCCGAGGTGCTCGTACACGGCCTCGCGGGTGTCCGACCCACCCTTCTTGTAGGATGTCCCGACGATGAGGTCCCGTATGACGTTGAAGAGGGCGTACTCGCCTGGATTCTGGTTGACGTGAGACTTGTACGACTCGAGAGCGTCGATATACTGCCGATGATACCGCTTCGCCTCCGTCAGCGGGCTCTCACTCATCGTTGCCACCAAGTATTGGTTCGCCAGTCGTCTCCCTGGAATCGACGTAGAGTCGTGTTCATAGTTCTCCCTCGTGCGGCCACGCCCGGTAGAAAACCACCGGCCTGACCTCGCTCGCGGTGTTCCGTCGTCCGGTACTCACACCAGTCGTCTCGACCTGGAATCCCGTCGAAGTCGTTGCCGACACCAGCACGTCGTCACGCCCAGTCACGTGCCCGTCGTCGTCCAGAGCAAGCACACGGGCGGCAGCCGGGGTGCCCTCGGTCCGCACACCCGAGGACATCCCGCCGTCTGCCGCGGCGTGCTGGGCACCTCCCTCATCAACCACCGGTGGCAGGACCCGCCCAAAGACGTCGTCCGGTTCGAGCGTCCCGTGGAGCAGGTGGTGGGCGACGCCGCCGTCGGCGTCGGGCATGGCGACGCCGTGGGACCAGCCGAAGCCGAAGGAGTGGTCCGCGACGACCTGGTCGGCACCCAGCACGTCGAGGTTACAGGTGGTCAGCTCGACCATCGCGGGGTCGAAGCCGACCTCGATTCTGGTCGGGTAGTCCGCGTCGGGTGCGGGGACGCGGAAGTGGCCGACTGCGGGGGTTCGGTGCTCGGCGGTCTCGACGGCGAGGTAGGTGACCAGCGGTCCACCGGTCTCGCCAGCGGCGACCTCGTCGTAGGTGAGTTCCATGGTCTCCCCAAGGTCGGTCACCCGTGCAGATGTCCGGTCATCGAGGGAGTCACCCACGCCGTCGAGCAGGTGGAGGGCGCGGTCCTGGTAGCCGGCGTAGCCGTTCCGGACCACGGTTCCAGGTACGACCGTGCTGTTGGCGACGTGTTGCTGGACCGCGCCCGCGGGGGTCGTGACGGCCTCGCCGTGGGAGACGCCGATTGCCCCGTCGGTGACCGATGCTGTGTCGGCCGCGGTGACCGCGTTGGTCGCGGTGAGGGAGACGAAGCTGGCGTCGATGCCGAGATCGACCGACTGGACGCTGGGTTCGGTGGGCGTCGGGAAGTAGCCGACCTCCACCGCGGCGTCGTCGTCGGTCTTGAACGCCTGGAAGAGGACGGTGAAGCCCTCGGCCTGCTGGCGCTCGGGGAGTGAGTCACCATCGAAGGCGATCTCGAACCCGCCCGCGGTGGTCTTGGTCACGGAGCCAGCGAGCCCGCCTGCCGATTCGTCGTCGTGGACGAGGAGGTCGACGACCATCCCAGTCTGGTTCGCGCCGACCGCGCTTCCCGTGGTCCTGGCGTCGGTCGCCACGCTGACGACGTTCTGGGTGAGGGTGCCGTCGTCTGCCCGGGCGAGTTTCCCGTAGGTCCAGCCGTCGGTCCGCTGGACCTCGTGGTCGCTCCGGGAGACGTTGTTCGTCGCCGTGAACAGGACGAGGTCGGGCTCGAACCCGAGGTCGGTGACGGCGACCGTCTCGCCGGATTCCGGCGTCTCGAAGGTCCCGCTCGCGAAGTCGGAGATGCCACCGCCAGCTGTTCCGCCTGCGGCACCGCCTTTCGGGAGGTGCGATGGGATGTCGAGGTCGTCGTCGGGCGTGGTCCGGGGAGTTGGCTTGGGGTTCGGCGTCGGCGAGGACCGGAGCCGGCAGGCGAGATAGCCCATTCCGAGGCCACCGCCGACGCCGGGGATGAGTATCCACGGCGGGAACGGGAACTCGACGAAGGACCCACCGGGGATGCCCTGCAGTGGTGTGTCGTCGGGTTCGAGCAGCTGGCGACTTCGGTCGGTCGCGCCGTCGTCGTCGACCACGATCAGGCTAGGCGAGACGCTCGTCTCGTTCTGGTAGGTATGGGTCACGACCGGCTGCTGGGTCGTGGTGTCGGTGGTACCGTCACCGTCGAAGTCCCAGTGGTAGGTGACGACCTGCCCGTCGGCGTCAGTCGCGTTCGAGGCGTCGAAGGTCACCTGCTCACCCCCGCTGGGGACCGAGGGGGTGACCGTGAACGTCGCAGTTGGTGGCTGGTTCTCCTGGGTGACGGTCACGGTCGGGCACTCCACCTCAGAGGAGCGCTCGCTCGGGTAGGTGAACACCCGGACACGCGGCGAGTACGTGCCTGGTTCGTCATAGATGACAGTCGTGGTCGCGTTCTGCGTGAAGTCGCCGTAGGAGCCGCTCCCCGTGTCGAACTGGTAGTCGTCGGCGCGTTCGGACGCGCTCGCGTCGATGGTGACCGTCTCGCCCACCTGGGCGGACTGCGGGGTGACCTGACAGCGGGCGATTGGTTCTTCCCCCGGGTTCACGTCGACCACGCCGGTCGTGTTCCCGGTCGCCCCGGCGCTGTCCTCGACGGTGAGTTGCACGAGGTAGGCGTTCGGGCCGCTGTAGGTGTGGGTCGTCGTCGGGCTTGACGTGGTGTTGTCGACAGTGCCGTCGCCGTTGAAGTCCCAGCGGTAGGTCTGGATGCTCCCGTCCGGGTCGGTCGAGGCCGAGGCGTCGAAGGTCACCGTTTGCCCGGTCCTCGGGCCGATGGGGGAATGCTCGAACTCCGCGGTCGGTTCGACGTTGGACCGGGCGACGGTGACGGTACCGCAGTCGGTCGTATTGCTCCGTTCCGACGGGTTGGCCCACACGCGGACGCGAATCGCGTACTCACCGATCTCGTTCAGGGTGACGGTGCGCTTGGGCTCTGTCGTGAAGTCACCGAAGGAACCGCTCCCGGTGTCGTACTGGTACTGGTCGGCGTTTGTCGAGGCAGAGGCGTCGATGGTAACCGACTGCCCAGGTTCGATGCCCGTGCTGGAGAGCGAACACCGCGCCACCGGGTCGGGTTCGATGATCTCGATGTCCCGTGCCGTCGTCGCGGTGTTCCCCTGGTCGTCGACGACCGTGAGTTCGGTGACTGCGTAGCCAGCGCCGCTCTCGTCGTACGCGTACTCGTAGGTCGCGACCGAGTCGTTCGTCACGAAGTCGGTGACGCCGTCCCCGTCGAAGTCCCAGCGGTAGGTCTGGATGGTCCCGTCGGGGTCAGACGAGTCGCTGGCGTCCAGCGTGGTCTGCTCTCCGGCGACCGCAGGCTGAGGCGAGTAGGTGAACGACGGCGTCGGGCTTGCCTGTGGCGTGTCGACCGGGAACTCGATGGTCGTGCTGTCGGTCCCGCCGTCGTTGTCGTGGACGGTGATGCGGACGAGCTTGGTCCCGGGCGTCTCGTAGGTGCGGGTCTCGGTGCCGTCGATGCCGAGTTCGGTGCTCTCGTTCACCTCGTAGCTGCCGTCAGCGCCGAAGTCCCACTGGAGCACCATGATGTCACCATCGGCGTCCACCGACCCGGTCGCGTCGAAGGTGACCGTCTGGCCTGTCGTGGGGTTCGCCGGGTCGTACGAGAGCTGGGCTGACGGTGGTTCGTTCGGGGCGACCTGCATCTCCGGGCAGGTCGCGGTTGCGCTCTGCTCGCTCGTCGAGTTGTACGCGTACACAACCGGCTGGTAGGTGCCTTCGGAGTAGCTGGTCGTGTAGAACTGGTCCTGCGTGAACTGGGTGTCGGGTGAGCCGTCGCCGTCGAGGTCGTACCGGTACGAATCGGCGTTCTCGGAGTCGAACGCGTAGATGCTCACGGATTGTCCCGGCTCGGGGTACTGCTCGGACAGTGAGCAGGAGGCGGTCGGTGCGACCAGTGACCCATTGGTGTCGACCGTAGTCGCTGGTGCCCCTGCAACTGTCGGGCCAATCAGAGTGATGCCCGTGAGGACGACTCCGACGAAGAGGAGAGTAACGAGGAGCCGAGATGGCTTGCCGGGTGCTGTCAGTGCAGTTGGTCCGGCCAGAGCTGCTGGTCCGGTTGGTCGTTGTGTTCCGTGGCCGGGGTCATCGGTCATCGGCGGCCGCCCTCACTGCAATTCACAGGGTAAAACCGACATGTTTCGGTTCGTATGTGTTTTCTCGTCTTTCGCGAGTGTTCGTCGGATTCGATGCGAGTCTCGACATCGATTCCGCGACTCGCGCACTGAACCGAACGGGGTGGGTAACCGTTCAAAACTGCGATATCGCTGTTCTTAGTGCCACGAAACCGCTGCTCGCGTTCCACCCCAGACATACACCAACGAGACGAGAGTCATCGGTAATAATGTAGACGCTACGTGCTTCGTGTCACGGTCACAATCTTGAAATGTCCTGGTTTCGTGTACCGATTATGGATTTTCGGAGGGGCGAACAGGAGGGTGTTCCGCTGCTCCCGGATTCGACGGGGGCGGCGACCGTCGCGGGCCGGACGTTCGAGACGGTGGCCGGGTCGTTCGCAACGATGCATGGATACGACGACCCGGCACCGCTCGTGGGGGGACACGTGACTGCACCGTATGTGGAGTCCGACCACGATGTTCTCGAGCAGGCATTCGGGGACACGTTTGCTGGCGAGGGTTCCGAACCGAGGACTGTCCGGGTTCGGCTGCGCCAGGATGGCGGCTCGATACCGTGGGTGGACGAGGGGGTGGATGGACAGGGTGCAGTCGTTCACCTGGCGTTCTACCGGACCGGCGTGGACACCGCGGCAATCGTAGCACGCCCCGCATCGGCCTGGCAGCCCCATGGACCAGCCCCTGTTGACGAGGTCTCTCGTTATGGCCGTGGTGGACACGGGAGGGGGCGCAACGAGTGGTCGGACCGGGTGGACGACGACCACCTGGGTCGCCGACGTGAGGAACTGGCCACCCTCAACCACATCGGTGCCGTCTTGTCGAGGATCGTCAGTGAACTGGGCCAGACCGGCACCCGTCGCGATATCGAAGCCATCACTTGCGAGTCGCTGGTCGATTCGTCACGGTACCGGTTCGCCTGGATTGGCGACCGGCGCGCTGGGGCGATGCACGTTCAAGCGTGTGCGGGGGAGGACGCTGGCGTGCTGGAGTCGGTCGCGACCACTGACTCGGTCGAACTGGGAGACGTCCTGTGCGAGCGCGTGTACGAAACTGGCACGAGTCAGGTCGCGCACGATATCGGAGCTGACTCCTCGTGTGGTCTGTGGTCAAAAGAGGCCGGCACGGGCGGCATTCGTTCTGCGCTTGCAACCCCGCTCTGTCACGGCGGGTCGATGTATGGTGTGCTGACGGTCTACTCGGAGGAGTTGGACGCGTTCACACCCCGGGAGCAAGCGTGGTTCGAAGTGCTCGGAGAGACGGTCGGCTTTGCCATCAACGCCACCGAGAGCAAGCGGTTGCTCTACGCCGATGCGGTCGTCGAACTCGAGTTCCGCATCACCGATTCGGGCGTCTTCCTCGTCCGTGACTCGGCCCGGTTCGAATGTAGCCTCTCGATGGAGGGGTATCACGTCACCCGGTCGGGGTCGTGGCTGGTCTACGTCTCGTCCTCGGGGGTCGACCCCGGCCGTCTTCGTGAGGCCGGCCTCGAAGATTCTAACGTCGAATCAATCCGGGTCATCCGTGACGAGCCCGACGATGGGTTACTCGAATACGCACTCGAACGGTCAGAACTGTTCGAGTTGCTGGCCGAGGCCGGTGCGATGCTGGGCCGAACAGAGGCAATCGATGGTGTTTGCCGATTCGTGCTGGAAGCCCCGGCCGACATCGACGTCCGGGCACTGGCCAGGCGCGTGACCTCGGTTCTTTCTGGGGGCGAACTGATCTCCCAGTACGAACGGGACCGGTCCGTCGCGGACCAGTTCGACCTCGGCGCGCCGCTGGATGGGTTAACCGACCGCCAACGCGAGGCCATCGAGACGGCGTACCGAGCTGGCTACTTCGACTGGCCCCGCCAGAGCACTGCCGAGGAGGTTGCCGCGTCGATTGGAATCGCGCCGTCGACACTGCATGCCCACCTTCGGAAAGCAGAGCGATTCGTTCTTCGTGCTATTCTGGACGAGCGCTGAGTAATCCTGCAGGGGCTTGTTCGTGACCGAGTGCATTTCGATGGGAGTGTGCACAGTTTACACTGTGTGGGCGGTGTGAACTGTGTGAAAATCCGACGAGGTCTGCACTGCCCTTCCGTCGCAGGTTCGACCAAGCTGAGACAGATTTCAAAACGTTGCCGATGCCTGACCGTCTGGGAGTCGGGACAGCGATCGGGTTTCGCCTGTCGTCACACCGAGTGAGCTGTGGGCACCTCGTAAACGGCCTACACAGTTTGCAATGTTTGCACTGTCTGGATTGGCTACGGGATCTCTGCAACCGATACTCCATGGACAGTGTACACTGTGTGAGCTGTGCACACTGTGTAGAACGCTTGGGCTGTGTATGCTGTCCACGATGCGTACTATGGTAATGAATGTCTGAAATGTGTGGGCAGTGTAAACTGTGTAGAATGTTCGGACTGTGTGTGCTGTCCACGATGCGTACTATTGAGTCGAATATCTGGAATGTGTGGGCGGTGTAAACTGTGTGGAATGCGTGGACGGTATGGGCTGTGCACGATGCTCGGACAGCTCGGTGGTCACCAGACCGCGAACACATCTGAGAAGGTCTGCAATGTCTACACTGTCTACAAGGTCTCCACGATGTGGGCCGTCTTCGCTGTGTTGGCTGTTCGTACGGTGTCCGTGAACTACACCGCTCCAGCTGTGCGTGCTGTCCATACGGTCTACGAATCCCACACGGTGTACACATTGTGCGATGTGTGGAATGCGGCCGCGTTGTATACCGTCGAGACAGGGTGAGCAGTCCGGGCAGTGAACGGCAGCTACGCTGTCCTCGAAGTCCACATCGTCCGCACCACCTGGACTGTTCGTGGTGGCAATTTTCGAATTTCGGCTATTCTATGAGAATTACACTGTCTACACAGTGTGAACATGATTGCTGCAGACGGCATCAAAAGCACGCCTACAGTACTTTCGAAAGAATCAGACTGAACTACACGGTGTGCAATGTCCGAACTGTCCCAAGATGATTTCCAACCGCTACTGATCGCTCTCGTTCCCAGCTGGTTGCCTGTCCGCACACTCTGTGTGGGCTGTTGAAACCGTCTACACTGTGTGGACTGTCCAAACTATTCCCACAGTTGGCCTCTCCTAGTGGCGGCTCTGCTGGGCGGTCGATGTCCAGTAACACAGTTTGGGCTGTCTACACGGTTCGGACTGTTCGAGATGTCGGGGATGTGCAAACCGCGGTCGACGTGTTCACGTTCGAGACTGCCGACGCTCTATCGGCATTTTACACAGTCTACACTGTGTGGACTGTCTTGACTGTCTGAACTGTCAGCGATACCGTTAAGTCACCGGGTGGAGACGGTACTGACCGTGCGGAACGCCCGCACTGCCCGGACGGCCCACACAGTGTAGACATTCGACACGGTGTCGACTGTCCTCCCTGTGTCGGCGTTGGGGGCCGTATTGGCCTCCCGGGCAGTGCGAACCGTCTACACAGTGTACACATTCCACCACCAATGACCACACCACGCGCGGTAAGCGTCGCCCTACAGAAAGGCGGCGTCGGGAAGACGACGATCGCCATCAATCTCGCAGAACGACTCGCGAACCGAGGTCACAACGTGTTGCTCGTCGACCTCGACCAGCAGGGGAACGCGACTGAAGGCCTTGGCCTGGCCGAGGCCTACACAGCCGACACCCACATCGGGGACGTGCTCGTCGACGATGGCGATGCCACACTCGAGGACATCATCCGGGAGACCGAGACCGTCGACGTCCTCCCCGCGAACGAGGACCTCGATGGTGTCGAGAACACGATTCGAAGCGCGACCTTCGGCGAACTCTGGATTCGGAACAAGGTCATCGAACCACTGCTCGGTGAGGAGTACGACTACATCGTCATCGACTCACCCCCGAACCTCGGGCCGCTCTCGGACGCTTCACTCATCGCGAGCCAGCACGTTATCGTCCCGCTCCGGATGAGCGAACCCAGCGTGAGCGGGTTCGAGCGCATGTTCAAACAGCAGATCGTCCCCATCCGTCAGGAGATCGACCTGGACATCCTCGCCATCGTTCCGAACGCGACCTCGGGGACCAACGAGGAGAAGCGCATCATCACCGACCTCGAGGAGTCGCAGTTCGGCGAGTACCTCCCAGGGTTCGGCCGCTCTGCACACTTCGACGACCCGGACTCCCCGGGGCCGGGTATCCGCGAGCGCATCGCGTTCCGGCGGTCCTGGCGTGAGGGCCAGCCCCTCGCACAGTACGACCCCGAGAGCGACATGCTCGGCAGGCTCGACGAGCTTGCCGGCGTCGTGGAAGCGGGAGGTATCGAGGATGCCTGACGACAACCGATTCGCGGGGCTGAGCGAGGTCGTCGAGGGTGACGAAGCGGAGACGGAGGAGTCCACGGAACCGGAGCCAGAACCGGAGCCGAGTGTGGAGGAAACGGAGTCCGTCGAGGACACCGAACCCGAGCCTGAACCCCCGGGGTCTGAGGCGAAAGACGGGGATTCCCCGGAGACCGAAGCCAACACGGACGAGAGCGACGACGAAGAAGCTGAAGACACCGACCCGGCCGCGTTCCCGTTCGACGCGACCAAGAAGAAGACCGTGTACGTGCGCGAGCAGACTATCGAGGGGCTCGAAGACGCACAGGCGCTCGTCGATGCACAGCTCCGGACCGAACACGACGTTCGCAGTCTGACCGGACGCGAGTTCTACGATGCGGTGTTCAGAGTGGCTGCGTCGGACACTGACGCGCTCATCGATGAGATAATCGACGCTCGCGAGGAGTAGAAACACCTGTTATACACCGTATATCGCGATACGGAATCTCCTGGGCCCGTAATTGAGGCGGATGGTCTCCATGCATACGGCCGACGCAGTTTGATAGTGTACTCAAACACCACGTCAGTCGCCGATAGCTGGCGTTCTCGTCAACCAGCCGTCTGCGAAGGCACGAACCCCATGTAGGGACACCCTCTGTCGAAACGGCCTGCTCGCTCAGATTTCAGCCATCCTACGAACCCTTATCCGCCTGTCGCCCACATGCTACCCTAGACGATGGGATTCTTCAAACGCGTCGGAAGGCAAGTCGAGCAGTTCAAGCAGACGGCTACGGACACCGCTGCGAAGGAGTCAGACTACCAGTGTGAAGCGTGTGAGGCACGCTTTCATACCATGCACGAACAGTGCCCGGAGTGTGGGGGTGAGTCGATCGTCTCGATACACCCTGAGGAGTGACGCCCCGGGACCCAGGTAAGTCCAACTGGAGAACGTGCAGGAGAATTGCCAGACAGTCCGGATAGAACCTCATCCTCTCGCTCTTCGAACCGAGTAGTAGTGGTTGACCCTCTCAGAACGGACGCCGACTACGGTTCGAGAAGCGGGCCGACGTCCCGTATCTCTCTGCCGAGTGGCTTCCGAAGTCCCAACTCATCACCGTCATTCAACGGAGAGCGTCGGAATCAAATGGGACCGATCATGTCCGTAGTGCCCGATCAGACACTCCGACGTATGGCCGCTCGAATCGCGCCAGGGCTGTCCCGAACTGGACGCAGCCGTTACTCGTCGTCGGTCTCCTGCATCGCCTTTGCCGACTGAATCACGAGTCGTTCGATTCGGTTATCCTCGACGGCATCGACCTGAAGGACGTAGCCGTTCGCCTCGATCTGATCGCCCACTTCGGGAACCCTGCCGAGGCGACTGAAGACCAATCCACCGATCGTCTCGACATCGTCGCTCTCGAATCGAGAGTCGAGCTGGTCGTTCACGTCCTGGATGGGAACCCCTCCGTCGACGACATACGCTCCGTCGCTTCTGTTCTCTATCGACGGCTCCTGCACACCTGTATCGAATTCGTCCTGGATATCGCCCACGATCTCTTCGAGGATGTCCTCGATGGTCACGATGCCCTCGAAGACGCCCCACTCGTCGACGACGACTGCCATCTGGCCTTCCCCACGCGTCTGAAAGTCGGCGAGGATCGCGTCGATCCGACGCGTTTCCGGGACCGTGAGGACTGCTCGTGCGAGCTCACGCGCTGTGGCCGTGTCCTGCCCGGTCTCGACTTCGGTCGCTCGCAGGATGTCCTTGGCGTGGACGAATCCAAGCGGTTGATTCCCGTCCTCGTCGAGCACGAGATAGCGCGTGTACGGCCCGGTGGCGGCAACAGACCGGAGTTCCGAGAGCGGCATCGAGGCAGGCACGGTCTCCACGTCTGGGCGCGGAACCATGATCTCGCGGGCGACCGTATCCCCGAGTTCGAAGACGCTCTCTATCATCTCGACTTCGTCGAGGTCGATGTGTCCGGTCTCCTCCGAGCGGCTGAGGATCATCCTGATCTCCGATTCGGAGTGCGTTTCCTCGCTCTCGGACGCCGGGGAGACACCAGCCAGGCGAGTGAAGTAGTTGGCCGTCCCGTTGAAGACGATGATGCCGGGCACGAACAGGTAGTAGAAGAACTTCATGAGTGGGGCGACGAGGAGCGCGACACGCGTGGCCTCCTGGATGGCGAACGTCTTCGGCGCGAGTTCACCGAACACCACGTGGAGGAACGTGATGAACCCGAATCCCAGGACGAACGCGACGAGGTGGACCACTTCCGCAGGAAGCACCTGGCCGAGGATGGGGTCGATGAGCGCTGCGACAGCCGGTTCACCGATCCAGCCGAGACCAAGCGAGGAGAGCGTGATACCGAGTTGACTGACAGCCAGATAGTCATCTAGATTCTGGATGACCTCCTGGACGAGTGCTGCCCCCGGTTTGCCGCGTTCGACGAGTGCGTTCACCTGCGTGGGACGGACTTTGACGAATGCGAACTCTGCAGCGACGAAGACCCCGTTCATGATGACGAGGAAGAAGGCGAGGAGCAGTCCGCCGAGAGAGATCAGGTCTACCATAGTCAATCTCGGACGCGCGGACACTTGTAGGGACGGATACCGCGCTGGACTTCTGCGGTCAGCGTTTCCACGACTCGCAGGTGTTCACGATGCCGATAGCGTCCCTCCTCGCTCTCTATTGCCCGATAGTTAAAACCCAAGTCGTAAATGAGCGCAGGCAATCCCCCTTAGGGAGGTTATTAACTGATGAGTTTGCTTGATTCGTTCGGTTCGTTAGTCAGTAGTATCGTCGCGTCGATCGTCTTGCTGGCATTCTCGATTGCCAGCTTCTTCGTGACCGTGTTCATCGTGCAGGTCGGGGCAGGACTGGCCGGGTACTCGCCAAGCGGCGATTTCGTCGTCCTTTCAGCCGCACTGCTGGCCACCGGGGCGATCGTTGCCGGTGCCACTCCCATGACGAGTCTGAGCGGCGCGACCGAATAACGCCGCAGCAGTACTGGTCGGCAGGCCACCTGTCTTCATCGAGTAGCAGGGCCTGCAATGGGTCGAACTCCCGGTGGAATCTGTCCGTCTCTGACGGTTCAACAGAGCGAGATTCTCAACAGCTACCTGCGGAACACGACATCACCCGTTCTTTATCAACGTAGCCCGTCTTTGACTTTGAACGTCTCATGCGAGGAATCTCGTGGTGTCTGCTGCCTCTTCAAGTCCCGCTCCAGTCCAGTCCTTCGTCCGACGAGACCCTGACGATCATCGCCGGCGCAATCGTCCTCGGCGGGGTGATCTGGTATCTCGGAACGTATCTTCAGTCCTACGTTCGAACCGAGTTCGCCGAAATCGTGCGAGCGGGCCTTCTCCTCGTCCTGGCTACGTTCGTCTCCTACGTCCTCTTGAACAGGTGGAATGCGACGACCGACGCGCTGGAAATCGCAGGGTTCGTCCAGATCGGTGTCGACACCGGTGTCCGGGTACTTCTCTCGGTCGTTCTCTTCGTCGCCGCGTACACTGTTACACGTGTTCTCAAAGGATTGCTTCTGGGCGGTACTCGTTTCACAACTCAGGTAACATCGCCACACCAGCGTCGTGTCAGCTTCTACATCAGTCAGATCGTCCTCTACACGCTCGCGGTGTTTGGAACGTTCGCACTCTGGGGGTTCGAACTGAGCAATCTCCTGTTGAGTGCCGGGGTTCTCGGGATTATTCTCGGCCTGGCATTCCAGAGTACGCTCGCGTCCATCCTCGCGGGGTTCGTCCTGATGCTTTCACGACCGTTCGATGTCGGCCACTGGGTCAGAATCGGCGAACACGAAGGCTTCATCACCGAAATCACGGTCAATCACGTCCGGCTCCGAAACCTCGATGGTGAGCACGTCGTCCTCCCGAACGAGGCCGTCGGGAATCGAACGATCATCAACCGAAGTGTGGAGGGAAAGCTCCGACAGCGTGTCGAAATCGGGATCGATTACGACATGGACCCCGAGCGTGCGGGGGATATCGCGCTAGACGCGATTGCAGCCCTTGACGAGATCATGACCCAGCCTGCGCCCCAGGTCTTTCCGCTTCGATTCGATGATTCAGCCGTCGTACTCGAACTCCGGTTCTGGATAGAAAACCCAACACCACAGCGAAAGTGGCAGTCGGTCCAGGCGGTCATCCACAGCGTCAAATCCGCGTTCAAACGAGAAGGCATCAAGATTCCCTTCCCGCAGCGGGAACTCACAAGGAGAGGGGCGGGCGACGCAGTTCGCATCCGGGATGCTGAGCCAGGTGAGACCCGGAGAGACCAGTCGAAGTGAGTCCAGTCAGTCCGCGAAGTCGTCGTCGTACAGACGTTCTCTCCTCACGGTAGTCTCGACTTCCCTCCCGGGCTGGTTCAGCTCGAGACCGACAGGTCCACTGCTCCGAGGCGACGCGCGTTGATGGCGACGATGACCGTCGAGAGCGACATGAGTACGGCACCGATCGCCGGAGAGAGCAGGATGCCGATGGGGGCGAGGATACCTGCGGCGAGCGGGAGCGCGATGACGTTGTAGCCGGTCGCCCAGACGAGGTTCTCCTGCATCTTGCGGTAGCTGGCCCTCGAGAGCCTGATGAGCCGCACTACGTCCACCGGGTTGTTGTCGACGAGGATGATGTCGCCCGATTCGATGGCCACGTCGGTCCCCGACCCGATGGCGATGCCCACGTCTGCTCTCGTGAGGGCCGGCGCGTCGTTCACGCCGTCGCCGACCATCGCGACGAGTTTTCCTTCGGACTGGAGCTGGGCGACCGTCGTGTCCTTCTCCTCGGGCAGGACCTCCGCGAAGTACTGGTCGATACCGAGTTCTTCGGCGACGGCCTTCGCGACGTCCTCGGAGTCACCGGTCAGCATCGCCACCTCGATGCCCATCGCGTGGAGCGCGTCGATTGCCTGTCGGCTCTCCTCTCGGATGACGTCTGCGAGGGCGAAGGCCGCCGCCACCTCGGCTTCGTCCCGGATGAGGTAGATGACTGTCTGGGCATTCGAGCCAGCCGCCTCGGCGAACGCCACGAGGTCCTCGGAGCGCTCGACACCGAGCCTGTCGAGAAGGTTCGGGCCGCCCAGGTGGACGGTGTCACCGTCGACCGTTGCTTTGACGCCGAGGCCACGGAGGTTCTCGAAGTCCGAGACGTGGGCCGGTCGAACACCACGTTCTTCGGCTGCCGTCCGGATGGCCCGGGCGATCATGTGTTCGGAGTCACCCTCGACCCCGGCTGCGACCGCGAACGCGCGGTCCTCGTCCCAGTCGACGGCGTGGACGGTGCCGCCGTCTTCACGGTGTGCGTCCGATGCGACCAACACGTCGACGACCCCCTGTTCGCCCTTCGTGAGCGTCCCCGTCTTGTCGAACATCACCGTATCCAGGTTCCGGGCCTCCTCCATGGCGATGCGGTCCCGGATGAGCATCCCGTTTCTGGCTGCGGTCGACGTGTTGATGGCGACCACGAGCGGGACGGCCAGCCCGAGCGCGTGGGGGCACGCGATGACCAGGACCGTCACGACGCGTTCGAGGACGGCGACGCTGAAGCCGGTCGCGATGACCCAGGCGAACCCGGTGAGGGCCGCGACGGCGAGGGCGACGTAGAACAGCCACCCTGCGGCGCGGTCGGCGAGCAACTGCGTCCGGGATTTCGACTGCTGGGCCTCGTCGACGAGGCGCATGATGCCCGCCAGTGCGGTCTCGTCACCGGTCTTGGTGACGCGCACCCGGAGGCTGCCGTCCTGGTTGACCGTCCCGGCGACGACGTCCGAGTCGGGCTGCTTGTCGACGGGGCGGGACTCACCGGTGATCATCGACTCGTCGACCGAGGACTCGCCCTCGACGACCTGTCCGTCCGCTGGGACGGATGCCCCCGGACGGACCAGGACTACGTCGCCTTCGGTGAGTGCAGAGACGGGCACTTCGTCGGTGCTACCGTCCTCGCTGACCCGCTCGGCCGTGTCGGGCATGAGTTTCGCCAGTTCGTCGAGTGCCCCAGAGGCCTGGCGCACCGAGCGCATCTCCATCCAGTGGCCCAGCAGCATGATGTCGATCAGGGTGACGAGCTCCCAGAAGAACGGCGTCGTCCCCTCGATGAACAGGCTGGCGATGGAGTAGACGAACGCGACGGTGATGGCGAGCGAGATGAGCATCATCATCCCCGGTTCGCGGTTCTGGAGCTCTGTCCGGGCCATCGAGAGGAACGGCACTCCACCGTAGGCGAAGATGACTACCGAGAGGACCGGGGCGATCCAGACGCTGCCCGGGAACGTGGGCGCAGTGTAGCCGAAGACGCCCTGGACGAACTCACTGAAGTAGATGACCGGAATCGAGAGGACGAGCGACACCCAGAAGCGACGTCTGAACATGTCCTCGTGACCGCGGTGGTCCGTGTGTGCCCGGTGGCCGTCGCCGTGTTCATGGGCGTCGTGTTCGTGGGCGTCGTGTTCGGGCTCGTCCGCAGCGTGGTGTTCACCGTCGTCGACCTGCTTGCTGCGGTCTGCGGCTGCTCGTCGGTCCGTCTCTCGCCTCGACGATTTCACCCGCTGCTGGCAGACTCGACAGCACTGGACCGTCCCTCCGGATGTCGGACGAGGTTCTGACGGGTGGTCGTCATGGGATTCGTGGTGTGGATGATGGCTCATGTGGTCTATAGGTGGCGTTTCTCAATGGTTCTGATGGGTCCTCGACATCGGCCGACGTGTCGCGCCCAATCGACATTCCGACGGCGTCCACAGTGCATTCCCCCCGTTCTGTGGTGGTCGTCTGTGTACACTGGTAACTACGCCACCCATTCTTATCCGGATTCTCCCTTCGATTCATCGAGTGACGGGAGTGGTATTCATTGCAATCTAAGGTCCGTTAGAAACGCTTCGCCGCTGATTCTGCCCCTGTTCGCATCCAGTCGTCGAACCCCTCTCTCAAGAACGAGTGTCTTTGCCCCGCGACTCGCGCTCGCGTAGGCAGCTGCAGACCCGTTGGGTCCTGTCCCGCCGACCGCTCCTTCGACGTGTTCGACGGGATCGGTCTCTCCCCTTGGGGCGCTTACTTGACCGTTTCCGGGAGTGCGCCGAGTTGGCGCAGCAGTCCGAGGGAATCCCACTGACTCTCGGAGCGAACGAGCTTTCCGTTCTCGAACTCGTCGAGGCTTATCCCGCGGACCTCGCATTTCTTGTTCGTGGGTGCGACACCCATGAACTCCCCTTTGTGGGTCCCGGCCATCGTATGCGGGGTGACGACCTTGTTCCCCTCGGCGATCTCCTCGTCGAAGGTGATCGTCAGGTCGGGGAACGCGGTCCGCAACTCCTTGACGAACGTCCGGAACTGGTCGAGGTCCATCGGGTCAGGGCCAGTGACGCCGATCGCCTGGTATCCTGGATCGAAGTCCGTGTCGAGAACCGAGAGGTCCCCTTTCTCGAGGAGGGTCGTGTATATCTCTTCGGTAGTTCGCTTCATCTCCGTGGGTGTGGGCGAGCCGGTAGACATGGTGCTTTACCATGCTACCATATGCTGTGTGGCGGAATAACCAAAATGGGTGAAAACGGTGACCTTCTCGGCGACACCCACGATTGGCAGAGCGACCTCGCGGAGTTGCTCCCAGTCCATTGCATCCACGAGGCGGATGAACGGGTAGCTCACCTGGTCTCGCTCACGTTCGTGGTTCGATGTCCCGTGTCCGCCCAGGATGCAATCTTGTGCGCGACGACCAAAACTGGTAGAAGGACAGACCACGAAGTATGGCGTATGAACAGGCGAGACCCCACGTGGTGTCGTACATGAACAGGAACCGGGCAGACCTCGTGGTCGGCTCCCTCGTCGCCGGCGTCTGGGTCGTCGGTGGCGCGCTCACCTGGCAGGCGTACCAGCAACAGCAGACGTTCGACGAGATGGGGTCGATGATGGGGTCGTCGATGGGGGCGGTTCACGGCACGAACCCGCTCTGGTACGTGCTCGGGACACTCCTGGTCTCGGCTCTCGTCGGTGGGGTCTACCTGGTGGTCCGCCGTGACCTCCCGCTCGATGATTCGGGCGCGGAGCGTCCGTCAGCAACTACGAGCGGAATCGAGGCCGAACCGAGCGAACCAACCGTCGAAGGTGAAGCCGATGCAGATGAGGAGGAAGACACGGACCCGACGTCCGCAGAAGCACAATCCCGCCGCGTACTGGACCTCCTCCCCGAGGACGAGCGACGAATTCTCGAGCCGGTACTCACGTCACCCGGCATCACGCAGATCGAGCTACGCGACCGTGCGGACTTCTCGAAGAGCAAGGTCAGCCAGACCGTGAGTGCGCTCGAAAAGCGCGGGCTGCTGTACCGCGAACGGCAGGGGCGGACGTACCGGATATACCCGAGTGACGAACTCGAACAGAGCCACACCCAGTAATTGCTGGGAACCATTCACAAACCATTTTCTCGCGTGCGGCCCAACCCTGTCGTATGTGCTACCGTCACATCCCCGAAATGATCGCGGAATACGAGGCCGGGAAGCGGGAGGAGGCCGGGGACGATGCGGACGACGGCGAGCAGCAGGTGTCGACCGACGGTGCGTCGAGCAACTCGGAGAAGCGGGGGTTGCTTGGGAGGGTCAGGGCGCGACTCACTGGGTGATTTGGTACGATGTGGGGGAAGTGTTGTATCTCCCCAGCTTCGGAGAACGCCTATCCTCTCAGTTTACCGCTTTTGACAGCTCTGCCCCTGCTTTGAACTTCACGTCGTTCGATACCTCGGCCGCGCCGACGAGATGGAGGACCGGCGCATCCAGTGCGGTGACGATACACGACGGAGGCTCATTCGGATTGCCATCGTCGCAATCGCCAGTGCCAGTCTCCTTGGCGAGTGCTTCCCGCGATTGAACCCCCCAGTAGGAGACGTTCCCATCGTCCCTGCACACTGGCTGGGCACCGGCTGGAAGGTAGTCCGCGTCCGGGTCATAGGGGGCGCTGAGAGTGATGTTCCCGTACTTGGTCCGTCCAGGCTTTTTGCGCACTGTGGCGCGCGACTGTAGATCGATGCCACCCTCCTCGATATCCGAGCGTGAGACTCCCGCGACGATGTTGGGGCCATCGCCGACGAGGAGCGTCGCAGTATCCTCGTAGAGTGCGCCATCATCGATCAGCCACCCGCCGGCGTACAGTATCTGGTCGTTGTGGTGAATCCGCCGGAGGTACAACAGCGCGGGCATCGGAGACGGGCAGTCGGCCGGCTGTGCAGCCACCGAACGGACGAGCGTCTGCGAGACGGTGGCCTCACCGGCGCTCCGTTCGTCGCCCCACGAGTCGAGTTTCGCAGGTGCTGTGACGGCTCCGTCATCCGAGACGAACAGTGCCGGTGCAGCGCCATCGACGTCGGGTGATGAGCCGGTAACGACGACGCCGCCCGACGTCTGGAACGCGACGACACATCGCATTCTGTCGCTTTTGTCGGTGCCACGACCTTCTGTGAGCGTTGCCGAGAGGAGGTCTCGACACGATAGCGCTCGATGGACGGCGACGGTGTGGTCGCTCTCAGCACACCCCTTGGCGTTGTGGTCGCCGATGAAGTACTCCAGGACCCGCTGTGGGGTGAGTTCATCGCCCAATGCGGGCCCGTCACCACGGACGCGGGTATCGGGAAGGCTGACGACGAACCGTTCGCCGATTGTGGGCTCCCCTCCGAGGTAGGCATAGAGTGATTCCGTGCCGTCTCCGAGTCCGTCGCCGTCGCTGTCGAGGTCGTCGTGGATGCGGTCGATATCGCCCTGGACGATGCGACGGGTCTGCTGGAGGGACTTCCTCGCGCTATCCCAGTCACCCGCGTCCACGGCGTCGCTCGCGTCCTGGGCGAGTCCCTTCCGTACGTCGGCGTTCTCGAAGACGGTCCGGCAGGTCTCCGAGGGACAGCCTTCGAGTCTCTCCCTGACCTCCGTTGTCCCGTCGATGAACGCGTCGAGGGATGCCTTCGCGTCGTCGTTCGACTGACTGTCCACGGCCTCGATTGCGGCGTCAGCGTAGATTAGTAGCGCCCGCTCGGTATCGAGCACCGAGACGAGCGTCCCCGTGTCGTCGTCATCGTCATCGTCGTCGGGCCCGGGCCACCAGATGGTCCGCGGTTTGTTCGAGCGCGAGGAGTTGTAGTCCTGTGCCTTCGTGGCCGTGCTGGTACTCCAGCCGTCGATCTCGATGGCTCGAGAGGCGGCCTGGATGGTCGGTGGGACGTATCGGACGTCGGCCGGGTCGCTTCGGAAACTAGTGAACGCACCACCAGCGTCGTCACCAGCTGGGAGTGTGGTGGAACCGGCGTAGAAGGCGGCAGGCGATGCCTCCGTGGTCCCGAGGGCCTCGTCGCTGGCGCGGTCTACCAGCCCGTCGAGCGCAGTACAGCCAGCGAGGCTCCCGAGTGCAACAGCGCCACCGGCTGCGAGGACCGCTCGGCGTGTCGCCAGAGGGGTAGTGCCGGGAGTATCCACCGCTTCGAAAGTTGGCCGACGGTTCTCATCCATCAGTATGACTACACGGCTTGCATGGGGATATAGGTTAGTAAAATAATATTTTTACCATCTTGATAATTTTGGGCCGGGCGACCCTGGATTCGGTGGAGAACCGACCGCTCAGATTCGCGCTCCGGACAGGGTATCTCCAGCCGCGTAGTCGCCAGGCTACCCACCTACAACGCGGCGGCGCTCCACAATCTATCGACGCCCGGCTCTCTTCCGCGCCGAAGGAACGGTTATCGTTCTGCTCGATGTACTGAACGTATGTCAACCAGTCTTGAGGAAGCGAACAAGGCCGTTGTCGAGCGGGTGTTCAGCACGTGGAACGAGCAAGACAAGGCTGGGTTC
Source organism: Haloarchaeobius pelagicus (assembly GCF_051207375.1). NCBI lineage: Archaea > Methanobacteriati > Methanobacteriota > Halobacteria > Halobacteriales > Halorubellaceae > Haloarchaeobius > Haloarchaeobius pelagicus. Next base: position 403,868 of record NZ_JBPJZD010000003.1, on the reverse strand, counting down.
GCGGACTGTCACGCAGAGGATGTCGTCATCCACGGGGCGGACGACGTGAACGGGCTCGAGAACCTGTTGACGGTCCAGTGGGGCTTCTTCGACGCGTTTTCGGACACCCGTCTCACGCTGGAGGAGTGTCTCGCGGAGGGTGACCTCGTCTCACTCCGATATACTGCCAACGGGACGCACGACGGCACGTTCGAGGGGCTCGCTCCCACTGGCACCGAGGTCGAGTTCACCGCGATGGGAATGGTCCGAGTCGTCGATGGAAAGATCACGGACAAGTGGGTACAGTTGGATATGCTCAGCCTCCTCGCCCAACTCGACGCGATAGAATCCCCAGTCGTCTGACTCGGGATAGCTAGCGTTCCGCTGCCCTGTGACCGAAGTGTTCGAGTGACCGATTCGCGCCCTCTATCCAGCACGACACCCACAACCTGTCTCGGAGTTCCAAGGTGGACTCCACGACTTCGGTCGTCGGCCGGTGACTCTACAATCCGGTTCTTGCTCGGTAGCCGAGCCTCAGGTTTCGAACCCTGGGTTGTCCTTTCCCGGCCGGTTCAGTCGCTGGGGGTGTGTGGTGCCCCCGTCGAATCCTGGACGCACGAACGGTCTCGTCGAAGAGAAACGATTAGAACGCTCTATACACGTTCTCGAACGTTCTCCTGCGTGTGTTCACACCCACGCCGATAACCCCAGAGGCATCGTAGGACTACTTGAGGAGAAGGACAATGACCAAACTCAACGTCGGCCGCTGGCTGGTAGTATCGTTCGCACTCGTCGCCCTCGCGTTCGGGGTGTCCGTGGTCGGTGCCCACGGTGATGACGCGGCCGCAGAAGACGCGCCCCCGTACGACGGGACCGCCGCGGAGTGGGCGACCTGGATGGAAGCGCACATGACCGAGCACATGGGTGAGGGTGCCGTCGAGTGGATGGAGTCGCACATGGGTGGCTCCATGGACGAGATGGGCCGTGGCATGGCTGACGGCGCTCACGGCCCCGGGATGGCTGATGGCACCCGTGGTCCCGGGATGGCCGGTATGGGACGCGGCTGCTGAAGCCCGTCTCGTGATTCGGCCTCGCTGACTCGCACGACGAACACAGACACACTCCGCTCACAACTCATGATTCAACTCACCGACCTCTCGAACCGCATCGCTCGCCGAATCGCTGGACTGGCCGTCCCCCTGCTCGTGGTCGTGGCCCGGCCGATCGCTGCCCAGCCGAGCGGTGACTACGCCGCGATGATGGGCGGTGGCGGCAGCTGGGGGCTCTTCGGTGGCCTGATGGGACTCTGGGGCCTGCTCTGGATGGGACTGCTGTTCGGCCTCCCGCTCGTATTGGCCTACTCGCTCCTCGCGGGTCGGGCAGACAGGCGCGCAGAACGACGGTACTCGGGTCCCCGCGCGGGCCGCAGTAACGATGAACAGCGCACGGACTCGTCTCGATGAGGCAGGCGCTCAGAACGAGGTGAACTCCTCGACCGAGCCGTCCTCGTGCACGGCGTAGACCTGCCATGCTTCCGTCTTTTCACCGGGCATGCCCGGTGACCCGCTCGGCATCCCTGGGAGCGCGATGCCCGCGATCGCTGGTTCGGCTGCGAGCAATTGCTGGACGACCTCGTAGGGCACGTGTCCCTCGACGAAGTAGTCACCCCAGTCGACGGTGTGGCAACTCTGCACGTTTTCGGGGATGCCGTACTCGGCCTTGATACCGCTCAGGTCCGCCTTGTTGACGACCTCGACCGTCGACCCGAGTTTGCCCTCCAGGTAACCGGCGTACTCGTGGCAGCAGGCACACGTCGGACTCCGGTACAGGGTGACCGCGTTCACCTGCTCTGACACGGCAGGCTCTGGGGACACGTCAGACTGCCCCGACCCGAGACACCCGGCCAGGAGGCCGACGGCCGCGACGCCAGCTGTTCTGAGAACCGTTCGTCGCAGCGGCCCCGATGTTTCGCTAGAACTGGTCATCGTACTCTTACATAGAGAGACGACAGGATCGGTATTGTCGGTTACCCTGATTTCCTGAGGAATCGACCGCCTGAGAGCCGATACCGACCGTGAGTGCTGGGCGTTATGAACCTATCAGCGAGCCTACCGCCGAACCACACCGTTAAGCCCGGTGAACCAGTAGTGTTGTGTATGGACTATACTATGCAAGTCGAAGCGCCCGGTACCTTCGACGAGACCATCGACGCGACACTCACAGCGCTCGAAGACGAGGGATTCGGCGTCCTCTGTGACATCGACGTGCAGGCGACGTTCGAGAAGAAGCTTGGTGAGGAGTTCCGCAAGTACCGCATCCTGGGCGCGTGCAACCCACCGCTGGCACACGAAGGCCTGATCGCCGACGTCCAACTCGGTGCGATTCTGCCGTGCAACGTCATCGTCTACGAGACCGACGAGGGCGACGTGATGGTGAGTGCGGTCGACCCCAAGCAACTCGTCGGTATCGCCGAGAACGAGGCGCTCGACGACATCGCCGCAGAGGTCCACGAGCGCTTCGAGCGCGTGCTGGCGACCGTCGCCGAAGCCTGACGGTGGACCCAGGCGGCGCACAGGGCAGTACTGCCATCCGGTTTTTCATTCATTCATTCGGTTGTCGTGGTCCCCCTCGTCACGGTTCGCGTCAGCGTCTCGTTGCCCCAGCGCAGGACCACGGTCATCTCGTCACGCTGGGAGAAACGAGCGTCGACGGCGAACGTTTCGGTGACTGACTCGTCTTCGGGAACCTCGATTGCTATCTCGGGCTGGTCCGACATGGCAGCATCTCCGAGTTCCGCGATGAACGTCCCGTCTCGGGCACCCACGTTGGCGACGGTGACCGACACCGAGAGTTGTTCACCCTCGCTGGCGTGGGCTGGCATGTCGAACGCTCGAACCTCGAACCGTGGTGGATTCGCGAGTCGCTCGAGGTGTGCCTCGGAAAGTTCCCAGCGGACAGTCGGTTGCTGTCCGTCTTCGGCACGCCAGACGATCGGGGCCGCCGTGGGCGCAGGGTCGAACGGAACCGGAAAGGCGTAGGTCTGTGCGACCTCGTCCTCGTCGTTCTCACCGATGGCGTAGTTTCGGCGTCTGTCGGTCTCGTCGTCCTGTGGGCTGGATTCGACACCGATGTCGAGGGTGGCCGGATCGGGAGCGTCAGCGCCGGAAACCCGGACGGTGGCGACCACGAACTGTGTCGTCTCCCCGCACCGCGGGTCCGTATGCGTGGTCCCGAACTCGACGTAACAGCGCTGGACGCTGACGTGCTCGACGACGACGGACCAGCCGGCTGGACTGTCGTATGGCTCGCCAGCCGCGAGGGTGACCGCCTCGGGCTGTGTCGTGGTCGTTCCGCTGGTCGTCTCCGTGACGGGTTCCGAACTCGTCTGGGGCTGTGTGTCGGTACCGAGAGAGCGGTCGGAGAGACACCCTGCAGTCCCGATGACGAGGGCGGAACCGACCGTCTGGAGGAAGCGACGGCGTGAGCTGGCGAGGGACATGGCTCGGGCGTTATTGGTCGAGCTGCTGGCACATACTTTGTGGAGGAAGTGGCCCTGTCGCGCTCAGACCTGGTACCAGTTCACCGGCTTTCCGGCGTACTGGTCGGGGATGTCGCCGATGCCCCAGCCGGTCCCGGTGGTCTCGATGTACGCGTAGTCGCGGCCATCGAGGCGGTACTTGTACGCGCCGTCGTGCTCGTACCAGAGCCCGACAGCCATGTGGCCCGGGGGCTGGATGAGCACCACGTCGTAGCCGTAGGGGTCGGCTTCGAGGATGCAGGCGAGGAGGATGGCCGTGTCCTCGCAGTCGCCTTCGAGGTCGACGAGTGTCTCCATCGCGAACTTGGTGTAGTCGTCGTAGCCCTTGCTCACGTCGTCCGCGACGTACGGAAGGGACTGGACGAAGTCGATGGCGAACTCGACCTGCTGGAACGGGTCGGTGATGCCGTGGGAATCGGCCGCAGAGACCAGCAGGTTCGCGAGCTCGTCGGCTGCCCCCTGCAGTAGCTCGTACTTGACGTACTCGTGGCGTGAGCGCCCGCGGGAGCGACTCGCTGCGTGGTCGTATGCGGATTTGAACGCGAGGAAGCTCACCGTCCAGGCCGTGCCCGCGGTCCGGCCCGCGAGGGTCTGGAGGTATGCACCCTCGATGCTGTGGCGCGAGGCGCGGTCTTCGACCGTCTTCTCGAGTTCGCCGCTGTTGGGGGCGCGTCGGACCTCGTCGTCATCGGGGTAGATGATGAACGGGTCCGTCTCCATGATGAACTCGGTTCGCTTCGCGGGGGCAGAGCGGATCTCCGCATCGCCCGGGAGCACGATGGCGACGTAGTGCAGCCGTTCACCTCGGGGGGCGGTGTCGAGGTTGAGGTCGACCGAGACGGTCGTTTCGCCTTCCGAGCGGACGAACCGCTCGCTCGTGCCCTCCGCCACGAACTTCTGGCGAGGATAGACGAACGCCCCGACCCACACCTTCGCCATCTCGCTCTTCAGGGCCGGTTCGTTCGGGTACACATCGACGGTGACGGTGTCGATGCTGTAGCGGCTCACGTGCGTTCTGTCCTGCCAGTATTCGTCGGTCACGTCGATGGAGCCGTCGTCGCTCTCCCGCGGGGGCACCGGCTCCGGTGTCGTGGTCTTGGCCGGTCCAGTCGTGTTCGAGGAGTTCGTCGTGTTCGAAGTGGCCGTGGTGTTCCCCTCCGCGGCCAACACGCGGTCCGCCTCGGGCAGGGACTGTGGTGGCGACGGGGCCGGTTTGAGCGAGACGAACGGCACCTGCTCGACCGTGCGGTCTACCTGCGCAGGGTCGTCGACGAAGTCGTCGCGGTCGAGGAGTCGGGAGTAGCTCCCCACGTCTTCGGCCGGCGGCGCTTCGACGGTGGTGAGGCACCCGCTGACGAGCGGGACGCTGGTGGCGATCGCGCCCAGCAGGTGCCGTCTATTCATGTTACCGACCTTTAACGACCGAAAGAGTATAAATGATACTGTTGACCATTGTCAAACCTTGGTGGATTGATATTCGGAAACCGCAAGACTGCGGTGGGGTGGTGGTGCCCTGGGGTGTGATGCTTGTTGACACAAGTTGCCGCTTACAAGTGGCACTACTCAGGGAGATGATGGTCGATGAGCCCCCGATAGCGCAGGCTACAGTTCGGATTCTCTCGCCGGACTGGTTGAACGAACGACTGGCCTGGGCAAATTCGACGGATAGGCTGGTCGAATTCGACGAAAACGGCAGCAATCTTGATAGTCAAGGGCCGGCGAGATATGGGAACGACCGAATTCACCGGTTTCCCCATGCTCCCCCTAGTCGTCGCCGAGAACTTGCCCTGGTGGCTCGCGGTGCCACTGCTGCAGCTCATGCTGCTGGTCAGCGGCATCCTCATCGAGAAGACGTACGTCAGCCGGGTCACTCCCATCACCGGCGCGATGGCCCTGTTCGTCCACGTCATTGTCTCCGGGTCGTCGGACCTGTGGGTCGGGCTGTACCTCGACCTGGGCATCGTCCTCGGGCTGTTCGGCCTCTACGCGTACATGGAGAACATCCCCGTGGAACGGCCGGAGTTCAAACTCCTCTCCTTTTTCGCCTACGGCCCGCTCACGGTACTGCTCGTCATCGTCCTCCCCCACTGGCTGCTTGCCGTGGCACTGGTCGTGGGTGCCGTGGTGAACTTCAAGCTCATCGAGGAACTCCAGCCCGCGAAACCGTACTATTACGGCCACCCGGACGACGAACACGACGAGGGCGGCGCAGGGATGGACGACATCATCGCGCTGGTCCAGAAGCGGGTGCGCGACCTGTACGAATCGGTCGACCTCGAGACGACCGAGCCGAAAGAGGGTGACAAGGCGAGTTAAGTTGGAGTACCGTCGAAAAACGCCAAGCGAACAAACTCCCCGGCGAATCAACAGTTAGATTGCATCAACTCGCTCGAGGTATGCTCGAACCTCGTGGAGATACTGGCGGTAGCGCTCCAAGTCCTGCAATGCGCTGTAGACGATATCGTGATTGAGTACCTCACCGTATTCATGAGCGAGGACGTTCCGGAACAACGCTGCTTGTTGCATCTCTTCTGAAACGGCCGCAGATAGGACGTCGACTTCGTTTAATCGTTGCATCGAACCGGGGTTCGAATTCGGTGCCCTGCCGTCGATGTCTTTCAGGAGCATTCTCGCGATGTCGATACAGGCCTGCGTTGCCTTCTCGAACCGCCGCTCAACGATATCTCGGGTTTCGATGTCTTCTCGGTATTGCTCACGAGAGATGACCTGCTTCGATGCGAGAATCGTTAAACACTCTTCGACGAACTCGACCTTTTCGACGAGTGTTTCGACACGGTCTGCGTCGTGGACCGGCATCAGGCCTCACCGTCGACGAGGTCGTCGATATTCGCCAGCGCAGCATCGAAGCGGGCACGGAGTGACTCGGTCGAGGTATCGGTCTGTACCTGCTGCTCGAATTTGTCCTGGAGTTGTGCTGCTCGCTTGGGTGTCCCGACCAGAAGGATTCCATGCTCAAACGCTGCTCGTCCTACCCTGGGCTTCAGGTCCGAGACGAGCGAGAGGTCGATGTCGTTTCGGTCGAGTGCTATCGACAAATCCGACATGAGTCTGAGAACCGCTGTGCCCGTGTCCTCGACCGAATCGAATTCGACTACGATGTCGATATCGCTCTGTGCATCGGCCGTCCCCTCGACTTGCGACCCGAAAAGAACTGCAAGCGAAACCGGATGACGCTCCATGACGCTCCGGACTGTCTCGATGTCCACTACCCGCTCCGACGGCTGCTTGCGTGACTTTGACCCTGATGGCGTCGAATCGGGATGGTCGGACATCCTATCCGGAGATAGACCCACAACGATAAAACCAGTTTTGGTGGTTCGATCTCCGGAATCGTCTCGGGTGCTCGTGGAGACAACGGCTCAGAGTCGATCCCGAATCGTCTCGTACAGTGCTTCTTCCCGGTCAGCCACGGCGAGCATCTGTGACCCGGCCTCCTCGTACGCCTCGCGTGTGTCCGATTCGTCCTCGGCCAGCCCGGCACGTTTGAGGCTCTGGCCGATGGTCGACCAGTCCTCGGCAATCTCCTCCGCCTCGTCGACGATGGTCTCGTCGACGACGTCCGTGTGCGCGGCGGCCTCGTCGAGGAAGGGCGCGAACAGGCCACGGAACGCGCCGCCACCGGTGCCGCGCTTCTCGACGTTCTGGTAGGCGAAGCGGGTGCACCAGTTCGCATCCGGCAGGTCCTCCCAGTTGGGAAGCTCCCGCCCGAAGGCGCGGATACCGTCGAGTCCGTGCGTGGCTGCGCCCGCGAAGGACAGTGATTCGGGCTCGAGCATCGTCGTGGTCGTGAGGGTGAGGCCGTCGTGGATTGCGTCCGTGATCGGTCGGGTCGGTTCTTCCCCAGTGGGGGCAAGCCAGTGGTTCTCGATGGGGCCGAAGAAGCCGTGGTCGGAGTCGAGCGAGTCTGCGAGCTGGTCGAGGGGGAGGCGCTGGATGCCGTCGAACTCGCTGTCGGCGAGCAGCACGGCATCGTCGTCGTACCCGACCGCGACGACGGTGTGGGGGCTGAAGTGGACGTCCGAATCGAAGTACTCGAGATAGTAGATGTCCACGAACAGCAGGACCGGTCGGCCCGCGTCGAGGTGGTCTCTGATACCCGCCCAGGCGTCATCGAACGACTGCCCGCGGCGCTCCTCGAAGGCGATACCGAGGTGGTCGTAGAAGCCGGACTCCAGCCAGGGGGACCGACCCACGAACTGCCGGGTCGGGGAGTCCTCGCTCTCGATGTAGCTGAACCCGAGGCCGGAACCGATGCCGAAACACAGCGGTTCGGAGAGGCCCCACTCGCGGTAGTCAGAGACGTCGCGGAGGGAGGTGGACCCACAGTGATTGCCGGTCTCGTGTGCGAATCCCTTGAGCATAGTCACTGTGAGTCGCGCCGGTGCGAAAATCGTACCGACTCGTCCTTGCACCGACGACGGGGAGATGTGGGCTGTGGCTGTCTCACCCCGCGGCCGGGTCGTGACAGACGGGACAGACGGTCTGGTCGTTCCTGTGCTCCATCGCCGACCGGGTGCCGGTCCAACCGCACATCGGACACTGCACGGGCTCGGAGTTGGCCATGTACCGTCTGGGACGTGTCGCTCGCGGCCGAAAAACGTGGTGCCGATGTGGCTAGCGCCCGGCAGTCCAGCCCCGGAGTCGTCCGGGCAACCGCGATAGGGGTGGACCCCGTACTCGACAGCAGTGCCTCGAGGGGGAGTCACTGGAGTCAATATCCATGCCAATCGACCCAGTCTGCGGGATGGACGTCGAGGGAACGGACGCCGAGACGGTGCGGTTCGAGGACGAGTCCTACGCCTTCTGCTCGGAGGACTGTCGCGAGCTCTTTCAGACGGCTCCGGCGGAGTACGTGTACCGGCCACAGCCACATCTTAGCCATGTGGGTTCGGTGACGGTCCCCCGGATTCCGTACGGGCGAGCCAGGGGAGCGTTCGACCTGTCGATTCAGCATCCTGGGCAGCTCTCGGTCGGAGACCGCGTGACGTTCACCAGGTCACTCACCGAGGCGGACGTGCGCACGTTCGCGGAGGCGACCGGTGACACCAACGCCCTCCATCTCAGCGACGCCTTCGCCACGGAGACACGATTCGGGCACCGGATCGTTCACGGGACGCTGGTCTCCGGACTCATCAGTGCGGCACTCGCGTGCTTTCCGGGATTGACCATCTACCTCTCCCAGAACCTCGAATTCGAGCGGCCAGTCGACATCGGGGAGACGATGCACGCCACCTGCGAGATACTGGAGGACCTCGGAGAGCGCCGCTTCGAACTCTCGACGCGCATCGAGAACGATAAGGGCGAGACCGTCATCGACGGCACGGCAGTCGTACTGGTCGACCCGCTCCCGAGCCTCTCGTGAGGCTGTCCACACAGTGCCCGAAGGAAAAACGGTGTGGACCGTGTACACAGTCTACACGGTTCAGTCCGCAGTATCTCCTGCGGGAGCGTCCCGGTCGACCTGCAGCGGGTTGCCCGACGACATCGCGGGGATGTTCCTCGCGGCAGCGGGCGTCCTCGGGATGGTGTTCGTCGAGGGGTACCTCCGGTGGGTCGCCATGGCCGCCGTCTCCGGCATCGGGATGGCACTGCTCTATCCGAACCTGATGACGGTCCCGAGCGACGCCGCGCACCCGACGTGGCGCTCGGCCGGGATGGGCGTGTATCGAATGTGGCGCGACTCGGGCTACGCCGTTGGAGCCATCGTCATCGGGCTCTCGATGGAGTTCGGGAACGCCGAGGCCGCGTTCTACCTGACCGGGGTGTCGATGCTGGTCTCCGGGGCGGTCGACTACCTGTGGATGGAGGAGACCCACCCCGAGTTCGGGACGCACGAACCACCCGCGCCTGCGCCGGAGTCACGAGGTCGGACAGTATCGGACGATTGATCTCCGGTGAGGGCTCTATCTGGCGAGGCCAGTAAAACCTCAAGTATCGGCTATATGTACTGACACCGAATGGATGTTGGGGGGTAGACTCCACCTCAGTGGTGGAGCGGGTTGCCCCTGAACATGAGAGATACAGCTCCCTGTAACAGGTCTCAGCGTCTCGAAGATGCGAGTCGGTATTTGAGGGGTAACTGCATGTTCGACAATGATGCAGTCAACGATAACTGTATTACTTGATATCTGTTCATGATTGATTGTTCGGCGCCTGTGATTGTTCTTCTATGGGTGATAGTGCAGGTCTCTGGGTGCTTGTGCGGTAATATCAGCACCCGCCACTACTGGACTGACAGTGTCAGTTCAGGATAAGGCTCTAGAATGCTACTGAAAATACAGGCTCGGCGTCAGAACTCGGTGACGACCTCGACGCCCTGGGTCTCGTACTCGCTCATCGCGGCGACGCGGTCAGACACCCCGTCGAGTGATTGTTCAAGCCACTTCGATGGCCACGTCTGTTGGAGTCGGATTGTCGATGTTGTCGCCGACTGGACAGCGTTCCTCGACCTCCACGCCTAACGCATCTAGAGCTTCCTCGTCGGCGTCAGATTCAATTTCGATCCGGACGTTGATCTCCTGATAACCCGCTCGGACGTCTTCGTCGATGCCCAGAAACTTCCGTGGGTCGAGGTCGCCTTCGATCTCTATCTTGACGCTTTCAAGGTCGATCCCGCGCTCTTCGCTGACGGTGTGAACCACGACGTTGAGACAGCCGGCCCACGCTCCAATGAGGTATTCGACAGGGTTTGGTCCGTCGTTCGTACCCCCCAGTGACGATGGTTCATCAACGACGAACTCGAACTCACGCGACTCGACGACCGTCTTCGTCTCACTTTCACTTTCGGCGGATACTGCGAACCGTTCTATGTGGTCTGCCTCGCTCATGGAGTAGGTCGACGAGACGCCACTGCATCAAGCGAACGACCGTGGCCAGATACACTGCCGTCCATGACGCTCGTTCTCACCGATTTGCGGTTGAAAACGACTCAAACTCCTGGATTGGTGCAAATGGGGATTCGGGCGGAGGTCATTCATCTCGGCAAGTATTGAAATCGACATCGCTGATGGACGCAGGTCGCATTTCAGGAGCCAGTCAGTGTCCTAGCACTTCCAGTACATGGACAGGCTCGGGGTCAGAACTCGGTGACGACCTCGACGCCCTGGGTCTCGTACTCGCTCATCGCGGCGAGCCGGTCTGAGACCTCATCCAGTGAGACACGCTTGGTCACGAGTGCGGCCGGGTCGAGGCGTCCCGAGGCCATCATCGTGAGCAGTTCGTCGTACCGAGAGGGCGGCATCCCCCGCGAGCCGAGGAAGTCAACGTCCCAGCGCGTCATCGCGTCGATGGGGAGCGAGACCTCGCCTTTCTCGGCCTCGGTGGTCAGCCCGAGCTGGACGTGTGTCCCGCGTGTGGCGAGGCACTCGACGCTGTTCCGGCAGGTCTCGGCACGGCCGAGGGCATCAACGGACACGTTGGCCCCAGTGTCTGTGAGACGCTGAATCTCGGCCGGCACGTCGTCGACCTCGGTGGCGTTCACGATGGCATCCGCCCCGAGGTTTTGCGCCATGTCGAGGGGTTCCTCCCGGACGTCCACGGCGACGACGCTGGCTCCGAGCGCCGACGCGATCTGCACGCCTGCGAGTCCGAGGCCGCCACAGCCGTGGACGGCGACCCAGTCGCCACCTTGCACCTCGGCACGGTGCGAAAGGGCGTGGAACGCGGTGACGTAGCGACAGCCCAGTGCGGCCACGTCCTCTGCAGATACTTCGTCCGGGAGACTGACCGCGTTGAAGTCGGCGTGGGGGACGTGGACCTGTTCGGCGAATGCGCCCGGTGCGTCGGCCTCGAACCCGAGGGCGTAGCCGTCGTCGCAGACGTTCCCGTGGCCGTTGCGACACTGCGGACAGGTGCCGTCGCCGAGGTTGAACGGGACCGCGACCCTCTCACCGACCTGGATCTCGGAGACCTGGTCGCCGACTTTCACGACGGTTCCCGCGGGTTCGTGGCCCAGTACCTGCCCGAGGGGGACCTGGTCGTCGGCCCACTCGCCGTGGCCCTGCCAGGCGTGCCAGTCGCTCCGGCAGATGCCACAGGCGTCCACGTCGATGACCGCCCCGTGCGGAGCCGGTTCGGGTGGATCGACGGATTCGAGAACGAGTGGCTCACCGTAGGCCTCGAGTCTGAGTGCGCGCATGGCAGTGCAAAGCCACGCTGGCTGCTTAACAGTTCAGCGACCCTGTTGGAAATTGAGACAGCAAACTGATTACCGGATGAACTCATCGACTAGACAAAGTGAAGCTCGTACCTGCGCTCAAATGGACCGGTCAAGTGCTGGGAGTGGAACTCCTTCTCGCGTTCTTCATATTCGAACCGAGCGTCTGGGAACACAACCAGTTCGCCTTCGAGAAACTTGTCGTGTTTATGGTATTCTCGATTCTCGCCGCGGGCCTGCTGTTGTTACGAACCGTTGATAACTCACTGGCGAACAGGTAGGAGTAGACTGGAGTCCTCTCGGTAGTGGAGAGTTGGTCACGTCGGTAGGACGCGGTTCTGCCGACCGACTGTTGCAGTGAGAACGGTAGCAAACCAGAAGGATTCCAACAGCGCCAGTTCAGTGAACCCCCCGATTCTGGGTCATTCCTTTCGACGGCCGAGCACCCGGGTATCGCCGCTCCGGTTGTCGACGTAGACGGTCCGACTCTCGCCGTCAGCGTCCGCGCGGACGACCCACAGCGGCTCCTCGCGGTAGGGGTCTTCGTCGACCGAGATGTCCGTGTAGCCCTCCTCGCGCAGGGCCTCGACGGACAGGTCGATCGCTTCCGCTGCCGTCTTGACCACGAAGTCCGACTTGTCGAGCCGGACGACGAGCGTGGGTGTGTCGACGGTCCGGATGACCCGCTCCGTGACGCTCCCCAGCAGGTAGCGGTCGACGCCCGTCCGGGCGTGGGTCCCGAGGACGATGAGGTCGATGTCGTTCTCCTCGGCGTACGCCCGGATGCGCTCGTGGGGTGCGCCGACCTCGACGGCGGTCTCGACCGTGACGTCGTGTTTCTCGGCGACGTCGGTCACCTTCGCGAGTGCCTCGTCACTCGATGGTGGATTCGGTCGCCCGTCGAGTTCTTGGAAGTCACGCTGCGGGCTCTCCACGTAGAGCGCATGGACTGTCGAGCCGAATCGCTCGGCCAGTTCGAGTGCGTGTTTGGTGGCGTTCTCGGAGCCGGGGCTACCGTCTGTCGGAACCAGGATGTGCTCGTACATGGTCGATACTCCACCTGCTTCTTCGGTCTCCCTGCTGATATATGTGGGACCTGGTTCCATCGTTGTGAGAATGTGCCAGCAAGCGCGCGGACTGGCTGGTCTCCAGAAACCGTTTCCGGGCTGGCCACTCATTCATGGCTATGTCGAGTATCGACCTCACGCCCGTCCCTCGCGGGCACATCGTCGCCGACGAGTCGTTCATCTTCGAGGGGGCATCCGTCGCGACCGCCTCGGACCCGAATCCGAGTCACGAGCGTCGGCGCTGTCCCGTCTACAATGTGGTCATCGACCACCCCGACGCGACCATCCTCTGGGACACAGGCTCGCATCCCGACGCGGGTGATGGGCACTGGCCGGCCGACCTCTACGACGCGTTTACCCACGAGGACACGCGGCCTCTGTCCGTCGACCTGGAGTCGGTCGGGTACTCGCTGGAGGATATCGACGCGGTGGTCATGAGCCACCTGCATCTCGACCACGCGGGGGGGCTGTACAATTTCGAGGGGACCGAGGTTCCAATCTACGTCCACCGCGACGAGTTCGAGTTCGCGTACGTGAGCGCGAAGACCGCCCACGGCGACGAGGCGTATCTGGAAGGCGACTTCGACCACGACCTGAACTGGCAACTCGTCTCGGGGCCGCGCGCCAGTCCCGTCCCCGATGTGGACCTGTTCCACCTCCCCGGGCATTCACCCGGACTCGTCGCGACGGTCATCGACCGTGCGGAGGGAGCCGTCATTCTGGCTGGCGATATCGGCTACGTCGAGGAGAACTGGACTGAACGGCGGCCGATGGGCGGGTCACTGCTCTGGAACAAGGAGTTGTGGCTGGAGAACTGTGCCCGGTTGGACGACCTGGCGACGCGGTTCGACGCGACGGTGGTCGTGGGACACGACCCGGATGCGATGGCGACCCTCGACCAGCTGTAGGCCAGGCAGCCAGTGACGGACAGTGTCTGGGAATCTGAACCTGCGAGGAGAGAAGCAAAAGAACGAGAGCGGGTACGGTGTTGGTATCGGTTCGGAGGGAGCGGCTCAGGACACCGAGTCGACGTCGATGGTTCCGTCGGAATAGACGGTGACGAAGCAGTCCGCGTAGCCGAACGCGACACTGACATCGAAGGCCGTGTCGTCGGGCTCTGTGTCGAGGACCTTCTCTAAGGCGTCGGTATCGATCACCTCACCGATCGGTGGCAATTCGAGCGGATCGACGTCGCGAAACTCGGCAACTGCCAAGACGATATCGACAAATCGGTCACTGGAGTCCCCACACCGGACCTGGCCCGAAGCCGACTGGATTTTCTCCATAGCAATACTCTACAGGTACTATCGATATCTTATATATTTGCTGGTTACCGCCCGGTGATGATCGGCGGAAAACACGGGGCATCGGCCGGTATCCTTAAGAAATCACAGCTCTCCGGGGTTCCGCTCTTCGGTGTCGTCCTGCCCGCCGTCCGTGTACTGCACGTTCCCAGGTCGGGTGTCGCGCTCGTTCCCGGTGAGGAACGCCATCGCCTCGGCGAGCGTCGCGTCGTCGCCGAGCGTGTCACGGACCTGTTCGAGTTGGGTCGCGATGTCGGACGAGCGTCTGCGCGACAGGGTGGATATCACGCCCGGAACGACCCACATCGTGGTCAACATCCCGATGAGGAAGTACCAGGGCTTGCCCTGTACGGCATTGCTCACGCAGTTATCCGGGGCGGACGAACACAGCCATTCGCCGTTCGGGAACCCGAGTGCGAATATCAACAGGTAGACCATCAGGCCGAGCGCGACCGCGATGTGCCCCCGGAGAATCAGCATCGCGAGGACGATTCCTGCGAAGACGCCAAGCTCTGTGGAGTGTACCTCCAGCGGTGAGCTGAACCAGGAGTGGATGTACCAGTCGAGGCTGAAGTGGGTCGAAAGCAGGTGCTCGACGGCAGCACTCCCCCCGGGTGCGAGGGCCGTCATTTGGTATCAGTATGCTATATTCAGGGATAACCACGGTACTTACAGGATGGTTCGGGGATGACCCGATACGAGCGGAGACCCGACGTAGTCGAATAGTGTCGAAGCTAGCCCCTGAACGGCGTGGGGTAAGAGATTTTTATCCGGTGTGTTTGGGTCGCCTATGGTGATGGACCTGCTCATCGGTCTGGGGATCGGCGGCTTCCTCCTGTTCGTCGGGACTGCGTCCTGGTACCACCCGACACTGTTTCTCGTTCTCTTCGACCGGTTCGCTGTCGACCCGTGGCCACAACTCTTGTTCACCCCAGCGGCATACCTCGGCGGACTGTTTCTCACACTTACGCTGGGGCTGAATCTCTACTTCGTCCAGGCGTTCGTCGGTCTGGCAATCGGCGCGGCGATATTGCTCCGTCACGAACGAAACCCACGAAACGACGATGATCTCTGGCCCTCCAGACCCGCGGGAAAGGGATTCCTCGGTATCGGAGGGCTGTTCGTCGCTCTCGGACTGGTCGCGATGAGCGGTCTACTTTAACTGCAGTACAGTCACCCGCCAAGGCGACGTCTCGATGGTACCGGCGCGACCATATCTCTCGGCAGAAACTGACTGACGTGACGTACTGGATTGTGCCTCAGGCCTGCGGGTCCCAGGTGAACGTGACGGTCCCACCAGTGTCCGTCGGCTCGACCGAGGCGACCGTCACTGGCTGGTCGAACGACGCGGCCAGTCCGACGCCGAGGAACGAGACGACGGGGTGGTCCGGCCGGTCAAGGCCGGGGATGGCGAGCCCGCCGATGGCAAACGATGCCCGTCCCCCCTCGCGGTCGACCTCGGGCTCGACGGAATCCGCGAGTTCCAGTTGCTCGACCACGCCGTCAGCCAGCGCAAAACTCGGGTCCTCGAGGTCGCCGACGGTCGAGGCACGCTCGAACTCTCGGTAGAGCGACTCACCGCTCGGGGTGAGCGCGACGCCGCGGCCGGTCTCGTCCTCGGGAACGACGAAGGTGTCGCGCAGGTCCTCGGGGATGACGTAGTTGGCGTGCAGCGGGAGGAACAGTCGACCGGTCCCCTCGCGAGTGACGTAGACGTGTCGGTCCTGGAGACCCAGTTCGTCGATGAGGTTCTCTGTGACTGCGGTCTGTGCGTCTACCAGTGACTCGGTGACCGTGGCTGAGAGCACGCGCTCTGGCGTGAGGTAGTAGGTCAGGACGCCCCCGAAGACGCCGATCGCGCCGACGATGACGAGGACGTCGCGGACCGAGGGGAGTATCGCGGCGACGGCCAGCGCGAGCAGGCCGACGCCCGCGAGGGCAGCAGCCGTCTTTCGATAGGTCGCCTGGGTGGCGCGCCGGTACTCCTCGCGGAGTCGGCGGTTCTCCTCGCGGAGCACCTCCAGTTCGGCCGTGAGTTCGTCGGAGTCGACGGCGTCGCTGGCCGTGTCGCCTGTCGTCGCATCCTCGGCCTGCGTGAGGTCCGTGCTCATGCGTCGACCATCCCCAGTGTCACCTTCTGGTATCGGTGGACCGCGTAAAGAACTAGCGCTACTCCGGCGACCAGTCCCAGGACGAGCAGCCAGCTCGCGATGTCTGTTCGGAGACCGTACGTGTACCCAGCCAGCCCTGCAGCACCGACAATGGAGGCGACCGTCACTGCCTGCCGACCAGCTGCGGTCCGCAGTGACGGGAGGCTGTCGAGGAGGAGGACGAGCAGGCCAGCCTCGGCGAGCAGCAGTCTGACGCCGAGGGCTGGCTCGAACAGCGCCGCGAGGGAGACGTGCCCGAATGCGACCGCCAGGGGTGCAGGGGTGAACGCTGCGGCGATGACCAACAGGCCAGCCGCGACGATGCCCACGGGAGACTGGAGGACGAATCCCGCGCTGGCCAGCAGGATGCCCACGATGGCGAGCCAGCGACTCTGGATGGTGTGTCGCAGGTTCATCGTCTCGCCCCCTGTCGCTGCTGGAGCACCGACTGGACTGCCTCGCCGGGCGTCACCTCGTAGGCGTCGACCCGCTCGAGACCGCCAAGTTGTCTGCGGAACTCCTCGAAGTCACGGTACTCGCGGTACGTGGTCTCCGCATCCGGCAGGCCACGCCCCTGGTAGAGGCTGCCCGGCGCGATGAACGCCGAGGTGTATCCACCGAGTCGCCTGACGAGTTTCCCGGTCTCGTACACCTCCGCACGATTGGTGTCGTCCGTGAGCAAGAGGACCCACGGGTCACCTGACACCCTCGACAGGGTCGTCCTGACCGCGGTGAACAGCGGGTCGGATTCGACACGCTCGACGTACGTCTCGGCGTTGCCGACGTAGGGCTCGAGCGTCCGCCCGAACGGAGATTCGTCGGTCGCGAGCCGTGCGGCAGTCTGTCGCGTCGCCTCAGCCTGACGGGTCGGGGTCCGTCCAGTCGGTGCCTCGGTCGGCTCCAGGTCGTACAGCGCGGTCTCGATTCGCCGATACTGTTCGATGCCGGCACCAGGGTGGATTCGGCTGGTCACGCCCTCGTCACCGACCGAGACCAGTCCAACCGGGTCGTCCATGTCCCGGGCCCGGTCGAGCAACCAGAGGGCCACCTCTCGCAGGTAGTCGAACCGAGTTCGGCCCGCTTGTCCCGCTGCGGTCGAGGCCCGATGGTCGAGGAAGATGACGGTCTCGCGGTCCGTGCTCGACTCGAACTCGCGGATGTACGGCTCGCCCCTCCGTGCAGTTGCCTTCCAGTCGATTCGGTTCCGTGGGTCTCCTGGGAGGTACTTTCTGAGCTCGCCAGGGTCGAGGCCGCCGCTCCCGCGATTCGCCTCATGTTCGCCGTACCCGACGGATATCTGGTCCCCTCCGGAGCCGACCCGTGCGTCCCGTGGCGCGTTCGGCTCGACCCGGAACGACTCCGTATTCCCCTCGGTGACGGTCGTCTCGAAGAGGCCGTAGGAATCGCGGAACGTGAGTGTGGGTTCGCCTACGGTGTAGCGGCCCGCGACCGACGCCGTACAGGCAACTGCGAGGGAGGTACTGTCGCCATCGATGTCGAGTGTCGTCTCGCCGGCCGTCTCCGCGGCGAGGGGCACGTCGAGGTCGACGCGACGGAGCGGGCCACTGTCGTCGGGGAGGGAAAGGGACGCGCGAATTCGGACGGGCTGTGATTCCAGGACGCGACGCGGCGTGAGTGACTGGGTGACCGTGGTCTCGTCGAGGACCGCGTTCGTCTTCGTGACGAAGGCGATCTGGTGGGCGAGCAGCCAGGACCCGACTGCGACCCCACCGAGGACGAGGGAAAGCTCGGAAAGCACGGCCCCAAGGCCGACCAGGGATATGGAGACCCCTGCGGTCGCCCAGAACCGCCGCGTCGCTCGCATCACCCCAGCAGAATCGCCCGCCCGCATTGAAACTGACGGTCGTTTCGGAGACCGATGGCAAAAGAGGTTTTACCGGACCGTACCGAAGGTGGCGACGAATGGAAGCTGCTCCGTCGGGTCGCGCCCTCCTCTCCGTACTGCTGGTGCTATCCTTGGTGACACCCGCAGTCGTCTCGGGGGCTGGCGGGCCCGACGGGGTTGCGAGTGGCGAGGCTGGCCCTGTACTCGACGTGGGACTCCAGCCGAACAACTCGACGGAGCAGCCCCAACACAGGAACCCGGACGAGGTGAGTCAGAACGGCGATTTGGGAGCGGTCGAGGGCTGGTTGTCGCGCGAACTCGCTGGCTCGTTACGAGAAAGTACGGTCCAGATCAGCCAGGGAGAGTACGAACGCGCCCGCGGTCTGGTGGGCGACCAGTACAACGACTACCTCTCACAGTACGTCGACGTAGCTGGGCAGACCAATTCTGAGGGCGATAACCGTCTCGCCCAACGTCTGCAGGACACACAGGAAGAGCAGCGCGAGTACGCGAACACGAGTTCCGAGTACGAGGAGACGTACGAGGCGTACCAGGAAGCGAAGCAGAACGGGAACGAGGAGCGGGCCCGCGAACTCGCACGCGAACTCGACCGACTCTCGAACCAGCTCTCCGCGACGAGCCAGAACCTGACCGCAGAGTACGAGGGCCTCGGGAACGCGACTGGAGAGGACTTCACAGAGGCACAACAGCAGATCGAGAACGTCACGACGAACGTCTCCGAGCAGACCGAGCAAGTTCGACAGGCTGAGTTCACCCAGACCACGCTCTCGGTCGAGACGACCGCCTCGACGGTCGCCTTCGACGACCCGATGGTTGTGACTGGGCAGTTGCAGATCGAAGACAACCGGCCGCTCCCAGAGACAGTGACACTCCAAATCGGGACGCGGAACCGGACGGTTTCGGTGGACGAGACGGGTCAATTCGAGACGACGTATCGACCGGTCGGGGTCGAGACGAACGTGTCGAGCGTCTCAGTTCGGTACGTCCCCGGTGAGTCGAGTGCGTTCCTCGCGTCTACCGACTCCGTTCCTGTTACAATCGAAGCCGTGACGCCGACGGTCCAGCTGGAGTCCGTGCCCGGGTCGGTCCGATACAACGAGACCGTCGCCGTCTCGGGGACCGTGACTGTGGATGGGACGCCAGTCCCCGGGACGCAGGTCGCGTTCTCCCTCGGCGGTCGGACCATCCAGACTCGAACTGATTCGGCGGGGACGTTCTCGGTCAGTCGCCGAGTCGACGCTGGAATCGAGTCCGGCGAGCAGTCGATGACTGTGCAGGCTGGGACTGACGGATTAGCGGTCGGTCTGTCGACGCGAGAAGCGATGCTCACTGTCGCCGAGACGGATACACAACTCTCGCTTTCGGTGACGCCGGATCAGGACGTGGTACAGGTCGCCGGGAAACTGGAAACGGTCGAAGGCGATTCCCTGGCGAACCAAACAGTTGTCGTTCGGGTGAACGAGACGACCGTCGCGACGCTCGAGACTGGAACCGAGGGTCGGTATCGGGAGACTCTCGAACTCCCCTCGGGTTCCGATGGGTCCGTCATCGTTTCGGCAGCATTCGATGGCCAGGGGACGAACCTTGCGTCTGCAGACATGGAGCAGACGATATCACTTGGAAGCACAGAAGGGGGGTTCCCGGTGCTCCTGATCGGCGGCGTCACCGTGGTTGTGCTCGCACTGGGTGGTGTCGGATTCGTTGTCGTGCGCCGTGGGCGTGTTACCCAGACGGAGATCTCACCGGAGCCTGTGGACACTGACGATACCGAGAGTACTGCGGTCTCCGCTGACGCCGACCCGGCCAGAGATGCCAGTGCCTTGCTCGCTGCGCTTCCAGACCGTGCAGACCAGTACGACGACCCTGATGGTGTCGCCATCGATGCCTATCTGAGTATTCGAGAGTACCTTCCCAGAGTCGTGGACGTGTCTGAGACGGCGACGCACGATGAGTTCCGGAAGACCGTCACAGAAGCAATGCCTGACCTCGACCGTGAACTGATCATCGTCGTCGGTGGCTTCGAGATTGCTGCGTTCGCTCCCGAAGAGCTCTCGAACGAGGACGCGACCCGTATCCCCGAGAGCGCGGAGACGATTCTTGCTCGGTTCGACGAGAACTGACGGTCGAGAAAATCGAGTCGTCGAGGAACGGAGACGGTGGTTTCTGTGTCAGAGGAGGTTGGGGAGGACGTACCAGACTGGCTCGGAAAGGCCAGTGATGATTCCCAGTATGAGGCCATAGAATAGGTGGGCAGCCACAATCGAAACAACCGTGTGCTCTTTGATCGGCCCGTCTCTGGACAAATTAAGTTCTGGGAACGTGACGAAACCGGCAGCACCGAGGAGGGCCCAGGGTACCAAGAGCAGGATTCCGAACGCCAGTCCGGTCGCGAGTGTGTTCGGGACGGTCGTGATGTATTTAGCCTCCAAACCGAGGAGACCGTGGAAGAACGTCGGGAAGAGCGCACCGACGAACGCGCCGTAGAACAGGTAGAGGAGGACTCCCGAAACATCGTGGTCGTACGGATTACCGTCACCGATTGTCTGAGCAAGGAACTGGTCGGAAGGGAGTGGTGCCTTCGAGTTAAACTCGTCTAGTAGCGCGGCCATTCCAAACGCCGCGATTCCACCCCCCAGTAGACCGATAATCGTAATTGGATGTGGCCAGGCCATGCCAAATCATCCCCTCCGGACCTTATGAAGGTATGTGGCTGGATGCTGTCGGAGGACGTTCAATCGGGTTGTCATCTGCCGATAGAATGACGGATTGGCAACAAATATAGCTTATTGCAGAGACGCAGCGTCGACCAGCCGGCCCAGGAAGACGACTGAATCGGTCTCGCGGTGCCTGATGGCGAACAGGAACGGCCTGTCAGCGACGAACTCGAAGGGATCGAGGGGCGCAGACGTCGTCCCAACAACGACACCCGTTGCGGCCGTCGCCTCGGTCCCTTTCTCGTCGACGGCGACGAAGCTCTCGTGGAGGACGTCCGTGATCGCGAGCTTTTCGCCCTCCCCGGATTCGAGGAGGCCCGAGAAATCCGCCTGCATGGGATCGAACGCGTCCGGCATTCCGAGGTCTTTGAGGGCCTGGTTCAGGCCGACCTTCGAGCCGAAGGTGAACTTCGGGAGGACCACACGCCCCGCCCGGGACTCGAGCGCGTCGAACAGGCTGTGCAGGCCAGCTGAATCGAGCGATTGTTCGAACGCCTCGAACTCGCCCTCGGGTGGCAGGACGACGACCATGCTTGCCTCGCCACCCTCGTAGGGGAGTTCGACCGCCTGCACACCGTCGACCTCGGCGTAGGGGAACGAGTGGGACTGGCGCATCAATCGGACCGGTGAGTCGCTCCCATCGAGTGCGGTGAACGTCCCGTCGACAGTCGCCTCCTCGGCGAAGGTGCTGGCCCACTTCGCCTTGAAGTAGACCGCGTTGGTACCGACGAGTCGAGTCAGGTGGTCGATGGAGCCCTGGGGAAGCAGCTCCTCGATACGGTCTTCAGTCTTGTCGGCGACCCAGTCGTTGATGGTCTCGCGGGCTGCTTCGGATTGGGAGGCGAAGTCGAGCGTGCGCAGGCCAGCCCCGTAGTTCAGTGCGATTGTGTCGAGGTAGTCCTCGTCGAAGGGGTAGTCCGTCTGGCCCCAGAGGGCGTTCACGATGTCGAGCCGGAACGCTTCGTCTTCCGCGTCGTCTGGTGTGTCCAGGGCGAGGTCCAGCCGATTGAACGTCGGGTGGAGGTCTGACTGGTTCTCGAGGTAGTGTAGCGTCTCGGCGATCTGCGTCTCCGTCTCGCCACGCGCACCGGCCCATATCATCGCCATCGCGAGCGAGATGCTGAGCGGCGAGGTGAACAGGTTATCACTGGGGTTTGCTGCGACTCGGTTGTGGTGCAGGTCGAGCGCGAACGCGGTGTTCGCCCGGACCTGTTCTCGGAGCATCTCGTCTGAGACGGTCGGGTCGGTGTCGCGGGGCAGGTCGGAGGCGAGGAGTCCTGGCGTCATCTCGGGGCCGCCGTCGCCGAGACAGCCGGCCAGTGCGGGAATGGAGAGCGCACCCGCGAGTGCGAGCACGTCTCTGCGGTGCCAGCGGTTCATGTCGGTACAGAGGACCTGTGAGTATATCTCGGCTCGCTTACTTAAAACCGCGGTTTGAGCCTGTATTCGAGAGAAACCGGTGATGGAATCGAAACCAGTAGTTGAAGCTCGACCCCATGGCCTCTGCTCGTTCGTTGGTAGAAGTCGTTGGACCGTCGCGAGGCAGCGCGACGGCCCCAATTGCACTGAAATGCAGGGTTTCTCCGACCGCTCCCGTGTGACAGACCGGGTCGTTTGGGAATCGGTCGGGGGTGATTTCCTCACCCTCACTTTCTCAAAGGCGACCCCCAGTAATAACGGGGCATCTATCTCCCCGGTAGCGAATTTACCCCGGACTCGTGCAATCGGATGGAATGTCGTTGTGAGGGAGGTTGCTGGATTTGGGACCTCTTTGGACCGTTCTCAGCAGTCCCAGGCTGATGGAAGCTGTCGAGATGACAACCACACCGCTTAACCATACGGGGGCGATACTGGCGCACGATGGCCGAGGACCCGGACTGGCGATTGCTCCTCCCAAAAGACGTCCGCGAGATGCCCGCCGACCTCGCGATGGTCGTCTTGCTGACGCTCGCGACGACGCTTTCGGTTTTCCTGCCTGTGGTCAAGGAGACGCCACTCCGTGTCGTCCTCGGATTACCGTTCGTGCTGTTCCTCCCGGGCTATGCCTTCGTGGCTGCGTTGTTCCCCGAGGAGGGTGAGTCGCCTGTCGAGTATGGCGACCTCGAGGATGATCCGTCGAATCATGGCTCCGGTATCGACGGCATCGAGCGCGTTGCGCTCTCGTTCGGCCTCAGTATCGCGCTCGTCCCACTCGTCGGGTTGGTGCTGAATTTCACCCCGTTCGGGATTCGTGAAGCGCCGATTGTGGCTAGTCTGGATCTGCTCGTATTGGGGTCCGTGGTAGTGGCTGCGAATCGCCGGCGAGTACTGGATCCCGATGAGCGGTTTCAGGTTCCGTACCAGGAGTGGTTCGGGGCTGCTCGCCAGGAGATGTTCGAGCCCACTTCGCGTGCGGATGCGATTTTGAACGTTGTGCTCGTGGTGAGTATCCTCATCGCGATGGGGAGCGTAGCATATGCGGTCGCGGTTCCGAAGTCTGGCGAGCAGTTCACCGAGTTCTACGTGCTTACTGAGGACGAAGACGGTGAGCTCGTCGCGGATGGGTACCCGACCGAGTTCGTTCTGGGAGAGTCCAAGCCCATCGTTGTGGGGATGCAGAACCACGAAGGCGAGACGGTTCGCTATTCGGTGGTAATTGAGCAGCAACGTGTCGAGTTGGTTGATAACGGGACGAACGTGACTGTGCTGGAGGAGACTGAGTTGGAACGATACAGTATGCAGGCCGAACCGAACGGGACGGTGATGCAGAACGTGTCCCTGGAGCCGACGATGACCGGTGAGCGGATGCGTGTCGTGGTCTTGTTGTACAAGGACGGTGTACCCGCCGAGCCGACGGTTAACAACTCCTACCGGGAACTGCATTTGTGGATTAATGTCTCGGAATAACACTCTCCTATAATTATAGTGGAAAATACTACCTGCGTTGGGAGCTATTTAGCTCTATTCGGGTTTGGAAATTATCATAGGATATTAGAGGCAGGTCGTTGATAATAGGGCTGTTTTATGTTTTGTGTGAATTTGATTAATCTTAACTGGTGGTGCGAATTGTGTACTGAATGATGAGATTTTAGTACACAAGCTCCGAGTTTGGCATATAATTCACATCTGTCGCTCGTGGTGCACATACGCCTTGCCGTTCGGCTGGCAATAACATATTTACCCTGTAGAATATACTATGAAAGTGATGAGTCGATTTCCGAGACGTGCACGAGGATCCCGAATAAAGTGCATTAACTGTAACGCACCGGTTACAGAAACTACTGATAGCGAATTTGTTTGTGTAGAATGCGGTGGGTCTCCAATACGTTTTCGAAAAACCAGTGATTAGAAAGTGTTAGCTACATCAATTCAGTTCGGTCTAATGCCCATCTAAAAATGAAATAGTGGTTGTTGGTTGACTTTATAGGATTAAAAATTTAAATAATAGTATAAGAATGGAGCCGACACAGAACTCGAAGAATGGTGTCCTGACAGCTAATGATTCCACCCTAGAAAAGCCTGTAATTGGCCTAGTAGCAACTGAAGATAATGGGGATAGTCTTCTTAGATGCATGGTTAGAGCTCGAGATAAGGACTATCCACTTATTGTCACACATAATGACAATGGGGAGTGTGAAGCATTGAGGCTTGCTGCAATGATTGGTGCAAATATTATTGACCCGATTGTAGCAAACCCGAGCTTGGACGATCACAAGAGTCTGTTCCACTCGGTTGCTCAATCAAAAGGAGCTCCTGGTGTAATTGTCCATGAGCCGACAATAAACCGTATCGATTTTGATCTTAGCGAGGAAGTGCTTAATCGAGAGGGTTATTGTGTAGATGGAATATTACAAGATGATGATTTAGAACTGAATTCAGAGACATTGGCTGCGATCCCGGCTTACAATGAAGAATCTTCCATAGGAGACGTTGTAAAAAATGCGAGTGAATATGTTGATTCTGTTTTAGTGGTTGATGATGGCAGTAAGGATGAGACGGCCGAGATAGCCCGTTCTGCTGGAGCAGAGGTCGTGGAGCACAAAGAGAACTCTGGATATGGAGCATCTCTCAAAACAATATTCAAAGAGTCCTATAAGAAAAACACCGACTTACTTGTAATATTGGATGGTGACGGCCAACATGATGAGGAGGACATATCAAATATAATTGGTGAACAAGAAGGCACGGACGCAGATATTGTCATTGGGAGCCGATTTGTCGAAGGGTCAGAGACAGACTTTCCAAAATATCGTTTGTTTGGGTTAACAATAGTTAATCTATTAACGAATTTTAGCATGGGTTCTTTCAAAAAGGATGAACGGATATCTGATACTCAAAGTGGGTTTAGATTATATAATGCAAACGCTATTGAATCGCTTGCCAAAGATTCGACTATAGGAGACCATATGGATGCAAGTACTGATATATTGCATCATGCCCACGAGAAAGGCTACAAAATAGAAGAAGTTGGCACGACGATCGACTATGATGTCGAAGATGCTAGTAGCCATAATCCTGTATCTCATGGCTTCATTCTTGTTGCAAACATATTGAGAACGGTGGAACAGGAACATCCTATTACGATATTGGGAATCCCTGGATTCATATGTTCCTTCGTTGGTTTGGGCTTTGGTTACTGGACACTTTTGAATTATGTCAGTTCGGGACTTTTTCCAATTGGTTTGGCCGTGATATCTGGTTTTTTCCTATTGGCAGGCATCCTAGCATGCTTTACTGCTATAATCCTACATTCACTCAATACTCACATTGAAACGCAAGTTTGATTATAATTGCCGTATCCGAGTCCTGCTTATTTGATGAAGTATAGTAGGACTTATGCGACCGGATAGTTAACTTCTACTCAGTGTAATATGCCCTTTCAACATAATGTATCATTTTTCATCGGGGATTCGATTCCATTTAATGTTCGTCAGGACCTTATAAACATCGGCTGGATGCTGAATCAACCTAGTAATTATTCTGTTGTTGTCTTTGGCAAAGATCATGACTTGACAGGGCTGCGTTCGTATTTTGACATTGTGCAGTTACAGGATGGTAAATATTTGAAGAAGATGAAAGTCTTATCAGAATATTACAATACTAACACACCAAATGCCATCATGAATGTCATTAACCCTTCTATTCACCCTCTTTTTTTATATCTTGCTACGAGGGGTGTTGACTCCACTATCATCTATAGGTATAGCGGGGACCGGTTCTATACCCACCGGGTGGTCAAGCCTTGGCAAAAGCCAATTAATTATCTTGTGAACAATATGGTGGGAAGACTCTCTCTTTTGGTTGGGGATAAGTTTGTAACTCTGGGTCCTAACGGTACTTCTAGACTCGAGAGGCGGAATATCAACACAAGCAATGTAGTAGAGCTTCCACCCACTTTTGATGAAACTAGGTTTAATGATACACGATCTACAACCCCAATTCATATTGAGGGTAAAACTGTGTTATTCGTGGGCCGATTATCCTATTTAAAGGGTCGGAGGTCGATTGAGAAGGTTATACCTAAAGTAGTGGACTCGGACCCAACGTTCAATTTTGTTTTCATTGGCGAAATTCTAGAAAAGTTAGATATACCTGAACGGTATAATGATAATGTGCACTATGTTGGTCCTGTAGAACCTGATCATGTAGTTGATTTCTATAATGCTGCGGACGTCCTTATTCAACCATCACTTAGTGAAGGTTTTGGGAGGACCGTCCCAGAGGCATTGCTTTGTGGTGTTCCTGTTATCGCACGAGATGTTGGTGAGATGCCGAAATTAACTAACAATATTTTTAACACCGATGAAGAACTTTGTTCTATGGTTTTAAACCATCAAGGACTCCCGCTCGACAACGCTGATCATTTACTTAGGAGTAACCAGCGTGAATCCCACCTTGAGTTTTTTGAGAGTTTATGAATAGTGTATCGTCACTTCTCCATTGCTATATATTTTTACAAAATCATCTGAGTTATTTATTCGACTGAAATCCCCCGATTTATATGCCCACTTAGATTGGTAACCTGGGAAGACCGTGGGATAATAGCTTTCCGCTCCTGGCCCAAGGAACAAATATGAACTGTTTTTTCCGCTAAAGTCCAAAGATTCAGGGGGGGGACCTGTTTTTGTGTCTGATGTATCTGCTTTGGGGTTACCTGTTACCAGTTGCTCAAACCGATCCATGTCTCGAATAATACTATATACTTTGCTCTCGGATTTTGTATTTATTATCCAATCATGACCTTCAATCTCTGTTTCCGAAATAGAGTAGTTCACTTCTTTAGTTAGTGGCGCAGGGTAAATGGATAGGATCGACACAACAAGTGATAGGATAGTAATGATATAAATGATGTTTTTTACCTGAATATCTATATTAACTTCTTGAACCAATTTTGTACTAAACCATACTGTGATTAGACAACCGAATGCGACACTGTAACGCCAAGCTCTTTCATATCCTACAATAAAAGTCCCCACTAATAATATGCCAGATGCTAGAATAAATGTAGAATACATGATTATTAATACTAGCTCTTTATCCCAACTTTTGTTGACATTCTTTGCGTTCCACAACACCAGCAATATCATAGTTGCACTGGCAAGCCCTATTAGGATTGTAGGGCCAAAGCGGATGGTAAATTGGACTATAATATCGAATATCTGGACTTGGTTTGAGCTCGCAATCGAAGAAAACTGAGAGAACTGGGAATTCAATTCTGGCTGCCCCTGTTGCGAATTACTAGAAATGTATGAGTACACTACCTTTTGTAGCATAAGTTGGAGTCCTGTGACCGTAGTTACCCACACTGAGATTAGAATGGTAAGGATATACACCGTTCCTGTGGAGTTGAGTAGCGCACTACGATTTCTATAACCGCCGATTATGCGTGCAGATAATAGAAGGAATAATATGAAGATCGCAACCACAATGTGGTAGAATAGCAGGGATATGCTGGTTAAAATAATAAGCATATTTTTCCGCCTACCCGGTTTCATACTGAATAGTATAAATATCGGGACAAATGACAAGAAAAATGCGCTCATATATGGGGACAACTGAGTCGTACCTGACCCGAAAACAGGAATTAAAATAAGTGGTAGTGCTGAATTCTGTAGATTAAATTCTGCTCGAATTATTAATGGAAGGTGGCTGAATGCCAGTAAGACAAATATGGGTGGGATAATCAATCCGAGCTTCAACGGTTGGATTCCTGTTATTTGTGATAGAGTACTGTAGAATATATGTGCACCAGGGTAAAGGTCATTATTTACAACCCCGATTTGGACGATTTGTCTTGTGTGAGCGATGTGTGTTAGGGCATCTCCACGACCGTACGCATACACGCTCGAGAGCAATGGTATGGAGCATAAAAGCGTGCTACATAATACGGTAGTGACGACACCGACCTTCGTATTGATGAGGAACATCAAAAATGAAACTATACTCAAGAGAATCAGGAGGGTTATTGTCAGTGAATGTTTGGAATAAAAGCTTAAGGAATATGTGCTTTCGGACAATGGCGCAAGCATCGCTGCTATGGAGATTATTAAAAAGTATACTATTACAATTATTTTTGTCGCTTTGGAGCTATTCAAGTCGTGTCCTTTCATATTACGTTAGATTTGATTTTGTTCCCTATCGGAGAAAGCATGACTGACGACAAGTATATTATTCCACCTATTAGGATTATACCGGTTAAATTTATCGCTGTAATGGCGAGCTGGGATTTTAATAGCAGTAGACCGATTATCATCAGCCCCGAGGCTATGGCATAGGACAGCAGTTCAAAAGTTTCCAATCGGAGGCCAATATGATCATTCACGTAATTTGCGCGAATGAGACTCATTAACATGTACGATGCTGTTGTCGCTATAGCAGCACCGGTAATACCTAATCTTGGTATTAAGATAATATTTAATATTCCATTTGATAAAACCCCGAAAACCATTGCATAGGCGACTATATCCTCTTCACCAATTGCTTGTAATGTTCTCGCATATAGCTCACTTGGGCCTTGTATTATCCGTTGGAACATTACTATACACAGAGCAAAATATGCGATCGTAAATTCGCTACCGAAATATATTCGAAGTATCTCTTTGCCGACCACCAAAGAGCCAAAGAACGCACCAACGGATAATAGTAATGTGGCTGGGAAATAATCAGAAATCAATCTTGAAATTTCAGAATATTTTTCTTTTGAATCCCATGTACTAATCTGGGGGAAAATGCTTGTGTTTATCGAACTAAGGAGTAAGGTGGTGGTTGTTGAGATCCTCCATACCAGTTCATATGCGCCAACATGCCTCTGCGAGAGAAAAAGTCCAACTAACAACACGTCTAACCAGGTGAAAATCTTCCACCCACTTCCTGAGATTGTGTCGAACTTTGCATACTTTATTAGAGCTTTGCTGGAACGTAAAGTAGGCGGGTGATAACTGAACGAATTTATGCGAACCACGTAGACCAGTCTAGCGAATACGGCTAACATGTAGCCATATATTAATGCAAATGGACCATAATCGACCTCCCAAAAGAGAAATGCTGCAGAAATAAAGATTGTTTGATGAATAATCTCTAAGATAGCGGTCTCGCCTACGCGATGTTCAGCATTCAATATCTTTGTATAGAACCCCACCAAGTCTTCCATGATGACTGTAACCAGTAAGGGTAGCGCTACTTTCAATCCAACAAATTCTTCTATTTGAGGTTGTAAAATTATTATTGACCCCCCAATGACTATATATGGGATTGATTTTATTGCTAGTCCGGTTGAATGCACCTCGTTTTTGTTCCAGTTACCACTAATCCGTTTCTCTGTGGCCCCGTTAATGCCTAATCTCACAACAATTGATAAGACTCCAGCTAGCGTCTGGAAAAGAAAAAATATCCCTAACCCCTCCGCCCCGATAAGGTCTGCAAATAAAATAATAATTAATAATGAAATCGCGTAGGATATAGTTCGTGCAGCAAATAGCTTTCCAGTAGCACGCCCGATGTCCATTTGAACATTATTTTAATTCGGGTGTTTTTTATACTTTCGAAAAGTAATTTGTCGTCGATGCAAACCAAACCAAATCTGATATTCATTATACTGGATACTACGCGTGCGAAGACATTCAATAAGGGAATCAACGAGGGTTGGCTCCCTGGCTTCGCAAAGATCCTCGAGGAAGGCGTGTATTTTGACCAAACATATGCCAATGCTCCGTGGACCCTCCCCTCACATGCTTCTATTTTCACGGGGAAATATCCGTCAGAACATAAAGTGGATGTTGGTAGTCCACAGCTCGATGTAAAAGAACCTGTGCTGAGTGAAATACTGAACTCAGCAGGATATACGACTGGGGCTATCTCTGCAAACCCTTGGATTAGTAAAGAGCATAACTTTGATAGAGGGTTTGATGATTTCACTAATTCATGGGATTTTGATTGGGACAGTGTTGATCTCTCGTTTGTCTCTGAACAAGATGGCCGAATTGCACAGGTAAAATCCTTACTTGAAAATGTTCCACCTAAAAAAATCCCCAGAGCGGTTCTTGATGCTATGTTTGCAGTATTATTGGCTGACCGTAAAGATAATGGGGCAAAGAGATCTATAAAAAGAGCAGAAAACTGGATATCCTCCACTAACAATGATTCTCCATATTTCTTATTTATGAATCTTATTGAGCCACATTTAGACTACCGGCCTCCTAAAGAGATTGCAGACGTATTTTTACCAGAAAGCTGGTCCTACGAACAAAGTATGCAAATTGTACAGGAACCTTGGGAATATGTGGTTGGAAACGTTTCAATCACTGACGAAGAATTCGGGATTCTACGGCAGCTGTACAAAGCAGAAATAAAGTATCTTGATAAGTTGGTGCATCGGTTATATAAAATGGCCACCGCTTTGGAATCAGACACGTTATTCCTAATCTCCTCAGATCACGGAGAGAATATTGGTGAGCATGGGTTGATGGATCATCAATATAGCTTATCAGATACACTGATTCATGTCCCATTGATTGCTTCTAGCCCATCAGTGGATATTAAACCAAACAATGGCATGGTGGAGCTGAAAGATCTGTTTCATAGTATTCGTCGGTTAGGTATTGAAGATACTGAATCCTTCCACCTCCCAAATCGCAACAAAGTCTTCTCCGAATACTTAACACCTCAACCAAATATGGCTTCATTGCAACAGCAGACAAATTCACCGCCCCCGAATGGACTGGACCAATCAAAGAGGGCAATCCGTACTCCACTGTGGAAGTTGATTGAAAATAGTGGCTCGTCACCAGAACTCTATGACATGAAGAACGATATTGGCGAGAACGAGAACCTAGCCAAACAAAAAGAACAAAAATTATCCAACCTCCTCGACCAGCTGGTATCTTCGTTAGGGCCATTCGAAAATAACATTAGTGGTGCTGATAACCTCCAATCTGACGTGAGTGAGAGACTCAAAAACCTTGGGTACATATAATATGATGAATAAAAAGGCGGATGGTATCGAGGAACGTTCTAATAAAGTATCTTTGCTACTTCCGACATTGTTTGTTGGTGGCGCAGAGAAAGTCAGTCTTAATCTTGCGGGAGAATTCCACCGAATGGGTTACGATGTTGACTTAGTACTATCGGAGAAAAAGGGTGAACTACTTTCTGAGGTTCCAAAAGGAGTTAATGTTGTTAACTTAGATGAGTGGACTCCGTTGTTCTCGGGTGTGGTTCCTAGTACACCCGCCCTTGCATACTATCTGAGAAAGATAAGACCAGATACTGTGATCTCTGCTCTCACGCATAGCAATCTGTCTATAATCCTTGCTTCCAGAATTGCAGGATATCCTGACAATTTAATAATAACTGAACATCTTCACACGAGTAGCCCAAGTAGGAAACAGGAAGTGGCCTTTGAGCTCGCTAAGTTTCTATATACGGAGGCAGATGAAATTGTTGCAGTCTCAAAGGGTGTAGCAGAAGGCGTGTCATCCAAGTGTGACATTGGGATAGGACAAATAAAAACAATAACTAACCCTGTTGTTTCACCAGATATCCATAGGAAAAAGAAAGAGCCTATTGAACACAGATGGTTTGACAGGGAAGTCCCGGTCATAACAAGCCTCGGGCGCCTTGCAGATCAGAAAGACTACCCGACACTGCTTCATTCATTTAAAAAACTCCTATCTAAGCGTGACGCAAGATTAGTTGTTATTGGGACGGGTGAGTTACGTGAAGATCTCGAAGATTATAGTGAGCAACTCGAAATAGACAATAAAGTTGAATTCACGGGGTTTGTAGACAATCCTTATAAATACTTATATAATTCTGATGCCTTCGTGATGTCGTCAAAAAAAGAAGGACTTCCCACTGTGTTGATTGAGGCGTTAGCTTGTGGTTGTCCTATTATTTCTACAGACTGTCCGAGTGGTCCACGTGAAATCTTACAGAATGGAAAATACGGTCGGTTAGTGCCTGTTGGAGATAGCATGGCATTGGCTGAATCGGTCGATGATGTCTTGTCGGATCCTCCCTCCGCGGAGCGTCAATTTACACGTGCCGAGGATTATTCGGTAAGTGTGGCAGCTAAGCGATATCAGGACCTTTTCAAATGAAGATAGTACTAATAAACCCAGCAAAGCAGATACGGAAAGAGATTAAACAACTATCTACAATTTTCTCTGAAGAAGAATACCAAGTCACGGTACTTTCACCCAGTGAACCTACTACCATTATCCAGGGAAAAAATGTCTCCCACAAGAGGGTTCACACATGGGAGGTACCTGGTGTTAGGTATACAATTCCGTCTCCTTCTATGGTAGCTAACATATTCAAAGAAGTGCGTGGTTCAGATGCTGTCATTGCGGCATCACATATATATCTCCCATCATTCATTTCCATTTTGATTGCTAGCTTGTTTGGGAAAAGGAGCATAACTATCGTGGATGCTTTACCTGGTATCAGCTGGACATATGGTTCAACAATTGTGGATATAATCGCAAAAATATATATGCTCACAATTGGTTCATTTACTTTATCTATGTCTGATAGTGTTGTTTGTTTAGGCTCTTATCTGTTGGATGATTTATCCAGGTTCGTTCCTAGGGATAAGGTACATGTTGTTCCAAATGGAGTTGATGTGGATGAATATCCCATTCCGGAGAGTAACGACACCGATGAATACATAAATTTATTATACGTTGGGAGACTCGATCCTGTAAAGAATATATCTTCCTTGATTTATGGTGTTAAATATTTATCCGAAGAATACAATGTATATCTTGATATTGTTGGCGATGGCACCCAATATAGCTATTTCAAGTCAAAAGCAGACTCGATGGGTATTGGTGATATAGTAACTTTCCATGGCTGGCAGAAAGATGTAAATAAATATTATAACAAAGCAGACGTATTTGTCCTATCATCTTTGTCGGAAGGCTTGCCGTCAGTCGTTCTGGAAGCTCAAGCATCCGGTGTTCCGGTAGTGTCGACGGACGTTGGAGGAGTTAGTGAGATGATCGGATCTGGGACTCTTATTGAAGAATCGAAACCAGAAAACATCAAAAGAGGTATCGCACGATTGATTGAGTCCGGGACATTGGCTCCGCAACCAAAAGCTAGGAATCATATTAAACAAAATTTTTCTATTGAGGATATGTCTGATAGATATAAGGAGTTGGTAGAGCTGGGGATTGAACATTCTGATTGAACTGTATTAGAGGAATTCAGAAGTTACAAGCAATTCCGAATAATCAAACTACTCATGACGATTCCGAGCATATCAGATAAAAAAATCCTCGTTACAGGAGGTGCTGGTTTCATTGGGAGTCATATTGTCGATGCTCTTATTGATGATAACGAAATCATCGTATTAGATAACTTTTCTAGTGGGGACCGAGTCAATATCCCCAGTTCTGCGAAAGTTATTGAAGGTGATATCCTTAATAGTAATGTAGTTGCTGAGGCGATGGAAGATATCGATATAGTTTTTCATCAAGCAGCTCTAGTTAGTGTGAATAAATCGGTTAAAAACCCGGTCTCCTCTCATAATATAAATGTTTGTGCTACACTGAATATATTGGAGAACGCTAGAAACGAAGATGCCCGAGTAGTAATGGCATCAAGTTGTGCGATTTATGGACAACCGTCAGAGATTCCGATACCTGAGTCTGCTGCTTTAAACCCTTCTTCACCGTACGGTCTTGATAAAGCAGCAATCGACCAATATGCTCGAATTTACCACGAGTTATATGGTTTGGAAACAGTAGCACTTCGGTATTTCAATGTATTCGGGCCCCGCCAACAAGGGGGAGAATACAGTGGGGTAATTAGTATATTCGTTGATCAAGCGCGTACAGGTGGTCCAATTACGATTGACGGAAATGGAACTCAAACTAGAGATTTCATCCATGTGAATGATGTTGTACGTGCTAACTTGTTAGCTGCAACTACAGACCAAGTAGGGGAGGCTTTCAATGTAGGCACCGGGACTCAAACAAGTATTAAATCATTGGCAGAAATTATAAAAGACATCATTGATTCAAAAGTAAATATTGTCCACAGGGATCCCCGATCTGGGGATATTGAATGTAGTGAAGCGGATACAAGGAAAGCTAGTTCACAGTTGGATTTCGAATCTGAGATATCTTTGAAAGAGGGGCTAAAGCAGTTCTTGAAAAAGTAGATGTCGATAATGGGTTCTGTCCAGATTAGGAACAAACAGGGCAAATAGTGATTTGTGCTATTCTCAAACATTCTCAAAAATAATTTAGACACTGCTACGTTTGAACGATGGAAGCATAGAGTCGGATGGCGTATGTCCTGACGGCTGTCGCCATCAGGCCCCGCTGGCGAGATTTAACTTAGAGATACAGAATCGATTCTTCAGATTGCTATGCGTAGATAGCTCGTTTCGTCGCGTTGCTCGATTGCTATGGAGCTGTCCCGGAGGCTGCATTTCTCTCCAGGGAATCTGTGAGAACGAAACTGTTCCGAGTCGGTAATTCTGGTTGATGCGTTCCGCTTTAGATTTTATTCTATAGATTAGGTCTATGCGGTCGGGTCGACTGTACAGTGAGATACCTGATTAGAAGTGGGCTCAAACAAACAGAATGATAGTTAATTGTTTCCACAAATTTTGGGTGAGCAGTCGGTTGACCGTCCGTAAGAGGATTGCGGTGTTCGTTCATTACTATAACTTTTCTCGATCAGATCAATCGCTTGGCGGTCGAACTCCAAGTCAGGAGATTAATGAAACCGTTTCGGTCTTCCATGTCTGTCAGCCAAACTGTCGACAGACGCTCGGGAGTTACGCGTAACCGAGGTCAGAAAGACGCTCCTTTACAGAATCGTCGACGCTGTCCTGAGATCCCCTCAGAACATCTGTTGACTGGAATTGTCCGAACGCCGTATCGACAATGTTTTCAGCATCGACCTCGGTACCGATTACATTTCCTTGGCTGTCAATTTCAATTGTCTCCTTAGATTCTCCACATTTCATGTGTTTTAATATTGTCTCTTTCTCCGTTTTATTGTAAACAACACGGGCATCGTGCCAATACGGTTCCATCTGCTCCTCTGTAAGTGACTTGCGGGCACGTTCCGCTGAGTACTCATCGAGTCCTGCCATTGACGCCACTACGTCGTGATGATCAAACGATGGTTCGTCGCCATCGAGTAACTGCTTCACAGCTGCTGGGAACGACGTTAGGCTTACTGGCTTGGCGATCTCTTCTTTGCGTTTTTGCTGCGGCGCTTTCACCAGCAGTGGGACATGGAGTAGTGGTTCATCTATACCCCCGCCGACTCCGTGTCCAGAGCACGGCATGTCCCGAATATAGCTTCTTTCACCGAACCCTTCCCCGTGGTCAGCAGTGATTACCACCAGGGTGTCCTCCAACATCGATTTTTGTTTCAGGCCTTCAATAATGCATTTTACAGCCGTATCCGCCTGTCGGATGGTGCAGTCGTAAAGCGATTCGATATCTTCCAGCCGGTCCATTTTATCTTCTGCAATTGCGCCCCAGCCGAGCGGAAGGTCATACATCTCTGAGATGAGCGCCTCGTTGCCCCAGAGATTGTGTTCAGGGCGGGGATGGTATGGATAGTGTGTGTCCATCAGGTTAACACACGCTGCCCAAGGTGCATCATCGGGAATCCACGAGAGGAATTCATTGACGAACAGGTCGCCATCCATATCCTCCGGCTTAAACCACTTAGGAATTGCCCAGGGCATTAAAGCATTCGCTTGCAGTATGACAGCATTGACTATCGACCGGACTGGTGTTCGGCTCTTGAGGGTTTCTTGAAGGAACCCGGAGATATCGACACCATCGTTCGTTTTGAAAGAGTAAGGGTCTACAGCCCCCGGAAATGGGAGTCGAGCAGTTCGGCCATCACAGACGGTATCAAATGCGGATTGAAGCCCGACATCTAACTCCGTGAGATACAGGTTTGAGGAAAACACACCCGTTCCATAGCCGTACTCACCTGCGAGGTGCTCCCAAATAGTGTGGCCCGTTGAGAGTGCATGCCCACGATTTGTCAATCCGTGTTCGACCGCGTGCATTCCGGTGAACATGCTTGCGTGGCTGGTGATGCTCTTTGGCGCTGGTGCTATTGCATGACTGTACCTCGTTGCCGATTCAGCGAAATCCTCCAAGAATGGTGTCGTCTGCCGATTGTAGCCATGAAGTGAGGTGTTGGCCGCGCGGACGCCATCTAGGATTACTAACAACACGTTCGGCCGCTGGGTCATATCGTATCCGACGTGGGTGCCTACACTAAAGATTTTGCTCATGTGTAGGACATTGTTGATTTTAATGAGTCGATTTGACAGCGTGTCTGAGTACTTCTCGACCGAGTTTGACAAAGAGCTCGCTCAGTAGTTGAAAAGCACGGAAATACTGTGTCAACTTGGAAGTCTCTGATACGGCGAGAATTTAAGTGATATAATTTAAACAAACCTTAATAATATTGTAAATATTACCTTTATAAAAAACGTGTTTTTTGGTATCGGCCATTACGAACCTGGCGGTCTGTGAAAACCTCATCGTCGTGATGTTACCAGTGTATTCTCCGGAGCCAAATCCAGTCGAGGAGTGATAAAGACAGTTGCAACAACTTCTCAACAATTGTTTCTTTGACTCACTTGAGGAATCCACGACAGCAATTGATATTGCTCTCGTCCAGCCCTTCTTCCAAAAAGTGGGGAATTATATCCAGAATTATCCTCAATGAATCTATATAACAACATGTCTTTTATGTGCCATACGCCATATATAAAGTGCGAAACAAACAACTACCATTATGAAACTGGATTCCGCTGTCGTTCTTGCCGCGGGAGAGGGGAACCGTCTCCGCCCCTTGACTAGCCATCGCCCGAAACCCATGCTCCCCGCAGCAAACCGTCCAATTATTGAATACGTTCTCGATGCGCTAGTGGGTGCCGGAATTAATAATCTTCACATTGTCGTAGGCTACAAACGGGACCGTGTACAGAATCACTTCGGTCCCTCGTACAGGGGTTGCCCTCTAGAATACCATAGACAATCTAAACAACTCGGGAGCGGCCATGCTCTTCTCCAAGCTCGTCATGCGGTTGACTCAGACTTTCTGGTTGTTAACGGAGATGAGATCCTTACTGAAGAACTCGTGTCTGCTGTTCTTGATAAACATAGTTATAGTGACATGGCGACTATGGCCATTCTGGAGAGTAAACAGGCTGCGCAATATGGCGCTGTACGTGTTGAGGGTGACAGGGTTACCGATATAGATGAAAATCCTCAAAGTGATGAATATCATTTATTGAACCGTGGTGTATACGCATTTGGGCCCTCTATATTTTCTGTATTAGAGAATGCAGCAAATAATTCTCGTAGCTTAGCCTTGCCTGACGCGATCGAGATATTAATTGAAGGAGATAGTACCGTCCGTGGCGTTGTCACAGATGGAATTTGGAGCGAAGCCACATACCCTTGGAATCTACTTACAGTTGCTCGGGATATCTTATCAGAGGAAATGATACAGGAACCCGAATGTGATAACCGTATCTGGGTTGCAGAAGGAGCACAAGTACATGACAGTGTAGTCGTTCGCCCACCTGTTGTGATAAGCAACGATGTGGAAGTCGGTCCAAACGCAGTAATTGGGCCTTTTGCGTCTATCGGTGAGAACGTCACTATCGAATCTGGGGCAGTCGTTGAAGACTCGGTCATAGACTCAGACACTCGCATTGGAGTCAATGCGACAGTTATACAAACGGTAACTGGACAGGGTGCGGAAATTTCCGATGGCGTCACAATACCGTCTGGACCTGGAGATGTCCGTATCGGGACGAGAGTTCACGAAGACATCGATTTGGGGTGTGTTGTTGCTGACAGAGCATCCCTGGGTGGGGCAGCTTCTGTCTCTCCTGGAGTGCTACTTGGCACGGCCGTAACAATTAACTCCGGGGCGCATGTGACAGAGAATGTAAATGACGGATCGGAGGTTAAACGGTAGGGGCCATGGGGGAGAGCGATAATGTGCGGCATCATAGGCTGCATCGGACATGACGACGAGACTGTAGATGTGCTCTTAAACGGACTCTCAAATCTCGAGTACCGTGGGTACGATTCCGCCGGCATCGCCCTGAAGCAAGACGGTATCGACATCAGAAAACGGGAAGGGGAACTCGACGAACTCCGCCGTAGCGTCAGGCGCGACAGCGACTCGCTCGCTGGTAGCTTCGGCATCGGTCACACCCGATGGAGTACACACGGGCCACCATCCGATGAGAACTCGCACCCGCATTCAGATTCGCTGGGTCGGGTCGCAGTCGTCCACAACGGGATCATCGAGAACTACCAGGCGATTCGTGACGAACTCCGGAGCGAGGGTATCCCGTTCACTAGCGACACCGACTCGGAAGTTGTTCCGCATCTCATCGCGCGGAACCTCGAACAGGGGGCTGACGCCGAGGAGGCCGTGCGAGCTGCGGTCGACCGACTGGAAGGCAGTTACGCGCTAGCAGTCATCGTCCAGGGGACGGACAAGATCTTCGCGACGCGAAGTGACTCACCGCTTGTCCTCGGGATCGGTGACGGTGCGTGTTATCTCGCAAGCGACGTTCCTGCGTTCCTCGACTACACTCGCGATGTCGTCTACCTCGACGACGATGAGTTCGTTACGCTGACCGAGGACGACTGGTCCATCACCGACCTGAATGGAGATCCGGTCCGAAAGACGGTCCAGACGGTCGACTGGACGGCTGAAGAGACCGGCAAGAGTGGATACGACCACTTCATGCTCAAGGAAATATTTGAGCAGCCCACCTCGCTGCGTCAGTGTCTCAGTGGACGCGTCGATGAGCTGGACCGCCGAATCACCGTGGAGGAACTCGACGACCTTGGAGAGCCGGACGTCGTCCAGTTCGTCGCGTGCGGCACGTCCTATCACGCGGCGCTCTACGGTGCAGAACTCCTCCGTGATGCAGGCATTAACGCCCGCGCCTACCTCGCTAGCGAGTACGCGACCTCACCGGCCCCGGTCAGTCCGGAGACGCTGGTCGTCGGTGTTACCCAGAGCGGGGAGACAGCAGACACACTGAGCGCCCTGCGTGAGGCGCGCAATCGGGGTGCCGATACCCTGGCACTGACGAACGTCGTTGGAAGTACTGCGGCGCGCGAATGCAAGCACGTTCTCTACATCCGGGCCGGCCCGGAGATCGGTGTCGCGGCAACCAAGACGTTCTCCTCGCAGCTCGTCTCGCTGAACCTGCTAGTCGAGCACATCACTGGGAGAGCACAGGTCGACCAATCTCGGGAGTTCCTCAGTGCACTCCGTGACCTTCCGAACGACCTCCAGCACGTCCTTGACGAATCTAACGCGCGCGAGATCGTCGACGAATACGCCGACAAGGACGCGTACTTCTTCATCGGTCGTGGGCTGAACTATCCGGTTGCCCTTGAGGGCGCGCTCAAGTTCAAGGAGATCACGTACGAGCACGCAGAGGGATTCGCCGCTGGCGAACTCAAGCATGGACCCCTGGCACTCGTCACAGAGAACACGCCCGTGTTCGCGGTTGTCACGGGCGATGGTGAACAGGCTCGCAAGACCCTCGGGAACATCAAAGAGGTGGAAGCGAGGGGCGCTCCCGTCATCGTCGTGACCGACGGCGAGAGCGAGGCTGAGCGTTACGCCGACCACGTCCTCGAGATTCCCTCGGTGCACGAGCGTACGGCACCAATGCTCGCGAACGTCCAGCTCCAGCTCGTGTCGTACTATATGGCGGAACAGCTCAGTCGCGCAATCGACAAGCCGAGGAACCTGGCGAAGAGCGTCACCGTCGAATAACCTCTGGCAGCCGGAACGAATTTTACGGTCGGCCGGGACCGGTCACGTATGCAAACTATCGTCCTAGCCGCAGGACAGGGAACGCGGATGCGGCCGTTGACAGAACAGTACCCGAAGCCGATGCTCCCGGTCGTTGGGAAGCCGATCGCCGCGCACACCGTCGAAGCCGCGGTCGAGGCCGGCGCATCACGCGTCGTTCTCGTTGTCGGGTACATGGAGGAGGTCGTCCGCGACTACTTCGGTGAGGAATACGCTGGTGTCCAAATCGAGTACGCAGTCCAGACCGAACAGCGCGGCACGGCCGATGCTGTGCGCGCGGCAGACTCGAAATTAGACGATGCTCCGTTCGCTGTCCTGAACGGCGACGCGCTCTACGACGTTTCGTCTCTCACTGCCCTCTTCGATGAGAAGCCGTCTGTCGGCTCGTTCCGCGTCGAGAATCCCAGTCAGTACGGTGTCCTCCATACTACGGACGACGAAACAACAGCCACCGGTGTTGTCGAGAAGCCCGCTAAACCGCCGTCGAACCTCATCAATGCCGGTGCGTATGTCTTCCCGGGAGAGGCTCGGTCATGGCTCGATGTCGGCGAAAGCGAACGCGGGGAAATCGAACTCACGGATGTACTCTCTAGAACGTGTGACGAGTACGAGGTCAGTGTGGTCCCGTTCGACCGGTGGCTCGACATCGGTCGTCCGTGGGAACTTCTGGAAGCGAACGAGTGGAAACTCGATGCTATCGCGAACGACCGGGAAGGCACGGTCAGCGAGAACGCCGAACTCAACGATCTCGTATTCGTCCACGAGGATGCAGAAGTCCGAACAGGCACGGTCATCGATGGTCCGGTGTACATCGACGCTGGCGCGACGGTCGGCCCGAACGCGTTCGTCCGCGGTTCGACGTACATCGGTCCCGATGCAAAGGTGGGGAACGCGGTCGAGGTCAAGAACAGTGTGCTGATGGACGGTGCAACCGTTGGACACCTTTCGTACGTTGGAGATAGCGTCCTTGGCAGAGATGTGAACCTCGGTGCTGGAACCAAGGTTGCCAACCTTCGCCACGATGACGAACCGGTCGAGACACCGGTGAAGGGAGAACTCACCTCGACTGGTCGACGGAAGTTCGGTGTCGTCATGGGTGACCGGGCGAAGACTGGCATCAATACGAGTCTAAATGCTGGTGTGAAACTGCCCATGGAGGGAACCACGAAGCCGGGTGAAACAGTACTGTCCGACCCCGATTCGTAGCGCTGAATCTGTCTCTACGTTCTTAGCTTCCAAGCCTGATTAGAACAGCCACTAACAACTCTGGTTATGCTCTTGTGGGACGACGACCACGAGCGGGTCTGCGCTCCCTGCCTGGTATACCACGTTCCGTTCTGTAAGCCATGACTCGTACTCCGTGGCTCCGATGGCTTGCGCCGCAGCTGGATACAGCTGTGCGCCTGTAGTGGTCCAGGAGTGCTGCCCTATTGTCGTACACGCAGGCGCTTTCTCGGTTCCTTCGAGCCAGCTTTTCACTCTGGTTACCGACCCTGGTTGTCCACGCAGGTCCTTCTCGTAGTAATTCCTCGTCACTCGAGTAATGTGATCATCACTGTACCACGTCCCAGGTATCGTCGTCGCGGCGAAGGTCGCAGTTTCGAACTCGGCAGGCGTCGTCGTCGCTTGATAGGAGAAGGTCTGCAATCCGCCAAACGCGATGGGCGCTGTTGCGAGCATTCCGACGAACAGGACCACACAGAGCGTTATTTTGAGTTGAGAGTATTCCAGTTCTGCTCTGAGATAGTTAGCGACACCGATGCCCATGCAAGCCATCACAGCGAAGTGGACGAACGTGTGCGCGCGAATCGCCGTTGCCAGGTACTCTGGCGTAAGCCCGGCAGACAGCGAAAAGAATACCAGCGTCGGTGCTCCCACGAGAAGCGCGAGCAGCGTAGGGCCGTGGCGCATGTCTCGTATAACGGTGTGGATGTTCAAACTGGCTACCAAGGTCGGAACTGAGAACAACAGGACGGCTAGCAACACCATCGGGGGCGTCTTCATCGTCCCTGGAAAAACCGGGATGAACAGGTTCACACCGAAGAGTATAATCCACGTGCCGAGCACGGCAGATGGAACCCATCGCTGGAGCCGTTCGGTGGTTGTCGTAATCCAGAACAGTCCGAGAACGAGTACCACTATCCACCCGATGAACAACCCGGGTGCCCCCGAGACACGCGATAGTTCAGCCAATCCAAGCGTCCGGTAGTACAGAACAAGGTACACCCAGAAGGCGAGTACAAGTAGCACTGCCGTAATCCACGAACGCGAAAGTTTGTCCCGGGCACGGACACCAACGACCGCAGTAGCGGTCAGTGCTGCGACTGTCGTGCTCAGGTTATGAATCAAGGGAAACAGGGCGACGAGGAGCGCTGCGATCCAACCCCACAGGTTTCGTCGGCTTCTGATGAACCGGTCCAGTGAAATCGCGAGAATCGGGACCAATAGCAAGCCAGCAACCTCACTGCTGACGGTTGCTGACCGCCGAAGAAACGGGCCTTCGACACTGAGCGCGAACCCTGCTAAGAATGCACAAATTCGGAGTTCTCTGTCCGGCCAGCTGTTTACTCGACCGATGCGACGAACTATCGCAATCGCGAGCAGCGCAGGAACGGAGCCGAGTATGGCAATCATTCCCTGTGCGACGTACAATGGTGGGACTCCAGTGACTGCACTTACACTCCCGAAGAAAGTTGCAAATGCGAACTCGTCGGCCGCGATCAAAGTCGGGTCTGTCGGTACCCTTCCGTGAGCGACGGTTTCTCTGGCGAGTGCAGCCCAGTGGATTCCGTCTGGATTGAACGGGAGTGGGCTCCAGTATAGTGGGAGGGTCCGCATTGCCACCCCAACGGAGAACACAGCGAGTGCGAGCAACAGATAGGAACGTCGTTTAGTCATCTGTGTCCTCCTGAAATACGTCGTCCGGCCCACACGCGAGTTCGAAGCGGTCCTTGCGCACGACTGGTTACCCCTGTAAATCTGTACGGTGGTTCACACGGGCGCATTGAGAGGGCCCCAGGTGATAGACGTAGTCGCGGCCGGTCATCGTGCCTTGATTTCAGTCGCTGATAGAAATAGGTGCTGTCTGTGCTGGAGGACATCGCCGTGGTCGGTTGGCAGTGAAAGAACCGATATATTGAGCAGGTTCTGGTTCCCGGCAGCATCGAGACGTGCATTCACTGACCCAGACCTTTCCCTGAAACGTCTGGGATGATGAGTCGCTCTAACAGGTGGTCTCTGCGATTCTCAGGTCGTTCAGGACTGGGAGAAGCCCCGCAAAGTGGCCTGTGCGGGAATCGACGCTCGAACTAGGACGGGCGTATGCTGAGAGGGCGAAATCCGGGGACAGTCGCAGAAACCAAGAATCGGCTGTCTTCGAGGGACTGAGAGCCTCTGGGTTCGGTATCCACGGAACCATTCAAACTAGACACCAACGAATTCCCCGGGAAAATCTTCAGACACGGTCCACGTCTATCGATTTCACCCCTGAAGAACAACCACTTTCGACGCTGGAAAGCCAGCATTGAAACCGTGTATACCCCACCAGCCGAGGATGCTTCCTCTGATTCCGTCCAGTCGACCACGCTCGACCGGGAGACACAGAATGAACTCTACAGCCTTCGCAAACGCAACGAACTCCTCACGAAACGTGTCGACGACCTCGACGATAAGCTCGCCTTCGCACGAGAAGACCTCGACAATGAACGGCAAGCGCGAGCGGAGGAGCAACTGGAGTTCGAACGTCGGATGGAGGATGCGCAACGCGAGCGAGAGCCTCCTGACCCGGGACAGACCTCGATTCGCTCTCGGCTATCGCGGATAATCGAACGACTCCGAGCATAGGGAACGCTCGAGAGACGAGGCGGCTGACCAACCGATATTTCGAGATGGCTGTCGCTGGGATGGTGTGGTCGGAGGCGAC
Source organism: Haloarchaeobius pelagicus (assembly GCF_051207375.1). NCBI lineage: Archaea > Methanobacteriati > Methanobacteriota > Halobacteria > Halobacteriales > Halorubellaceae > Haloarchaeobius > Haloarchaeobius pelagicus. Next base: position 359,816 of record NZ_JBPJZD010000003.1, on the reverse strand, counting down.
GCGGACACCTGGTACGTCGGCAGGTCGATGCCCGCCCCACATCAACGCTCGCCGGCCTGGTCGCCCTCATCCGAGAGGTCAACCCGGACCTCGGTGTCAAGGAGGCCCAGAGTATGCTCTTGCGGTCGCTTCTACCGCGAACGACACGAAACAACACAGCACCTCCGTGCCTGAGCCCAACTGCTCGTCTACCCGAGCGCGAACAGGTTCCCGTCGCCGTCGGTGATGACGACCATCCCGGAGAGCAAGGCTGGCGTCGCGATGATGTCGGTTGTCAGCTCGAGCCACCATTGCATCGTCCCATCCGTTGCATCGAAGGAATAGAACGTTCCGCTGAGTCCGACATACACAGAGCCGGCTGCGACGGCGGGGCTGGCCTCGGGGAGTCCGACGTTGGTCGACCAGTGCTCCGCTCCGGTCTCCCGGTCCAGGGCTCTGAGTTTCATCGATTCGAGTGTTCGCCCTGCGGTAACGTAGACGGCGTCAGCGACGGCCGGTGCCCCGAGCGTTACACCCCACGTCTGTGACCCGCGCCAGAGGGTCGTGCCGGTCTCGGCATCGAGAGCGAACGGCTGGTCGGCGTTGACGTAGACGACGTCGCCGACCACCGCCGGTGCCGACTCGATCTGTGCGCCGAGGTTGCGCCGCCATCGAAGCGCCCCGGAGGCGAGGTCGAGGGCGTACAGGTTTCCGTTCTCGTGGCCGGCGAAGACCGTCCCATCGGCGACGGCTGGTGGGGCCCGGAATCTCAGTTTCTCGGTTCGGCCGGCGTCGTGCTGCCACTCGACAGAGCCGTCGTCGATATCGATTGCCCGAACGACGCCGTCACCGCCTGCAGAGATCACCATGTCGTCGACGAACGCCGGGCCGTTGCTGCGACCGACCTTGATAGCCCAGCGGATGGCCTGTGTCTCGATATCGATCGCGTACAGGTGGGCACCACCACCGACGTAGACGACGCCATCGTGGACGACGGGGTTGTACCCGATGCCGTCGAGGGAGAGGGTCCACCTGGGCTCACCGGAGGCGAGGTCGAATGCTCGCAGCGTGTTCGGAAAGCCGGCGACGAAGAACGTTCCGTTGGCGATCACGGGGGAGCGGATGGTCGTCTCTCCGATGGAATGCGACCAGCGAACTTCGGGACAGGTCGAGACCCCCGTCGCGTCGGGGTTGTATCCGGTATTCTTGCTGTCGAAGTGCGGCCGCGGCCAGGCCCCTGTCACTTGTGATGCGGCCGACGCATCACTGACGTCCGAATCGCACTGCACCCCGGACGGTGTCGAGCGGCCGAGCCGGGTACAACCCGCGAGTCCACCGGCCAGCGCAGTCACCAGAGCACGTCGGTGCATTGGTCGTCTCATCGTTCCACGAGCTCCACCTTATACCTCAACGACATGACTCTCCTCGAATCGAGGGTGTCAGTTGTGCCTCTGGATTGGGAGCGGTCTGGCTAGTGAGTACACCGATCTCCGCTGAACGCAGGACGTCTGGTTGTTCAACGTCTCGTCCCCGTACGCGATATTGGGTGGAAAGACGCGGGCAACAACCCTGAGTGGATTCGTCGTGAGCAGGCGGCCTGTCAGGCGGGGCTGACATGACTTCACTGCCTGAGGCGTCGGCGCTGGCTCGGCATGCATCCGAAGTCAACGCAGAGAGGCGAGAGTGTCCGTGTGCCTCGACGTAGAAACCGCTCTCATCAGCCACGAACTCGACTTCCGACCCGGACTGAATACCACGTTCCCACGACGACTCCGGGCGGTCGTCCGTGGCAACAGCCGGACCCTAAAACCCGAGTTCCCAGCGTTGAGTAGTGTCCTTCTCCAGACTGTTACTTGCGCTCTCGGCGATTCGGTACGTCCGCCCCTCCGAAATAACGTCGCCAGTCCGCTCCAGGTGTTCGAGATGCGCGTACGCTTCTCCCGGGCCATGGAGGATGTGGATGTCTTCCAGTTCGCCGAAGAGCGCAGCGCTGACGTCCCACGTGTCGAGTGGGCCGGATTCGTCGAGCACGTTCAGCACGCGCCAGGCTCGTTCCTCGTGGTGGTCGATGATGTGCTCGGCTCGGCCAGTCGGGTCGTCGATGGGGTCACGGTGTCCGGGCCAGGCGCGCGTGTACTCCGCGTCCGAAATGCGCCGAAGCGCACGGAGATACTTCTCGAGCGGGTTCTCAACCCGCACGTCGGCACCGCCGACGTTCGGAGTGTAGACGGGGAGCAGTGCATCCCCGGTGAAGACGACCGAAGCGCCATCGAGCGTCGTCTCGAACATGCACAGGCCTGCAGCATGGCCCGACGTGTGCACGACGCGCAGGTCGTGGTCGTTCACAGTGAAGATGTCACCGTCTTCCATCGTGGTGACCTCGGGTGCCTGAATCGTCGTCGGGTCGACCATCCGCTCTCGGAGCACTGCCTGTTTCGGCTCGGGGATACCCCACTCGTCGAAATACCGCTCCTGGGTCGTGTGGAGGCCATTCCACGCCTGCTCGTCTCCCTCCACGAGTGGGGCGTCCTCGACGTGGGCATACACCGTTGCCCCACTTCGCGATTGAATCTCCCCGGCCAGTCCAGTGTGGTCCGGGTGCCAGTGCGTCAGAAAGACGCGGTCGATATCCTCGATGGTGACTCCGTGTTCTTCGAGAGCCGCTTCCAGCTGCGTCCGTGTCGCGTCCATCCAGTCGCCAGTGTCGATGAGCACCGTCTCGGGCCCATCGTGGAACAGGTAGGCGTTGTTGTTCCCCTCGAACGCAGCGTTCGACAGCGTGAGGCGCTCCATACTCAGTCCTAACCTGCTGCTGTCGTTTGAGTGTATCGTGCAGGACCTGGTTCGACAAACCGGCAGTCCAGTGTTGCCCCGGCCCGGACCGGCAACGACTACTCTCGCCTCTACCTCCCCATGCCATGTGAAACGCACCGGGCCGTCCTCTCTGGCCTCGGTGTCGGTGCGATTGGCGTCAACCCGAGGACTGAGTAAATGATGGAAAGTCAACTGGTCGGAACGACAGCTCGAATCCGTATTGCCGTCTCCAGATGAACAATACGATCGCCTCAGGCCTATACTCCGGAGCGGTTCAAACCGTCTCGGATCCCGGCATGTTCGAGAAGGGGCAATCCGCCTGAACGACCCTCAGATATATGACCATTCGCCAGTTACCATTGGCTGGTATGACAGACCATAGCAGACGGCGATTCATGAAGTCCGTAGCGGCCGGCGCGACAGCACTGACGACGATGGGTGTCGCGAGCGCGGCCGACGGCCGAGACCAGTTCGTCGTCGCGGTCCGGGGGAAGGGTGCGAAGAACCGACTCGAGCGAAGTGACGCAGACGTCCTGTCGTCCATCGCAGACGGGCAGGTACTGCTCGTCGCCGCCGCGGACGCGGACACCCTGCGCGGGACCACCGGCGTCGTCGACGTGCGCGAGAACCTCGGCTACCGAGCGGTCGGGCCAGCCGAGACCTCGACCGACGAGTCCACCGACGAGCAGTACGCGCCCCTCCAGTGGGACAAGAAGGACAAGACCACCGGAGCCTTCGAGGCCCACGACACGGCGACTGGCGCGGACCGAAGCGTCGCCATCATCGACACCGGTATCGACACCTCTCACCCGGACCTCCGGAACAGCGTCGAAGATGGGATGCTCTTCCGGGCTGACGGTGCATCCAGTCCCGACGGTTCGCCGACAGTCGCGGGGGATACGACCATCGAAGCCAGGTTCCCGGGCGGCCCCGAGATCGCGTCCTACACCTACCTGGGAGAGCCGGACACGCGCGAACAGGCGGCAGGCGACGACGTCGACTCCCACGGGAGCCACTGCGCCGGTATCGCGACGGCCAAACACGACGAGACGTCGGTCGGCGAGGACTTCGGCATCGCGGGAATGGCCCCCGACGCCGATGTCATCCCGCTTCGCGTGTTCTACTGGAAGAAGTACGAGGGCTATCCGTACGAGGGTGACGAGGTAACTGTCACCGCCCTCTGGACGACCGACTTCGATATCCTGAGCGCCATCGACTACGCCGGGACGATCGGAGCGGACGCAGCGAACATGAGCCTCGGTGGGGGGGTCATCAAGGGACCGTACCACCAGACCAAAGAGCACGTCGCATACCAGCGCGTCATCCAGTCGGCGGTCCAGCGCGGGACCGTCGTCACCACGAGCGCCGGTAACGCCAGCGCCGACCTTCAGCACGAGGGGTACTACACGCTCCCGAACAGCGTGCCGGGCTCCATCAGCGTCTCTGCGACCGGCCCGAACAACAAGCGCGTGTTCTACTCCAACTACGGCACCAGCGACATCGACGTCGGCGCACCCGGAGGTGGGTACGAAACGCTCGAGAAGACACTCGCGACGGATACCGAGTGGCCGTTCCCACTCAACCTCGTCCTTTCGACGGTTCCGCCGGACCTGAACGACGGGACGGCGTACGCCTGGTACGCGGGAACCTCGATGGCCGCGCCGCAGGTAGCTGGCCTGGTCGCGCTCATCCGCGAGGTCAACCCCGACCTCGGGGCCAAGGAGGTCCAGAGTATCATCGAGAACACGGCGAGAGGAAGCGATGGGAAGGGTGACGCCGACGTGGGAGCAGGCATCATCTATGCGCCAGCCGCGCTCGAAGCTGCGGCCGGGAGGCGCTGAGACAGGCCCGACCGAGTCCACAGTCCTGTTCCGGGTCGGCTGGTCATCAGAGAACCCCCGCTCATTTTGTCGACAGGGTGAACAAAACCCGGCTTTCCCCGGGGTTTTGGCGAACGTTTCCGGCTTCGTGAACGACCGCGAACCATTCCACCGCGTTCAGCAGCGTTCAAACCATTTGAAACCGCGAAAAACCGCAGTAGGAGCGTTCAAACCCCTGAACTACCTGAACGGCTCTCCCCCTTCATATCCCTCGGGCCACTGGGGTTCGAGTGGAGGCACCCCACAATGAGACTCTCCAAACTGACCGCGGTCGCCCTGGCTGCACTCCTCGTGAGTGCGGGCACGGTCGCGGCTGCAGCTGGTCCCGCGAACAGTCCCCTGAACATCGGCGACGACGACAAGCCGACCACCCCCGCTGACGACCATGCGAACGAGACAGCCGACGACCACGCAGGCGATGCGCACCAGTCTGGGCAGGCTGGTGACCACGCGAACGCGTCCGCCGACGCTGGTCCCGAACAGGCAGGCAGTCAGGGCCCTCCGATGGACCTCCCCGACGCCGTCCCTGACGACGTTCAGGACCGCGTCGAGAACCTCCACGCACACATCACCCAGTTCATCGACGGCGCGATGGACGCCACCCTCGGCAACGTCATCAGCGGCCTGAACGACGACGCTGGCAGTGATGCCGAGACCGGACCGAACATGACGGACGGTACTGAGACGAGCGCGTCGGCCACGACCACCGCTTCCCCGTCCACCACGTAATCTCGCAGAGACTCAGTTCCTGTTTCTTTTGCGTACCGCAGCGTCGAGAACTGGCACTGTCCAGGTCAGGCACCGACCCCGATGTGGGTCGGTCGTAATGTCCTCTGTAGATGTGAGGATGCTTGAACAGTAACCGGTGTTACGTTAGTACAATCTCGTAGATGCGAAGCCGATTCTATCAGCGAAACGGCTGTATCGTCGTGAATTTGGACCCAGTACGCCGCCAAGATGGTTCCGAACTCGATAACCGAGGTCGGTACGTGGTGAGAAGTCACAAGAGGTGCTATCGAGGATTCTCCGTGACGCCAGACCCAGCCGTTTTCTCCGAAAGGTTGCCTATGCGGGAGCGATGCGAAGAGTGAGAATCGAGGCCGATGTTCGAGGGGATATTCCGAGACGACGGAGGGGTCAATTTGGAACCGTTCAAAAGGCCGAAAACGGTGTTTTTGAAGCTCGTACCGAACGAATCCGGGCTGGCGTATGAACGCGGGAGGCCGGCGTTCGCGTCGAACACCGCTCTGAACATTCCGTCTCCTGTTCCAGTCTCTCGGTTTTCGCCGTACGGACCGTTCGATACGTACAGGTCTTTCAACATAACGAAACCGCTGAACCCCCCGAATTCGGGGCTTTCGAGGAGAACCATCTCGTTGGCTCACACGACCCCGGATGTACCCCCTCTCGATGCTCCCGAACTGCGTTCTGAGTACCGCCATAGCCACTCTTTCGGAGAAAACAGCTGAGTCTGGAACGCCTGAACCGCGCCTAGCCACCCTTTCGACCCCGAAGAAGCCATTATCAGGGTCAAAATGAAGTGCGGACCCCGACCGACCGGTTGATCAGCCATAACGTAACAGCTTACTGCCTCGTTACAGGGGCAGAGTATCTGAACATCTCAGACAATGGACTGTGTCTGGAAACCGGGGAGAATCCGGGTTGGTGAGTTATCGTTCTTTCAGCCGGCCGCGGAGATATTCGACGGGAAACACCTTGGTCATTCCAGGTCTGTCAATGCTAAACTCGTAGGGAGCTGTGCGGTCGCTGTAGGTCTTCTCTACGCGTGGCTCGCCTTCCAGGGGCTCTCGTAACGCTGCAAGGAGTTCGTGACCATCAGCGTGAGTCATGACGATCCAGATGGCTTCCTCTGGCTCGCAAGCCGCCATCTTGTCGTAATCATCTGGTGCCGACCGGCGGAGGTCGTGGTTGATTCGCTCGACTTCGACTGCGAGGACGATGTCGCCGTCACGATCGAGGCCTGCGATGTCCAGCCGGCGGTTTTCGTCGAGGTCGTAGTACGGGACGATACGGTCGACATCCGAGCCCGGGTCGTGGGCGTATTCCTGTTCAAGATAGCGAGTGGTGACCTGGACTGCGAACACGTGCTGGCTGGATTCCTGCAGGTCGCCCTTGCCGTGGCCATAGTCGATACCCTCGCGATAGCTCTCCCCGATCTCGCCTCGTCCATCGGGTGTAACGGTGAACAGGCGATGTGGATGATCGGTATCGTGGCTGAGTAGGCCGTCGTCGATGAGGTCCTGCACTGAATCGCTCTCGATGCCGACGTACTCCTGGAGCCGGAGCATGGTATCGTTGAGCAGGTCGTACTCAGGCTCTGCATACCGCAACTGCTGGGCGTTGTACACCGCCTGGAGGAACATGAGCTGGCGAACAGAGTACTGGGAGACGGCCATCTCCTCGGGCGTGAGCTTGAGGTTCAACGCACAGATTGGGATGTCGTCCGGGTCCACTGAATCGAGCGAGCTACAGCACTCGATGGCGCGGACCATCCCATCGGAACTCGGGTCATAGCGGTTGTTGCACTCACTGCAGCGCAGTGCGTGGATATCTTCCTCGTAGTCGACCGTTGGCGGCAGCCGCTTGGTATAGGGCAGGGCAGTATCGACGCGAATGCCGGCGCTGGATGCCTCGGCGTCGTCGACGAGCGGGTCATCGTCACCATTCGTCGTGCTGGGCTGGCCGAGCGCTAACCCGGCGTCTACCAGGGTTCGGTTCTCTACACCGATGAACGTCTCTTCGAACTGCCATCCTCGTTTCTGGGAGAGGCCAGCCCCAGCCGGGTGCCCTGGCGGTGGCGGTAACGACGCCACTGTGAACGGCCGTGGTTCTGGCAACCCGAATCCCGCCGGGAGTTTCACCAGCCACTGGCCGCGGCGCAAGGCGCGAAGGCGGTTCCCGACCTCGGTCGCGTCCATGTCCTCTGTCGCGAGCCGGCGGGCAAGTTCCCTATCGCTGGGGACGTTCCCCGTGACGACTGTGGAGACATTATTTAAAATCTCGTCGTAGACGTCGCGCTCTCGTCGTAACTGCCCGGGGAACTGCATCGCCAGCGTGACCGAACACCCGAAGCCCCGGGCCTGGGCGAGCAGTTCTTTCAGGAGGTCAGAGATGGCGACGCTCGCGGCTTCTTCGACGTAGAGGTTCACCAGCGGGCGCTCGTCAGCGTCCGCACGCGCTGCCCGTCGACGCAGGGCAGTCCACAGGTTCGAGAGGACGACCAGCGTGAGGACGCGCTGGGCCTGTGGCCGAAGCGAGCCCGTGTCCAGGACGATGACGACGTTCTCGTCGAGGTAGTCTGCAAGATCGAAGTGCGCATCTCCTTCCCCGGGGACGTGGTTGAATATCCTGGCCAGGCGCTGGTCGACGGGGATCTTCTCGATGCGGTTCGCGACGCCCTGCATGATCTCGTCGAACGACCGGGCCTTGTTCGCGACCACGCCGGCGAGCAGTTGTTCAAGCGAGGCATCCGACACGGCGGGCGCGGTCTGGCGCTCGTGAAGCTGGCGAACCGCGGTCTCGAGGTCGCGGTGGGCGTAGGCGTCGCTCCCGCTCACCGGGTCGTACAGTGCCTTGACGAGGTAACGGATGATATCCGGCGAGCGGACCGCCCGCTCGAAGCGTTCGACGCCCATGACCTGGCCCAGTATCTCGAGGTAGTGGTCGACGCTATCCTCGACCGCAGTCGTCCGGGGCACGCCCGCGGCGAGCTGGTCGCGGATATCGAAGAAGGAGAACGCGGGAAGGGTCTGTGAACAGTCGAAGTACAGCACGTTCTCGAGGTGGCCGTACCGTGCAAAGTGCGCCCGCAGGTAGTCCGTGGCCATCCCGTCTCCCTTGGGGTCGATGAGGATGCTCGCGCCGTCGGTGGCGCGGTGGTTTTCCAGCATCGCTGTGGTAAGCGCGGTCGACTTCCCCGAGCCTGTCTTCCCGAACCAGGCGACGTGCATGGGCTGGAGTGCGGGAGGCAGGACGACCGGTTCGTGATGAACCGTCCCGTCCGTGGTCAGGGGGTTCCCCAGGGCGAGCCCGGCACCGCGATATCGGTCCAGCACGGTCTGCGGCGGCTGGGGGACCGACCGACGTTCTCCCGGTGTGGCATCGACGCTTCGCGTGCCATCTGCGGTGAGGGCTGCCCCGTCGAGCAGGCAGAAGCTCCCGAGTTCGTGGACGTCCACAACCAGCCCGGGACTCTCGGGGCGACGCCACGGCATCTTGCTGAGACGCCCGTATTTCGGCTGGTACAGCGTCCGCTCGCGTACGTCCTGCAGGACCTTCTCGGCTGCCGACCCCGTCCTGACTCGTCCTGTGACCTCGTAGCAGGTGTGGCTCACGTGGCTGAGCGCGTCGGCGAGGTCCCGAGCCAGCGCATCGGCCGGTTCCTGACGCCGCTTCCCTGCGACGACCAGCCGGGCGTTCACGTCGAACGAGCGCCGTGGGTCACGCGACGCAAGCTCTTCGAGACGCTCCTCGTCGTCCTGGGTGAGTAGCACCTCCTCCGGAGCCCCGAACAGGGCGGTCGTGAGCTGGTCGCTCACGTGGTCGTGCTGGTTCTCGATGCTCTCGACCCGGGCAGCACGTTGCCCCGACCAGTCCGCACGTGGACGCAGCAGGATCTGGTACACCATCGGCAGTGGAGACTCGGCCATCGCCTCGACGATGCCGGCCAGTGGGACTCTCGCTGTGGCGTCGGTCAGAAACGACTCGAATTTCGTAAGGCGAGTCTGCCAGTCCTTCGGATGGCTGACCCGGCCACAGTACTCGACCGCAGCGAGGGCTCTGGAATCCTGGACGACGCGGTCCGGTGCCCATGTTTGCGAGCTAAACTCGTAGCCATCGGGAAAGAGACTCCGCAGGATGCGCCGCGTGGCGTCGAGCGCCTGAGTGTCGACGCCCACGTAGTACGTGGTCTCCTCGCCATCGCTGACGAGCAGCGCCTCGAGTGTCGGACTCGGACTTCCCCTGAAGCGGTCGAGGAAGGATTCTTTCTGACTCTCGAGTCGCACCTGATGCAACCGCCGGAACTGCGCCACGACCGTCTCTGCGTCGAGCGCCTCGGCTGTGGGCTGTATTCGAACGTACGAGCGCGAGTCGTCGGCCGTGACGGGTAGGCTATCTGTATCTGAGGGTGTGCGTGGGTGTGACATCTGGTCGCCGCGGTCTGGCTGACGAACCCACGTGGGATGATAGCATAAAGTGGTATGTCGTGACACACCCTGGCGTCGCCGACGGTTGACTGTCCGGGGTTCAGTAGCTACAACGCGTTTGCATCAGATCTCCATCGTGAGCCAACGGTGTTCGCCATCCACCCACCAGCTCGTCCGCATACCAGCCCAAAGAACGGAGCAACGCACAGTACCAGACCACTGGCGAGCACGAAGAACACGACCTTGGACGTCGGCCACGCCGCCGGCGACCCTCCTGTCAGGATGGATGTGAGCACTCCGACGACAGCAGCAAGGAAGCCAGTACGGAATCCGGCAGCACTTGAGTCTCTCGAGCGGATTGCAGCGAGGACTCCCGCGACAAACGCACCGAGTGTCATGATACCGCCACCGATAGTCGCCTCCGAATCCGGAAGCCAGTTCACGACGATAGTGATGGGGAGCGAAACGAGTGCACCGAGTATCGCGAACCGCCATGCAATAGACAGAGGCCGGACACGGAGGGGTGACGGGGACATTCGTGTCAAGAAATTCACTGGGCGTCCAGATATGATTTTTGGGGTGTTGGTGAACGCACGCTCTGTATCTCGTACACCTCTATTGACGGCTGTCGAGCAGTTCATCGAGGGTATGCTAAATTCAGGGGGCAGATGTAGCCAACACGTGCGTTAGCTGGGTCGGGAATCTTGCCGTACAGGTCAGTGACCTACGACTGAATCCGTGGGCTTCCTCCTTCCAATCATGTGAATGATTTCAAGCATGTATGAAGACTTATGCCCCGGGTATCGGTTTCGCTGGTATGCAGCAGTCTCGACGTGCGTTTGTGACAGCCATTGCAGGGATAGCCGGTGGCTGTCTCAGTTCTCGCGACCCTTCTCGAACGACAGCAGCGCCCGACTCAGACGCCGACGGAGTTCCTGATCGCGTCGACGACTATCCAACGGATGACCGCAGGGCGTTTGAGGAATTTCGCGCTGAGGGTACTCCAACGCTTCATCCGGGGCAGTTCTCGGCTATCGCACTCACGAACTCGCCAGAGGCCAGCGGCGATGTCTTGCACTACGACATCGCTGTGGAGGGTGACACGAAAATCGATTGCCTCGTCTTTGAACGAGAGGCATACGATGCCTACGTGGACGGTGCCCGCGACGTCTCCATCGTCACTGAATACAGTCGAATCGGGGTTACCGAGACGACTCTCACGAAGACACTCGATGAAGGCGAGTATCTCTTCTCACTGGATTACACCGACCTACTCACCGAACCCCGAGAGCAGAGCGTCACCGTCAGCCGCTTGCTCACGCTTGCTGACCAGCCCTGATGATGGAGCTAGCTGGTACAGGCCCATTGACGACGGCTCTCTGTGGTTCCAGCTGGAGTAATCGGACTCGATTGTTACTGGATTCTTTGTATGCAGCACGCTGGTTGTGCCAGAATCCGAGCAGGTTCCACCGATTGTGCTGCATACAGAGGTCTCGGTCTATCGTAATTCTCTATCTGGTTGCCGCTGCAATTCCAAGTACCACGAAAGCGGCAGCTACCATCGCCATTAGCCCCAGTATCCCCCAGATCCCCCCGATACTAAGTGCTACTATCGCTCCGACAACGGCGATTAATCCTGCGAGAAAAACGGCAACGCGAAATCGGAGATAGGTTCCAATAAGTCGGGTATTCCATAGAAATCGGAGGGGACCAGCCATATCAGGAAATAATCTCGCCTCAACAAATAGACTTTGTCACATACGCACCTCTCGGTCTGTCGGCGTATTCAGCGAACAGGCCCTGAAACAAACGAACGCCGGGTGCTGACTGCATCCTCTGTATGCAGCACGTCGCTTCTGACACTGTTTGAATAGATCCTGGTGCCTCTGCTGCATACACAGCGCGAGTCGGTCACGGATAGACTGCCTCTGGCAGGCAATCCAAAAATGGCTGACATACCCCAAATGATTCATCGTAGTACGCAGTTCGTGCGCCTATGAAACGTCGGACGGTATTAGCCTCATTCGGGACAAGTGTGGTCGCAATTTCTGGGTGTACTGTCCTTGGTTCAGAGGATTCCGATCCAGGGTACCTCAATCAGGAGCCGATAGTTTTCTACCGAGACGATCTGAGACTTTCACTCACCGATCGCCCTGTCCATCTGGGGGACACCATCGAGTTCGAAGTCACGAATACCAGCGATTCGTCCGTCTCCCTGGGATGTAAGAACCCATGGGCACTCCAATACCAGACCAGCGAGGGGTGGAAGCACTTAACATGGACGGGGGATCGGTTCTACCAACTCTGCCTGACTCAACTCGGAGCTGGGAAGTCACTCACTGAGCAAATCACACTCTCGGAGCAGGCACTAGAAGCCGACGCATCCAACCTCCAGCGACCATTGACACAGGGGGCATACCGCTTCGTCCTGATAGGGTCTGCTCCACATTTAGCTCTTCAATTTAATGTCGTTGGCTAAAATCGAAGCAGGTCGAACCAATCTGGGCGCTGCTGATTTCGTCCTCTGTATGCAGCACGTCGTTACTGACAGCTCGCTGGTCCTTGGTCGGGGCCGTGCTGAATAGATTACGCGACTCGGGTACCGACCACTGGTCTGCTGGGAATCGGCTGGTTCGGTTGATTCAGAGGGCTGGGTCTGTCAGTGCAGGGTATCTATTTGGCAGACGCCTGTGAAATCAGGCACAATGCCCTCCAGAGATATTTCGGCAACATTCCAGTCGAGGATTCAGGGTTATCTGAGGTTGCGTGTGGTGGCAGTCTGGAGCGTACTCACGTTCCTGATTGTAGCCTACGCGTACATCGTGGTGATGCCCGGTTATGCGAGGGAGGGACTGCTGGGTAGAGAGATGGTCTTCCCACTTCCGCTGGCGCTTCTTGGCCTCGTTGTTGGCGGTCTCGTGTTCGCTGCGTGGTGCCGTCAGCCTCTGTATGCGGTGGGTAGTATGGTGTTTCTTGGATTGGCGGTGGTGCCGTTCCCGCAAGCGTGTCTTGGAGTTGGATGCACCGGTGTCGAGCGTCTTCACGTGTTCTTTGACTGGTCGATGTTCGGTCCCGCAGTAAGTGCCTCATTCGACACAGGGCGGTGTGCGTTTATCTGTCCGTATCAGGTGTCTCTTCTGCCACTGGTTGTCGGCTATGTTCTTGTCGGTGAGATGTTGTCTCCCGCAGCCCAGTGACGACTCGCTCTGACTCACTCGCACTCTCGGTCTGTCGGCGTATTCAGCAACTCGAAACCGAAACAAACGAGAGTCGCTTGCTGACTGCATCCTCTGTATCTCGCACACTACTCCTGGCAGCTCTCGAGCAGGACGTTCAATCGATGCTGCATCCAACGCGCGTCCGCTGCAATCGTGAAGGCACCTCGTCGGTAGGGGCGCAGACCGAGACATGCGTCAGTCCCTGCGACTAGTGTACGATACCGCTCACCCGACGAGCGTCACTCCGATGAGCGTCCCAACGCCGTACGTGAGTATCGCAGCGGCGAGCCCGATGCCGACCTGTCTGAATCCCGAATACAGGACGCTTCGCCCCGTCAGTAGCGTGATGCCCGCGCCGATCACGAAGAGTGCGAGCGCACTCAGCAACAGACTCACTCCGATCGCTGTGACGCCGGTGAGGAGGAAGAACGGAAGCACAGGGACGATCGCCCCGAGTGCGAAGAGGACAAACGACGTGGCCGCAGCTTCCCATGCCGAGCCGCCGAGTTCCTCAGGATTGATTCCGAGTTCTTCGCGCGCCAGCGTATCGAGGGCCGTTGCCTCGTCACGTATGAGGCGTGCAGCCAGTGATTCAGCCTTGTCCTTCGGAAGTCCTTTCGCCTCGTAGATGAGCGCTAACTCTCGTTCTTCCTCTTCTGGGATCTCGGTGAGTTCTTCGGCCTCGACATCGATCTGGCGCTGGTAGAGTTCTCGCGAACTCTGGACCGAGAGCCATTCTCCCATCGCCATCGACCCCGCACCCGCAATGAGTCCAGCGAGCCCCGTTATCAGAATCGCCCCTGATTCGAGGGCAGCGCCAGCGACACCCATGACGAGACTGAGGTTGGAGACGAGACCGTCGTTTGCGCCGAGCACCGCTGCACGGAGTGCATTGCCGCTCGTGGCGCGATGCCGTCCCTCTAACCGGGCAAGGACGCTTCCTTCGACTCCTCGCCCTGGTACCTCCGCGATGGTCGCCAATAGCCGGTCGTGGGACCGTTCGTCTGCGGGCAATCCAGTCTCCTTCGCTTCGGGCTGTGTCGCGTATCCCCGACCGCCCGCGACTTCCCCCGTTCGCATCGTTGAGAGCACGATTCCCGGCCCGAAACGCCGCGCCAACCACGCCAACGTTCTGGCGCGAATGGTTGGGTTAGGGCTCGATGCGTCCGCACCAGATTCGGCGAGTTTCTCTGCCCAGAACTCTGCGTGTTGGACCTCTGTCTCGGCTAATCGCTGATAAACTCCGGTCAGTTGGGGGTGCGGTTCTGCTTCCGCCATCGCACGATACACGGTCGCACTATCGACTTCGTCTTGCTGATTTTGGCGATAGCGCGCGATGGCATCTTCCTTCCCCATTGGTATTACTGACGCGATAAAGTGTCATAAAGTAGTGCCGAGCGGACCTCTCTCGACGAACACCCTCTGTATACAGCACGCATCTTCTAACAGAATTCGAGGGAGTTACTGCGGTCGTGCTGCATACAGGGCGCGAGTCGGTCACGAACCAATCGTCATCTGGTGGGGAGTAACGTGAGAGACACAGAGAATGAGTTCTTCACCGATTAACCCCGAGTCCCACTACAACAGTTCCAGCTACTACAAGGAGGATTCCAACCCCAAGAAGGGCTCCCAATCCCTCGATTGTCCCAAGAACTGCAAAGAAAATCGCAATCAGTGTCATCTGAGTCCCTGCAAATACGGCTTTCAGATTTAGTTCGTCTCTGCTCATGTGAACAGAAATTCACGAAGAAGGTAAATCAATTCTGTTACGAAGAGTGGCGGATTGCTGACTGCATCCTCTGTATGCACCAGGCCCCTTCTGACAGGGTTCGGAGGAGTTTCTGCGGTCATGCTGAAACCGGCCCCTGTGTGTGTCGACCAACTCCAGATATACTCTCTCTGGCTCTCTCCGCCGACCCGGCCCGCTCGCTCGCCGGCCAGCTCGTCCGTCGACCGCTCCCCTCGTCGGGTCCAGCGGGTTAGTCCCCCGGTCCTGCGCCCTGCGGTGCTCGGACACGGTGGACTAACTCCACTGGCCGCGCTCGACGGCCGGGCCTGGCGCGCGTGCTGGAAATTTTGCACCTGATCCCGCGCGCCGCTCGCGCCCCCAGGGGGCACGAGCGAAGGCGCAAGCGGCGCGCGGAGACGAGTCTCGGTGTTGTGTGTCGATGAAAACCGCGATGTAAGGGTCGCGGTGTCGGGCGTTGCGAGAACGCCTTCGGAGTAGGAAACTCCAATGTCAAGCAAGAACGCACTCGGCAATGAAGGTACGGAAACGGTACTGGCAACTGAACAGTCGGCGCTGGACGCGTGGGCGGCGGCGGAATCGGAGAGAGCGTGGGAGACGGAGACCCCAGAACTGCAGGCAACGTATGCACAGGAGCGGGCGGCACGGGTCGACGTGACCTACGAGGAGAGACGGGGACTGACGCTGGAGGCCGAGGAACGGCTGGCAGCGCGGGAGTGGGAGATCGAACGGACGAGAACCCGGTACGACCGGGAACAGCACTCGGACCGGGAGGCGAGAACTTCGAAATCGGTTGCGACGGGGAGCATCGCGAAGAGAGCAGACTTCCAGGCGCGCGCGGCGTGTGTGGACGAGCGGTTGGATAAGACGAAAGCGGACCCGAGAGAACGGGTGTCGAAATCGAAATTGGGAGTCATCAACCAGCAGGCGGCGCGCATCCATGGAGAGTACGGAAAGTCGTCGCGGGCGGCACTCTCTCGTGAACTGGCCGAGCACGTAGTCGCAGGCAAAGACGTGTTGAGCAGCGCGGTGGCGGTGATGGAGGCGGAACGGACGCGGCGCGGGACGGTCGTACCGATATCGGCGGTCGGGGACGTGAACAGTAGCGAGGTGAGCATTTCGGGAACGGTGCAGACGCTGTGGGAACCGTCGTGTTCTCAGATTCAACAGGTGGGCCTCGTCGAGGATGAGAGCGGCGTGGTGAAGGTGACGGTCTGGAAGCGGTCGCGCCAACCCCTGTTCGCGGAAGGCGATGTGGTCCGTATTCATGCGGCGGCGAAGAGCTGGTACGAGGGTCGGTGCGGCCTGGCACTGACGGGCTGGTCGCGCGTGACCTTCCCCGAGCGCGGGCGGTGGTGGACGAGCGAGTAGTCGACACCAGCGGTCCGTTCTTTTTGCCTCCAAAATTCGAGAACTATCCGAGGATGGCGAACACGTCGACTGCTTTGTACTCTTTCCCGCGTTCTTTGCCAGTCACCTCCTCGATGAGGCCATCTGATTCGAGGTCGTCGACGACCTTGTAGGCAGTCCGACGTGAGACGTCGAGATACTCCACGAGATCTGGTGCCGTGAAGTACGGATACTGGAGTAACTGCCGCGCGAACGTGTCCGTAGTCGTGCTGCCTGGGTACTCCCTTTCGTACCGCTCTTGGAGTTCTCGGAGCCGATGGGTCCGGTCGTACGACGTCTCGGCTTGGCTTCGGAGTCCGTCGAGGAAGAACGTGAGCCACTCGTCCCATGCACCGTCTTCACTCACTGCACGCATCCGCTCGACGTACTCGACCTTGTGCCGATTGAAGAACGCACTCGGATAGATGTACGGACTTTCGAGGTACCCCTCGCTCGTCAAATACAGGATGATGAGGAGTCGACCGAGTCGACCGTTTCCATCCGAGAACGGGTGAACCGTCTCGAAGAAGTAGTGGATGATGGCGGCGTCGACGAGCGGATGGTACTGGCCACCCATCTGGATGTACGACTCAAGAGACTGCATGAGTCCGTTGAGGCCCTCCGGAGTCGGTGGGACGAACGGACGCTGACCTGGCTGTGGGCTCGGTAGATGGACCATGTGGTCACGGAAGTCACCGACGATGTCTCCCTCGTTCCGGACATCCTCGAGCAGCAGTGAATGGAGTTCTTTGATGAACGAGAGCGTAATCGACGCTCCCTTCTCAATTCTGTCGAGGCCATACGTGAGTGCGGTCTCGTAGTTGAGTGCTTCTTTCAGGTCTTTCTCGATGCCCGTGCCAGCTTCGCCTTCGGGGTGTTTTGTGTGATACGCCTCGACGTCTTGGTACGCGACGTCTGCACCTTCGATACGTGCGGATTCGACAGCCTCGATACGAATGAGAGAGGTGTACAGTACTGCGGAGAAGTCGACCGTCGAGCTGATACCGTCAACACGACCGATCTGATACGCGGTGTCAGCCACGAGCTCGTGCGTCTGTTCGGAGAGCTCGAGCGTCGGCTCTACCGGCAGGGGCTCTGGCGAATAATAGGGGTTGGGATGGTAGGGGACGTATTTCCCCGGTGCACTGTCCGGGAGCTCTTTGGTGGGCATTTCCTATGGTTCTACTATCTGCTTCTCTTGGTATAGTTGTTTTTATAGTTGGTATACGGAAGGCTTCTGTACGCTATCTCGTGAAAAGATACACCAGAATAGTATACTTGCGAACCCCGATATGGGTTCTCCGTATACTGGTTATATAAGTCGATATACTAATGGTGGTTGTCTCCAGGACTGCTGTGTCTTGTCGGTGCCTCTATTGCACGTGTAAGGCGGAAGTCCACGGCTTCAGTCGTGGGTCGGTGACTAGAGCCCACCATTCGGGTCGATTTTTCTGTCACGCGAATGGAAACTGGTGTATGGATCCCTTTCAGCGGATTACGAACATACGAAATTCTGGGTCTCGCGCACCTCTTCGCAGGCGGATCGTCTGCAATGCCGTTGGTCATCAAATCTCGATGAACCGCCTCGGGGTCAAACCCCGGGGTACTCGCGTTGTTTTTCTGAATACAAGGAGGAAGTCAACCTCTTCAGGGATGGCACGACCCCGACACCGGCGTGCGTCCACACAGTTATCCGAACCGGGCGCCTACTATTAGGGATGTCAAACAACAAACGAGGCCGATACGAGAACGCAGGCGACGACCACCGAAAACGGCCAGAACGAGCGGAAGAGAGGGTACGTGACCGCGTCCATGAAGCCCGTGCGATGGACGGTGACCCTGGAGGACGCCTTGGTGCCCTCGATGAGGCACTCGAGACCCACAGCTATCCAACCACGACAGACGAACTGGTCGAGGCTTATGGGGACTACGAGATCGAAACGCAGGACGGATTAGAATCCTTCGAAGACGTGCTTTCCCGAACCGAAAACCAGACCTACGACTCTGCCGATGACGTTCGAAGCAGAATACTGGGATTGGTACATCGCTAATCCTGGAGTCTCAACATCCACTCTCGCCCGGCTTCTCTCTATCTACAGATAAACAAGGCGAGTGCCTCGGGGCTTGACCCCGAGGCGGTTCACACTTAATTACCTGACTCCCGTCTATCAGACTATGGCTGCTGGCGTCGAGACGTTACTGCTTGAGGTGTTGCCCGTGTTCATTATCGCGGCGGCAGTCGGGATTTTCGTCACAAAGGTCTGGGAGTTTCCCTACACGATTGCACTCTTGCTGGCCGGACTTGCCGTCTCGATACTGGGGGTGGTCACTGACCTGGTCACCATCGACATTCGACTCTCTCACGACATCATCTTCCTCGTTCTGCTCCCACCACTCCTGTTCGAGGGGGCAGCTACCACGGATCTGGCGCAGTTCAGGCGGCACTTCAACCCCATTCTCGCACTGTCGACCGCTGGCCTTCTCGTCTCTATTGGTCTCCTTGGTGCTCTCGGCCAGTACGTATTCGGTTACTCCCTACTGGTCTCGCTTCTCTTCGCCGCAATGGTTCTCCCGACAGATCCCGTGTCAGTACTCGCACTGTTCGATGAACTTGGGGTCCCGGACCGCCTCGCCGTCGTCGTCGAGGGCGAGAGTCTGCTGAACGACGGTGTTGGTGTCGTCGTCTTCACCGCCCTGCTCGCACTCGTTGCGGAGGGTGCGACTGCGGTCGACCTCCTCTCGATTACAGGGCTGGGGACGCTCATCCTGGAGATGGTGTTCGTGAGTCTCGGTGGTGCGCTGGTCGGATACGTTACCGGCTACGCGGTGTACAGCGTGATGCGAAACCTGGACGAGCACATGACCGAGGTCGTTCTCACGCTCATACTCGTCTACGGCTCGTTCCTCCTCGCCGAGCACTACCTACACGTCTCGGGCGTCATCGCCACGGTCGTCGCGGGACTGTTCATGGGAAACCGTGGGGCTGAGGAGGCGATGAGTCCCCAGACGAAGATTTCGATATTCACCAGTCTCGCGACGATGGCGTTTCTCGTGAACACGTTCATCTTCGTGATGATCGGCGTCACGACCCCGATCGATCAACTCGTCGCGCACGCAGACCTCATTCTGATGGCTATTCCGCTGGTGGTGCTCGTGCGAGCGCTCGCCGTCTATTCTGTTACCGCCTTCACGAACCGACTCTCGCTGTCCTCGATTTCGACCCAGTATCAGCACGTCATCGTCTGGGGCGGGCTCCATGGGTCGATTCCCATCGCGCTGGTCCTGGGTCTCCGTCCGGACCTGTACCCCGCACTGCCGGTTGCGGAACTCCGTGCGATGGTCTTTGGCGTCGCCGCCTTCTCGCTGATTATTCAGGGCCTGACGATGCCGACGCTTCTTGATGGACTCGGTGTCGTCACTCGCTCAGAAGCCGAGGAGGTGTATGAACTCCTGCGTGGACGGGCACGAGCCGTAGACGCTGCACTCGCTGCCGTCGAGAAGCTCCACAGTGATGGTGAGGTCCCGACGGCCATGTACGAGGCGTTCACGAGGGAGTACGGACGTGAGCAGGAGCAGCTTCGAACAGTCATCCCGGAACTTCTCGCTGCCTACCCGGAGGTGGGGCTCGAGGAGGTCATGATGGGCGAGCGACGCGTCTTGCAGGAGGAGAAAAGTGCCGTGCTCGACGCGATTCGAACCGGTGTCGTCAGCGACGATGTCGGTGAGCGTCTCCTGGAGGAGATAAACTTCAAGCTCGATCGAGTCGCGGCGGGCGAGTCGACCGTGATGGACGGGTGGGAGGGGTACGACGAGGTCTGGCGCGAGCGCGTCCGGGAGTTGGGGCTTTCGGTCGACGAGCCCGACGGAGATGCAGACAAAGCGGCTAGAGAGGAATAACGGTCGCTCGTCGTCTGCCCGAATGCGCTCAATAGATCCTCCGGTGTCGGAAGACTCGGTTACCGACGGTTGGCGTCGGGATGTGACCTGCTCCGATTACGATTCGTCACGGGACTCGTACGTGTTTTCGGATGTGTCGTCGGCGAAGAAGCCGAACATCTCGTCGTCACGCAGAAGGTAGTCGTTTTCGAGCATCTCCGAGACTACCCGGCCGAGGGTGTCGAGTTCCAACTCGATATCTTCCACGGTTCTAGCGTCGAGTTTCTCACGAGCCGCTTGCGGGAGCGTGGGTGACTGGTAGCCGACCTCGTCCGTCGTGGCGTCCCAGTAGAAGTCGAAGTCGTTGATAAGTTCGTATTCCATGACCACCTCGAAGGTGTCCACGGTCAGCCCAGTCTGGGCCGCCCACTCCTCGAAGGCATCGTTCCACGCGCCGCTCGACAGGATCGACGCGATCTCTTCCCGGCGATAGTCGTCTTCTGGGTTAGTGACTGGATTATCGATCGCTTCGTACTCACCCCTGGGCTGTGGCCCGTGGAGCGATGGCGAGTCCGGGATCGAAACGTCGAGAGCCATACCGAATATTGGCTATTCGAAAGCAAATACGCTCCGCCTGTCGCACCGGTTGACGGCGGAAACTGCCAGCCTGACAGTCGTATCGGTGCTGCCAATCTCCTGGGGTGAATTCTCGAGCCACATGTTTCTACCGTCGAGGCGTGTTCGGTTCGGGTGGCGTGGCCCGCGCCAGAGCAGCTCAGGGGGTTTGTTGGAGGATGGCGCGTTGAGTGCGCTCAGATGTCTATCGGATACTGTGTCAATAATTTGCCGGGATGGCCAAATCAAGGTCGTCGTTACATCGAACGATGGCGTATACGTATACATGACTAAACGTCTCGCATCCACGGTGGCGATGATAGATTCGAATCATGTTCTACAGCCGCTCCAGTTTGGGTCCGGCCAGTTCGTCGAGCTCGCAATCCTCTTCTTTATTCTCGCAATCGTCGCTGCAGTCCTTGGCGTACGTGGCGTTGCCGGGGTGAGCATGGACATCGCGAAGTGGCTCATCATCATCTTCATCGTGTTGGCGATTCTCTCGGTAGTGCTCTGAGCGCCGCGGCGTTCACAGAGACGCAAGGCGGAAGTCCACGGCTTTCGTCAGCACCGAGGCAGTGGCTCGCGGGCAGAGACCGTTCCTGTGGATGCCTTGAACGTGCCAATCTCTTCATCCGGCGAGAGAGACCCCGATAAGCGTCCCAACCCCGTAGGTCAGCCCTGCAGCGGCAAGCCCAGTCACGACCTGTCTCGTGCCAGAATAGAGTACACTTCGTCCAGTGAGTACCGTGATCGCCGCTCCCACTCCAAACAGTGCAACTGTACTCAACAGAAGACTCGCCCCTACAGCAGAGAACCCAGAAAGCGCGAAGTACGGGATTACTACTATGACAAAATCTATCCCCTTGGCCGCTTGCTGGAGATGCCCGAGAAGGAGGAACTCCCGTTCTATGACGCAACGGAACACGAGACCCTGACCGAAGACGAACGGGTCCAACGCTATCGGGCATGGAGCGAGTACCGGGAGAACCTCCGCACGGGGACGAGGCCAAGAGACTGATACCTCGTGCGAGCGCAATCCTGCGTCTCCGAGTGCGGGTCAAGCGGACAACGACAGGCGGAGAACTCAAACTGGTTCTCCGCCTAGATGAACCAAGCGGTCAGATAATGATTACAGGACCCAATGTCGGTCAGGCGGAATACGCGACTCTCCCAGAAACAATCGATATTCTTCGATATAGTGCTGAGAGTTTGAGTCTGAACTTCACCCGATGGGATGAACGATACGTGACCGGACCGAGTCTCTATTTCATCATCGTCGCAGACATCGATTTCGGCGAGTACACCGACCCGTTAGGAGACAATACATGGCCCGTCAAGCACTGTCCAGCAGTCACGATCTCATCTGACGAGTTCATCAATGCTGCCCGCAACGTGGCGTTCAGCTGCGATGGGGCGGTCGTGATTGCTGCAGACCGAACGATACAGGAACAGCTGGTTCGTGTTCGAAGCCCGAGTGCTACCGAACCAACCGAAGAGCCACCCATTGCGTCTGCCAATTGGATGGGGACCAAGCATCTCAGTGCGCTCGAGATCTCTCTCCGCGAAGAGGTCCTTGCCGCGGTGACACTCAGTGAAGAGAACGGGCGTGTGACAACCTTTCGAGACGGGGAATACAGCGATTTCCAACGTGACGAACTCGGGGGACGGTGGCGCATCAAAAGATAAACGTGGGTATCTTCGAAGCGGCCTATCGGCTTGAGATGACGACGAACCCGTACGATCCGAACCGGTAGAGTTGCTCCTGTAGGAAGATCGGTCTGGCCCTTCCACACGGTATTCTATCCCTCCCTCAGGAGTGAGGGAGATTCCTCAGATGGAAACCAATACAGACCCACCGCACGACGACGACGATCAGCACAGCCTACCAGACGATTTCGAGACGACCGAGCACATCTACCGAACCGACACGGGGGCATCGATCAAGCTCACGATGACCCGGGGAACCGGGACTCGTGACCAGGAGCGCCTCGAAGGGACGGTGAAAGCACCGACCGTCGAGCAGGCGAAAGCAGACATCGACGAACTGTTCCCGAAGCTGTGCCGCCTCGCCGAAGCCGCACGAGCGTTCGACCCGAGCATCGACATCAGCGAGTAAGCATCCTCCCACAACCTATGCCACTATCCATGCGAATCCGATAGCCACGAACAGTTCGAACGACGCCACCTCTGCCGAGACCGTGACCGTAGCGATGCGCTCCAGACGTATCTCGACGATTGGTGACTAACCTGAATCAGTATCAGTTATCGATTTTATCGGCCCCAGGGCGGTGAGGCGCGTCACGTGCCTCCTAAACCAATGTCGATAGAATTCCAGACCGCAGAGACGCACCGCAGAACCGACGCACACGAACATTTGCTCGTTCGCGTAACCGAACGAGCCACCACGAAAGGAACGCAGACTCATGACCGGACCTACGTCAGGTGTCGTGCCTGTGGCCAGGAACGGCTGTCAGAGCGGGAGTTCTCGAAGTCGTGTGGCGCAATAACCCTCCCAGGGCTACTGACCAGCACTGGCTACGAGATCGACGACCCGCGGACCCGTCGCGCGCTCACCGAAGAGATGGTGGTTGCGTTCGGCGACATCGGCCCAAGGTACGAGGTGCACAGCCAGTCCGGACGAACGTACACGGTGGACCTCGAATCGAAGACATGCTCCTGCCCTGACGCCGAGAAGAGAGCGCCCAAGGGTGGGTGCAAGCACTACCGGCGCGTCCTGTTCGCCTGCGAAGCTGGAGTGGTTCCTGGGCCCGAAGGCGTCTTTGTCAGGTGATGAACCTCGAAGAGTCGGACGAGAGAGGCCGGCCCAGATGGCTCGTTTTGCGGGTCGTGCTGTAGAGCGATTGTATCGGCCCACTGGGGGTGCGGGGCGTTCGCCCCGTTTCGACCATGTCGTCAGAACGAACTCGACCAGCGACGGCTAGAACCGACTCCCGACCGACTCGATGCAACGAATGCGGTGGCCGACTCACCCGTGAGGCAGCAGAGACGAGCTGTCGTGACTGTGGCCTCATCGTCGACGGACCAGCCTTCGAACCGGGCATCACCCAATTCGAGCATACGGGTGCCCCGCTTACAGCGACGAGGCACGACCGCGGGCTCTCAACCGCGATCTGGGTGACCAGGGACTCGAAGGGGAACCAACTCTCGGCCCGTGAGCGACGGCGTGTCTACCGGATGCAACGCGAGCATCACCGTGGCCGCTGGCGGTCGACGGCCGAACAGAACCTCTCCCGTGGCTGTCGCGAGGTGTCGCGACTGAGTGGGATGCTCGACCTCTCTCGTACTGTCCGCGAGGAAGCGTCGACCCTGTTCCGTGCCGCCCAGACGGCAGACCTGCTTCTCGGACGGTCGGTCGAGGCGATGGCCGCGGCCTGTGTGTACGCGACGTGTCGCTGTCGTGGGCTTGGGAGAACTCGCGAGGAGGTGCGCTGCTGTGTGGAATGTCCCGCAGGCCTGGTTGATGCGTGCTATCGCGCCCTGCAGAAACAGTTCCAGCTCGATACCCAGCCGACCTCCTACGATGCCCGACTTTCGCGACTCCTCTCTGAACTCGACG
Source organism: Haloarchaeobius pelagicus (assembly GCF_051207375.1). Lineage (NCBI taxonomy): Archaea > Methanobacteriati > Methanobacteriota > Halobacteria > Halobacteriales > Halorubellaceae > Haloarchaeobius > Haloarchaeobius pelagicus. The sequence continues at coordinate 335,553 of NZ_JBPJZD010000003.1, read as the reverse complement.
TCCCGGACGACCTCTCGCGTCGCGCCCGCGAACTCGGGAGACGAGCACGGGAACAGGGACTGACGAATGGCCGGCGTCCATCCGGTATCGCGGCGGCCTGTCTGTATCTGGCGGTGCGGGAGGTGAGATACCCACTGACTCAGAAAGCCATCGCAGACGCGGCAGGGTCGACGGCCACCACGCTTCGCGCTCGGTACAGGGAACTCTCCGCAGCCGATTCTATCGCCCCCTGAGGGGTGCGGGGGCCGACATTCGCACGTCCCCGTTCACCGATGAAGACAACGACTACCGAAACATGGCGATGCAGGGCTCCCTGCGAACGAGTACCTCGCGGTTCGACTGCCACCCGTCCAGTTCCACGGATGCTGACCGATGGCGGCCGAGACGCGGATCCTGACGATTCCGAGAGTGATCTGTGCGCCTGTGCAGACCTGACTGATGAGTTTCCGTGCTGGCACTGCTATAGAACTGGCAAACGAACGTTCGAGCGCTGAAATTACTGTCACGCACTAATGAGGATATAACCTCGAGCTCAGCAGAGGAATAGGTACATCCAAGCGGGGATGTGAACGATTCTCCCATCGTGCTCTAGTACGTCGGAGTTGTTCACACAAATCCCGAATTCGAGGTCTTTCCGTTCGATAAATTGCTCCAGTCCGCGAAGGTCTCGTGACGTGGAATCGCCATTTTTCACTTCGATTGGAAGTACGTAGTCCGGTCCTTCTAGGACGAAATCAACCTCTCTTCCGTCGTCTGAATATGCAATATCTGCATTTTGTGCTTTCGAGAGATAGAACTGAAGTCTTCTGGAATGATCGCAGATGGCAGTTTCGATGATCGGACCCATCCGGTTCGGATTCTCGAGCGTTGCTTCGGTGAGGGTTCCAGCAAGAGTGTTGTATAGCCCGATGTCTTGCAGGTATATCTTCGGCAGTCCACCGGACTTGTACTCTGAACTGGTGTACTTCGGACAGCGGTTGATGAGATAGAATTCGCCCAAATAATTGAGATAAGAATCTACGGTCTGACGGCTTACCCCCGCAGTATCCGCCAGATTTGACTTGCTCACTTTGGCTTGCGTGGAGTCCACCAGTAGGTCCAAAATTTTGAGTATTTTTCTGGGCTTTTCCACGTCAAATACGTTCGCAAGGTCCCCCGTCACAGTGTTCCTGAGGTCGGTATCCAACAACTGGTAGGCTTCTTCGATCGGTTCGTTTAGAACTCCAGGATACCCACCTTTCAATAGATATTCGTCCTTTAATCGTTTTAGCTGTGGCTTCTTGGTCTCGTGCACCCCAAAGAAGCGCGCCAGTTCACCAGTCAACGCTGACACATTTCCGGTTTTGACCGCGGTCTCCAAACTACTTCGTAACTCCGTCGATTCGGTGTAGATTACGTCCTCCTCCAGCACCTCCTCGTGCCTGACGTACTCGATGAATTTCATCGGTAACATAACTCGTTCATCCATACGACCGATCAACGTGTCCCCCGCGTCACTCTTGATAAGGGTGCTAATCGACCCAGTTGCGACGAACTGTATATTGGAGAAGGTATCAGTATAATATTTCAGCGTATCTGCCCAGTCCGGTGCCTTTTGAACTTCATCGATGAACACGTAAATGGTCCCATCGACGTCCCTGAAATCTTTCTGAAGAATACTCCCCCTGAAGATCTCAATTGCTTCCTCAATAACACCCTCCGGGTCAGAGAGGATTTTACTGTTCTCGATAGTCAGATAGAGGATACGTTCCTTGGGTACGTTTGATTCGGACAGCAGTGAATCGATGAGCTGGCCACAGAGTGTCGTTTTTCCCACCTGACGAGGTCCTCTGATGGTCATAATCTGTCTAGACGACTGTAGCAGGCGCTCTCTGATTTTGAAAAAGTCCCGCCGCTTGTGGTCCGCTTTTTTCAGTGAATCAGGGACCCCCCGTCCTTCCCACCAGCCGTTCATTCGACTTAAAAGCGCGAGGAGATCTGCTTCTTGCATACTGTCTTCTCACATCCCGACTACAAGTAAGTTGTTAACTCCATTCAACAACTTCTGGTGAATCTAGGAAACTCCACTGTACAACTCTGACTCAAAGTTGCAAGTAAGAGTTTACAATATCTGATTTAGGGGCCAAAATCACCGCATCAACTCGCCCTCTCTAAATGGAACATCTTGGAACCTAATAACTCAGAGTTATATTGGGTGGCTGAAAACAGCAACCACCCATGGTACCGAACCCACGCCCTGGGAATTCATGATTCACGTGATCCACTACTGGATGTGCGGCACTCTGTTCGAGATACACTGAGCCCTCTGTCTGCAGACCTGATATACCAATAAAGATTTGTTGGTATTTCTAGACTAGGAAGTGGAATTATCCCATGCTAATCAGTTGCATACCTTTATGCTATCGCCGATTGAGGTATCCAGTGGAACTTCATCCGCTGCGGTGCCTGCGAGCTTTGTCTAGCTGTGCTTCGCTGAGAGGTGTCGTTCTTCCATAAACCATGACCGCAACTGCTGCACGATTAGCAACGGGTATCGACCGTACGAAACACGCCCTTCGCTGGGTGATCCTCGGTGGGGTTATCATCACCGTGTTCAGCATGCCTGTGCTCGCCCAGGGGAGTGGCAGCGCATTCTGCACCACCGATATGGCGGATACCATCCGCAATCTGTTCTCTGTCATCCAGTTCGGCGGTCCCCTCGTCGGGGGCTTGCTCGCGCTCGGGGCCGCAGTGGCGACGCCGATGGTTCGACGCTCCGACCTCAAGCAGGAGCTGAAAGAGGTGCGCAACCAGGGCATCGTCTGGGGTGTTATCGTCGCCCCGCTCGGGACTGTCATCATCCAGTTCCTGCTGACCAGTGTCGTCGCTGGAGGTGCGAGTTGCGCCTTCTGAGGGCACAGGTCGCACTCCTCGTCGTCACGGTTGCCCTGCTCGCAGCCGTCCAGAGTGCTGCCTCACGCCCAGAAGCACCACCGGGGCTGGACCACGGCCTCTCCAACGAGACGTTCTACCCGCTCTGGGCGGGCGACCTCGACAACCGGACGGTCGACGAGAACGCCTCGGCCTTCGAGGAACTGAGTGCCCTGACCGACATCCCGTTCGCGGCCCCACCACCGGCCGTTGAGCGGTGGAACGCCAATGACATCGAGGACTACTCCCGGACCGACCACACTGTCTCGGTCTACCCGCAGGCCGCGACGCCTCGCTCCGGACAGTTCGTCAGGGACGCACACGTGACCGTCTTCGCCGTCCAGCCGTCGACGCGGGCACACATCGCCCCGGGTGACGAACCGCTGTATGTGGCCGCAGACGGAACCGTGTTGGCGACGTTGGATTATCGGATCGCCGTCCCTGCAGCCACGAACAACTCGACGCATCGCGTCTCCTGGGCGCTGGAGCGGACGACCGTCTCGCCCGTTCGACTTCTGGTAGACGGGCAAGTCGAAGACGTGAGCCTGGGGACGAAACGACCGAGGCTGCAGTACACGCGCCTCGACGAGTACGCGGGGACCGAGCACGACCTCGTGGTCGACGTGACCATCACGGTCGCCCTCAACCGAACCGTCGAACCGCTCAATTCGTCCTGTTCACCACCGGGTGGGAGTCCAAACACGACCTGTCCGGGTGTCCCTGCGAACAACTCGACGACCGTGACGGAGTTCGTGACGGTCGACGATTCGGTAGCCGTCACCGCGTACGAACTGGTCTCGTCGGCGACGGGTGTCGAATACCCTGATGGCGACCTCGGCCTCGAGGTCAGTGCGACCCAGCCGTGGCGTGGCTACGCGACCAGCGAGGCCACCGTCGATGGTCGCTGGGCGTTCTACTCCGCTCGTGATTCACCGTGGGATACGCTGGTGGTCACGACCGCGAACAACACGACGGTCCAGAATTCCTCGGCGCTCCCGCTCCAGGTGCACGCCTATCCCGCGCCAGCATGGGGCGACCGACCTGCGACCGGAACCGGGCCGGTGCAGCTCCTCGCCGCGGATGGCGTCGAACGAGACGCACCGGAACTCCCATCCCTCGTCGAACTTCGGACCCCGAACGGAACCTACACCGTGAGCGACCGCGTCGTCGCGCGCCACGAGGCCGCGAACCTGACCCCCTCGCTCACTGTCTACGGCCTCGTCAGGGGTGTCTCGGGACAGCGAGCGCTCTCGTCCGTACAGACGAATCCACTCACCGAGAGCACGCTTCGGTTGTCTGTCGCCGAGGCGACCGAGGAGACGGTAACTCTGGAAGTTCGGCTCAACGAGACGGTGAGCGGCGCGCCCATCAGCACCGAACGCATCGGCGGCACGGTCACCGTGGATGGGAACCCGGTCGAGACGGGCATCGACGGCGTGGGCACCATCACCCTCCCGCGCAGGAACGTCTACGCGGCTGAGTACGACCCGGGGACCTGGTGGGACGATGATGCCCCGCATCTGCCTGCTGCCGACGTGCTCTACGTCGAGGGGTCACCGTTGGCAGTGATTCAACTGCTCTACAACATGGCGATCCCGCTCGGTTCAATTCTGCTCGGCATATTCATCATCGACCGCATCACCGGCTGGGGTGTCTGGCCACCGTGGCGAGGTGTCCTCCGATGACGGAGCAGTATAGCCGTCGCCGATTCCTCGCAGGTGCGAGTCTGACGGGGGCCGGGCTACTCGCCGGCTGTCTGGGCGATTCGAATTCCGGAGAGACCGAGGCTTCTGAAACTGCGACGACAACCGAGGCGCTCCCCGATGTGGTCACGGAGATCGGCTTCGATGGAATGGACCTCGTCGTCGGCCTGCAGCCTGATGCGGCAGTCTCCAAACTGAACCTCATCTCGCCCGACGGGACTGCGTTCGCCAGCAAGTCCGTTACGAGGGGAGCGACGACCGTTCGGATTCCGATTCTGGATGCTGATACTGGGTTCAACGAGCCCAAGCACTACACTCCGGGTCTGCACGAATTGGTCGTGATAACCGAGGAATCGGCCGAAAGAATCCCTGTGAGTTTGGAGCCAGATATTCAGTTAGTCAATGTTCGGGTGAACTCGGACGCGACTAACATCGAGGACCGGGGTAAGTTGGAATTCACCGTGGAGAACGTGGGGACGGGTCCGACGTGGGTTTTCGATATCACCTACGAGGACGCGCCTAACAGTCGAGCAAACATCCCACTCAACGAATATCCTGGGTTCGCTAGATTCGAGTGGCCCAACGAAACGCGTGACTTCGTCGTTGGGCCAGCCGAACAACGCTCATTTGTTGATGATTTGAACCCGCTTCGATTCCCCGGTCAGGAGTACTCAGGATGTGACCTTGGAACGTTTGAGATTCGTGCGAAAATTGGGGTTGCTAATGGAGATTTGATTGAAGCGGACATTAAGAGCGAGATTGGTGGCGCGGAGATTAATAGAAATATGTACGCGAAATACGGCTGCGACGAATCGGTCGTCGAAGTCATTGCAATCCGGAGATCCAAATGGGAGAATTAGAAGAAGTAATCGTTCGAGCGATAAAGGGACTCCTGAAAGCGCTGTTCTTCCCAGTCGAAGGGCTCGTTGAAGAGTACGGCAATAAATTGGTTTCTGCTGTTGTTGGCTCCCCTTCACCGAATGCGATTTTCACGGCTCCCACCAACAAGCCCTGGCCATCAGTGTACGACTACTACTGGGAAATAATCATCCCGCTATCATTGCTCCTCTGGGGCCTCGCGGTCGGGCTCGTCATCTTCCTCGAAGCGACGAGTCACCTCTTCAGTGGGTATCATCGGTCGAAGCTGAAGAAGCGGACTGTCACTGGGCTCCTCGGAATTCTATCGTGGTGGTGGATTGCGGGACTGTCACTGCAGTTCACCGATTCACTGGCAATCTACCTTGCCCCGGACCTCTCGGACATCAATTTGGTCGAGTCAATTTCATTCGCTGGCATCGGTGTGCTGGGGTACGCAATCTCACAGGCAGTGAATCTCACCCTCGTCATCGCAATTCTCCTGCTGTACATCGTGCGCTACGTGGCGCTTTACATGTACGTCCTGCTGATGCCCATCCTCATCGCGCTCTGGATACCGGGCGTCGGCCCGTTCGCACTCATGTCGAGGCTGATGCTCCGTCTCGCCGGGTTCTATCTCCCGTTCCTGTTCATGACGGTCCCGGTGGCACTCCTGCTCCAGTTCAGTGGACTCCTTGGCGAGAACTTCGGCCTCTCCATCCAGGGAATCAGCGCCTGGCTACTGGCGCTCATCGTACCACTGATGGCCATCATCGCGCCGCTCATCCTGTTCTGGCAGGCGGGCGCCGTGTTCGTCGCGACCCAGCGCATCGCCGGCCAGATGTCCCGTCGTCGCGCACAGCACCGAATGGCTCGAACCCGCGATACCGGGCTTGCTGCCACCCAGGGCGGCCGCAACTTCTCTCGTGGCCTTTGTGGTGACGTTGCGGTGCGACGAGATGGGCAGTACATGCTGGGCTCTGGTGGCTCTAGGGCACACGGTGCAGGGGCCCGGGTCCGTGATGCAGGCAGTCGCCTCTCGGATGCGATCACACCAGGGGGCCGGCGTGGTGGCAAGGGCGGACCCGGTGGCAGCACCCGACCTACAGATTCTCGAGACACCAGCTTCGATACACTGCGTCCCCGGGCGCTCCCACCAGCACCGAGCCCGGAGGTATCGAGCACCCACAAGACCCCGCGAGGTGACTCCGATGCCGAATGAGCAAGCGAAGCGGGTGCCGAAGTCGCTGGGAACCGAGACCAAACTCCTCGGGCAGTACACGTTGAGCGACCTCGCAGTCGGGCTAGTCCCGGCTGTGGTCGTCGTCCTCGGGACGCAGCTGTTGGTCCCACCCGGAATGACTGTCGGTGGGTTCTCGGTCGAGCTGTTGGTGCTCCCTGTGGCAGCCGTTGCAGCCCTGGTCGGTGGGGTGTTCGTCTACCTCACGCCCGCGCACACATCGAGTCTCGACTGGGTGTTCACCATGGTGGGGTTCCAGAGACGACAGAAACGCCTCCCACACGAGACTGCCCGGGAGTACACCCAGGTTCAGCAGATCGACCCGGTATCGGGTTTCATCGAGCGCACCGATGGGACTCTCGTCGGCTTGCTCAGGGTCGACCCACCCATGCTTGCGCTGGCGACGGATGAAGAGTGGGCGGCGATGGCGAATGACTTCCAGAACTTCCTGAACACGAGCGTCGCCTTCCCGATTCAGCTCTATGCGACCACACAGGCATTCCCGGTCGAAGAGTATCTCGCACACTACGAGGCTCGCCTCGGCGACCCGGACGTGCAGGCGAATCCACGGCTGGCTGCACTCATCGAGAACTACGCCGAGTGGTACGCCGCAGACCTTGATGCGCGCCAGATGACCATTCGTGACCACTACGTGGTTGTGCCGGTCGGCCCGGACGAAGTGCGCTTCGAGCGCGAGAGCCTCTCCCAGCAACTGACCACGATTCCAGTTCTCGGCGCGTTCGTTCGAGCACTCTCTGCACCACCGATCGAGGAACAGCGCACGGCCATGCACGATGCACTCGACGACCGATTGGCCCGGCTCAGGGCCGGTACCAGAGAGATGCAGGGGTGTAACGCGAGCCGCGTCTCCGCGGCTGACACGGTCGCGTTACTCGATTCGTTCTGGGGCGGGCATACCGGGACCGACCGGGAAGTTGCCCAGACGCTTCGAACGGGGCCGATGGTCCGGGGGCGACGATGATTCGACGCTGGCTCCGGAGACGACGCTCCCCCGATTCGGCTCGTGACCACACAGCCGACCGAGACGGTGCCGAGGAGTACACCGGGAGCGACCGCGGCCTGGGTGACCAATCGACGGTCCACCAGACGCTTGTCGGCCCGGACAGCCTCGAACGGCATCCGAACTCGGTTCGAACGGGCGACCGCTGGCGACGCACGCTCTGGATGGGTGAGTTCCCCGACGCACCGGTCGATGGGCTGTTCGAGTCACTCTATGCGACGCCCGAGACCCGCGAGACGGACATCTCGATGCACATCGACCCGCGCGATACGGCTCGCACGCTCGACGCCCTCGAGAACAAGATCGAAGACCTCGAGGCGGACTTCGAGTACCTCACCGAGCGCCATCGCGCTGGCGCTCGTGGCGTCCGGAAAGACCTCGAAGACTACCAGGACCTCTACGACGTGCTGCGGAACACGTCGATGGAGGCATTCGACGTCTCGATGTACCTGAGCCTCCACGGCGGGACCGAGGACGCCCTTGACGTGGACGCTGTGATGGGCGTGGCCAGGCGGTCGCCGACCAACCTGACGCCGGTCACGCCGCGGTGGCAGCAACTCGATGCCCTGATTTCGGCCAGTCCGGTCGCTGTGGACAAACTCGAGGAATCGTTCGAGACGACTACGCCGATGCTCGGCGGGGCGCTCGGTGCGATGTTCCCGTTCGTCGCGGGCTCGTTCGCAGAACCCGGCATCGAGTATGGCACCTACGCGCTCAACGAGAGCCCGCTCATCCTCGACCGGTTCGCCCGCGAGACCGGATACTGCGCGATGGTCATCGGAAAACTCGGCGCTGGCAAGTCGTTCTCGACCAAACTGCAACTCCTTCGCCGGGCGATGTACGACCCGGAGACGGTCATCGTGATGCTCGACCCACTCGAAGGCTTCGCGAGCGTGAACGACGCCCTCGGTGGGGAACGCATCACCGTAGGCGGCACCCGTGGCTTCAACCCGCTCGAACTTCGTGAGACGCCCGCGAGCGTCCTCGAATCGGTCTCGGACCTCGACCCGTGGGCGGAGCAGGTCGCGTGGGTGCTCACGTTCTTCGAGACGTTCTTCGAGCACGTGGCCGCGAACCCACTCAGAGAGCGCACCCAGACGCTCAGGCGGGCGGTCCAGGAGACCTACGAGCGCCAGGGTATCACCCGCGACCCGGCGACACACGGCCAGCCGTCGCCGACCATCACCGACCTCATCTCGGTTCTGGAAGCGATGCTGGAAGACCCCGGCTCCTTCGACTATCCGACGGAGGGCGAACAGGAGCGTGTCCGCGTCGATGCACGCTCCCTGCTGACGGACCTGCGGCCCTCGTTCCGGCCGGATGGTGACCTCGCGAACCTGGCCCGTCCCACCGAGTTCGACCTCGAGTCGCCCGTGGTCTACCTGGACCTCCACCAGGAGGAGGGCGTCCGTGGCCGTGCCCAGACGAGTCTCATGATGCAGGTGCTGTTCAACGCAGTGTACGAGCGCGCCAAGGGGACGGACAAGAACGTCGTGTTCGTCATCGACGAGGCCCACTACCTGTTCAACGACGCTACCTCGCTCGGCTTCCTCGAGACGGCGGTCAGACACAGCAGGCACTACGACCTCTCACTGCAGTTCATCACCCAGACCGGTGGCGAGTTCGCGCTGACGCCCGAGGCGAGAACCATCGCGAGCCTCTGTTCGCTCACGCTCATCCACCGGGTGAACGAGGAGGCCGACAAACTCGCCGAGTGGTTCGGTCTGAGCGAGCGCGAGGCGAACTGGGTCCGAACCGCCAAGGCCGGGAACGAAGAGGACGGCTTCTCCGAAGCACTGCTGGGTATCGACGAAGCCGGCTGGTTCCCCTTGCGGGTACGCGCCAGTCCCTACGAACGTGAGGTGCTGGCTGGGGCTCTGGAGGGGACGCCCAACAGCTCCGAACCGTCTGTCTCGCCGGGACCGTCACGGACGGTGCAGGCCAGCCTCGACCAGACGCCCACGAGCATTCCCCGAGCTGATGGAGGTGAATCGCCATGACCGTCGACACAGAGGTCATCCCGGAGGCTCTCCGCGAGTACGACCAGTGGGTCCATTGGCGGGAAGTGCTCCGGAACGGGAAACGGACCAAGCTCCCGGTCGTTCCGCGGATGAAGAAGTACGCGTCTGTCTCGGACCCGGACACGTGGACGGACTTCGAAAACGCGTGTCGCGCACTTCGTAGCAACCTCGGCCTTGGATTCGTGTTCACCGAGGACGACCCGTTTCTGGGGGTGGACCTCGACAACTGTCGGGCAGACGGCGCGCTCGATAGTCGTGCGCAGGACATCGTCGAGCGTCTCGACTCGTACACTGAGGTCAGCCCCTCTGGAACGGGTGTCCACGTGATCCTCGAGGGCTCGATTCCAGGCAGTCGCTCGCGGAAGGGGTCGGTCGAGTGCTACGACTCTGGCCGGTTCTTCACGATGACTGGGGACCGACTCGCTACCGGCTCTCCCGCGGTCGAGCCTCGGCAGGTCGCCTTCGACGCGATGTACCGGACATACGTCTCACCGCGGAAGGCACAGAAATCGAACCGGTCGGCACAACACGCCACAGGGAGCACCTCAATGGGCACGTCGACCACGCTCGACGATTCGGAGCTCCTCGAGAAGGCCCACTCTGCCGAGAACGGCCAGAAGTTCACGCGACTCTGGGGTGGGAACACGACCGGCTACGAGAGCCACTCCGAGGCCGATATGGCGCTCTGTTGCCTGCTCGCGTTCTGGACGGCCAACGACGAATCTCGAATCGACCGCCTGTTTCGCCAGTCCGGGCTCCATCGACCGAAGTGGGACGAAGTCCACTATTCGGACGGGACGACCTACGGGAAGCGGACGATAGAGCGTGCGGTCAACGTGACGAGTGAGGTGTACACGCCACCGGCCGAGGAATCTGCTGAGATCACCCCCTCGACCACCCTCGACCGGAAGACGCAGAACGAGCTGTATATGCTCGGGAAGCGTAACGAACTCCTCGAGAAACGTATCGCAGACCTCGAAGAGAACCTCGCTGAGACGCGGGAAGCCCTCGACGAAGAACGCCGAGAACGAGCCGAAGAGAGACGTAACGCAGAGCGTCGCCTCCAGAAGGAGCTTGCGACGAAACAGGCCGAGTCACGCTCGCGGCTGCAACGGTTCCTCGACAGCAAACGGCTGTGGCCCTAATTGCCCTGTCTGGTGTGCAGACGGTAGCGCCTGACGGTCCTGGAGAAAGGCCCCTCGTACCACTCGATGCGAGCGTTCTCTTTGCTGCACCTTCGCGATTGACATCCTCCCCGTCAGGCCCGAACGCCGATACTGCGCGGAACCCTGTTCCGCGAGGTCAGCGGGACCTTCAGTCCCGCCCGATTTCGGCACGGACACTATGGTCTGGGTAGTAGAGTTCGGCTCTGTTGAAATCCTCAGAGGGTTACAGATTCGCCCGGTAGTTTGACCGAATGCAGGCCCTCCCGAGGTCGCGGTTACTCCGGTTTGTTGAGCAGGCGTATCACTTGGCTCGAAGAGCTGTCGCTCGGTACTCCTCGAAGTTCTCGAAACGCCGGTACACACTCCACCAACACATCGTCCTGCTGTGCCTCAAGGTTCGGAAGATCCCGACCAACGGTGTCGTCGGTATCGATGCATCCGGTTTCGACCGCAGTCACGCCTCGAAACACTACACGAAGCGAACGAAGTTGACGATTCAGCAGTTGAAAGTCACGCTCTTCGTAGACACGAGGTCGAACGCGATTCTCGACGTACACGTGACAACGACCCGAAAACACGACTCGCAAATTGCGCCGTCGCTCATCAAGCGAAACACCGGAGAAGTAGCGGTTCTTCTTGGCGATAAGGGATACGACGACCAGAAGGTTCGCGCGTTGGCCCGTGAAACTGGTGTTCGTCCGCTCATCAAACACCGCGATTTCTCGTCACTCCACAAAGCGTGGAACGCTCGACTGGACGCCGACATCTACGGTCAGCGCAGTCAGAACGAGACCGTAAATTCTCGCCTCAAACGCAAGTACGGCGCATTCGTCCGCTCACGGCGCTGGTGGAAGCAGTTCCGTGAACTCGTTGTCGGGTGTCTCACTCACAACATCGACAAGTCACTCTGAACGTTAGATATAGAGCGTGTATTCAGCAGGATACAACCGAAGATAGTTGTGAAAGTGTGTACTCAGTTACTCGGCTCTGAACGCTCTTCGAGCATCGCATCTTATTTTCCTCGGTAATAGAGCCAGAAGAAGACGAGTAGTGTCAGAGGGAAAAATATGATTGCGACGATAGCCAGTGGTGGAAAGAGGATGAACAGGGCAAACGTCTTCCATGAAACGATTGTGTCGCGGGGCATGGTCTGACCTTGGTTGACAAGATGTTTAAATTTGAAGAGACAGACTCGCACACCGACCTAACGGCTATTCCAGCGAGGCAACTGTTGGAACGATAGGATTTCAACAGAGCCTAGAGTTCGTATTTCGCGTGACGGGTACTTTTTACCATCTATGCATACCGTCTCGGTCGGACGGCTTTTCGATTGCTTGGAACCCCGTCCGTGCCGTCGTCGTCGGTTGCATACTGTTGGTCGGCTTCTTCCCCACCCTGAAGGGCGAGGCTTTCGCCTCGAACTTTCCGTAAGAGTGCCCATTCGGCGGCTCTCCTGGGCGTCTCGAGAATCGTGTTCGACCACACCCACGACGCCGCAAGACGGAGCTACCACTCAGTCGCCGTTCTTGCCTCGATGGGTCCCCGGTGGGTGTGCCACGCCAGTACTCGTCTCGACCGTCTGGAGGTCGGTCGTCGGGGGCGTGGTCGCTTTGGGCTCTTCGAGTTCGACCGTGATGAGGAAGGCAGCAGCGAAGGCGAACACGCTCGCGAGCGCGAACGCTGTCTCGAAACCGACAACTGTCGCCGTGATGCCGAGAATCGATGGTCCGAGTATCCCGCCGACGCCGGCAGCGGTCGATCTGAGCCCGACGAACGCCGCTTCGTGTGAACTCGGAACGGAATCCCCGATGACAGAGACGGTGCCGACGTCCATCGCAGAGAACCCGGCGGCGATCACGACGAACGCTACAGCAGCGACTGCGGCTCGCATCGGGAGCGACCGTGGGAGCGCGGCACCGGCGAGAACCAGGGTATAGACCGCACTCAGGATGATACCGCCGACGACGAGTCGTTTCCGCTCGCCGCGATCGGCGAGGCGACCGAACAACGGCATGAAGCCGATCTGTGCGGCCGGCCCGATTGCGAGAACGACACCCATTACAACCAGGGGAAGCCCGAGTCTGCCCACCAGATATATCGGAACCAGAATTCCGATTCCCTTGATCGCGATATGTCGGAGGGAGATTCCAACGTATAGCCACGTGAGGTTGGTCCGCCGAATCCGGGCTCTTTCGCTGGAATCGGGGAGCAACCGGGCATGCATGTTTCCCACGAGGTCACGAACCGAGGGCCGTGGTCGGGTCGGGGCCACCGGGTCATCGAGGAAGACGAGGAGAACGGTTGTGAGGAGACTCAAGAGCCCGACGACGAGGAAGAGAGACGACGGCACGAGGACCCCGAGCAATACTCCGACCGAGAGTTGCGCGCAGACGTCGCCGATCGCAGAGGAACTGCTGACGAACCCCATCGAGCGACCTTTCTGTGACTGCCCGACCAGGGACCGGACGATGGAGAGGATGAGCGGACCGAACGCCACTGCGAACACGGACCTGAGCCCCCGAAGCCAGACAAGTCCCCACACGCCATCGATCAGGAGAAACCCGAACGTCACGAGTGACGTGAACCCGCTCAGAACGAGCAGCAGGGCACGTCGCCGACCGAGGAGGTCACCGACGGCCCCCCACAATGGTGAGAAGATCATCGAACTCAGGAAGAAGACCGTCGCCAGCATACTCACGGCGAATGGGGACCCGTCACGGCCGATGTACACGACGAGCGCGGTTCCGAGCATCCCTCCACTCGCCGCCTGTGAAGCACCAGATAGGCCGATGACGACTTTCGGACGCCCGACGAGTCCGCTGCTGGTCACATGTGATTCAATCGAATAACGCACCTATGAAAGTCCCACCTTGGACGTCGCCGGGACAGCTAGGGGACCGCCGTGGAAATTCTAGAACCGACTTTCACCCACCGCCCGTCTCACCGACCAGTGTTCGTCTCGTTGTCGAAGTCAATATCCGTGCCCTCACAGAGGCCAGCAATATCCCTGTCAAGGGACATCGCGTCGCTGTCATATCTCACCGTCCGTTCGCGGATTAAGACCCCCTCCGTATATCGAACCGTGCATCAAGCGCGAGCATGCGGAACCCCGAATTGACAGGGGGAACCAGCGCCCTCGAGACGGTGTCCACTATCGAAGGCACCGTTCGAACTGCACCGCGAGAGACTGCGAGATGCCACCCACACAGGCTTGCCTACCCGAAGACCGACTGTGAGGAGTACCTGGCGATGCTGTGCATCGTCTCCAGCGTAAGGGGGGAGAACGTAGGTCGCAGTCAAGCGAAGGAATTTCCAACTGAGGATGAGAAAGTATACACTATATTTCTATGAGGTGTGGCCACGGTACCACAAACAGGCCTGGACCCATGCACGGCGAACTCACGGTTCGTCAGGGATGTCTGTGGAAGCCAGTGGGGCTGCTTCCTCGTGGTATCGCTCGTACAGGTCGAGCGCCCAGTCCCGGGCGGCAGGGTTGTCCGTGTCCACGAAGACACTGAGCATGCCGGTCTCGTTGTCGTACCCGCCGATGCCGACCCGGTCGTCGAAGATGGCGAGCCCGAACGGGAGGTCGTCGTGAGTCGAGAGGCTGAGCTCGCCGCTTTCGAGGGCGGCCTTGACAGCCTTCGGATATGCATCGACGATGTCCTCGACGACGGTCGGGAGGTAGACCACGTCGGTCTCCATACCGTCGAGTATCTCTTCGCGTATCTCATCGACGAAGATGGGCGCGATAGTGGTGGTGTCGAACCCATACAGGGTGTCCGAGTCGCGCAGGAGTTCCATGAACCGCGTGACCGGTGCATACGGGTTCGTCGGTTCCTGTTCGGTCACCCTGGCGTCCGCGAACAGGCCAACGTCGAGCTCGACCGCCCGGTCGGTGTGGGTGTCGAGGAACGGCTGGAGTCGTCGCGCTGCCGTGAGGCGCTGGTGATAGGTGGTCACCTCGGTGGCGACGGTTCGACCGAACGCCGAGAGTTCGAACTCGTCGTCCGTCTGCGCGAGGAGGTCTCGAGCTTCGAGGTCACGAACGATCCGATGAATGGTGGTCCGTGAGACGTCGAGTGCGTCCATGAGGGCCGCTCGCGTCTTCGGAGCGTCCCGCAGCGTCTTCAACGCATCTGCCCGTTTGATCGCTTCCACCGGCAGACTGTCGTCTCCTTCCACCGGGTCGGTGCACATTACGGACAACCATTCGTCTAGCCGACATAGCTGTTCGTGTTCGGAAGGTGGAATCTGTTTCACCCTCTGAAACGCCGTTCATTGTTCGTTACATGGACCATGGATACATATTTAACAACAGTAATTGTTACATACTTATCAACATGGGGAAATCTTCGATTCAGCGGCGGGCGGAACCAGCCAGTCCGCTCGCGACACTCAGTGTAGTTCTCCTCGTCGTTCTGTCCGGGGTCGTCGGCCCGGTCGGCGCCACACAGACGACGACAGCAGCCGCGATGGGCGGATCACCCGGTCTCGGGCCAGCGACGGGTAGTGACTCGGGGCCCAGTTCCGCCCTCGCGAGCGCGGGCTCTCTCAGTTCTCCCTCGACCTGGGAGTCGCTCGGGGCAGGCGACTGGCCGACGGCCGGTCGCGACCCAGGCTGGTCGGGATACAACCCGAACACGACGGCACCGACAACCGACCCTGACGTGCGTTGGCGGTACGGATTCACCGACGACGTGGGCACCGGACCTGCCGTCGTCGCTGGCGGGCTGGTCCTCGTCCCCGGACGGGACAGCCTCCGGGCCGTGGACAACGAGACCGGCGACGTGGTCTGGAACGTCTCGGGTATCGCCATCCAGGACCTCTCCGTCGAAGACGGGGTCGTCGTCGCCGGGACGGGCGACAGCGAGCTATTCACCTTCGACCTCACCACCGGGACGGAGCACTGGAACGTCACCGGGGTGAACGTCGACTCGACCGTCGTGCTGAACGGCACGGTGTACGTCGACGGGTCCACCTACACCGGGCAACGGATCTACGCGTACGACCTCACGAACGGGTCACAGTTGTGGAACACGGAGTACGCCGACGCCGCCTCGGGTGGGCTCTCCGCGAGCGGGGATACCGTCTACGCCACGGCCCAGTTCGGGAGCGACGCCAGAGAATACGCGGTCTACGCGCTGAACGCCAGCGACGGGACCGAGCGCTGGCGCTTCGCCATCGAGGGGCTCACATCGATGCGCCCCGTCGTCGCCAACGGATCCGTGTTCGTGGGCGGGGGGAGCGAAACGTACGACCCCAAGTTCTACCGACTCGACGCCACCGACGGGCACGTCGAGTGGGTGTTCGACGTGAACACCAGACCTGGCGGTGCCGCGGTCGCGAACGGGACCGTCTACCTGTCGGCGGGTAACACCGTGTACGGGCTGGATGCAGCCGCCGGCTCGATGCAGTGGAAGCACCAGCTGAAGACCGGCGTCGACTACGGTCTCACCTACACCACCGTGGATGCGAACGCCCCGGCCGTTGCCGATGGCGTGGTCTACGTGACGAACGACCGCGGAAGCACGGCCGCACTGGACGGGTCGACGGGGTCGACGCTGTGGCGCGACCAGCTCGCGGGGCAGGCCGAGCGGCCGGCCCTCGCGGACGGGCGAGTCTACGTGCTCACCACGAAGACGACTGGGACGGGGACGGACACCACCAGGGTGTACGCGCTGGAGTCACCACCCTTCTCGGTCAGTGGGTTCGCCGTGTCGACGACGACGGTCGAACCGGGCGAGCAGTTCACGGCCGACGTGACCATCGAGAACGTCGACGACGAAGCCCGTGATTACAACCTGTCGCTGCAGGCGGCCAGCCCCTTCCCGGGCGAGAACTGGACCCTCGGCTGGAAGAACGGGACCCTTGCTGCCGGTTCGACGACGACGCTGACGTACACCACGGGCCTCCACAGCGCCGATTCCTGGGAGCTCACGGTCAAGCGGTTGCGTGACGACGAACCGGCCACCGCACCGGTGACGGTCGACGTCGTTCACCCGTCGCCCGTGAACACGTGGCGGATGGGCGGGTTCGATTCGGCGCGGACCGCGGCCAACCCGAACACCGACGGGCCCACCCAGCACCTGCAGGAGGCCTGGAACGTCAGCCACTACGACGAGGACACCACCCCCGCGATGGTGAACGACACGGTGTACTTCATCGGTGACCAACCGCGGTACGACGGTTCTCCCGACGTCTTCAGCGTCGCCGCCCACGACCTGGGCACGGGCACGAAACAGTGGTCGTACAACTTCACGGCCGACAATCGCATCCCTGCCGGCTCGCCTGCTGTCGTCGACGGAACCGTCTACGTGGTCACCACTCCGTACCAGCTCCTGGACCCTGGCCCATCCATCCAGAGGGGCTCCGTCTACGCCTTCGACGCGGCGACCGGCACGCAGAAGTGGACGACGGACGTGAGCATCAACGTCAGCACCTACCGCGACCACGGCCCGGTCGTCGCCAACGGGAACGTCTACCTCGCCGGTGCGATCTACGAGCAGAACGATTACTACCAGAACGCCTCGGTCGTCGCCCTGGACGCCACGGACGGCAGCCTGGCCTGGTCGTACCACCTCGGGGATAAGAGCCTCTCGGAACAGTACGTCACCTACGCCGTCGGCGACGGCTACCTGTTCGCGACGGTCTCTGACGCCGTGGCGATCGGCGACCGGGACGAGGAACTCCACGCCTTCGACGCAACGACGGGCACGCGCGTCTGGTCCACCACCGACCTCGTGCTCGACCTGGGTGAGACGCCGGTCGTCACGAACGGCAGCGTCTTCGTCGTGAACGAGACGCGGAACGCGAACGACGAACCCGCCCAGGAACTCGTCTCCCTGAACGTGACGACGGGGACCGAGGAGTGGCGTTTCACCCCGACGACGATCCCGAACAACTACGGCGGGAGCGACGACGGCTGGCGGGTCAAACAACCCGCGGTCCGCGACGGCTCGCTGTACGTCAGACAGACCGCCTACTCCAACTCGGACTACAACCGCCTCCACCGCCTCGACGCGGCGACCGGGGCGGTCGAATGGAACACGAGCACCAACTTCCTCGCAGACATCCAGCTCGTCGACGGCGTCGTCTACGGTGCCGAGACGACGTTCGATCCCGGGTACACGCGCATCTACGACGCCGAAACGGGCGACTCCCTCGGCGACAGTGAGAAGGGGCTCTCTCGGTCGGTGGCGAACGGGACGGCACTCGTCTACGACGACTGGTCTGGTAAACTCCGCGCGCTCGTCGACGGGGGCGTTGTCGAGTATTCGAACCTCGCGGTGGCGTCGCCGACCGCCGGCGTCGGCGAGAACGCCACCGTCACGGCCACGGTGACGAACACCGGGGCGCTCCCCCGGAAGTACGACGTGAACCTCGGCGTGCTCCCGGACAGCGACCACCACGTCTGGAACTATCCGAACCGCGAAGGGATGCTTGCCCCGGGCGAGACGAAGACGATTACCTGGCAGGTCAGGCTGGACGCCCGCTCGGACTTCGTGTTCACGCTCTGGCCGTCCGGCGACGGGTCGTCGCTCGATAGCTACATGGTCGACGGTACGAGGTCGGTCACGGTGAACGTCGGCGACGCCCGCGACGGCCAGACCATCTCGCTCGGTGGCCCACGGACGCTCGATCCCAGCGCTGACTCCTGGCCGACCCACGGTCGCGACGCCCGGAACACGGGTAACCAGACCGGGTCCGGACCGACGGCTGTGCTCGCCGACCCCGTTAACTGGTCGGTGAACCACAGCGGCTACAACGGCCTGAGCTCGGCCCCGACCGTAGGTGGTGGCATGACCTTCGTCGGCGGGCTCGACGGCTCTGGGGCCCTCGGCGTGCTCGCCTACGACACGGCGACTGGTGCGCCGCAGTGGAGCTACATCACGGACGAAGAACTCGATGTCGCGCCGACGTACGCCAACGGCTACGTGTACGCCGGCGACTACAACGATCGAGTATACGCGCTCGACGCCTCAACGGGCGAGCGCCTCTGGGCGTTCGACGCCGGGAGCTCCATTGAGGGGATGACCGTGGTCGACGATACGCTGTACGTCACCGCAAACGACGGCGGTGGCGTCCTCTACGCCCTGAACGCGACGACTCGTGAAATCAAGTGGACGTTCCGGACTGCCGATGCGATCCCCGTGACCCCCGCGGTCCACGGCGGGTCGGTCTACGTCGCGTCCGCGGTCGGAAACCTGTACAAGTTCGACGCGACGACCGGAGCGGAACAGTGGTCGACCACGCTCACGGCGGACGCGAACTGGTTCGTCACCTCGCCGGTCGTCGAAAACGGCACCGTGTACGTCGCGGCCGGCAGCGACATGCACGCGGTCGATGCGGACAGCGGGAGCGTCTCCTGGAGTACCCCTGCGACCCTCGACGGACATGCGGGCGTCTCGCCTGCGCTGGCGAACGACACACTCTACTTCGGCGGGTCTGGCACGCTCAGCGCGCTCGACGCCTCCGGTGGGGGCTACGTCTGGAACTACACCGTCTGCTCCGACCTCGACCCATCGCCTGCGGTCGCGGGCGGTACCGTCTACATCGGCTCGATGGCTGGCGAGGTCTTCGCCGTCGACGAGTCGACGGGCGAGCTGACCTGGCGGTTCTCGGCTGGCGAGGAAGTGCCGTACCAGTCGACGGTCGCGGATGGTCGGCTGTTCGTCTCCGCGCTGAACGACAGCTCGGACGTGCACACCCTGTACGCGCTCGATGGCGGCACCACGGCGACCGAAGCGACGCTGTTCGAGTACTCCGGACTCGCGGTCTCCTCGTCGAACGTCACGGCTGGCGAGCAACTGACCGTCTCCGCGACCGTCCGGAACCTCGCTGACGGCTCGTGTACCTACACGGCGGACCTCTCGGTCGACGGGACCGTGGTCGACAACGCCACCGGAACCCTCGGCTCCAGCAGCTACAACGACGACGAGGAGGTGTCGTTCACGCACACCTTCGCCACCGAGGGCACCCACACCGTCACCATCGAGGACCTTCCCCCCGTCGACGTGAACGTCACGGCCGCCCAGCCGAACGTCACCGTGTCGCCGACGAGCTGGGACTACGGGACCGTCAACGTCAGCGAGTGGGCCAGCAGGAGTTTCCTCGTGCGAAACGTCGGGACCGCGAACCTCGACTGGCAGGATTCGGTGCTCGTCGGTGCGAACGCCAGCGAGTTCACCATCACGACCGACCAGTCGGACACCTACGCCTACCTCTCACCCGGCGGGTCGGGCTGGGTGACGGTCTACATCTCGCCCCAGACGACGGGCGTGAAGAACGCCGTCTTGCAGATCAAGAGCGACGACCCCGACGAGCCACGATACAACGTTACCCTCACGGGGACGGTCGTCGGCCCGCCGGAAGTCACCGTCTCGCCGACGACCTACGACTTCGGTGACGTCGGGGTCGGAACGAACGCCACCACGAACGTTACGGTCACGAACGACGGCGGCTCGCCGCTCTCGTTCGACGGCGTGCAGGTCACCGGGACTGACGCAGCCCTGTACACGGCGGTCGACGGATCGGGTGCGACCACCATCCCGGCCGGTGGGACGCACAACGTCACCGTCGAGTTCGCGCCGACCGCGGCCGAGACCACGACCGCGACGCTCGAGATCGCGACGAACGACTCGGACGAATCCACGGTGTCCGTCGCACTCTCGGGCATCGGGACGGTCACGTCGCCGAACCGGCCACCTGTCGCTGGTGCGGACCACTACACGACACTCGAAGGGGAGTGGCTGAACGTGAGCGCGCCGGGCGTGCTCGCCAACGACTACGACCCGGACAACGACTCGCTCATCGCGGCGAACGTCTACAACCCGAGTAACGGGACGCTCTCGATGACGGTGGGCGGTGACTTCCGGTACCAGCCCGACCCGGGCTTCACGGGAACCGATTCGTTCCAGTACCGGATCCAGGACAGTGAGGGAGCGTACTCCGGGTACGCGACCGTCACTATCGAGGTCCTGCCCGACCCCAACCGTGCGCCGGAAGCGGTCGGTGAGACGTACTCGGTACACGCCGGTGAGTGGCTGAACGTGAGCGCACCGGGCGTACTCGCGAACGATTACGACCCGGACAACGACTCGCTCATCGCGGCGAACGCGTACGACCCGAGCCACGGCACCCTCACGATGACGGTGGCCGGGAACTTCGAGTACAAACCGGACTCCGGCTTCACGGGGACGGACTCGTTCTCGTACCGCATCCGGGATGACCATGGCGAGTACTCCGACTACGCCACTGTCACCATCGAGGTGCTCCCGCCGCGCAACCGCGCCCCGACCGCGGTCGACGACAGCTACTCTGTCTCCGCAGGTGAGTGGCTGAACGTGAGCGCACCGGGCGTTCTCGTCAACGACTACGACCTGGACAACGACTCGATCTCGGCGACGAACGTCTACAACCCGAGCAACGGGTCCCTGTCGATGACAGTGGGCGGGGACTTCCGGTACCAGCCCGACCCGGGCTTCACCGGGACGGACTCGTTCAACTATCGCATCAGGGACGAACACGGCGCGTACTCCGGGTTCGCAACCGTCACCATCGAGGTCACCGCGGACAACCGGGCACCGACCGCCGTCTCCGACCACTACGGGACGGTGCAAGGCCAGTGGCTGAACGTGAGCGCGCCGGGAGTGCTGGCGAACGACTACGACCCGGACAACGACTCGCTCATCGCGGCGAACGCGTACGACCCGAGCAACGGGTCGCTGTCGATGACGGTGGGTGGTGACTTCCGGTACCAGCCCAACCCGAACTTCACTGGGACGGACTCGTTCAGTTACCGCATCAGGGACGAACACGGCGCGTACTCCGGGTTCGACACGGTGACAATCGAGGTCATCGACGCCAACGGGACGGCCCCGGTGGCCATCCCTGACCACTACACCGTCACCGAAGGCGAGTGGCTGAACGTGAGCGCACCGGGCGTACTCGCCAACGACGTGGACCCGGACAACGACTCGATCTCGGCGACGAACGTCTACAACCCGAGCAACGGGTCCCTGTCGATGACGGTGGGCGGTGACTTCCGGTACCAGCCCGACCCGGGATTCACGGGAACGGACTCGTTCTTGTACCGTATCCAGGACGCCAACGGGGAGTACTCCGGATTCAAAACCGTCACCATCGAGGTGCTGCCGGACCCGAACCGGGCACCGACCGTCGTGTCGGACACCTACTCGACCAGCGAAGGACAGTGGCTGAACGTGAGCGCACCGGGCGTTCTCGTCAACGACTACGACCTGGACAACGACTCGATCTCGGCGACGAACGTTTACCAACCAAGTCACGGCACCCTGTCGATGACGGTGGGCGGGGACTTCCGGTACCAGCCCGACCCGGGCTTCTCGGGTATCGACTCGTTCGACTACCGCATCACTGACGAACACGGCGCGTACTCCGGGTTCGGAACCGTCACCATCGTCGTGACCCCGGACGGGAACCGGAAACCCGAACCCGTCGACGACCACTACACGACGCTCGAGGGTGAGTGGCTGAACGTGAGTGCACCGGGTGTGCTCGCCAACGACGGCGACCCGGACGACGACTCGATACTCGCGTCGAACGTGGGCTTACCGAGCAACGGGACGGTGTCGATGACGGTTGCCGGTGACTTCCGCTACCAGCCCGACGACGGGTTCACGGGAACGGACTCGTTCAGCTACCGCATCCAGGACAGCGAGGGGGCATATTCCCAGTTCGCCACCGTCACCATCGAGGTGCTACCGGACCAGAACCGTGCGCCAACGCCCGTCCCTGATGACTACGTCGTCGGTCAGGGCGAGACGCTCGTCGTGCCCGCCCCGGGTGTGCTCGCCAACGACTACGACCCGGACAACGACTCGATCTCGGCGACGAACGTCTACAACCCGAGCAATGGGTCCCTGTCGATGACAGTGGGCGGGAACTTCGAGTACACACCAGATCCTGGCTTCACCGGTGTCGACTCGTTCGGCTACCGCATCCAGGACGAGCACGGCGCGTACTCCGGGTTCGTCCCTGTCACGATCACGGTCGTGGACCGAACCGTCACCAGCACGGCGGACATCTCGGCTTCGCCCCACCAGCTCGACTTCGGGACCATCTCGGCCGGGACGACCCAGACGGCGACCGTCACCGTCGGGAACGTCGGCGACGAGAACCTCACGGTCACCGGCGCGACCCTCTCGGGCCCTGACGCCGACGCGTTCGAGGTCACGTCGGGGAACGCGACGGTCGTCCTCGGCCACGGCTCGTCACAGACCATCACGGTCGACTACACGCCGACCGCGGACGGCACGGCCACCGCGACCCTGACGGTACACTCTGACGACGCCGACGAACCCACGGTCGACATCGCACTCACCGGCGAGAGCGTCGACGACAGCGCACCGACCATCGACGCCATCGACGTGACCGGTACCCACACCCAGGGCTCGACCGTGTACGCGAACGAGACCCTCGACATCGCGGTGGACGTCTCCGACCCCTTCAGTGCGGTCTCTCAGGTCCGCGTCACGCTCGACTCGCAGTTCTCGACCTACCGCGTGACGCGCGCGGCCAGCTACGACTCGGCGTCGGGCACCTGGATGGTGACCTTCCCTGAAAGCGACCTCGTCGACGACGGCCGCTACGACGTGGCCGTCACGGCAACCGACAGCCAGGGGAACCGCGTCATCCAGACCGCGTCCGAGCACGTCAGACTCGACCGTGAGGCGCCCGGACTGGCCGTGACGGCGACGCGGCTCGACCCGAGCACCGCCAACCTCACCGTCACTCCGGACGAGACGATTCAATCCGGCTCGCTCTCGGTCGACGTTGAACGACCCGACGGAACGGTCGTCTCCGTCGCGCTGACCGACGAGGGCGGCCACTGGAACGGCACGATCACCCTGCCAGCAGACGGCCAGTACGCCGTCGAGGCGGCTGCCGTCGACCTGGCCGGGAACACCGGCACCGACCAGGCGTCGGTCCTGTTCGCGACGCCCAGTACGGACGCGAACAACACCATGACGGTCCAGTTCCAGCCGTCCGGCCTGTTCGTCGAGTTCCGGACCAACCGGTCCGTCACCGACACCACGGTCACGATGTCCGAGAGCACGGTCGAGCTCGAACCGCTCGTCCGTGGCCAAAGTGGCGTGAGGTTCCTCAATGCGGTTCTCGGCCAGCAACTCGCCGATACCCTCACCGAGGCGACTATCGGCATTCCGGTCGACCAGTCGCTACTGCCCGCCGGGACGACCGAGTCTGAGGTGGCAATCCGCTACTACAACGAGACGACCGGGACGTGGGAGTACGAACCCACGACGATCGAGAACCGGACGGTGAACGGCACGACCGGCCGCTACTGGGTCGCGACCGTGCACCACTTCTCGACCTACGGCGCGGTCGTTGCCGACGTAGTCGCACCGACCGTCACTTCGACGACCCCGACCGAGGGAGAGGAGTTGGCGGCCGGCACGACTGCGACGACGGCCCGCGTCGAGTACGAAGACACGGCCAGTGGCGTGAACGTCAGTCAGGTCTCCGTGCTCTTCGACGACGTCCTCGTCACGCGGTCGTCGGCCACCACAATCACCAGCGACTACGTCGAGTTCGACGCGACCGGACTCACGAACGGCTCCAGTCACGAGCTGACGGTCACCGTCGAAGACGAGGCCGGGAACGCCCACACGGAGACGCTCTCGTTCTCCGTCGCGACGGCGGACAATGACGGCGGTGGCGGCGGCAGTGGCGGCGGTGGCGGTGGCGGCGGGCAGAGCGACGGTGGCAGCTCGGGCGTCATCAAGATCTCCGACTGGTCGGTCTCGGACACGACCGTTGCACCCGGCGAACAGATTACGCTCACCGTCACGGTCACGAACAACGCGGACAGCACGAAGGGCTTCACGCCCGCGCTGTACGTCGACGGCGAGTTCGTCGAGGGCACGCGCATCTCCGTCCTGCCGGGGAGCCAACGGACCGTGGAATTCACGTACCGGTTCGACGAGACCGGCACGCACAGTCTCAGCCCGGACGGGAGGGAGTTCGAGTTCGTGCGCGTCGAGGAAGTCACCACGACCACGACGACGACGACTACAACGACGCCGACGGCGACGCAGGTGGTCACCACCACCACCACCTCGACGTCGACCGACCCAGTGCAGACCACCGACGATACGGACACGGCTCGCCCGACCGAGTCCACTACGACTGGGCAACCCCAGACCAGCATCCCTGGCTTCGGTCTCGGGCTCGCAGTGCTCGCGCTCCTCGCCACCGTGGCCCTGCTCGGGCGCCGTGGCCGGCGTCGCGACTGACGGCGTCGCGACCATCGGTTCCCTGCCGCTGTCTGTTTACGGTCCGTTTCTCGACCTGTGTTGCGTGAGAACCCGACCCTCTCGGATCAGCGACTCTGTTGACACCGTCGGGGTATGAGAGGAGTCGCGTGCTGCGTAGCACGATAGAGTTCAGTCACCAATGCACGTTTGTCTCGTCATCGAACCGCTGAAACCGCTGACAGACCTGGAGCGCGACCGAGTCGCTGATAATCAATACCGATGGGCTGCTGTGTGGGTGATTCACAGGGCGTAGCGGCGATGGATTATCACCCGTGACGAGCCACTTCCCTTTCAGTTCCGTGCCGAGCGATCTCCGAGAGTGTGTCAACCGAATAGCCAGATTGGGCGTCTCTCTCAGTCCTCTCGAAGCTCGTTCGCGATCACGGTCAGCTCCGCTTTCCGGAACGAACTGCCCGCTTCCTCGGGGTCGTCCTCGTCAAGCTCGCCGACCTTCCAGAGGATGCCCGCGCGCATCTCCGGTTTCGACGGCAACGAGTGCTCTGGGATGTCGTACTCGACAGCCTCGCAGATCGCGGCGAGTGATTCCTTGGTGAAGCCGGTCGATTCCATCCGCTCGTAGCGGCCGACGGCGACTCGAATCTCGTTCCGGAGGGCGTGGACGGTCGGTGACATGGCAGGTCCAATGGCCGGGCCGGTTGTGTATATTCCGGTCGGGAATCCACGACGGGCGAGACGGACCTTGCGACTCAGTAGTCCCCGAGCACGCCCAGTTTCCGCGCCCGTTTCGTCGTGAACTGGAACACGAGATACCCCCCGAGTAGGTACCCGACGGCCACCCCGACGAGTACAGCCAGGTCGAGCAGCGGGAACTCCCACAACCTCGTCCCGGCTATCATCGTCCGCTGGAGGAGCGCACTCCCCTGGACCAGCGGGAGGAAGCGTGCCCAGCCGAGTCCGAACGCGGGTGCCGAGATGAGCAGGATGAAGCTGAACTGCAGGAGGTTGAGCCAGTTCCCGACCTGCTTGTAGAGGACGGTGATACCGCCCGCCGCGAACCCGAGACCCAGCACGGACGCGATCGACAGGGTCGCGACCACGACGATGGTCAGGACGTTCAACTGGAGTGTCGTCCCGGTCAGGACGAGCATGACGGCGAGGACGACTATCGAGGTGACGAACGTTCTGATTACCTTGGCGACGCCCTTCGCGAGCGCGACCGGGGCGAAGCCAAAGGGCGTCATGAAGTGGCGTTCGAGCGTCCCCCACTGGACCTCGCTCCCGATGTCGTTCGAGAGCGAGCTGTAGGCTCCGACCGCGAGCGTCCAGAGGAAGTACCCGACGATGATACCCTCAATCGAGTCGGTCAGCGCCTGTCCGGCGAGCATCTGCCCGCCGTAGAACAGCAGGCCGAAGAAGAACAGGGAGATGACGATGCCACCGATGGCGTTCGCCGGATAGCGCACGAACAGGAGGAACTCCCGGTAGAGGACGGCCTTCGACAGGTCCCAGTAGGTCGCCGGCTGTGGGTCATCGTCTTCTACTGACGGTGCCTGCGGTGAGGTGCCCTCACCAGTCTCGTGACTCATCGTTGCTCCCCCTTCGTCATCTCGAGGAATGCCTCTTCTAAGTCGGGAGTGACGGTCTCGATGGCGTCGATAGTGACCGCGTGGGCCCGCAGCACAGCCATCAGCTCGTAGAAGCCATCGGAGTCGGTGGCCACCTCGATGCGCGTGTGACCGTCGTACTGCTGCACGTCGGTCACGTCGAACTCGGCCTGGACCTCGGACAGTGCGTCCTCGTCGAGGTTCGGACTCGATACCCGGAATCCCCGCGTCTCGAAGCCACGGAGCAGGTTCGCGACGGTGTCGTCGGCGATGACTCGCCCCTCACTCATGATGATGACGCGGTCGCAGACGTCCTCGATGACGTCCATGTCGTGACTGGAGAGGACGACCGTGAGGCCGCGTTCGCTGACGATACGACGCAACTCACGGCGGAGTTTCAGCGAACTCTCCACGTCGAGTCCCAGCGTCGGTTCGTCGAGGAACACCACGTCGGAGTCGGTCGCCAGCACGCTCGCGAGCGATGCCTTCTGCTTCATCCCGCGGGACAGCTCTCGAACCGGTGTGTCCGCCTTCTCGGCCAGGTCGAGCTGTTCGAGCAGGCGCTGGTGTCGGCCAGCGACCGAGTCAGGCTTCACACCACTGATGGTCGCGAAGTACCGCAGGTTCTCCCGGACGGTCAGTCGCCAGTAGTCGTTGCGGGCCCCTTCGAGCATGGCGTCGACGTGGCGGTAGGCTCGCCGCGGGTCGGCGTGCACGTCGATGCCTCGTATCCGGACCGTGCCGCTGTCGGGCAGGATCATCCCGAGGATGGACTTGATGGTCGTGGTCTTCCCCGCGCCGTTCGGCCCGAGCAGGCCGACGACCGAGCCCTCCCGGACCGTGAAGGACACGTCGTCGACTGCGGTGAGTGCCTCGTCCCCTTTCCCGAAGGTCTTGGTGAGCCCCTCGACGGCGATGGCCGGCGTCTCCGCCGTCTGGTCCGAGTCCTGTCCCGACCGGTCGGCAGTTTCCGGCGGCTCGCTCGCTCGTTTCTCCGACTGGCTTTCCATCGGGCGGGACTTCGGCCCCTGTCGGCAAAAGGACACCTAGTCGTTGTGGGGCCATCGACCGGGCGGGCCGGAGCACGGCCCACGGGAAACGAACACGGTTATGATTCTGAACATGAAGTGTCGAACGTGTCGAACCTGTTTCGTGGTCGTGGTCTCGCCATGGCCGTCCTGTTCGTGATACTGGTGGGTGCCGGCGCGTGGGTCACCTTCAGCGGTCTCGGACCCCAGGTATCGGACTCGGACGCCACGATCGACCGGACGGACCTCTCGGTCCGGTTGAACGACGAGTGGGACTTCCCGGAGAGCGCGAACGACTCCGCGCAGACGTGTCTCACCTCGGGCACTCCAGGGGACAGCATCGGCGTGTACGGGACCGTGACGGTCACCGTCCCGGTTCAGGACGGGTTCGACCTCGATGACGACGACTATCGGGTTGTGATGACCCTCGTTGATGTCGGGGAGACGACCACCAAGACCGGTGACTACTCGGGTCGGGAGATGGTCCGCTTCTTCTGGATCGTCGAGGACGACGAGACCCTCGCCGTGGGTGAGACGACGACCGTGCGAATCCGCGTCCGGAATGGGCCCGAGGTGCTCGCGGAATCGACGCAGAACGTCGTCGTCGAGAAAGGTGACCAGACCTTCGATTGCGAGGACGCCGCGATTCGTGAGTCGGACCGTCACTCGGTCGAGGTGTGAGTTTCGACCGAAGAACACGCCTCGTCAGTGAAACCTGAGGTTCGACCTCACGTCTGGTCGATGGTCGACTCGGTGTTCACCGCGAGACTCCCGCGGACCGTCTGGGTCGCGACGTTCACCGCATCGGTACAGTCGCCGATATTTTCGACGTTGCTGTTACCGATGTCGAGGAACGTCACCAGCGAGAACGCGTAGTACCGGGCGTCACCGTCGCCGTAGGGCAGATAGGTCGTATAGCTGTTGACGTCGACGTTCGGGAACTCGACGAACCGGACCGTCTCGCCGTTGAATTCCTCCTCGTAGGCGACGCCAGAACTCCCATCGCGTTCGATGGCTGCTTCGATCTCTGACTCGGCTTTGCTTGCGGTGACCGCCTCCAGGGATTGGCCGACCCGGACCGTGGCGCTGGAGGACGACCCCTCGTTGGTCAGTTCCGGACTGACGATGCGCTGGATACGTGCGTTGCTCCGGTCGAGCGGGTCTTCGATGGTCCAGCTATCGATGTAGTCGAACGCGAAGACGTAGGGCGTCCCGGCTACGTCGTACGGCGTCGGAGAGCCGGTTATCGGCTGGCAGAACGAGGCAGACTGGCTGGCCGTCGTGGCGGGTTCGTCGGTCGCTGTCTCGGTCGACGTGGCAGTCGCGGTCGCCGTATCGGTCGCCATCTCGGTCGCCGTCGGTGTGTCACTTCCGTCTCCTTCGGGGGACCCGCCACTGTCGCTGGTACAGCCTGCAAGTCCGGACACACCCGCGGCTGCCCCAGCCCGTAAGAGGAACCGTCGCCGAGTGCTTTCACTGTCCATTACACTCAGACCTCCTCGATGGTCGACTCGGGATTGACGGCGAGACTCTCTCGGACCGTCTCGATACCCGCGACCGTCGCATCGACACAGAGCGGTTGTGCCACGTTCTCTTCGTCCAGCCTGACGATGCTCGTCATGAGCGAGAGTTCGAGTGGATAGTACCGTGCGTCGGCGTCCCCGTAGGGCAGCCAGAGTTTGTAGAAGTAGACGTCCTCGTCGGGTGACCCGACGACGCGGACCGTTTCACCGTTGAATTCCTGTTCTGTGACGACCTCGAACCGGGCGTAGTCACCGGAGACGGCATCGGAGATTGCTTCGTCGACCTGGGCCGCCGTCAGGGCCTCGTACGACTGCATGACGGTGAGGCCGGCGCTCTCCGTCTCTCCATCGACGGTCACAGTTGCGGAGGAGAACCCCTGCACTCGCCCTTTCGGTCCTGCAATGGGGTCCTTCGGTTGCCACGAGTCGATGTAGTCGAAGCTGAAGACGAACGGGGTACCAGCCACGTCGAATGGCGTCGGACTCCCTTCCAGGCGCGTGCAGTCGGGGTCCGGGTCGTTGTTCGGTGTCGACGTCTCACTCTGGTCGCCGCCGCCACCGGACGACCCACCCGATGCATCGGTCTGACTGCTATCCGTGCTCCCACCGCCACTACTGGTATCGGTTTCGCTCCCACCAGTGCACCCAGCCAACCCGGTCGTCGCGACCGTTGTACCGAGAAGGAACCGCCGCCGTGACACTTCTTTCATACGAGTTGTGTGGAACAGAACACTATCAGGTTACTTCGTGAACACTTGTTCACGGTGTGAACAGTGTGCCAACAGTGCGCAGCCGACTCGGTCAGCGTTCCGGTTCGAGATCCTCGACGGTCAACGGTGTCGCGTCTGCCTGAAGTCGCTCGAACTCTCCGAGGGCCCACTCCCGGACGGTGGGGGACTGGGTTTCGACGATTCCTCGGGGGACACCCGCCTCGTCGTCGGCAGAGATGACGGTCGTCTCGTCGTAGACGCCCGCCTGGAACGGGACCGATGGTCGCTCGGACAGTTCCAGTGTCCCCTCACCGACCATCTCACGGACCTGCTCGGCGACCGTCTCGTTCGCCAGGATCGCGTCGGTCACTATCGGCGTCACGACGCCTTTCGTGACGTGGTCCCCGTCGCGTGCGGTTGCGTGGCTCGAGGCGACGATCTCTGGCGACATCGCGTGGACCACCATCGAGACCGAGGTGGCCTGCTCGAAGAGCGCGCCGAGTCTGGAGATGTGCTGATTCGGAATCGTCGGTGTCGGCACGACCACCTCCGCATCACCGAGGGCGGAGAGATCGAAATCGAACGCCTCCACCGGCAGGTGTTCGAGGAGGGGTTCGAGGTGGTGTGTGGCGTCGACGACATCGAGGAAGCGTTCGTAGGCCGCGACGACGGTCTGCCCGGCCCTGGTCGCCCGATAGCCGTTCGTGTTCTGCTCGACCCACCCGCGCGCCTCGAGGTCGGTCGTGATGCGCCCGATGGTCACCCGCGACGCACCGACGCGCTCACGGAGTTCTGCCCGACCGCACGGCGCGTCGACGAGCGCAGCCAACACTGCAGCCCGGTTCGGCGACCTGGCCAGAAACGCGACGTCCTCAGCACCCATGTACTCTCTCCTACGCGCTACACTGATAATACTCACCCTCCGATACTCTCCATCCAAAAGAGTTGGATTATCGCTCAGCCAAGCGCCGGTTCGGACGGCCACCACTGCTTGATTGCGTCGAGAAACGGGGCATAGCCCACGTTCCTGCCGGTCAGGGGAGCAGTACGTCGGCTTCCGGGTTCTGGAACGGGTAGACGAGTAACTCGCCGCGCTTTCGCATCCCATCCACTGCCTCGGTCGCCGCGTGGATGTCCAACCCGCCCAGTATCGCCATCGCGTTGAGCAACTGCTGTTTCGGGACGGCCGCTCCCGACTTCCCTGTCGCCTTCGCGAGGTCTTCCTGCATCAGGGCAACGTACTCCCGGGGGTCGGTCTCACCTGCCAACCGGTCGTGCCAGGACTGGGGATAGAAACTGATGTGGCCCTGGTCGACCTCGTACACCGCTCGTTTCGACCACTCGTCCGAGTCCGAGAGGTGGCGCTCGAGTCGCTGCTCCATCTCTTCGACCGTGAAAGGGGCTGCCCCGCCGAGGTCGTTCTCGATGGCTTTGGCGTACGCGTCGAGGACCTCTCTGGAGACGCCCGACCCGTCGTGTGGGTGGTCCTGTTCGACGAGTCGCACGAAATCCGGGAAGGTGAGCCAGCGCCCCCGTTGGAACAGTTCGTCCAGCGCATGACTGTCGAGTGCTACCATGTGAAGACTACGATTGACCAGAGAATAAGCAATGGTCGTGGTGATTTGAACACTGTCTCCAGCTTCCACGTCCGCGCCGGTCGGCGTCGTTGCGCCGGACGACAATCGTTAGAGTACGTAAGGTCCGCGCTGGCGAATCGGCTCGTGATGTGGGTTCCCGGCTATCGCGGCGAACCGGACCTCGGTATCTGTCTCGATTGTGACTGACCCGCCGTTCTCGACCGTGATGAAATCTGCTGGCTCCATCGGTTCGTCGCCGATTCGCCCCTCACCAGCCACGACGAAGACGAAGCCGTTCCAGCCGTCGGGAACCTCCCACTCCCAGGCGTCGGTGACCGTGACGACGTGGTACTCCACGTCGGTCTGGAGGTCGAGTGGAGAGCCCTCCCCGACCACCGTCGTGACGGTCGCACCCTCGGTCTCGGAGACCGGAAGGTCCTCGCTCGATGCCTCCTGGTAGGACGGCTCGATATCCTTCTTCGCCCGGGGGAGATTGACCCACAACTGCAGGCCACTGCAGGCCTCGTCGTTGCCGGGCATCTCGGAGTGTTGCATCCCGCTTCCAGTCGTGATCCGCATCCCGTCCCCGGGTCGTGCCGTACTGGCGTGTCCCATCGAGTCCTCGTGGGCCATCGCCCCGTCGAGCATGTACGAGACTATCTCGAAGCCGCGATGGGGGTGGGTGTCGAAGCCCTGCGTCGGTTCGATGGAGAACCGCTCGAAGACGACGAAGGGGTCGAGGTTGGGCAACTGGTCGTACGGAAAGACGCGCCGGGCGCGCATTCCACCCGGATGTGTGAGGTCACCGGCCTGGCGGGGGACTGGGTCGGCGTCAGAAGGGTCGTGTTCGGTCATCTGTTCGTCGTAAGAGGGCGAGCCCTACCAATCGTGTGGTCGCGGAACCCTCGTTTGTAGGGTCGGAGGTTCCGTCCCAGCCCACGGTGGAGTATAAGAGATGTCGGCCCGACTACGGGTCATGGGACTACTCTCTGGCGACGACTCCGACGACGTCATCGTGGACACGTTCTCGGCGCACAAGAACACCAAACTCGTTCGAGCGATCGACACGGAGACCGGGGTCGTCTGCTACTGGCCGACGCATCACGAGGGGTTCGTCGCGATGCCACTCAGTGACACCGAACTCTCGCTCGACGATATCGAAGCGATGGAGGAGTAACAGCACCCTCCTCTTCCACCGTGGGCGATCTGTTACGCTTCCAGTCGGCCTGAATATCGACTGCCGAGTGGTAGTGGTGTCAGAACGTGAGTTGCTCACTGCACGGCGAACGGGTAGTCGTCCAACTTCCCGTCGCGCTCCCCGAAGACCAACTGGTCGGTCTTCGTCCCATCGACGAAGACCTCGGCCTCGATGCGGTCTGAGCGCATCGGCTCGCCCGTGAGAACCGCGGTGTCTGCGTTCGAGAGATCTGCTTCGACGAAGAGGACCGTTTCCCCGTCCGGACCACCGAACCAGCGCCATGAGTACGAGTCGTTCGATGCTGTCCCGTAGACGCCTTTCAACAGGAGGGGTTCGTTGGCGGCGTCCCCGATGTCGAAACTCGCGACCGCTTCGCCGTCGTCGAGGAACCGAAGCCCACCGGCCATGAACGCCAACTCGCGGTCATCCGTGCTATCTGGGTTCGTCTCTGCGGGGACGATCGTCTCGTTGAACGCGAAGCGAAGGGTCGTCCCCTGGGGAGTGAACCCGGCGGAGGTCGCGTTCGCGAGCTTCTCGGCTGTGAGTTCCAGATACTCGGTCCCGAAGTCGGTTCCAGGTTCGACCTGGGTGTCCTCGTACCATTCGTTGAACGAGGTGATGAGAACCGCTTCGCTGTCGGCGAGGTGCGGTTGAACCTGTTCTAAAACGCGTTCGTAGCGGTCTGGAGAGGACGAGAGTATGGGATTGTCCTCGCGGACGTTGTCGGGGATTCCGGTATCGTTGAATCCGGGGATGACGACTGGGACGAACCCGATGTCGGCGACCCGCGCTCCAAGGTTCATCACCCTGTTCCCCTGCTCGTAGTTGTCGTGGAACACCGCCTCGATGTCTGCCCGGGGGCTGTAGGGGTTGTACGAGGTGACCGCGTCTGCAACGTCGATTATCGGGTACGTGGCCGGGGCGGACCCGAACGGGACACCGGCCAGGACGTAGAGCTCTGTGTCCAGATTCGCCGTCGCATCCGCGAAGGCGGCTTCGACGTCACCGCTGAGGTTGTTCGAGACGTAGAAGTACACGACTGGTTGGCCGTCGATGTGGAGGTAGTTCTCGCGTCCGAAGTACCTCTCTGCGAGGTACTCGAAGTCTGACTGCAACCGCTCGCGAGCAGCGGACCGGTCGAGGTCGTACTCGTACGCTTCCAGACGACCGACCGTCTCGTAGAGGATCGAGAACTGGACGTCGTCGAACCGCTCCATCTCGGTGACCGTCCGGTTCAGCGCGGTGTCCGAGCCAGACTCCGGCCCCCACCAACTCACCGAGAGCCAGTCGATGCCGTATTCGAGACACCACTTGAGGTGCTGGTCGACGACGCGTGGGTCGTCAGCCGAATACTCTCCCAGCACGGGGTCGCTTACGGTCCATTCGGTCCAGTCCTGGTGACCGCCGGACATCTCGTACCAGGGGTAGTAGTGGGCACCGACGAGTCGGTCCGTCTCCAGGGGCTCGGCGAACACCGGGACGTGGTCCGTCTCCAGTTGTGTGCTGGCCTCCCGTCCATCGCCTGTGACGGCGGAGACCGTTATCTGGTACGCTCGCCCGCCTTCCACCGCAAGGGTGGTATCGAGCGTGAATTCGGATTCGCCACCGGCATCGAGGCTCACATCCGCTCCCTTCGTTTCGACCGTGACCGAATCGACGCCGGCGTCGGCAGTGATTCGACCGGTGACGACGATGTGTTGAGACGTGTCGCCAGTTTCGATAGCCGTCTGCAGGTCGAAGGTCGGTCCCGCCGCGACGGGTCGTGTCGTCATCTCCTCGTCTGTCGATTCCACCGTTGCGGAATCGGTCGTCGTCGTTCTGTGGGTCTTCGTTTCCCCTGTAGTGTCGGTCTGCTCGTCCGACGAAAGTCCCTGGCACCCCGCTAGCCCGGCTACTCCGAGTAAACTCAATCGCCGCAGGAGCTCGCGACGCCGCGTGGGGTCCATGTCTCGTAGTCCTCATCGCAGAGTGTAAATATTCGTGCCTGTCCCGGCATGTGACCACCGTTCGCCGTGACCGGTACATTGAAATCTGACTGTGCCTTGGGCCTCGATAGCACAGCGTGTATGACCATTCACAACACCCCCCACCATTGTCGAACGAACACCCCCACCGTCTTCTCGACCCTGCTGCAGGTGACCGCACATGAGTAGCGGGACCGACGTCGAGGTCGAGGTGACCATCCGGAGCAGTTTCGAGCTTCACAGTATCGACCGGACCGCCATCGACGACGTGGCCCTCGGCCGGGCGCTCGCCGGCCGATGGCCGACGGTGACGTGGACGACCCACAGCCAGGACGAGGCTCGCGTCGTCTCGGTCACAGCGGAAGGAGCCCGTACCATCGGGTCCGAGGAACTGCTCATCGGGCTGCAAGCGGAACTCGGGAGCCCGGTCCGGGTCGTCAGTTAGGCTCCTGGCTCCGGCGAGTGCTGGCTCTCAGCCGTGTGGGATGCAGTCAATCGGCGGGGCGAACAGCTACTTTCTCTGGGGTCGTATCCTACGCTATGCCTGCGCAGCGTTCCTTCCCACCAACGAAACGGATTCATTGGCTCCACCGGGCCGTCGAGGCCTGGGTGGCGAATCCGGTTCTCCGTGCTGTTCTTCGGTCGCCGTTACACCGAACCGTCGACCGCTGGCTCATCCTCCTCTCGTACGCCGGTCGACAGAGCGGTCGCCAGTACACCTTCCCGGTCGCCTACGCTCGGGTCGACGGCGCACTCGTCGTGGTGACGCCGAAGGCCGAGAGCGCGTGGTGGCCGAACTTCCACGACGGCCACCCCTGTTCCATCTGGTACAACGGCGAGGAGCGCGCCGCTATCGGGACGGTCACCTCGGGACCGGAGCGCCAGAAATTCCTCTCGGCGTTCGCCGACCAGCGACCCCTGTTGCGGCGTCTGTTGAAGATCTCGCGCGACGACCACGGCGAGTTCGACCCCACCGGTGAGCTGGCCGTGATCCGGTTCGTCTTGGGCCCCGCACAGGCACGGATACCGCCTGGCCCGGTCCCGAACGTGATTCGGGGCTTCTGAGGACCAGTTCCTGTACTGGTTCGTCTGACTGTCTGCCATTGCAACCGACATATCGGATGTGGTTTCTAAACATACTACTGTATACGGTGGCAGTTAGCAGCACCATACTCGGCCAATAGTTTAAAATATTAGGCTGCGAACCACTCAAGATTACATTTCGGTTGGTGCGGGTTCCCTCCGACAGAACCACAGGAGGGAGCGACAGAAATCGAAACGGTATTACGTGTATTACAGGGACACATTACACTAGCCAAAACAGATTTATATCCTAACTAGATTCAGGTTTTATTATTTATGGTCATATTGGCAGAGTAACACTTAATAGGTGGTGTCGGCCTCTATCGCACGTGACACATGACGGCGCACGAGCAGTATTACTGGTAATCTTATTGATTACATCTACTGTGACGATGGGTGGCACTGGTGTTGCGTTACCAGTGCAGGAACAGGTGGACACGGTCACGGTGACCGGGTCCGTGAACTACACAGATGGGAGTGACGCCACGGGGTGGAAGGTCCTCTTCGACGACGGCCCCTCCTCACCACCGACGATCGACCACACGGACAGTTCGGGCCAGTACAACGTCAGCCTGAACGCCTCTGAGACGTACCCCGTGTGGTTCCAGCAGTTCAACAATACCTACAACGCGACGGAGAACTACGTGCGTGACGGGCGCATCGACCTCTACGCTATCGGGAACGTCTCGACGGGGGCGTCCGATGTCGACATGGGCAACACGGAACTCCCCGACCCGAACCTGCTGAACGTGCAGGTCGTCGACGGGAATGGGGACCCCATGAACGGCGTCTTCGTCCGCGTCTTCCACGTCGCGAACGGGATCGAGGCGCAGATGAACACGGAGACGAACTCGAACGGGTACGTGTACGCGGGGAACGTCAGCGAACCCGGCGTCGAGGTCACCGGCACCATCAGGCTCGAAGTTTCCGGCCCACAGGGCTACACGAGCAACTATTCGACCATCGAGGTCACCGGCGACCGGAACTACACGGTCGAACTCACCGCGGAGAAGCAGGTCAACGGGACCATCGAGACCGCTGACGGCTCGGCCGTCGGGGCCGGCGACGACGTCGAACTGATGGCCGACGGGGACGGCCAGCTCGACGCCACCGATTCCAACGGGAACTTCTCTATCGGTCTCACCAGCAACGGGACCTACGGACTGCAGTACTACCAGGACGGTTTCCAGACCACCGCGCCCGCAGACGGCATCCCGGACATCTACGCGTTCGGGAACGTCTCCGTCTCGGGCGACACCGACCTCGGGACGCGGACGCTCCCCGAGGGCCACAACCTGACCATCAACGTCCAGAAGTCGGACGGGACGCCCGTCGCCAACACGAGTGTCCAGGTGAGCCACGATTCCGGCGAGAACACCGTCTACACGGACATCACGACGGACTCGCAGGGACAGGCGACCATCGAGGTCAACGGGTCGACCCAGCTCTTCGTCGATGCGGGGGACCTCGGGGTGCACTTCTCCAGCACGACGGTCACCAGTGACGAGTCGGTGAATATCACCTTCCAATCGTCGAACACGGTCACTGGCACCGTCGAGGCAGCCAACGGAACCGGTGTGGGCGCTGGGGACACGGTGGAATTGATGTCACCCGACTACACCCGGTACGAGAACGACACCGATTCGAACGGTAGTTTCTCGACGACCGTCCCGACCAACGAGACGTACGAGCTGATGTACTACCAGAACGGGACGGACACGGAAGCCGCCGCAGACGGGATTCCGGACGTCTACGCGTTCGGGAACGTGTCGGTTTCGGGTGACACCGACATCGGGACGCGGACGCTCCCCGAGGGCCACAACCTGACCATCACCCTCGAGAGCGAAGACGGAACACCGGTCACGAACACGAGTCTGTGGGTCGGACACGACCCCGACCCGTTCTACGCCAGCACGGAGATAACGACCGACTCGGAGGGGACGGCGACCATCGAGGTCACGGGACCGGTCTCCATCTACGTCCCCCAGACCGGGAATCTGGACAACACCAACAAAGACGTGGCGGTGACCGGCGACCAGTCGGTCACGCTCACGATGCAGAAGACCGTGACCGTGAACGGGACGGTCAGCGACCACACCGGGTCGCCGGTGTATCCGATGCGGATTATCTACTCGTCCGATGACGGGGTGTCCGACGGCGCGTGGACCTATTCGTCGGGCAGCTACGAACTCGGCCTCCAGCCGAACACGTCGTATCACGTCCTCTTCTCGCAGGAGAACACGGATACGGTCCTCCCGAACGATGGCGTTCCGGACGTCTACGTCGCGGAGATGGCCTCCGTCGGGAGCACCAACCAGACGAACGACATCCAGCTTCCGAAGGGCCACGACCTGAACGTCACCGTGGTCGACGAGAATGGTGACCCGCTTTCGGGTGTCGGCGTCCTCATCCAGGCCGACCGCAACAACTACGGGACGGCTGTCGATGGCACGACCAACGCCGACGGGCTGTTCGTCGGTGACGGAGCCAGCCACCCGGGCATCGAAGTGAATGGCTCCATCGACGTCGAAGTCAACCAGCCACCGGCCGGGTACGCCGAGAAGTACGTCGATGTGACGGTCACCAACAGCACGAACGTCACCGTCACTCTCGTGAAGACGATGAACGTCACCGGGACCATCGAAGGGGCAGACGGGACGCCCGCAACGAGCGACTTCCTACGCGTCTCGAACTTCTCCGACCCCTACGGTGAGAGCGTCTGGACCGACTCGAACGGCTCTTTCTCCGCGGCAATCGCGGAGGGCGGCCCCTACGAGGTCGAGTTCAGACAGACCGCAGCCGACGGCGACTGGCAGGGCTCCTTCCCGCAGGACGGTATCCCGGACGTCTACTACTTCGGGACCGTCAACCAGAGCACGAAGGACATGGGGACGCTGACGCTCCCCGAGCCACACAACCTGACGGTCCGTGTCCAGGACCGCAAGGGTAATCCTGTCTCGAACGTCGAGCTCGAGGTCGACCACGAACTACCGGGCGTCGACGGTGACGGTGACTCGATCGCGTGGACAGATTCGAACGGTGAAGTCCACGCCGAGGTCATCGGCCGCATCGATCTCTACGCGGACGGCCGCGACCGCGGCTACAAGACGAACTTCACCGAGGTCACTGTCGACAGTGACCGGACGGTAACGCTCACCATCGCTGCGGTCGCGAACCTCAGCGGGAGCATCGAGTACGCGGACGGAACCGTCCCCGAGGGCTACATCGCCTCCTTCGATGGCGACGAAAGCTACGGGAGTGACCGCGTCTCGACCGACGGCTCGTTCACGGCTGCGGTCGGTGTGAACGATACCTACGACGTCGAGTTCGACCAGCGCGACTGGCAGGGCGAGCACTCGCCCTTCCCGAAGGACGGCAAGCCCGACGTGTACGTGTTCGACGCACCCGTGACCGTCGGAACCAGCGACCAGACCATCGGTACCTGGACGCTGCCGGACGCCCCGCACCTGGTCAACGTCACTGTGACGAACGAGACCGGAGCCGTGCTCGAGGGCATCGACGTCAGTCTCGGCTACGAGAACAACGGTTCGACCACGTGGGTGAGTGGAACCACCGACACGAACGGCGACGTCCGCCTCTACGGCGCGCCGCCGGGCATCGAACTCGCGGCTGGGAACCTCTCCGTGAACGTCTACGGCGATGACCTCGGCTACGACAACAACTACACCGACTACACTATCGACAGCGACCGCAACCTGACCATCGAACTCGAATCGGTCAAGACTGTCACCGGTCGGTTCGTCGACGAGCAGGGTGACCCGCTCGTCGAAGACGGAATCATCGTGGTCGGCGAAGACAGTTCGTTCGATTACGTCCGAACCGATGCCCAGGGGACGTTCGACTTCGACATGCCTGCGGGTAACTACAGCCTGGTGTTCTCACAGGACAACTTCAGCACCGAGCTGTCCGGCGTCGGCGTCCGTGACGGTGTCGCGGACACCTACGAGTTCGCGAGCCTCAACCTTACGAGCTCGACCGACCTCGGCAACGTGACCATCCCTGATGGACACGTGCTCGACCCCAAAGTCGTCGACGAGAGCGGGAACCCGGTCGAGGACGCTGAAGTGCTCTACTACCCGAACGCGTCCGGTGGTGTCGAGGGCGGTGGCATCATCCTCTGGACCCTCTCGGACGGGCGCGTCCACGGACTGGAGAACCTGACCGACCCGGCCGGCCTCGAAGTGGCTGGCCCGGTCAAACTCACCGTCAGGGAACCCGACAACAGCACCCGGTTCAAGGACCAGGAGATCACGAACAACCTCACCGTTACGAGCAACATGTCCCCGACGATTACGCTGGCCGAGGAGAACAGCGCAGTCGTCGAGGGGACGCTCACGCTGTCGAACGGGTCGGATGCATCGGGTGACCTGGTCACCGTATTCAACGAATCCGACTTACAGACCAACAACACGGACGACACTGGGCAGTACAGCTTCGAGATAACCGAGAACGATACCTACTGGCTGGGCTACTACCAGCTCCGGAATGGCTCGTACTTCCTGCGCGACGGGAACGTCGACATCTTCGAGTTCGGGAGCGTCAACGAGACCGACACCGCGACGGTGAACGCGACGTTGCCGGCAGGGCACGTCGTGGACGTCACCGCGCTCGACGAGAGCGGTGACCCGGTGCCGAACGCATCACTCACCATCTGGGCAAACCAGAGCAGGCCGTCCACGGGCTGGAGAACGAACACCACCCAGAACGGCATCCTGAACGAATCCAGTTCCGGAACCGGTATCGAACTCTCCGGTGCGGTGAAACTCGAGGCGCAACCGCCGGAGAACGCCACGCGGTTCCTGAACGAGACGACGGTCCGGAACATCACGGTCACCGGCCCGATGAGCGTCGAGATCACCCTGCCGGAGAAGCAGGCGAACTTCTCGACTGACTTCTCGGTCAACGCGACCGAGGTGCTGACGACCGAGGCTGTCGAGGTGAATGCAACGGTCACGAACGACGGGCCGGTCGTCGGTTCCACGTCGGTCGAATTCGAACGTAACGGCTCCGTGGTCAACACGACCACCGTCGACCTCGCAGCGGGCGAGACGACGACCGTCACGTACAACATGTCCCTCGACCGTGGCGACAACGCTGTCAGCGTCAACGGGCTGAGCCCGACGACCGTGACGGCGCTCGCACCCGCGAACCTCTCGACGAGCTTCACCGTCGACCCGACGACCCTCTTGCCCAGCGAGACGGTCACGGTCACGGCGACCGTCGAGAACACCGGCGACGTGAACGGCACGCAGGAGGTCAACGTCAGCATCGACGAGTCGGTCGTCGACACGCAGACGGTGACCGTGCAGGGAACGTCCACCGAACAGGTCACCTACGAGACCTCCCTCGATACCGGTGAGCACACCGTCTCGGTGAACGACCTCACCGCGGCGACGGTCACCGTTCAGGAACCGGCGAACTTCTCGACGACCTACTCGGTCAACGAGACCACAGTGCTGACCAACGAATCGGTCGGCATCACCGCCACCGTCGAGAACACCGGCGACGTCGAAGGGACGACGTCGGTCGACTTCCTGGCCGACGACATCGTCATCGGCACGCAGTCGGTGACGGTCCCGGCCGGGAGTTCGAAACAGGTCACGCAGACGATCATCAGCATGACCCGCGGGACGCACAACCTCTCGGTGAACAACCTCACCCCGACCGAGGTCACCGTGCTCGCGCCTGCGAACTTCTCGACGACATACGCGGTCAATGAGACGAGCCCGCTCACGAACGAGACGGTCGGCATCACCGCGACCGTCGAGAACACTGGCGACGTCGAAGGCACCGAGACCGTCGAGTTCGTCATCGACGGCACGGTTGTCGACACGCAACAGGTCACCGTCGCGGCCACGAGCTCGAAGACGGTCACCTACAACACGACGCTGGACCGCGGCACGCACGACGTGACGGTGAACGGGCTCGACCCGGTCACGGTCACGGCGCTCGCACCCGCGAACGTCTCGGTCGACTACTCGGTCGCCCCGCTGACCGCGCTCACGAACGAGACGGTCTCCGTGTCCGTGTCGGTCAGCAACTCGGGCGACGTGGCGGCGAACCAGACGCTGAACATCAGCGTCGACGGCACGGTCGTCGACTCTCGCACGAAGGAGGTCGCCGGCACGAGCCTGGAGACCTACACGTACGACCTCGGGACGCTCGACCGCGGCACGCACGACGTGACGGTCAACGGACTCGCCGCGACCACGGTGACGGTCGAGGCACCCGCGAACATCAGCCTCGTCTCCCAGACCGTCGAGTCGACTGACCTGCTGTCGACCGACCCGGTCAACGTCACGGCGACGCTGGAGAACACTGGTGACCGAAACGGAACGACCTCGGTCGACCTCTTCATCGACGGGTCGGTCGTCGCGACCAAGACGGTCGCCGTCGCCGGTGGCCAGACCGCGACGGTCGACTTCACCGAGCGCGTCTACTGGGACAGCTACGGCGACCACACCGTCAGCGTCGGCGACCTCGCCGGTGAGACCATCACCGTCGAGCGCCCGACCAACCCGGACGCGAGTGTCAGTATCACCGCGCCGGCCGCTGGCAGCGTCCTCGCCACCGGCGACGTGGGCGTCGACTACACGTTCACGAACGTCGATACCGGCATCGACCACGCCGAGTACCGCGTCGACGACGGCAGCTGGCAGACCGTGGCGAGCGGTTCCCTCGCAGACGGAACGCTCTCGCTCACGGGCCTCGCAGACGGCTCGCACACCGTCGACATCCGGCTCATCGACAACCTCGGGAACGCGGCTGGCTCCGCCCAGACCACGTTCACCGTGGACACGACCGCACCCGTGACGGCTATCACGGCCGGTTCGGAAGTCGGTCCGCAGGACCCGGTCACCATCTCGGTGGAACACACGGACGCGACCCGTGACACCACCGTCATCGAGGTTCGTGACGGCGGCAGCGTCGTCACGACCTTCGACATGACCGACGAGGTCGACGCCACCAGTGGCGGTGGGGTCGGCAACGCGACGCTCTCCTGGAACGGCTCCACGGCCGACGGCTCGATGCTCAGCACCGGCGAGTACACGCTGGCTGTCGTCGGCACCGACGCAGCCGGTCAGCAGAGCGAATCGACCACGACCATCACGCTCGACCGGGACGTCCCGACCGTGTCCGTCCAGTCGGCCTCGCCCGACATCGTCGCGGGCGGTGACACCATCACCGTCTCCGGCACGGCCACGGACGACACGACGAACGTGTCCACCGTGACCGTCGTCTTCGACTCACAGTCCGGGCGCGCGAGCCAGACCACGGCCGCGACCCTGAACGGTGACGGGACGTGGACGGCGACACTCGACTCCAGTACGCTCCCGACCAGCGGGAAGTACACGGTCGGCGCAGTGGCAATCGACGACCTCGGCAACGGGGCGTTGGTCACCAACGAGTCGCTCGTGGTCGCGCTCGACCGCACGGCCCCCTCGCTCGGCCTGACGGTCGGCCAGCAGTCCACGACGACCGGTCGCGTGAACGTCACCGCGACCGAGAACCTCAGCGCGGCACCCGACGTCGACGTGACGCTCCCGAACGGCACGGTCCGCACGGTTTCGCTCAGCGAGACCAGTGCTGGCTGGACGGGCACGTTCGACTTCGGCGGCTCCGGTGAGTACGCTGTCAACGCGACCGGTACCGACATCGCCGGCAACGCTGGCAGCACGAACGCATCGACCACCGTCCAGACCTCGGCCAGCACGGCCGACCGGACGCTGACCATCACGAACGACAAGACCGGGACGTTCATCGAACTGCACACGACGACCGACGTCGACAACGCGTTCGGTGCACTGACCGAGAGTGAGCAGCCGCTTGCCTCGCTCAGCGCCGGCCTGTCCGGTGCGCGGTTCATCGACGGACAGCTCGGTGCGAAACTCGAGGGCAATCTCTCACACGCCATCATCGGCATCCCGGTCCAGCAGGACGACCTGCCGGCCGGCGTCGACCCGTCCGACGTGGAGATCCGCTACTTCAACGAGACGAGCAAGCAGTGGGAGGTCGTCGGTGACACCACGCTGGCGAACCGGACCATCGGCGGGACGACCCAGCAGTACTACCTCGTCAACGTCTCGCACTTCTCGACGTACGGCGCGGTCGCCGCGGACACGACGCCGCCGTCCATTGACGGCACCTCGCTGTCCTCGGGTGGCCCGACGTACGACTACGACACCGACACGGTCGACGTGACGTTCGACTACAGCGACACGCAGTCCGGCATCGACACGGACGCGGTCGAGGTGTACGTCGACGGCCAGCTCGTCACCGGCTCCTTCGCCGGCGACGTGCAGGTCACCTCCGACAAGGTGGTCGTCTCCCCGACCGGCCTCGTCGGCTCCGGCACCCACACGGTGACGGTCAAAGCCGTGGACAACGCCGGCAACGCGGCGGCCAACGTGACCGAGGAGTTCGAGGTCACGGCGGACACGACCGCACCGACCATCTCCTCGGGCTTCACGAACAACCAGACGCTGGCCTACGGGACCAGCGACGTGACGGTCGACGTGTCCTACACCGACAGCCAGAGCGGCATCGCACAGGACACCGTCAGCGTCATCTTCGATGGCTCGGACGTCACCGGGCCGGCGACGGTCACCTCGACCGGCGTCACCTACGACGCGACCGGCCTGAGCGCCGGCAGCCACACCATGACCGTCGAGGTCACGGACGCGGCCGGCAACACCGACACGCTCACGCGTGCGTTCACCATCGAAGCGGACACCACGGCCCCGAGCATCGACAGCACAGCGCTGTCGCCCTCGGGCAG
This sequence comes from Haloarchaeobius pelagicus, assembly GCF_051207375.1. Lineage (NCBI taxonomy): Archaea > Methanobacteriati > Methanobacteriota > Halobacteria > Halobacteriales > Halorubellaceae > Haloarchaeobius > Haloarchaeobius pelagicus. The sequence continues at coordinate 290,871 of NZ_JBPJZD010000003.1, read as the reverse complement.
TCCGCTCCCAGCGAACACGACCGAGGTCACGTTCGACGTGTCCTACAGCGACACCGAGAGCGGTATCGATGCGAGCAACGTCGTCGTGGAACTCGACAGCGGGTCGGGCTTCACCGACGTGACCGACAACGCGGTCGTCACGGCCGACTCGACCAGCATCACCGGCCTCGACCTCTCGCCCGGTTCCCACACCTTCCGCGTCACCGTCCCCGACGGCGACGGGAACGAGGAGACCGTCACCGAGACGGCGACCATCGGAACCGGCACCGCGCCGACGTTCGGCACGGTCGACTTCAGCCAGCCCATCTCAGATGGCAGCCTGGACGCCGGCACCAGCCAGACGGACATCACGGTGAACTTCGACGACGTCGACGGCGACGTCGAGACGATCACCGCGACGTTCGACGGCACGGACGTCACGGCCTCGCTGACCGAGACGAGTGGCGCGGTCACCTACACCGCGACAGGGCTCTCTGATGGGTCCTCGCACGCGCTGAACGTGACGCTGACCGACGCCGGCGGGAACACGGTCTCGAAGGCAGTCGAGTTCTCCGTCGACCAGAGCAGTGGCGGCAGCGGTGGCAGCACTGGCGGCGGTGGTGGCGGCCAGGGCGACACCAACACGGGGACGATCAAGATCTCCGAGTGGTCCGTCTCGGACTCGACCGTCGCCCCCGGTGAGCAGGTCACGCTCGCCGTCACTGTCGTCAACAACGCCGACAGCACGAAGACCATCACCCCCGCGCTGTACGTGGACGGCGAACTCGTCGAAGGCCAGCGTATCTCCGTGCTGAAGGGCATGGAGCGCACCGTCGAGTTCACCTACCGCTTCAGCGAGGAGGGGACGCACAGTCTCAGCCCCGACGGCAGCGACTTCGAGTTCGTCACCGTCGAATCGGCGGGCGAGTCGACGACCGCGACGCCGACCACGACTGAATCGACGCAGACCACGACCGCGACGTCGACCGGTGACGAACCGGTGCCGACGACCGGGACCACCGTGGCCGACACCACGACGGAACCCCCGGCCGGGGACGATGCTGACGACGACGGAAGCAGCTCCTCGATACCCGGATTCGGTCTCGGACCCGCGCTCGTCGCCCTCGTCGCGGCGGCGCTGCTCGCGATGCGTCGGACCAACTGAGCGCAGGACGACCTGCGTTCACCATCCGATTCCAGCGGACGGTCTGAAGGGTGGACATTGTTTTTTGCTCGTTGAAAAATTCTGCTGTCATACTCCCGATTACAGCTCCGATACTCGCGGTCGAAACACATTTTACGAGGCTATCACGAGTACTGGTATCACTACGATGGATCGTCGTACCTTCATTCGGGCGCTTGGCCCTGTCTCGCTTGCAGGCTGTCTTCGGCTGGAGAGTGACACTGCGGACGTGGCGGCTGGTACCGATACGGAATCGTCGACGCAGCTGTCGAAACAGACGACTGAGCAGACGACGGCAGAGACAACGACGGAGCAGCCGACAGACCGACCGACTGAATCGACGACGCAAGAGGAGACAGAATCAAGCGGGGACCAGCCGACACTGTACGAGGTCCAGGTCGACTGGGAGCACCTCGAATCGACGCTCGAAACGGCGTCGAGTTCGACCCGGTTCGCTGGTGCGAGTGCCCCGGGCGTCGCAAATCAAGTCTATCTCTCACACGTCGCTATCAGACTCCGATATCCAAGCAACGGTGCGGTATACTCCAAGGCAGTCCAGCGGGAGAACGACGAGGACGTGATCCAGATGGTGGTCCCTGCCACCTCGAAGGCGAACCTCGCCGTCGTGGCCGTGAACAGCGGAGGCGACTCGGGTACCCTGGAGGGGGTCGCGAGTTTCGAGGGGTTCAGCATCGAGGAGAGTGCGACGACACAGATGAGCACGAAGGCGTTCGAGTGGCTTCCCGCGGAGTGGCACGTCCAGTCTGCGTTCGCCGACGCGTATCAGGATGGCACCTTCACTGTCGACAAGGACGAGCAGCACTTCGACATGGGATACGTTGCCACCTATCCGTTCCCGGGAACGGACCTCGGGTACCGGGACCTGCTCATCCAGCTGCAGGGGCACGGTGGCCCCGGGAAGAACCTGGACGACTACCACGAGTATTTCATCCGGACCGACAACCCGTCTCCCGGGACAGCCTCCGAGACGGACGTCCGGTTCAAGCCGGTGTTGGCGAGTGAGAAGTTCAATCTGCCGTCTGGTGAGTATCTGATTCCTCCGGAGGGGACGTTCACTGTCCGCTGGCGGTGAGGCGAGTCTGCGGTCGAGTACCACAAGAAATTCGTGCGAACGTTGCCGCGGGAACTTTACGTCCAGCATGGGTCTGTTGTACCGTGACAGATACGTTCGGTCCCCGGCAGGAAGCGATACTCTCCGCGTGGAAGCAGACAGTTCCGGAGCATCCCACTGGACCGGGATACGACCTCTCGGAATCGAACCGGACCCGCGTGTGTACCGAGCGTCTGGACGAGTTCATCGAGGACCCATCGAAAGAGACCTTCGAGGAACTGTGGGACCTCGATGCCCTCTACGAGTCGCTCTCTCCGAACAAGAGCCTCGCCCTCGACTCCTTCTGGGGGTCGGTCGAGGAGCTCGCCGAACTGTTCGCCGAGGTGCGCGACGCCGAGACGTACGACCCGGCATGGGAGCGGAAGTTCCAGTGGTCCCAGTCGCTCTGGGAACTGTACGGGCGGACCCACGCCGAAACCAGTCCCATCCCGACGAGCCAGGCCGCGAGTGGGCTCAAGCAGTTCGGGTTCGCGGGCGGGAACACGTACAACAAACGGGTCGACTCGCTCGAACGGTTCGCGGAGACCTACCGTGAACGCGTCGGCCACGTGACGGCCGGGACCGACCACGAAGTCCCTGTCTGGGTCGAGATAGACGAACTCCTCGCGCTGGTGACGACGGTCGACCCGGAGACCATCCGGGCGGAGGTGGACGGTCCGCGCGGGCCACTCTACCGGTCGCTCGACGGGTACGGCTCGTCCGGAAGCACGGAGACGAACCGCCCGATACGGCTCGACTACGAGAAACTGGCCCCCGCCATCGACGGCCACCTCGCCGCGCGAGAGTCCGGAGCGTACCAGGACGAGACGACCGAGCACTGGGGCGGGACCCACATCGAGTCCTGGAAGTGGGAGTATGCGAAGTACTTCGAGGAGACGATTCGAGAGAAGTACGATATCACCGACCTCGACCCCGAGGAACTCGACTCGTTCTTCGAGGACCTCGACGTGGGGATGGAGCCGGTCTCCTCTGTCCTGAACCACATGATGGGTCGGTGGGGCGCGTCCGACTGGAACGCCGTCCGAAAGCACTGCCTCGAGAACCCCGAGGAGGGCGCAGCAGTCATCTCGGACCTGTTGACCGAAGACGCACACGTCACCGACCGACTCGGGGCACTCCAGAACTTCTGTGCCCCGCTCGACGTCTCCCCGGGGAACCTCATGCGGTTTGCGAGCACGCTGTTGATGTTCGCCTACCCCGAGGACTACATCACCTTCCAGTACAGCCGCTTCGACTCCTTCTTCGCGGCAAACTCCTCGGTCGACGGCCTCGACACCGGCTTCCGACCGACCCAGTACTGGCAGGTCGTCCTCGCCTGTCGCGAACTCCGGGACGTGCTCAGGGAAGAACGACCCGACGCCGACATGATCGACGTGCACACGCTGGTGTACGTCTGGAACGACTGGGCGGACGAGTCGGACTGAGAGTCCCAGACAAGTTTCAGCCGCTCATTCGTCCCCAGCTTCCACGAGCACGACCGGCTCTTTCTGCAGCGCCGGCCAGACGGCCAGCACCGTCCCGGTGACGACCAGCACGAGACTGGTCACGACCGACAGACCCAGCGTCGAAACACCGAGTTCCACGGGCGCGCTGACGCCATAGACCCGGAGCAATCCGAGTTGCTCCAGCGCGAGCACAGACCCCGTCCCGAGTGCTAGCCCAAGCACGGTCGCAACGCTCCCGACCCGGAGTCCATCACGGACAACCACGCCGAGGACCTGCCGACGGCTCGCACCGACCGCCCGGTACAGCCCGAGTTCGCGGTACCGGGCCTGGACGCTCCGGGCGAACGCGGCCGTCGTCCCGCCGACGGTCATCACGCCGGCGAACACGACGAGGGCAGCGACGATTATCTGGACGTTCCCGAAGACGGTCGCGACGGCTCGACCGATACCGGTCGTCCCGGCCTCGGTGGCGCTGTGGGAGGCGATTGCAGACGCGAGCCGAGCGTGGCCCTCGACCTGGAGCGTCGCGGTCGCCAGTTCCTCGCCGTCGCTCACGGCGGTGAACTCGTACGAATCGGGTGCCAGCCTGCCGACCGAAACCGGCACCGTCCGGGATTCACCGGGGGCGAGCGAGATGGACACCGACCGCGTTCCGCCGGGATAGTTGAGCAGGACCGTCCGAGAGAGCGTCTGGTTCCAGGGGTTCGAGACGGTGAGGCGACCCTCCACCTGCGAGAGCGGCGAGGCGGCCGCAGGGACGTCCCACGAGGCGACGAGGGAGCGCTGTGCGCCAGTCGTGGCCTCGAGCTGTTGCGTCGTCGCGTAGTCGCCGCGAGCGACTTGCACGTCGTGAGTCCCTGCCGATGGGACCGAAAGCGTCACGACGCCGTTCTCGTCCGACTCGTACGTCTCGTCACCGAGGGTAACCGTGGCCCCTGCAACGGGTGCGCCGTCAGCCACGCCGACCACCTGGACGCGGATGCTCGAATCGGGTGGCGCGACCGGGGGAAGTCCGCGGATGGTGACGGCATCTGCGGGCAGCACCTGCACCGTCCTCGTGCGGTCGTCGACGCCGACGGTCACCGGCCCGGTCTCGGTCGCTTCGAATTTGGTAGATACCTTCCGCGAGGCGAACGACCGGATCGAGACCGTCCGGTCGACCGATTGGCCGTCGATGGTGAACGTCACCGTCCGCTCCGTCGTCGTCGCAGTCGGGTTCAGCACCGTCGCGGTCACCGTGACCGTCGACCCGACAGTCGTCCGGTTCGGCGCACCGAGATCGACGACCTGGACCTCGTCGCCACCCGGGGAGGCGTCCGGTCGCTCGGAGAGCCGGATGAAGTTCACCGAATCACCGCGCTTCGTCGAGAGATGACGAGCCGTCGAGAGCGAGACGAGCAGGTGGTCGTCGAAGTACCCCGGTGCCTCGTAGGTCCCCACCACCGACACCGAGGTGAACGCGGGTCGCGTGCTCCCCCCGAGCGTTACCTCGTCACCGGGCTCGACACCGAGTGACCCGGCAAGGTCCGCTCCGATGACGGCCTCGCGCTGTGTGGTCGGCGGGCGGCCGGCGACGAGGGTCGCGCCGCTCACCGTCGCGAACTTCTCGTAGTCCGCCCCACGGACCAGCACGGCGGTCCCGTCGACGGTCGAGAAGCCCAGTATCTCCGGGCTCGCGGTAATCTGGTCCTGCGATTCGAGAACACCGGCGTAGTGCCCGGGGACGTCGCTCGCGATGGGGTGTGTCGCGCCCGGTTCGGTGACCGTCGCCCCGTCACCACCCGCAAGTGGGCCGAGCGCCCCCGCGAACGAGGTCACGAGCAACAGCACGGCGACGAACACGGTCAGGGCCCCGGCGGCAGGCACCACCCCGCGCCAGTCGAACAGTTCCGGTTCGAGCATTGCCGGTGCGAGCCTCGTCAGGCGACCGTCGGAGTAGTCCTCGCCCGTCTCGGCGTAGGGTGCGCCCCGGACTGCCGGAAGCGTCGCGAGTATCCCAGCGATGCCACCACTGGCGAGGACGATGCCGTACCCCTGCAAGAGCATCACCGCGGACCGTGCCGAGACGCGCATGGAGAGCGAGGTCGGTAGCCCGAGGAACACGCCCACGTTCGCGGCCAGATTCACACCGATAACGCCGACCGAATACCCGAGTGCGATTCCGACCGCCGTCAGCAACAGTGCCCGCCCGCCGAACAGTGTGAGGACCTGTCGCGGGAGCGCGCCGAGTGCCCGGACCAGCCGTATCTCCTCTCGCCGGTCCCTGACGGTCATCCTGACGACGCTGTAGACGATGACGCCCACGAGGATGGCGACACCCACTGCCCCGGCGAAGAGCAACCCGACGAGCGAGCGCGTTCCGGCGACGAAGAACGCGAGTGCACCGAGCACCGGTGACCCGTCGGCCGGGACGGTCGGCGTGTCCGTCTCGATTCGGTACCCAGCCCCGCCACCGACCTGGCTGGCGAGCGTCTCGTTCGCCACGTACCACTCCCCGGGAATCGCTTGCTGGCCGGCGGACCGCGTCTGGAGCGAGACGGTCGTCTCGGTCCCGTCGCTCGTCACGACAGTCACGTTGCCAGCTGACTGCCCTGCGCCGTCAGTAGCGACGGTGACACCGGCCCCTGGTGGCGGCGGCACGACGATACTCGACGCTTGCAGGCGCTGAGCCGTCTCGTTCGAGAGCCCGACGAGCGTCGCGTTCGTCCCGTCGATTCGAATCGTCCCTGCGGGGATGGCGACACCCTCGTCCGTGGCGGCGCTACCAGAGACGTGTTCGACGCTCGCTGGCGTTTCGAACTCGGCGGCGATGGCGGTCGTCTGGGTCGAGACGGCCGTCACGGCGAGCACCGTACTCGTGAAGAAGGCGACGGTGACCGCGATGGTGAGAACTGCCAGCCGGTCGCGTCGGGTCCACCGCGTCAGAACGAGCCGTCTGTATTCCATCAGGAGGTAGGGCTCTTACTCGTCCGCCGTCGGCGCATCTCGCGTCTCATCACCGAACTGGAAGCCACTGACCTCCGGCGGCGCGATGCGTTCGAGCACGTCCTCGACGACGTCCTCCGCATCTATGCTCCCCAGGTCTGCCTCGGTACTGAGTACGATCCGGTGCCGGAGCACGGGTCTCGCCAGCGCCTTCACGTCGTCGGGAATCACGTAGTCCCGACCCCGGATTGCAGCCCGCGCTTTCGTCGTGTTCAGGAACGTGATGCCCGCACGAGGTGAGGACCCGACGTCGACGTTGTCGTCCTCACGGACTGCCCGGACCACGTCGAGGATGTACTCCTTCACCGACGACGCGACGTGGATGTCCTCGACGACATCTCGCAGTTCGAGCACCTCCTCCGTGGTCAACACCTGTTCGACATCGCGCGCACCGAGCTGTGCGTCGTCGTCGAATCGGTCGAGCAAGATTCGTTCGTTCTCGCGGGTCGGCGTGTCGACGACGAGCTTCAGCTGGAAGCGGTCACGTTGCGCCTCGGGCAGGTCGAACGTGCCCTCCATCTCGATGGGGTTCTGCGTCGCGATGACCATGAACGGCTGGGGGAGTGGCAGGGTGTCTCCCTCGATGGTTACCTGGTTCTCCTGCATCGCTTCGAGCAGGGCGGACTGCGTTTTCGGCGTCGCCCGGTTGATCTCGTCGGCCAGCGCGAGGTTGGAGAAGATGGGGCCACGCTGGAGCTGGAACTCGCCAGTTCCCTCACGGAAAACGTGGGTCCCCGTGATGTCTGCGGGTAGCACGTCGGGCGTCATCTGGATACGGGTGTAGTCGAGTCCGACCGCTCTCGCGAAGGCGTTCGCCGCGGTCGTCTTCGCGACGCCCGGGACGCCCTCGACGAGGACGTGTCCCCGAGTGAACAGAGAAATCGTCAGGTGCTCGATGAGCTCGTCGTTGCCGACCAGAACAGTGGATATCTCGTCGCGGAGGGCGGCGTAGGCGTCGGCCGGGTTATTCATCGTTCACCGTATTTTCGGATGGCCTGTTAATACTTTTCGCGACACGGCGGACACGTTCGTGTTCCCACTCCGGATGTCGACGTTCCAGCAGGTCGGTGATGGACGCCTCGTCGAGTGTGACCGCTGTGAGCGATGGCGACTCCCGTCCCCACGGGACCGGAACCGAGACCGGCAGCCCACGAACGGCGATGGTTCCACCGACCAGGAGCAGGAGGCCGGTCACGAGCAACGCCAGCGCCGAGTCGGCGAGCAGATGCGTGAGCCTGACCAGTGGCGGGAGTTGCCCTGCGTGGGAGTAGTCGAAGAGGACCGTCTCGGACTCACCCACGATAGAGGAGAGGAACGCCCGGTTGTCGCCCCGGTCGAGCATCGTGTTGATGAACACGCTCGGGTCGGAGACGACGACGACCTGTCCCTCACCGACGGACTCGGCGACGACGACGGGATAGCTGGCGAGCGTCTCGTTGTCGTCGAGGGCTTCGTTCCCGTTCGCGTCCAGATACCCGTACGGGGAGCTCCGAACGAGAACGGTGCTTCCGGTCCCCGGGTCGACGACCGTCGCGTAGTTCAGCGCGAGTTCGTCCACGTCGGCCACGCGCGAGTCGTCACTGACGTTCGTCGCCAGTGGCATCGCGGGGGATTCCGTGTAGTGCTGTTCGTCACGGAGGGTCGTCCCGTCGAGCCGAGAGCCGGCGCCGATCCCCGAGAGCAGTGGATTCACGGCCCCGCCGAAGTCACCAGCCACGACCAGTGTACCGCCGTCCCGGACGAAGTTCCTGAGGTCGGCTTCGGCTGCCGGGCCGTAGTCGCTGGTCGGCGAGAGGACGAACGCCGTGGTCTCGTTCGCATCCAGCATCTCGTACTTGCCAGTCTCCTGTGCGACGACGACCGTCCTGTCCGTCTCTCCCACGATAGTCCGTGCGTCCTGCGACCCGTCCCACGCAGGGTTGTACGCACCGAAGGCGTCGGCGGACGTGACGCCCGCCCAGAGTCCTGCCCCGACGAGCAATACCAGAAGGCCGACGACGAGGAGTTGCGGGTACCGGACCGTCCGGCCAGCGACCCGCACTCAGAACACCCCCGGTGGCAGGATGGCCAGGATCCGCCGAATCACGATGTAGGCGAAGACGACCAACCCGAGTCCGATGAGCCAGCGCAGGCGCTTGCGCCAGGCTGGCGTCACGTTGATCGCAGCCGTCAGTTCGGTCACGACCAGCACCCCGATGAGCGAACAGACGAAGAACAGCTCGTACTCGAGCGCGCCCAGCAGCGACAGCGCGAGTGCGCTGGCGAGGGTCCATGCGAGCGTCGCATGGACGTACCGCTGGCGACGACGAGTTGTCATTGGTCGCCGATTGTGCGGGGGCGCTCAAGAAGATGTTGGCTCGACCCCGTGCCTGCTGTCAATCTTCGATGTCGTTCCCACAGCCTCTGCAGACGTTCGGTTGCCAGCCGACCGTCTGGATGATCGGCTTCTCTTCCTCACAGTGCTCGCAATACTGAGTTTTCATACCTGACATGTTTTCCCCCACCACAACCCCAATGTGGTTGACGTGATAATAGCGAGACATCCGTAGTATATAGGTTTTGGCCATGCATCTCAATGCCTGCCGCAATCTTCTCCGGGAAAACAACGAACGTATCCCGCTGCTCTGCAAAGCAGCATTCGATGTGGCCCTGGGGACACGCTGCGTTCGGCTATCTCGCTTATCGTCTGCTACCGACGAAGCGGAAGGCGCACGAGTCGGTGCTAGTGTTACTCGTGTTGCTGGTCGGGACACAGTTGCCTGACCTCGTCGACAAACCGCTCGCCTGGTGGGCAACGATATTGCCGACGGGCCGGAGTTTCGCTCACTCGCTTCTGACGCTGAGCGTCTTCATCGTCCTCGCGTACGCGGTCGCTCGGCGGTACGACCGTACCGACCTCGCGTTCGCCGCGTCGTTCGGCTACGCCTCCCATCTCGTGGGAGATTCACTCAACTCGCTGCTGCGGCTCCAGTTTGCTGACCTCACGTTCCTGCTGTGGCCGGTCCTGCCTTCGCCGGACTACCCCACGGACAAGAGTTTCACCGCCCACTTCCAGAACCTCTCGTTCTCGGGGTTCACCATCGTCGGGTTCGCGCTCTCTGTGCTCGCACTCGCGGTCTTCGTCCGGACCGAGTTGAACCGCCGATAGATCAGGAGGCCTCGGGTGGTGTCGTTCTAGTATTAATACCAGTAGTGAACCGTTGTTGAACTGTCTATAGTTTAGAACAGTCCGGGCGGCCTGTCTGTCAGCGAACGGGAATAGTCGTTGGTGAGCAATCCCCATACGTTATCTCCAAACCCCCCGACCCCGGGGACGGTCTGGTGTGCCCCACGGTATCGGGATTCGACCGAAGAGCCTATTTAATTCTACTCAAAAATTTTGGTAATGAAACGACGTGCGTTCCTCGCGCTCTCCACCGGAATCGTCACAGGGCTCGCTGGATGTGCTACCGACAACGGGTCGGGAGCAGGTGCGGGTACTGCCTCGACTGCGCCGACCGCGACGCCGACGCGAACCGCAGATAGCGACGGGGCACAGGAGATCGGCGGGGATGACGACACCGCGACATCGGGAACGGAACGCCCCAGTCCGCGCGAGGTCACGTGGAACCCGAACGACCCGAAGCCGGCCGATGGCTACCCGCCAGACCCGGATTCGGTCCCTGCCGAGCGCGACATCGACACGGGTGCGTACGAGACCATCGAGGTCGATGGCGAGCAGGTTCGACTGGCTCCCGTCGAGGACGTCCACTACTGGTGGGGCCGACGCGAGGCCCGGTTCGCCGATGCCCGTGGGATGGCCCAATACCGGAACGAGCACGTTTACGGTGCGGTGAGTTCACCGGCTGGGAGCCCGCTGGATATCTCCCCGGTCGCGGACTGGAGCCAGTCCGACCGCATCATCTGCTACTGCGGCTGTCCGCATCACCTCTCGTCGGTTCGGGCCGCAGAACTCCAGCAGGCCGGTTACTCGAACGTCCTCGTCATCGACGAGGGCTACTACGAGTGGAAAGGACTCGACTACCCGGTCGTCGGTGAGAACGTCTCGGAGCGGCGTACGTACCGCATCCGGGGACGTGTAAGGCCGGAACACCAGGGCGAGATGGTCTGGGTCCGCGAGGTCGGTAGCGACCGGATGGAGGCCGCACCGATACAGGCCGACGGGTCCTTCTCGGTCCACGTGAAGTTCGCGGACGTGACCGGCCAGACGAGGGGCACTGTCGAACTCCCGACAGGGGATATCACGGGCACCCTTGCCAGTCTCTCGACGCGCGTCGTGCGCGGGTAGGGGGGAATCGACGTCAGGGGAGGCCTTCATTGCAGCCAGTTCGTCTCGGGTTTCAATAACCATCCCCGATAGCCAACAGTATTGGTTGGTGTATCGAGCAGAATCGGGCGAATCGGGCCCACTAGTTTAGTTACCAAAGCAGATTGTCTTTTTCTCGGTGGCTTCAGTATACTATTTAGAACAAATACAATGTTTTATTAAGTCTTGCTTCGCCCGACATGGTATGCGACGACGTGACTTCCTCACATCGCTCACGGTCGCGGCGGCGGGCACAGCAATCGGGAACTCCGCATCTACGGTGGCGCGAGCCGCCTCGGGTAGCATCGACTCGCTGGAGTTCGACTCCACGGCGAGCCTCCTCGACGCTTCGGGCAACACCCTGACCGACGACTCGCTCATCGCGGTGAAGGCGGAGACCACTGCCAATAACGACGACGCCGACGGGAACGGCGACGCGGTCGCATACCCCTACAACACCGACATCCCACTCGTGGCGGTCGACGACTCCAGCGCGGGCACGGTCGTCGGCTTCGGCGCGACGCTCGTCTCCGACGACGCGAACTTCAGGAGCGACAACGAGGAGTTCGTCCTCAACGTCTTCGACGCCTACCTCGGTGGCTCCGGGACCATCCTCTACGACGAGGGACACGACGCGTACCACACGCTCACCGGTTTCTCGAACATGGCGAACTACGCCGAGACCCAGCAGAACTACACGGTGACGGGCACCTCGACGCTCTCGTCGGACCTCTCGACCGCGGACGCGGTCTGGCTCACCGGCCCGGCGACCGCGTACACCAGCTCGGAAAAACAGGACCTCGCGGACTTCGTGGCGGGTGGCGGGCACGTGTTCATCTTCGACCGCGCCGACTACTCGAACTTCGACGAGACCGCGAACCTCAACGACATCGCGGACGGCCTCGGACTCGCGTTCCGCTTCAACGACGACCAGGTCACGGACAACGACAACAACGGAGGCGTGTATTACAAGCCGACGACCTCCCGGTTCGACACCACCTTCGATTTCTTCGCGGACCGGCCGGGGATGGAGATCGACCCGGACACGACACACCTCGTCGACGTCGTCGATGTAACCGACGGGGACACCGCGAACGTCCGATTCGACTCCGGGCGCGAGGAGAACGTCCGCATCCTCGGGATGGACACGCCCGAGAAGGAACAGTACCAGCGGTTCGAGCGCACCCAGGAGTGGGAGGGCATCGAGTCGCTGACCTACCTCGCGGACTGGGGCGCGAACGCGACCACCTGGGGACAGAACGAGTTGAGTGGAAAGACCATCGAACTCTCGTTCGACCCCGCGGAACCGGGCATCTTCGACACCTACGACCGTCTGCTCGGATACATCCACTACGACGCCACCGGCGATGGCGTCCGCGACGACTTCTACAACCTGCGCACGGTCCAGAACGGCTACGCCCGCGTCTACGCCTCCGCGTTCAGCAAGTACGAGCAGTTCTACGACGCCGAGGTCACGGCACAGCAGAACGGGACGAACCTCTGGGCCCAGAGCGACCCGTCGGCCACAGACCCCATCCGGAATCGGCCCGTGGACGACCAGTTCTTCCCGGACGCGGCGTCGATCAAGACGAGTTCGGGAGCCATCAGCCAGTCCCGCGTGCCCGTGCTCGCGGAGTCGACGGCGACCCAGACCGGGACCCCGAGCGTCTCGTACACCGACATCCCGCTCGTCGGCGTCGACGAGGCGGCGAACGTCGCGATGGTCGGCTCGCCGTTCATCGACGAGTCCTACGAACAGGCCGAGGATTACGCGGTCGACACGTCAACCTACGAGAACTTCACCTTCCTGACCAACCTGCTCGACTGGCTCTCGGAGAGTGCAGGGAAGGTGGTCATCGATGGCGGTCACGGCCAGTTCAGCGCCGATTACGCCCTCTCCAGCGAGGACGTGGCGTACTACCAGCGCTACCTCGAAGGCGTCGGCATCGACTTCGACCAGGTGAACAACCTCACGAGCGACAACCTCTCGGGTGCGCGCTCTCTCATCGTCACCTCGCCGCCACAGTCGCTCACGACGGCCGAGACCGACGCCATCTCACAGTTCGTCGCGAACGGTGGCTCTGTCGTCCTCATCGGTGCCTCGACGGCGACGAGCGATGCCCGGTCGAACCTCAACACGCTCGCGGCCGACCTCGGCAGTGACCTGCGCCTGAGCGACGACCAGGTCGAGGACGATTCGAACAACGTGAATTCCGACGCGACCGTCCCTGTCAGCACGCGATTCGATACCTCGTTCCCGCTGTTCTCAGCGTTCGACGGCAGCAACACGGGCGGGTCGGGCACACTCGAACTCGTGAAGGTCCACGCCGACGCGGCGGGTACCGAGTCCGAGAACCTCAATGACGAGTACATCGTCTTCGAGAACACCGGGTCCGGCTCGATGGAACTCACGAACTACGTGGTCGAGGACGCCGCCGGCAAGAGCTACACCGTCCCCGAGTTCAGCCTAGACGCCGGGGCGCGGGTCACGCTCCACACTGGGAGTGGGACCGACTCGGCAACCGACCTCTACTGGAACCGTGGCTCCTCGGTCTGGAACAACTCCGGCGACACCGTCATCGTCACCGACGACTCCGGTGCTGAGATCATCAACCGCACCTACAGCGGCGATGGCTTCGACGAGACCGGCGACGACGGGAGTACCAGTGACGGTATCGTCGTCAAGAACGTCCACGAGGACGCCGCTGGCACCGACTCGGAGAACCTCAACGACGAGTACGTCGTCTTCGAGAACGCCGGCAGCTCGGCGGTCGACATGACCGACTACGTCTGCGAGGACGAGGCGGCCCACGACTACACCTTCCCGTCGTTCACCCTCGACGCGGGCGCGACCGTCACGCTCCACACCGGGAGCGGGACCGACACCAGCACCGACCTCTACTGGGGCCGTGGCTCCTCGGTCTGGAACAACTCCGGCGACACGGTCTACCTGTTCGACGCGAGCGGGAACACGGTGTTGACGCACTCGTACTGAGTGACTGGTCTCCCGGTAGCGCAGGCTGTTCTTCCTTCTTTCCCCGCGGTCGTTCGGCCCGCGATGAGCGGTTCCAAATATATTTACAACTTCTGTAAGTAATATCTCTACAATGGCTGGTCTCGAACACGACAGCGACTGGTGGAAAGAAGCAGTCGTCTACCAGGTCTACCCCCGCAGTTTCAACGATACAGACGGCGACGGCGTCGGTGACCTCCAGGGCGTCATCGAGAAGCTGGACTACCTCGACGAGCTGGGCGTCGACGTCGTCTGGCTCAACCCCGTCTACGAGTCCCCGAACGCGGACAACGGCTACGACATCGCCGATTATCGCTCTATCATGGACGAGTTCGGGACGATGGCCGACTGGGAAGCCCTCCTCGACGGACTCCACGAGCGCGGTATCGCGCTCATCATGGACCTCGTGGTCAACCACACCTCCGACGAGCACGAGTGGTTCCTCCAGTCGCGCGACCCCGAGAGTGAGTACCGCGACTGGTACTGGTGGCGCGAGGGCGTCGACGCGGACGAGGTGGACTGGGACGCCGAGGAAGGGCCCGAGGGCGAAGCCCCACCGAACGACTGGGGCTCGTTCTTCGGCGGCCCCGCGTGGGCCTACGACGAGGAGACGGAAGAGTGGTATCTCCACCTCTTCGACCGCAAGCAGCCCGACCTGAACTGGGAGAACGCCGACGTCCGGGAGGAGGTGTTCGACATGATGCAGTGGTGGCTCGAGAAGGGCATCGACGGGTTCCGGATGGACGTCATCAACCTCATCTCGAAGGTCGAGGAGGACGCTCCCGACGATGCGATTCCGGAGCACTACTTCAACGGCCCGCGCATCCACGAGTACATCCAGGAGATGAACGAGGCGGTGCTCGAGGGCGAGAACCTCCTGACCGTCGGCGAGATGATCGGTGACGAGATGGCGATGGAGACCGCGCGCCAGTACGTCGGCGAGGACGGCGACGGGCTCAGCATGATCTTCCACTTCGAGCACATGCTGCTCGACCGTGGGCACAACATCTGGGAGCGCAAGGAACTCGACCTCACCGAGTTCAAGGCCGTCTTCGACCGCTGGCAGCACGGCCTTGCCGACGACGGCTGGAACAGCCTCTACCTGAACAACCACGACCAGCCCCGGATGGTCTCCCGGTTCGGGAACGACGACGAGTACCGCCGCGAGTCCGCGAAGCTCCTCGGAACCCTGCTCCACACGCTCCAGGGGACGCCCTACATCTACCAGGGTGAGGAACTGGGCATGACGAACTACCCGTTCGAGTCCCTCGACGACTACCAGGACGTGGACACGGTCAATCCGGTCCAGAACGCGATCGACGACGGTCGCATCGACTCGTTCGAGGCCGTGGCCGACGATGTGCGCCAGAACTCCCGTGACAATGCGCGGACCCCGATGCAGTGGTCCGCCGACGAGCACGCCGGGTTCACCGATGGTGAGCCGTGGATGCAGGTCAACCCGAACCACGACCACATCAATGCCGAAGCCGAGCGCGAAGACCCCGACTCGGTCTTCCACTACTACCGTGCCCTCATAGACCTCCGGAAGGAACACGACGTGGTCGTCTACGGCGAGTACGACCAGCTCACGCCCGACCACGAGGAACTCTGGGCGTACACCCGAACCCACGGGGACGAGCAGCTGTTCGTCGCGCTCAACTTCTCGGATTCCTCCACGACGATGGACGTCTCCGAGTTGGTCGACCTCGGCGACGGCGAGGCGACGCTCCTGCTCGGGAACTACGGCCAACGAGAGGAGTCGGCAGCTGCCGACTCACTCGCTTCGGTCGACCTGCGGCCCTGGGAAGCTCGAGTGTATCGCCTCGAGCCCTGAATCACAACGATTAATCCGAAGTGTGACACATACTCGTGTTCATGCCGCCTGAGCAGCGCCCCACCGTCGATGCTGCCTACGACAAGTTGGCACAGACGTACGAGTCGCAAGAACAGGACCCGTACTGCGCTGATTTCGAGTTCCCTGCGACGACCGAGCTCGTTCCGGACGTAACGGGGAAACGAGTCCTCGATGCGGGCTGTGGACACGGTCGCTACACAGAGTGGTTGCTCGAGCGAGGGGCAGCGGTCGTCGCGGTCGACAAGAACGAGGAGATGCTCGAACAGGCGAGACGACGAATCGGTGATCGAGCGGTGATTCGCCAGGGCGATATCACAGCACCACTCGAGTTCGCCGGCGACGACGAGTTCGATGGCGTCATCTGCGGCCTGTCGCTCCACTACGTCGAAGACTGGCGACAGCCCTTCAGGGAGTTCGCCCGCATCCTCAAGCCCGGCGGATTCCTCGTGTTCTCGGCGCAGAATCCAGTCGACGAGTACATCGCGTTCGAGGCCGAGAACTACTTCGAGGTCGAACAGGAGGTGATGACGTGGTCGGCCGACGGTGAGGAGGTGGATGTCCCGTTCTATCGCCGCCCGATTTCGGAGGCCATCAACCCCCTCATCGAGACCGGGTTCCAACTGGAGGAACTGGTCGAGCCGACGCCGAAAGAGACGTTCAAAGAGAAGAAGCCAGAATCCTACGAGAAACGACTGAGATATCCGACGTTCCTGTGTGTCCGGGCATCGAAACCCGAATAGTGACCGAGCTCGGCTGTCCCGCAAACGAGACGGTTCTGCTCGGTCGCTTCGTTCTCTTCGTCACCGTGTGACGTATCTGGCCGAAGTTCAACTGTGTCTCCCCGATAGAATCGCAGACCTGGCTCTAGCGGCCGGTCCAACGAGGAGTACGGCAGAACCGGTTCAGACGTACTCGATGCGGTGCAGCTCGTACCGGTAGGTTCGCCCCTCGTTCTTGATCACCAGATACTGTCGCTGCCCGACGCGTTCGAGCCTGTTGAAGTGCTCGCCCGTGTTTCCTGGGTTCAACGAGTGCGGCTGGCCGTCGATGTCGAACTGCAGTCGAGCGAGGTCCCCCTTCACGCCGTCGACCTGCCTGGCTTCTACCGACACGACTGACCCACTGTCCTCGATGCTGATGTCACCGGTCAGCTTCCAGGTGTGGCCCCCATAGCGCAGTTCCCTCCCCTTGATGTCGTCCCAACGTGCCTGGAACATGATTTCACTCTAGGGGTGGTAGCCACATCGCGGTTTCGCCAGTGCTGTCAACGAGAATGAGTGGACGGCTCCACTACTTGTTGTACGACTCCCGAATCCTGAGCGTTCCGTTCGAATCACGCACGACGATGGTGTCTTCGAGGTTCGCCCAGACTGGCTTCTCCGACCCCCAGTGGTAGTCCCACTCGGTGTCGACGCCATCTCCGGTGTGCAGCGTGACGTGGTCACCAGGTTCGAGGACCGTCCCCTCCGGGAACTCGAACTGTTCCCCCGCGTCGTCCTCGACGGTCCAGCCCGAGATGTTGAGCTGGTCGTCTCCGGTGTTCTTGAACCGGACGTACTCTTCGTCGAGGTGCTTCTCGTCCCGACCCATGGGGTCGTTTCGAATCTCGTCTATCTGTAGGTCGCTGTGGTGGACCTTCTCGGGTTGGCTCATATCTCTCCCCCTCAACAGTAGTACGCGAGCAAGGCACATAGGTCAGTCACCTCGTTTCGCGCTCGACTGACGCCCCCCGTTCCTGGCGACTTCGTGTCGTGAGAGAGCTACGCTCATTCCGGTTCGGGCCCTCTGTGGTGACATGGAACCCGTACTTCCTGACCGGTCGTTGCTCCGACGGGCGAGGGAACAGCTCGATAGCTGGGTCTTCGATGGCCGGGACCGGGCGTTCGCTGACCTCTTCGACGGCCCCGACGCAGTCGTGACGGGGGCGGAACTTCACCAGCTCGACCGCATCGACTCCGCGCTGAGCAGGCAGACGGGCCTCGGTATCTGGGGCAGTGACGACTACGGTATCATCACGGGACACGACCTCGACGAGGTCCCCTTGCGAGTCGTCTGTACCCTCCACCCCGAGATTCCGGGCGAGGGCTACCGGGGGCAGCACAGCCTGGACGAGGCGACCCGCGAGCAGTTCAACGACGTCCTGTTCGAGTACTGTGAGCGCGTCGCGGCCTACAGCCAGACCGACCTCGAACGGTTCTTGCAGGACGTCCAGCAGCCAGCCTGAGACGGCCATCGACCCGTCTGAAATTCCGTTCTCCGCACGCATCGGCCCGCGCACTTGGGATATAAGGGAGTGGTTGGAATGGCGCGCGAGCCTACTCTGTCCGAGGAAACCACCATGGCAACGAAGCGTAACCCGTTCGAGGAACTCCAGCGGTTCTTCGACAGGATGGGCGACCAGTTCGCGGAGTTCAACGACACCTGGACCGGCTGGGGGCAACCGATGAGCGACTGGAGCGGAGTGACTGTCGAGGCGATGCCCCTCGACATCCAGGAGGTGAACGACGAGCTGGTCGTCGCCGCGGACCTGCCCGGTTTCGACCGGGATGAGATCGACGTGACCATCGACGGGAACATGCTCAGTATCAGTGCCGAGCACGCCACCGAGAGCGAAGACGAACAGGAAGGTGAGTTCATCCACCGCGAACGGACCCAGCGGTCGGTCAAGCGGTCGGTGACCCTGCCGGCGGCTGTCGAGGAGGACGTCGTCTCGGCGACGTACAAGAACGGCGTGTTGACCGTCGAGTTGAAGAAATCCAAGAAACCGAAGGGGAAAGACATCCCCATCGAGTGAGCTGGACCGTTCCAGCCCACTGTTCCGTCACTCGTCTTCCCCGAGTTCCTCTTCGAGTTCTTCGTCCTCGTGTTCCTTCTTCCGTTTCTCGGCTTCGTCTTCGTACGCCAGTTCCTCCTCGAGCTCGTGTTCGCGCTGTTGCTCTTCCTTGGAGTCGGCCTGGTCGTCCCGTCCTTTCTTGGTATCGGCCATGCCATCTAACACGCTGGTCACTCGGGTAACGGTTCCCTTGATTAGACGCATCACCACTCCACAGCCTCGGCCCTACACGCGCTCTCCCCGCTCTCGGACGAGCAGTTCGACCAGCGTCTTCGCCAGTCCCAGCACGACGGGCCCGATGAAGAGCCCGAGGAAGCCAAAGACCGCGATGCCCCCGAAGATGCCGATGACGAGGACGCCAGTATCAAGTTCGGCACCACGCTTCATCGCGAACGGCCGGACGACGTTGTCCGACCCGCTGATGACGATGGAGCCGTACACCAGCAGTCCCACTGCCTCCGGGATGCTCCCAGTGCTGAGAAGGTAGAGGACGGCCGGAATCCAGACAACGGAGGCACCGATGATGGGGAGCAGCGCCAGCACGAACGTCGTCATCCCCCAGAAGATGATGTTGTCGAACCCGACGGCGACGAACCCGAGGACGGTCAGCACCGCCTGTAGTGCCGCGACGATGACGTTCCCCACGACGGCTGCCCACAGGAGATCATCGGTCCGCTCGATCAGTTCGTCCATCGTGGCAGGGTCGAGGGGGATAGCGGACCGAATCCAGGCGACGAGTCGGTCCCCGTCTCGCAGGAAGGAGAAGAACGCGAAGAAGAATACCACCGTCCCCACCAGGAAGGCCGGGACGCCGCCGAGGAAACCGACCACACCCCCCAGAATTCCCTGGAGGCCAGCCTGAAGCGCACCGGCGACCGGCTCGGCCAGCACGGAGAGGTCCGGGGGGTTCGTCCCGAGCCATCCCCGAAAGACCGCCTCGATAGCCGCGATGTCGGGGACCTCGACTCCACGGAGCAAGAGGACGGCCTGGGTCGCTGCGACGGCGAGGAGTAGCAGTATCGGGGCGAGGACGACCACGACGGTCGCGGTCATCGTGACGGCCGCCGCGATTGTGCGCCCCAGTCGTGCCGCAAGCCGTACCTGTGCCGGCCTGGCGAGGTACGCCAGCAACCCGGCCAACAGGATGGGCTGAAGGAACGGCAACACCAGAAGCGCTGAGAGGATTCCGGCCACCAGCAGTAGAACTCGTAACGTGGACCGGGACGACGCGTTCTTGCTCTGGTCGGTCTCGTCGTTCTGTTCCACGTCGTCAGTCCCGTCGCTCTCATCCCCCGGGTCGACCATCAGTCGACCCTCCGTCCAGGCCGCGACCCGACCCGCATTTCGGGCGGGAGTCGACTGCGTTCCATGGAGTCGTTCTAGGTGTGCCCCGGTAATTACGGTTATCCAGTCCCCGTGGCGGGATGCACGTCCGCTGCGGGTGTACACTTCCGAGGCGTAACGCCATCCGAGCTGCTCGTACTGCGCATCCAAAATAAACTCTATATTGTTTATTTATTCCATCGTAGATTGGACGGGAGCGATCAACTGTCACGGCACGATTGCCGGAGTGAGGGAGACACGTGTTCGATAATCAGCGTAGATAACTCAAAACGGCTGTAAATGGATGATAGAGGGTTGTATCCCAATACAGATTCCGAACAGGCGAGAGATAGAGCAGTGGGTTCGATTCTATACCCAATATCCGTAACTACTTCCCGGCGAAAGCCTATCTAAATTCGGAAAATCACACTGAGACCAATAATTCTCCGGAATAAATAGCCATTTGCTACTGATTTGTAGGCGGGTTATCCCCTATCCCTCACAAAATATTAAACACAGTTACATAAACAAATCAATAATTTATCTGCTGGTTTTGGGCGAGTTCCGCAACGGGTGGATGAAACGACAATTTATAACCACGCCACCACAAGGTTCCCGGTATGGCCGACGAATCCGAGAGTACGCTGAGTGGTCGAGGGAAGGTTTCTCGCCTCATCGAGAGATACAATCTCGGAGAGGAGACAGGCGCGGACCTCGTCGCTCGATGGACCGGTGACGGCGCTGAACGGATGAGCCTTCGAGACCTCGCAGACTATTTCAACCGGAAACTCCTGCGTGCTGCCCTCCAGGAAAACGGTACCCATCCCCACGAGGACGAGGTAGAATCCTATTACCTCCGGCTGACCAACCCCGATATCTCAGCTGGAGACAGGATAGAGATCGAGACGCAACTCGAATCGTCTGGAATCGACGTCGATGCACTCCTCTCGGATTTCGTCTCGTACCAGTCGATACGGACGTACGTGAAGAGCCGAGGTGCCGAATACGAACAGACCACCGACGAGGCCCAGATAGAGAAGGACGCCGAGAGCATCGAGCGGCTCCGGTCACGCCTCGAATCGGTCGCAGACGAGCGAATCGACCGGTTGGAGAGGACCGGACGGATCTCTGTCGGTGATTACTCGCTCCTTGTCGAGGCGACCGTGCTCTGCTCTGACTGTGGGAACCAGTACGACATCGCCGAGTTCTTCAGAAACGAAGGGTGTGACTGCGAGTCAGCCACCAACGAATCTGCGTGACCGCCGGTAGTGAGGCCGGTCGACTCTGGCTTCGGCCACTGCGATAACAGGCGTACTGTTGTTATGGGTGGCTGTGAGAGTCAGTCGAAGGGGTTCGTCCAGTACCAGCAGTGACGGGTGCGACGGCCCGCAGACCGTCCATCTCCACGAGTAGAGCACGGTTCGAGACCACCCATAACAGAAGCACGGGTGTTATGGTAAGTGGCGAGTTACGCAAAACGTGAGCCGGCTCGGTCAGGAAAGCGATATCTCGAGTTCGAACTCGTTCGCCACACCCAGGAGGATGTTCGGAAGCTCGCTCCGGAACCGTTCTTCGTCGACCCGGTTCGCCGGGCTGGCGACGCTGAACGCACCGACGACACGCCCATCGGGTCCTTTCACAGGAACACCGACCGCCTTCACACCATCCAGTTGCTCCTCCTCGTTGAACGCGATTCCCCTCTCGCGAATCTCGGCCAGTTCGTCCAGAAGGTCTTCGACGTCCGTGATCGTGTTCTCCGTCTCGGCAGGCAGTCCCCACTTGTCTGCGATCACCCTCACCTGGCTCTCGGGAAGCTGGGAGAGCAACGCCTTCCCGGACGCCGTCTGGTGGAGATGAAAGCGCTTGCCGACGGTCGAGTACTTCCAGACCGCGTGTCTCCCGGAGTACGTGTGCAGGTAGACCCCGCGTCCGTTCTCCTCCACGACGAAGACGGCCCGGCATTCCGTCTCGTTCGCGAGCTGCTCCGTGTAGGACTTCGCCGTGCGGTACGCTTCCTTCTGGTTGGCCACGTAGTCGCCGAACGAGAGGAACTTGAGACCGAGATGGTAGACGTCCCCGGACTTGACGACGTACTCCTTCTCTTTGAGCGTCGTGAGATGGGCGTGCATCGTACTGGGGGCGAGCCCCATCTCTTCTGCCAGTTCGGTGACCCTCGCTCCACCGATCTCCCTGAGTGTCTCTAACACTTCGAGGGAGGTCTCCGTCGTCCGCAACGTCCGTCCGCTTTCATTCGTGCCCATACGGTGGCATTCACGAGGAAGTACTTAAAGTTCCGCGTGTGCGAATCCACCACTCCGTCGTCCCGGATTAACAAACACGGTCATGGGTCTTGGTGGTCCAGAACGGCTGGTGGCACGAGGGATAGTATATAATATTCTGACCGAGCGAATTAATTCATAATATAGTTACAAACTCTACTGTGGACAGTGTGTGAGATTATACGCTGAAAAGTAGATTTCCGTTGCAAAATCCCCGGTATTAGTCTTCGTTCGTCTGCCCAACATCGTGACCTATTCGTGTGTCTGGCCAAGAACTCGACAGGACTCGCCTGTCGAACGCACTCGATTACCATGAACAACCACGATAGAAAACCTGAGACATGGGAATCGCAGTTTGTCCCCGCTGTCTCCGCTTCAGCGGGCAACCGAAGTGGACACCAGTTCGTGAGGTGCGAATACCTCTCATGAGTGGTGCTAACGTACAAAAACGGCGTGCTGGGGGTTCGAGGGACGGTGCAGAGGAACCGAAACGACGGCAGTCCGGGCGGTCAGAGGCCGAGCTTCTCTCGCGCTTCGGCAGGGGTCGCGATAGGACGCTCGAGTTCCTCGGCGATTCTGGCGGTCCGGCGGACCAACTGGGCGTTGCTATCGGCCAGCTCTCCCTTGCGGTAGTAGACGTTGTCCTCCATGCCGACCCGGACGTGCCCACCCATGGTTATCGCGGCGGTCGTCATCGGGAGCTGATGTTTGCCGACGGCCAGCGCCTGCCACTCGACCGGTTCCGGGAGGTTGTCGACGAAGTTGATCAGGTTCCGTGGCCCCGGCGGCATCCCGTTCTGCATGCCGAAGATGACCGTCGCCCAGTAGGGGGCGTCGAGGAGACCCTCTTCGATGAGGTGTTCGGCCTCGGGTATCTGGCCCGGGTTGAACAGCTCCAGTTCGGGTTTCACCCCCGCGTCACGCATCCGTTCTGCGTACTCCTCGTTCTGCTCCCGCGTGTTCTCGGCCGTCCTCGTCTGCCCGAAGTTGATGGGGCCGAGGTCGATGGTGGCCAGTTCCGGTCGGGGGTCCGTCTCGAGGACAGGCGCGATGCGTTCCTCGCGCGGGTAGATGCCACCGCCGCCGGTGGTGAAGTTCACGATGATGTCGTCACAGTACTCGTCGATGCAGTCACGCATCTCCTGGAACCGGGCGACGTCCTTGGTATTCTCGCCGTTCTCGTCGCGGGCGTGCAGGTGCACGATGGAGGCACCGGCCTCCTCACACTCGGCCAGGTCCTGTGCGATCTCCTCGGGCTGTTCCGGCAGGTTGGGGTTCGCTTCCTTCCCCTGGTGCCCGCCGGTGGTTGCCACGCTGATGATGAGCTTCTCGTCGAAATAGTCGTTGTAGCCGTCGTACGCCATACGATTGGAACTGTGGGAATGCGAGATTTATAATTTTGGGTGTGTCGGACAAGTAATTTTCATCTAGTTATCGCGTCTAATTATGCGATATATTTATTACTTGTCTCGTGAACCTGTTGATACATGGTATCAGGAAGCACTGCCATCGTTACCGGTGGCGGTCGCGGTATCGGCCGTGCTATCTGTTGTGCACTCGCAGCAGAGGGGGCCGATGTCGTTATCGCCGACATCGACCGTGAGGAGATGGCTGAGACAGCGGCCCTCGTCGAAGAAGAGGGGGTCCGTGGGTATCCGGTGCAGACCGACCTTCGGTCGTTCGAGGACATCGAAGCGACCGTCGAGGAGGTACTCGAAGAATTCGGATCGATCGACATCCTGGTCAACAACGCAGGTATCGCGGGGCCGACGGCCGAGTGTGAAGCCGTCGAACCCGAAGAGTGGGACCAGACTATGGCGGTCAACCTCCGTGGACCCTTCCTCATGTGTCGGCAGGTGCTGCCGTCGATGAAAGAACAGGGGTACGGGAGGATTGTCAACATCTCCTCTGTGACCGGGAAACGACCGTTGACCCAGCGGACACCGTATGCGACAGCCAAGATGGGTCTTATCGGATTCACGCGCACGCTCGCTGCGGAGGTCGGTGAAGACGATATCAACGTGAACGCCGTCTGTCCTGGGTCAGTCGACGGACCGCGTATCGACCGCGTGTTCGAAGCGAAAGCCGAGGCCCAGGGCAGGACGTATGAAGAGGTCAGAGGCGATGCGGAAGCTGAGAGCCCACGTCGTGAACTCGTCCAGAAGGAAGATATCGCACAGACTGTTTCGTACCTCTGCTCGTCAAGTGCGGATCGCATCACAGGACAGGATGTCAACGTCTCGGCCGGGAAAGTGATGTACTGACGGTTTCGGACCATCGTCACCTGAAGAACCCCTCGTCGCAGCTCCATTTTCGTCCGTCTCTCCTGCTTAGCACTGATTTGTAAATTAACATTCATAAGGTTTAAATGGGTATGCCCTAATGTTCGGATTGTTCAATACATGGCAAGAGATAGCACCAATCACTCTCGGCGGTCCTTCATGAAACGGTCCGTTGCTGGTGGCTCGGCAATGGGGCTCGGTGCGATTGCAGGGTGTACCGGGAACTCGGGAAGTTCCAGCAACGGCGGTGGCAATGGCGATGCAGAAAGCGGTAGTGGCGGTACGAGTGGTGGTGGCGGCGGTGGTAAGTCCATGGCGACCATCACGCGACTATCCAACGCCTACTGGGGCTCCTGGGTCAAGGGATACAAGGAGGCTGCTGAGGCCCTCGGGTACGATACCAACGTCCAGCTCAACGAGGGGAAACTGAGTAAACAGATCCAGCAGGTCGACTCGGGTATCGCGAACAACGTCGACCTCATCATGGGACAAGCGTTCACCAACTCCGGCGTCCCGCCGATCGCCGAGGCGGCCGTCGAAGCTGGCGTGCCACTGACGATGCTGTGGACCATCGACAAGTGGTACACCCCGGAAGACGCTGGCGACGAGTTCGTCCAGTTCTTCATGCCCAACGCGATCAACAACGGCTACACCGCTGCAAAGGCGCTCTTCGAGGCGATGGGCGGAAGCGGTAACATCGTCCACATCGAGGGCGTTCGCGGCAACGCTGCCAACACCGGCCGCAACCTCGGCCTGGAGAAGGCGATGAAGGAGTACCCGGACATCAACCTGCTTGCACCCCCGCAGCAGGGGCGGTGGGTCAAGTCCGAGTCGCGGAAGGTGATGTCCGACTTCGTCTCGCAGTTCGGAGACGATATCGATGGCGTGTTCGGGCAGAACGACGCCGTCGGGCTCGGTGCCCTCACGATCGCCGAGGAGAACGACCTCGACGTTGAGGTCGTCGGTATCGACGGTATTCCCGAAGCGCTAGAGCTCGTCGAGGAGGGGCGGTTCACCGCGTCCGTCTCCTCCCTCGGCCCATGGCAAGGTGGCTGGTGTCTGGTCAAGGCACACGACTTCGCGAATGGTTGGCGGCCCAAGCCCGGCGAGCGCATGATGCTGCACGGCAGTCCGCTGCTCGTGAACGAGACGAGTGATTTCGACATGATCGAGACGCTCCCAGTCATCGACGCCGGTGACTTCAACCAGCTCATCTTCGAGGGCGACTCCACTCCCTACGACTGGGAGAAGATGTCCGTCGTCGAAGCGGGCGAGGACAACTGGGACCCCCAGAACTCGCTCGTGCCCATCCGGAAAGAGGACATGGTCGCACCCGGTCTCCTCAACTGGAAGGATGAGAACCGTCCAAGCGGGTACGAAATCCCGTCCGTATACTCCGATTCGGGGGCACTGGACGAGATCGAGCAGATGTACGCGGACCACTACCAGACCAACCCACTCCAGTGAACATCGTCACAGCGCTCCCTGAGAACAATGGCTAACAATACCACACAACATGTTGCACCCGATGACGAGACATCGGCACAACGACAGAGCGAATCCAGCCTCCGTGTCCACGATATCTCGAAATCGTTCCGGCACGTCACCGCACTCGACGGCGTTTCGCTCCACATCGACAAGGGTGAAGTGGTCGGGCTCGTCGGCGAGAACGGGGCTGGTAAGAGCACGCTCCTGAACATCCTCACGGGAGTGTTGCAACCCGACGACGGTGACCTTACTATCGACGGACAACCGGTCACGCTCTCGAATCCCAGCGAAGCCGCCGAGTACGGTGTTTCGCTGGTTCATCAAGAACAGGACGTCATCCCGAACCTCAAGGGATACGAGAACCTGTTCCTGGCCAGGGAGTCGTCTCAGTTCGGTATTCTCAGACGGAGCGAGATGAGAGAACAGGCCCAGGCGTTCGTCGACGACCTGGGCATCGATATCGACGTCGACGAGTACGTCAAGGACTACTCGTTCAACGAGCGCCAGATGCTCGAGATCGCCAAGGCGTTTCATCGCTCGAGCAAATCTGACAACCCCGTCATCCTCCTCGACGAGCCCACGGCCGGGCTGGAAGAGGCGGGCCGGGAACTGCTGTTCGAACGAATCGACGACCTCCGCGACAAGGCGACCTTCGTGTTCGTCTCCCACGAACTCGACGAAGTACTGCAGGTCACGGATCGAGTGTATGTCCTGAAGGACGGTGAGCTCGTCCACGAAGTCCCGTCGGCCAAAGCAACGCAGGACCTGCTCCAGGAGAAGATGGTCGGTCGCGAGAGCTCGTCGGAGTATTACAAGATACCCGACCAGCGGGACGAGTCTTCCCTCGGAGAGCCGACGATGGAAATCGAAGACCTTCGGTCTGACCAGGAAGACATCGGCCCGCTCTCGTTCTCCGTCAGTGAAGGTGAGATATTCGGCATCGTCGGGGTCGAAGGCTCGGGCAAAGAGCGGCTCGGTCGGTTGCTCGCCGGCGACCTCCCCGCCAGCGACGGGACGATACGAATCGAGGGCGAACCCGTCGAGACCGGGTCTGTCGCAGAGATGGTCGAAGCCGGGGTGGGGTACGTGCCGAAAGACCGTAAGACGGAGGGATTGCTGTTGTACCAGTCTGTGGTCAACAACACGTCACTTGCCGCCGTCCGGACGATGAACGGTCGGCTTCCACTCTTGGACCTCGACAGCGAAGTCGAGATGACCGACGAGGCCATCGAGGAGTTGAACATCAAGACACCCGGTCGTGAAGCCCTCGTCCACGGACTGAGTGGTGGCAACCAGCAGAAGGTGGTCCTCGCCCGTTGGCTCGCACAAGAGTCCTCCGTGCTGGTCGTCGACAACGTCACCAGAGGTGTCGACGTCGGCGCGAAAGAGGAGGTGTATCGACTCTGCCGGGAACTGACGGAGAAGGGCGTCTCGATCGTCTTCATCGGCGACGAGCTTCCCGAAGTCATCGGGATGTCGAACCGCATCGCAGTGATGCGGAAAGGACGACTTGACGAGGATATCTTCGATGCGTCGCCCGGAAACAAACCGACCGAAGAAGAACTGATTCAGCGGATGATCTAACAATGAGCGGAAACACGCAAGAGAACACGATTTCGCAGTGGATTGCCGAGCAACGAGACCAACGGACACTCCAGGACTGGATCATCGACGTCGGCCCGTTCGCCATGTTGATGATCCTCGGTGTGGTGTTCTCCCTGCAGTCGGAGAACTTCCTCACGTACGGGAACCTGGTCACCAACGTCGCGAAGAACAGTGCGTTCCTGTTGCTCGTTGCACTGGCTGGGACGTTCCCCATCCTGCAACAGAGTATCGACCTCTCCGTCGCACAGCTCGTGACGCTTACCGGGGTCGTCGCCGCCGTCCTCGTGGGCGACTACGGAGTCTTCGCGTTGGTCATCGCCGTGTTCGTCGGCATGCTCGCTGGCGCCATCAACGGACTCGTGTTCACCAAGCTCAAGGTTCCGTCGTTCCTGGTCACCCTGGGTACCCTCTCGATCATGGGCGGGCTCGCCCTCATCGTGACTGACGGTTCGTCCATCACGTTCCGGAACGACACCGTCCGGAACATCGCCACTGGCGAGTGGATTCCGGGTGTGCCGAACCTCGTGATGTGGGGCCTACTGTTCTACGGCTTCACGGTGTTCCTCGCGTGGCGGACCAAGTTCGGGCGCTACTGTTACGCCCTGGGTGAGAACGAACGCGTCGTCGAACTCGCCGGCGCGAAGGTCGACCGGTACAAGATCTACCCGTTCATCCTCTCGGGGCTGCTCTGTGGGGTTGCTGGCGCGCTGCTCGCCGCCCGCATCTCCTCGGGGTCAGCACAGATGGGTGAAGGGTTCCTGCTGCCGAGTATTGCGGCCATCGTCATGGGCGGGACTGCACTGACCGGCGGTGTGGGCGGCCCCCACCGGACGCTCCTCGGCGTCCTCGTCATCGCCGTGTTGCAGAACGGCATGAACCTCACCGCGGTCGACCCCTTCATCCAGGAGATCGTCCTGGGAGTCGTCGTGGTCGCTGCGGTCGCCCTGTCCATCGACCGCCGCAAGATCGACGTGGTGAAGTGAGCGCGCCGGGCGCTCCGCTCAGTCACAGTTGATCGGCCATCGGGCATCGCTTCTTCCGTCCGTCTCGTTCACCTTCTCGAAACGTTTCTGAGGCTTTTCCTTGTCCTCGTGTCGACTCCAGCTGGTTCTCTAGGACAATCGATGGCGAGGCACGACCGCGGTCACACTGCTCGCAGGGGGGTTGAATCGGCGAGAGAAAGAAGCGTCCCTGTTCATGTTCTGGCCTGAAGACCTGAACGCCACAGCCGGTGTCAAGCGTCGCGGTTGCTGTATATCCGTTCGTGACTGTGCGAGTAGATCTCCAGCAGGTTCCCGTACGGGTCTTTGCAGTACGTCAGCGTGTACTCGTCGTCGTCCTCGAATATCTCCCAGATCTCCGAATAGTGGTCGCCGCCGTGCTCGTCGATGCGTGCGGCCAGTCCCTCGACGTCTGGGTCGATTACACACAGGTGAAACAGCCCTGCTCGGGTCGGGTCCGGCTCCGAGTTGGCGTCCGTCGACGCGAACTCGAACAGTTCGATTCCGATCTGGTTCCCTGTGGCGAGATGTGCAAAGCGCATCGTCTCGAATTCGCCCAGGAGATTCGCGGCCTGTCGCCCGCCGTATCCTTCGTTGGCAGTTATCTCGTCGGGACCTTTGACGTGGCTGAACCCGAGGACGTCACAGTACCAGTCGATCGCTTCGTCGAGGTCCGGAACGGTGAGTCCGACGTGGGCGAGGCCACGCGGGTATGTTGATTCGGACATTCCGTGCCAAGAGATGGCACGCAATATCAAATAGTTTCGGTTTCAGCAACTCCTGTGGACGGCGTTTACTCGGCCCATGGCGTGCTATCGACCTTCTCCTCCTCGGCAGGATTCACTGTTCGAACGACCCGTTCGATACCATCGATACGCGCGAGTTCGTCGTCGGTGAGTTCCAGCGTGAGTGCGTCGTAGTTGTCCGGGATGTGGTCGCCAGATGCCTTCGGGATGGCCGCGACGTTCTCCTTGCTGAACAGCCATGCCAGGCTGACCTGTGCGACGCTGACGCCGTGAGAGGCGGCGATCTCTTGCAGCACTGGCTCGTCGAAGACTGCTCCCTGTGCGAGCGGAGAGTAAGCAACGAGGTACATGTCTGCCTGCTGCACGTACTCGACTAATTCGTCCTGGTGGAGCATCGGATGCATCTCGACCTGCGTCGCCAGTACCGGTGCGTCGAGGATTTCACGCGCCTCGTCGAGCAGCGCTGGCGTGAAGTTGCTCAGTCCCACGCTGCGTATCTTGCCCTCCTCGTAGAGCTCGTCGAACGCGCTGAGCGTCTCCTCGGGGTCGTAGGCGTTCGTCGGCCAGTGGACGTAGAGCACGTCAGTGGCGTCCAGCCCCAGTCGTTCGAGGCTCTCCTCCGTCGTCCGTCGCACGTCCGATGCACCCAGGTTCTCCGGGAGGACCTTCGTCGCAACGGTGACCTCTTCACGGGGAATGGAACTTTGCCTGATGCCGTCTCCCACGACGGCCTCGTTCTCGTACCACTGTGCAGTGTCGATGTGGCGGTAGCCGATCTCGAGTGCGGTTTCGACAGTCGACGGGTCGGTGATGCCGACGGTTCCAAAGCCAAGTCTCGGCAGTTCTCTGGCTGGCATGGTCAAATGTTCACAGACAGCAATGAAAAGCGTATCGTCGGATTCAGTCGTTCGCTGGTCTCGAGTGGCCCACGCTACGGTTCGACGAGGATCTTGACGTGCTCGCTCTCGGGGTCGAGCAGATCTTCGAACCCGTCCTCGACGATATCCTCGAGCGATATTCGGGCGGTGATCATCGGTTCGGGGTCGAACTCACCGGATTCGAGGAAGCTCGTGACCATCTCGAACTCACGGTCGGCGAGTGGCCCGCTGAGGTAGCCGTTCGAGCCGTTTATCGTTCGTTCGACGACGACGAGTTCGTTGGGCGTGAGGCCGACGTCGTCGTCGGAGATGCCGACAGCGGTGATCTGGCCACCACGCTTGGTCGCCTCGATAGCGGCCTTGAACGTCGGTTCGATACCGACCGCTTCGAATGCGACGTCGACGCCTCCATTGGTCGCCTCGTTGATCTCGTCGACCGCGTCCGTTGCGGTCGGGTCGAGTGTCTCTGTCGCCCCGACCGTTTCAGCGATCTCACGGCGCTTCGGTCTCGGCTCAGAGACGAACACGTCCGTCGCACCTGCTGCCCTGGCCGCCTGGACGATGGAGATGCCGATGGGGCCTGCACCGAAGACAGCGACGCTATCCCCGGCCTGCATCCCGGACCGTCGCGTCGCGTGGACGCCAACGCTGAACGGTTCCACGAGGGCCCCGTATTCGACCGGAACACTGTCGGGGAGCTGGACGACGTTCCCTGCGGGGACGACCGCGAACTCGGCGAACCCGCCACTCGCTGCGGAGAGGCCGATGTTCGCGACTGACTCGCAGAGGTTGTGACGGCCTTCGGCACAGTACCGACACTCCCCACAGACCATCGCGGGGTTGGCTGTGACTTCGTCGCCGACTTCGACGTCCTCGACGTCTGGACCCACCGCCGTGACGGTGCCACTGAACTCGTGGCCGAGTGGGACGGGGAGGGCGACGCCAGTGAGTGGGTGTGGGGTATCCTCGTTGGGGGTCAGGTCAGGGCCACCCTCGTACTCGTGGAGGTCGGTCCCACAGATACCACAGGCCGCGATCTCGATTCGTACGTCTGCTGGGCCGAGGTCTGGCTCCTCGACTGATTCGACACGCAGGTCTTCCGGGCCGTAATAATTTGCAACCCTCATGTCCCAGAGTAACATGGACCACCCACAAAAGGATTCGCTTGTGGCAAGTATCCCGGTCCTGGTCGTGGCGAGCTAACCGGGGACGACCAGTGGGAACGAAGCGTTCAGTCCGACTGGACCGTTGCGACGTGGTCGTCGGGAACGGTGCCGTCGTCGTTCCAGTCACGCACGCCGTAGTACTCGTCGAGTGCCGTCTCGAAGTCGGGCAGGTCGTACGGCAGGCGGTCGTCCGCCCGGTCGAAGCCACGCTGGTTGTTGAAGTGTCGTTCGAGTTCCACCACGCGCGAGCCGATAGCGAGCATCTCGTCGTAGTCCGCGTCGAACAGCCCCTCGTAGCGTTCCTCGGTCATGGTGCCACGCGAGAATCGACAGATGATGCCACAGTCCTCGAAGGCGCGGGCGTTCTCCTGTCTGACCACGAATGGAGCCTTTCCATCGAGGCCGCCCTGGGGGAGCGCTTCCTCCTTCTCCACGAGCGGGTACTCCCACGAGTACAGCGTGGTATACATGTGGTCCGCGCCGCGATTCGCCGTGGCATAGCTGAGCCCCTGGCCGTGGAGTGTGCGGCCATCGTGGGCGGCGAACTCCAGTCCCTTCACCGTCCAGTTCTCGACCCCGAGTTCCTCGTGGAAGCGGTCGATGCCCTCTGCGAGCGTGTCGCCGACGTCCTCGCGGTAGGCGATCTTCTCGACGAGGTCGAAGATGAGGTCGGTGTTCCCGAACTCGTCCTCGCTCGCGAGGTACGCCGAGACCACGTCGCCACAGGAGATGGTGTCCATCCCGAACTCGTCGCAGAGGTCGTTCGACTTCATCACGTCCACGATGTCGTCGACACCCGCATTCGACCCGAACGACATGACGGTCTCGAACTCGGGCCCTTCGGTCTCGACGCCGCGTTCTTCGTCCTTCGTCGGGAGCTTGCAGGCGAACGCGCAGGCCGAGCACGTCCCGCGTTTGTACTTCTTCTCCTCGACGCTGTCGCCGTTGATGCCCTCGACGCCCTCGAACGAGAGCTCCGAGAAGTACCGCGTCGGGAGCGCGTCGACCTCGTTGGCGAGGTCCGTGACGTTGGTCGTCCCCTGTCGTTTCATCAGGCTGTCCGAGGTCGCGGCGTCCCGATGGACGTCCATCTGGACAGGGGGAATCTCGATCTCGTGGCGCGAGTCACCCTCGAACGTGATGGCCTTCACGTTCTTGGAGCCGAGGACGGCACCAAGGCCACCGCGGCCGAACGCCCGGCTCTCGGTCGTCATGATAGACGCAAACCGGACCGCGTTCTCCCCAGCGGGACCGATGCACGCGGTGTGCTCGGGTTCCAGACCGTGCTCGTCCTCGATGTACGCGACCGTCTCGGGCACGGTCGCCAGTTCGAGGTCCGGGACCGGTTCGAACTCGACGCCCTCGTCGGTGACGTGGACGATGCTGAGTTCGTCGCACGCCCCGGTGAACTCGACGGCGGCGTAGCCGGTGTCTGCGAAGTGGCGCGACATGAATCCGCCCGCGTTCGAGGAGAGCAGGCCACCGGTCTGTGGTGAGACGGCGGTGCAGTTCATCCGGCCGGTGAAGCTCATGTTCGACGTCTGCATCGGGCCGGTGCTCAGGTAGAGTCTGTTCTCCGGGCCGAGCGGGTCGGCGTCGAACGGCACGCGCTCGTGGGCGAGTTTCGTCGCGACACCGCGGCCGCCGACGAACGTCTCCACGACGTCGTCGATGTTCTCGGTAGTGGTCGTGTGGTCCCCACAGTCTATCGACAGGAGGGGCCCCTCAGTGTGAAGCATACACAGAGACAGTCTCGCACGGTCTACTAAGTCGTTACGACGTCGGCACAGATGGATTCAGGCCGTGAAGCCGCCATCCAGCACGAGGTTGTGACCGGTCATGAACGAGGACTCTTCGCTGGCGAGGAACAGTGCCGCATCCGCGACCTCCTCCGGTTGACCGGCCCGCCCGAGTGGTGTCTGTTCGAGGATGCCACCTGCCGTGTCGCCGTCCTCCTGGGTCATCGCCGTCTCGATGAATCCCGGGTTGAGTGCGTTCACCCGGATATCGTTCTCCCCGTGCTCGACCGCGAGCTCGCGCGTGAGGTTCGTGACGGCCCCTTTCGAGGTGCAGTAGAGCGAGGAGTTCGGGAGCCCGCGGATTCCACCGATGGAGGACATGTTGATGATACGGCCTCCCTCGTCCTGGTCCACCATCGTCTGGATGGCGACCTGGCTGCCGAAGTAGACGCCCTTCACGTTGATGTCCATCAGGAACTCGAAGTCCTCCTCGCTCGCTTCTTCGATGGGGAGCTGCCGGTCGACGCCCGCGTTGTTGACCATCACGTCGAGCGAACCGAAGGCCTCGACGGTCTGGTCGACCGCGTTCCGGAGTGCGTCGATGTCGGTCACGTCCGTCTCGACGAACTGTGCGGTTCCACCTTCGGCTTCGATGACCTCGTGCGTCGGGTCGCCGCCGAGTCGGGGTTCCATCTGCAGGTCCGCGACGGTTACGCTTGCGCCCTCCTCGGCGAAGCGTCGCGCGATAGCTCGGCCGTTCCCTGATGCGGCACCGGTCACCAATGCTACGGTATCCGTGAGTCTACCACTCATGGTCTACTGGAAGACGTGTCTGTGATGAATTAAGTGTTACCCGGTCCTGAGGTGGCGCATAATGACGTTAGATTGATTGGTAAATGTTCGTGAACATCCATAACTTTAATACGGAATGTGAGAAACCGTGACCTTGTATGTTAGAGTCTGGCGCATTAGTGGTTGACTCTGTCAGTCACTGTTTCAACCACACACCCGACAATCACAAGCACCCACACGCCCAGCGATGGGACGACGAGACCTACGAACTCGGCGCGAAACTCCTCCCCGACAGCCACGTGCCGTCGGAAGAGGTGTTCTACCGAGACCACTCGCCCGAGGAACTCGCTCGCCTCATCTTCCTGGAGAGCCAGATCGACTACAGCGTCTACCACTCGCTCCCGCTCGACGACTACTTCCACGACGGGTACGTCTCGCGCGAGAAGGGCTTCGAGTTCTGCGAACAGAACCCGACCCGGACGTCGATGTACGTCGACATCAACCCGCTCGAGGACGATGCCGTCGAACAGGTCCACGAGTACGCGAGTCGTGACGTGGTCGAGGGCATCAAGCTCTACCCGTCGCGGTACCAGAACGGACGCGACCTCTCGCTCCAGCTCAACGAGGACACGGTCTGGCCCATCCTCGAAGCGGCAGCCGACTCCGACGTCGACACCGTCGCGATGCACAAGTTCATCCCGTTCGCCACGGCTCCGGTCAAGTACTTCCGGATGGACGACGTCGAGGACGCGGCACTGTCGTTCCCCGACCTCAACTTCGAGATCATCCACGCGGGCTTCTCGTTCCTCGAGGAGACGGTGTTCGCGATGGCCAGCCACGACAACGTGTACGCGAACCTCGAGAACACCGCCTGTATGGTCAACACCCGCCCGCGCAAGTTCGCCGAGTCGCTCGGCGAGATGCTGTACTGGGCCGGTCCGGACCGCATCCTGTTCGCCAGCGGCGCGACCGCACTGCACCCGCAGCCACCCGTCGAGGGCATCTGGAACTTCGAGATGCCGGAGGACCTGCGCGTGAACCAGGACTACCCCGAGGTCACCCAGGAGATCAAGGAGAAGATTCTCGGCAAGAACGCGCTCCGGCTCCTCGGGAAGGACCCCGACGAGGTTCGTAACCAGATCGAGGGCGACAAGTGGGACCAGAAGCGCGCGGAACTCCGCGAGAACGACGACTTCCCGGTCGAACCCTGGTCCACCTACGAGACCACCGCATGAGTATGTCCAACCACATCACTCCCGACCACGTGTTCGACGACCCACTCAAGTCCGAGATCAAAGCCGAACTCGACGAGGTGCTCGACCCGTGTAGTTGCGCGAGCGACCATCCGATCAGCATTCTCGACCTCGGTCTCGTCGAGGGTATCGAAACACGCGACGGCGGACGTCACGTCGAGGTGACGCTGCTGTTGACCTCGCAGCTGTGTACCTACTTCATCGATATGAACGACGAGATCATCGAGCGCGTCGAAGCGCTCGACCCTGTCGAGGAGGTCATCGTCCACCAGGACACCAGCGGACAAGTCTGGACGAAAGAACGCATGTCGGATGAGGAGCGGAAGACCCGTCGCGAACGGTTCCTCCAGCGCATGGACGACGCCGGGGTCACACCCTACGCCGAGCGAACCAGCTGACCGTATCGACCCGAATCACCAACCGACTCCCACCCGTGCCACATCACCGAGGCGCGTCGGCGACAACTCCCACCGCTGTCCGATAGCACCCACCCGTCGCCGGGCGCTTCGATGATTTTCGAAAAATCGACCGCCGAGCGACGGCTACACCGCGTCTTCGATCGCCTCGAGCGCTGCCGGGTTCTCCATCGAGGAGAGGTCACCGGGGTCCTCACCACGGTAGACCGCTTCGACAGCGCGCCGGATGACCTTCCCCGACTGGGTACGAGGCAGGTCGTCGACGAAGACGAGTTCTCGCGGCCGGAAGGGTTTGCCCTGTTCTTCGCCGACCAGTTCACGGAGCTCACCTGCCAACTCATCGCTCGCCTCGACGCCGGGTTCGGTGATGACGAACGCAACGACTGCGGTCCCGGTGGTGTCGTCGGGGACACCCACAGCCGCGGCTTGATTGATATCGGCGTGCTCGCAGAGGACGCCTTCGATCTCGGCGGGCCCAACCTTCCGACCGGCCACGTTGAGCGCGTCGTCGGCGCGGCCGTGGAGGAACCAGAATCCGTCCTCGTCCTTCTGGGCCCAGTCGCCGTGGTCCCAGAGGTCGTCCCAGGTGCTCCAGTACTCCTCGAGGTAGCGCTCGTCACCCGACCAGAGCGACTTCGTCATGCTGGGACAGGAGTCCCGGGCGACGAGGTACCCACGTTCGTTGTCCTCACGGACGCTCTCCCCGTCGCCGTCGACGACGTCGATGTCCATCCCGAGGCCCGGGCCACCGAGGCTGCAGGGCTTCAGGTCGTTGATCGGCATGGGCATGAGGAAGCAGCCACAGATCTCCGTGCCGCCGGAGATGTTGATGATGGGTGCCTCGCCTCCCCCGACGTTCTCGTAGAACCAGTGCCAGGACTCGGGGTCCCACGGTTCGCCCGTGCTCCCGAGGAGACGCAGGCTGGAGAGGTCGTGCTGCTCGACCCACTCGTCACCGTGCTTGCGCAGGGCGCGGATAGCCGTCGGCGAGATGCCGAACTGGGTGAGCTTGTGACGGTCGATCATCTCCCAGAACCGGTCTGGTTCCGGGTGGTCCGGTGCGCCCTCGTACATGAAGACAGTCCCGCCGAACGCGTGGTTGCCGATGAGCGTCCACGGGCCCATCATCCAGCCGATGTCGCTAACCCAGAAGAATCTATCAGAGGGCTTCTGGTCGAAGCCGAAGTGCAACTCCTTGGCGCACTGCATCAGCGCGCCGGCGTGGGTGTGGACGATACCCTTCGGGGTGCCGGTCGTCCCCGAAGAGTACAGCAGCATGGACTCCTGGCTCGAATCGAGCTCCTTGGACTCGTACTCGTCCGACTGCGGTTCGACGGCCTCGTGCCACCACTCGTCACGGTCGTCGTCCCAGGGCACCTCGACGCTACTCCCGGGGTCCGAACCACCGAGCCGGTCGTAGACGACCGTCTCTTCGACGTGGCCTGCCGCATCGATAGCGTCGTCGGCAGCCCCCTTGAGCGTGATCTCGCCACCGCGACGGTAGAAGCCATCTCCAGTGAACAGCACCGAGCATTCCGCGTCGGCGATGCGCGTCGCCGCGGCGTCGACGCCGAACCCGGAGAAGATGGGGACCGCGATGGCACCGACCTTGAAACAGCCATAGAGGATGGAGACGACCTCCGGAACCATCGGCATGTATAGCCCGACCGTGTCGCCGGTCTCGATACCGGCCGATTCGAGGTAGTTCGCGACCTTGTTGGCCTGGCGATGGAGCTCGTGGTAGGTTATCTCTCGAACGTCGCCGGGCTCGCCTTCCCAGATGAGCGCGACCTTGTTCCGCGTCTCGCTCCCTTGGACGGCGTGGCGGTCCACAACGTTGTGGGCCGTGTTGATGGTCCCGCCCGGGTACCAGTCAGTGAACTGCGGCCCGTCGCTCGAATCCCGCACGGAGTCGTACGCCTCGTAGAACTCGATATCGAGGTAGTCGACCAGTTCGTCCCAGAACCAGTCGACGCCGGATTGCGGGACTCCTTCGATGTCCGTGGTCGTCCGTTCGATCAGTTCGTCGTAGTCGTCGATGTCGTACTCCTGCATGAACGCCCAGACGTTCGTCGACTCGACGAACGCCCGGGACGGCTCGTGCGCTATCGCTGCAGAATCCGCTGGCTGGTCTGACATAGCGTCTGTCCTATTGTGACAACGGCAGGCATGATAAGAGGACCGGATGGCGGCGTTCCCTGCGACTACTCGAAGTGGCCGGACTCCTTGTACTCCTGGCCGAGTTCGACGTAGTGCTCGTGTGTGCGGGATATCTCGTCGAGCTGTGCGTCGCTGAGCGGTTTCGTCTCTGCAGGGGTCCCGTACGCCAGGTGCCCCTCGGGAATCGTCTGGTCCTGGAGGACCACCGTGTTCGCTGCGACGATACAGTTCGATTCGACTGTGGCCCCACGAAGGACGGCACTATGCATCCCGACCAGCGAGTGGTCCTCGATTGTGGCGTAGTCGACGACGGCGTTGTGTCCGACGGTCACCTCGTCGCCGAGCGTCGCGCCATGGAGCATCGAGAACTCCTGGACGTTCGTCTCCTCCCCGACGTCGACGGTCGCCCCGTCCCCCCGGAGGCAGACGAACGGCCACAGGCTCGCACGCTCGTCGACGACGACGTCCCCGATGAGGTACGCCATGTCCGAGACGAACGCGGACTCGGCGACGATCGGGCTGGTGTTCCGCAGTGGTTTGCGCATGGAACCAGATGGATGCTCGACCGGCATAGTACTACTTGCTTGGACGGAAGACGAGCATCCGACTCCCGGTGGTGTCCGATAGTTCGACCGATGGAACGACCGCTGCCCCAGTGTCCAGGTCGGCATCCGCATCACCGCGGAGTCGTCCCGTCATGGTGACTGGTCCAAATTCGGCGATGCCGACCACGTACGGCGTCTCGCCTTCGAAGCCACTCCCGGCGACGTGGATGCGGGTCTGGTCTTCGAGGACGCCCGCGGTGGGCAACGGCTCCTCGGAGAGGTCCGGCTCGCCACAGACCGGACAGCGGGGGCTTGGAGGAACCGAGCCATGCCCCTCGGGACACGCCAGATAGTAGCCCTCGCCGCTGGCGATGGCGTCGAGGAACTCGTCGTACCCGGCATCCCTGGTCTCGTTCATGCGACCACCTCCGGACCTGCGGCCCGGCGAACTCGCAGGAACTCGCTTCGCTCGCTCATGTGACCACCGTCAGACTCGGGGTCTGACGTCTTCGCATTCACGTCGCTGCGCTCGTTCATGCGACCACCTCCAGAACATGCACGACAGCACTCGCGACGGTCCCACCGGCATTGTGCGCGAGTCCGACACGGGCGTCGGGCACCGCATCGCTGTGGACGTGCTCACCTGCCAGAAGTTCGGTGAGCTCTGCGATCTGTGCGACACCGGTCGCGCCGACCGGGTGCCCCTTGGCCTTCAGGCCGCCGGAGAGGTTGACTGGCAGCTCGCCATCACGGGTCGTCTCGCCTGCGGCGGCCGCAGAGATACCCTCGCCCGGGTCGTAGAACCCGAGTGCCTCAATGGCCAGCACCTCCGCGATGGTGAAACAGTCGTGGACCTCCACCAGGTCGATATCTGCGGCCGTGACGCCGGCCATCTCGTAGGCCGCTTCGGCCGCCTGCTCGGTCGCCGGCGTGGCGGCCCGGTTCGCACGCCGCTGGAGCGCCAGCGTGTCGCTGCGCTGGCCGGTGCCAGTAACGGCGACTGGCGCGTCGAGGTCGTGCTCGTCGGTGTACTCGTCACTGACAAGGACGACCGCGGCGGCCCCGTCGCTGATGGGACAGGCATCGTACAGGCCGACCGGTTCGGCGATGGGGGGTGCATCCAGGACGTCCTCGGTGGAGATCTCCTGCTGGAGATGTGCGTTCTCGTTGTCCAGTGCGTTCTCGTGGTTCTTCACCGCGACCGCGGCGAGTTCCTCTCGCGACCCACCGTACTCCCTGAAGTAGGCTTCCGTGAGGAGGGCGTACGCCCCAGGGAAGGTCATCCCGACCCGGCGTTCGTGCAGGTCGTCGGCGGCCAGTGCCAGCGCGTCGGTCGCGTGATGAACGTCGACGTTCGTCATCCGCTCCATCCCACCGACCAGGACGACGTCGGCGTCGCCGCTGCGGACCGCCCGCACGCCAGCGCGCATCGCCACGCCACCGGACGCGCAGGCACTCTCGAACCGGGTCGAGGCTGCGGTCGTCCCTACGACCTCCGCCACGAGCGGTCCCTGATGGCCCTGGTCCTCGGTGACCTCGCCGATGAAGTTGCCGTACAGTACCTCGTCGATGTCGGTACGAGGGATACCGGACCCCTCCAGGGCGTCGTCGCTCGCCTGTGCGAACAGGTCCCTCCCGGTGCGTTCCGGGTGTTCGCCGAACGGAGTCACGGCTACGCCCGCTATGCGGACTGATTGCATACGACAGTCTAGAGCAGAGTCTATATTGTAGCTATTGCGGTCGTGACAAATACCGAAACGGCTCGTTCAGACCGATTCGCTCCCGGCTGGCTGGCTCGCTCGGTCGATGGACAGCCGCGTGAGGAGCGCGATGGCCACGAGGCTGGCCATGATGGGGACGATGGTCTGCATCGCCTCCGTGATTCCCACTCGTCCGGCGAGGATGCCAACGACGAACGGACCGGCCGTGATACCGAAGAAGTTCGCGCCGGTGGCGATGGCGTTCACCGGGCCGCTGAACTCCGGAGTCGTGTCGACGCCGAACGCGGAGAGCGTCGGGAAGAACCCGGCGACGAACAGACCGAGGCCCATCACAGCCGGGAAGAAGACCGCCTCGATGCGCAGCACGAAGGCGACGACGAGCAATGGAAGCGAAGCCAGCCCGACGATGGCGACGATGTCCAGGTGGCCGACCCGGTCCACCAGCACGCTGTACGCGAGCCTCGCGGGGATATACATCACGAGGAAGCTCGAGAGCAGGACGTTCGCCGATTCGCGGGGCATGAACTGGGACGCATAGAATGGGAGCCAGGTGAACACCGTCCCCTCGATTGCCCCGCTGCAGACGAGCGCGGCAACCATCCCGATGACCGCGGGTTTCTCCAACACGGTGCGCAGGGCACCAAGGGA
Organism: Haloarchaeobius pelagicus; assembly: GCF_051207375.1. Classification (NCBI taxonomy): domain Archaea; kingdom Methanobacteriati; phylum Methanobacteriota; class Halobacteria; order Halobacteriales; family Halorubellaceae; genus Haloarchaeobius; species Haloarchaeobius pelagicus. The sequence goes on along the minus strand of NZ_JBPJZD010000003.1, from coordinate 250,098 downwards.
GATTGTCTCTTCCGACCAGGATTCCGCAGGGAGGTCCAACCGCCACATCCCGACGAAGAGCGGGACGAGCGCGAGTCCGACCAGCGCGTACACGGCACGCCAATCCGCGTTCGCGAGGACCGCGTTGACGAACAGCGGGCCGGTCGTCGCGCCGACCGCCCACAGCAGCGCGTACAGGTTGAACATTCGCCCGCGCCTGTCCGGGTAGAGGTGACTGAGCAACGGCCGGTCGAGCGCCCGGACGGTTCCGACGCTCGCGCCTTGCAGAAACAGGAACAGGAGAAGTGCGGCGAAGGAGCTGGTCACGCTGATGACCAACGACGCCACGATGGTACCCGCCGTCCCGAGGACGAGCATCCGCTTGATGTCCAGCGCACCAGAGCGCATCCCGACAACCATGACGGTCAGCAGGAGTCCGAGCGTCGCTGCGGGTCCGACCATCCCGAGCAGTTCCTGCGTGACGAGGAACTCTTCCTCGAAACTGGGCAAGAGTGCGCCCATGGACTGCTGGATGACCCCGTGACCAGCGACGAACGCGAACAACACGACTGTCCAGACGCGACGCGAACGCATGGAGTAGCGATACACACGGCGGTTGGTAAAGTGTTCTGTCGAGGGCAGATTTCCCCTCACGTGGACACTCCCGACCCCAGACACTATGTAGATGCGCGTGGTTGTCGGTACCGTATGTACCGGATAGTAGCACCGGTCGGTACGGACGTCGAACGAGCACTGACACAGGCATCCTATATCGCGGGACTCCCGAACGCGGAGTCGGCCATCGCGGTGACCATCGTGCACTCGTACGCCGACGAAGACGAGGCCGAGAACCCGATGGACGATTCGCTCCCCCCGGAGGAGAGCGAGGCGGTAATCGAAGTGCAATCGCACCTCGAAGACCGCGGTATCGAGGTAGAGAAACAGGAGATATACAGTCCAGTCGACAAGGGAATCATCGAGGCGGCTCGTGATCTGGACGCCGAGCAGGTCGTCATCGCGGGGCGGAAACGGTCTCCCGTGGGCAAGGCGCTGTTCGGCAGCACCACGCAGTCGGTGTTGTTGCAGTCGGAGATCCCAGTCGTCGTGACCGGAATGGCAGAGTAACGCACAGGACGACCCCATCGAAGTGATGAGCCAGCCGTACCCCTGACGCTGCACGTGTCGGGGCGACGGGGTCGGATAGCGACAGCTCTGGAACCCGAATGCTGCCCGCTCGAAGCATTCTCTGTATTGCCACACTCTCTCGATGAGCTGCCACCGGGACCCAAGTAGATGGGACAGGTCAGACCACAGTTTTCAAAATAAAATTATACTCTTATAGCTAGTAGGAGCCGGCAAGTACACGGTGCGACAGTGGCTCGGCAGATTAATTGACACTTCTACGCCGGTACCCCGAGTAATTGGCGTTTGAGAGCGTTACGTTTCCACATTCCCTCGTTCAGTCGTCTGATTTTCTTGTGTCTGTCGTGAGCCACCTACTGGAGATCCGCTTCGACACCAATTCGTCGATAACGCGTGATATGCGCTGTGAAAACGCGGGAGTGGAAGGATTTGGGTATTCACTGGGTAGAGTTTGTTTCAAACCTGCGACTGCTTCGGTGTGGCGGACAACAAATCATAATCTCCATTGTAATATGCCATAATAGTAATTATTCAGTTAATTGCCACCCCGATGATTTCCACTCACTCAGCTGGTGACCTGGGTCTCGGGAAACGAACCATCGAACAGAATCTGTGGAAGTATGAAGTACAATTTCACAAAACATTTTTGTACTGTGGGGTGGTGGTCTGAGCAAACGTGGAACGTGACAATGGCTGACAGGAAGAACACACCGACAGGCGGCGACTCCCTGACACGGCGACGAGTCCTCCAGTACGGCAGCGTGGCGAGTCTCGGGATGTTCGCCGGCTGTGGCGGCACCCAGGGAGAACCCACAGAGACGACCGCACCGACAGAAGAATCGACCAGTCCCGACACCGAAACCGAAGACGACCACCCGAACGACAACAACCGACCGCCCGGTGGCGCGTTCGACCCCGGGCCACCTAGATTCATGCAGGTCGGCGAGCGCCTCATGGACCCCATCTTCTCCGACGCGAGCCACGGCCTGGACCGGGACAACCTCGCGCCGTCCATCCAGAACCCGACGCGCGACCCCGACAACTACAGTCCGGACGACTTCACCTGGTCAATCGCGTCGAAACCGGACGACAGCGACGCCGAACTCGTGTTCGCGCCGACCCCCTACGACGAGGGAGCCGAACAGTACGACGCGGGCCAGCACAACACGGCGGAGTTCGAACCCGACGTCCCCGGGACCTACGTCGTGGAACTCGCCGCACCCGACGGGACGTACCAGCAGACGATTCGAGTGTTCGAGGCTGCACCGAGCAACGCGGGTGGCCCCCCAACGCTCGAACTCTCGGGGTCGTACGACGGTGACGCAGACGAGTTCGTCGTCGACGCCAACGCGGCGCTGGCGAGCGACAGCAACGCCGACGCGAACGACCTGGACGTCGAGTTCCTGCCAGCGGACCAAGCAGGCCTCTCGAACGCCGACATCGAAGTCGACGACCAGCACCGGGCGCACGTTCCGAACGACGCCCTCGACGGCCCAACGCGGCTCTCCGCCGCCGCCTTCGACGGCGAGGCACACAGCTACACCGACGAGATCGAACTCGACCCAGAATCCGAGTCGGTCACCCTTCCGAACCGCCCGCCCGAGTGGCTGGACGACGCGGTCATCTACGAGATATTCACGCGCTCGTTTGCCGGGAGCGAGGGCGCGACCGACTTCGCGTTCCTCCAGGAGAAAGCCAGCTATCTGGCTGAACTCGGCATCGACGTGGTCTGGCTGACGCCTATCGTCCCTGCATGGAGCGCGACCATCGACGCCGAGACCGACACCCACGCACCGGGCGGCCCTCACGGCTACAGCACGGGTGACTACTTCGACGTGGCCGAGGATCTCGGCACCCTGGCCGAGTACGAAGCGTTCGTCGCGGAACTCCACCGCCACGACATCAAGGTCTGTTTCGACCTCGTCATCAACCACTGCGGCTGGACTCACCCCTTCTTCCAGGACACCATCGCCAGCACCGGCCCGGACCCGGCGAACTCCTGGGAGTTCCCCCAGATTACGGGCTGGAACGAGGACTCGAAGTACTTCGACTGGTTCGACCGCATGGAGGGACTATCCTACGACGCCGCACCCGCACAGACGAGCTTCTTCGGGGTTCGCCTCCAGCCGAACCTCAACTTCGGGAACGTCGCCCTCCGTGAGCACATCCTCGCCGCGGCTGACTTCTGGTCGGACATCGTCGACGGGTTCCGGTGCGACGTCGCCTGGGGTGTACCCCACAGCTTCTGGAAGGAGGTTCGTGACCTCGTGAAGGCGAAAGATACCGAGTTCTTCCTGCTCGACGAGACGGTCCCGAACGACCCCTCCTTCGCCGAGTCCGAGTTCGACGTGCACTTCGACACGGTCGACTTCATGAACACCGTCCACGACGTGGCCCGCGGCGAGGCCAAGCCCGCCGAACTGGTCGATGCTGTCGAGGGCCGCCCAATCGAGGGGTTCCCGAGCTACACCCGGCTCATCAATTCCGTCGAGAACCACGACGAACCCCGGCTCTACTACGAGGCCAAAGCGCACGGGAGCCGCGACGACCCGGCCAGGGCCCAGCGCGCTGCGGCCGCAGCCAGCTTCACGCTGCCCGGAATCCCGTTCGTCTACTACGGCCAGGAACGCCTCATCAGCGAGTATGGCACCCGGCGCGAGAGCGTGTGGGAAGACAACGTCAGTCTCGACGACGACATCGAGACGGACCCGTACAAGCGGGCGTTCATGAACTGGGCGGAGAACGGCGACACCGTTCCACAGGACCACCTCGGGTTCTACAGAGCACTCATCGCGTTCTACCACGAGTCACCGGTACTCGGTCCAGATGCAGAACTCACCCGGGCCTGGCACGAGACCGACGCAGACGGTGACGTGCTCGCCTTCGGGCTGGACGCCGAGGCCGGCAAGCGCGTCGTGTTGGTCAACTTCGGTGTGGACGCGGCCTCGGTCGACCTGCGCGACGCGGTCTCGACCACCGACGAGTTCTCCGGGAGCGACAGACAGGTCGGGAGCGGCGAGGGGACGGTCACCGTCTCGGTCGACACGCTCGCCGTCTTCGAGACATCCTCACTGGTCGGGCTCGGCGACCGAATCGTCGGGCTGGATGACGTGACCGGTGACGATGCCGGACCCGGGAACTACACCTACCCGACCGGCGTTGCTGAGGGAAGTTTCGACATCACCGGCGTCACCGCGTTCGAGACGACCGACGACTACCAGCTGAAGTTCGACGTCGCCGGGCCGGTCGAAAATCCCTGGAACCTCGACCACGGCTTCTCCCACCAGCACATCCAGTGCTACCTCTCCAACGGGAAGGGCCTCTGGGGCGTCGACGAAGCACGGGCAGGCGTCGGCGTCACCATCCCCGACCTGTACCAGTACCGCATCCTCGTCGACGGCGAGCACGGCGTTCGCGTCGAGACCGCACTCGACGAACAGGTCGCGACCGGTCAGGTCGCCCTCCTCCCCGATGGGGGTATCCTCGTCCAGTTCCCCAAGCACTCACTCAACGACCCGCTCTCGTCGATGAAGGTCGCACCCCTCGTACTCGGCTACGACCCCGAATCCGAGGGGAACGTCATGCAGGTCGAATCGACTGCCCACGAGCGTACCTTCGGCGGCACAGAGAAGGCGAACGCCCCGAACGTCGTCGACCTCGTGACGCCACAGGGCGTGACCAATGCCGACGCGCTCGCCTTCAGTGAAGATGCTCCGGCAGAGGTTCCCTACACACCGATGACGTCCTCGTTCGAGTCCCTCGCGAGCTGGACCGACCAGTCCGGCGACGACCACGGACCGGGGAGCTACACCTACCCGACCGCGGGCGATTTCTACGAGAACGCGTTCGACCTCACTGGCTTCCGCATCGAGGAGAGCCGCGACCGCGTCCGGTTCCTGTTCGAGATGGCCGACCCCGTCGAAAACCCGTGGAACCTGGAGAACGGGTTCTCCCATCAGTTCTTCCAGGTGTACCTGCGCGACCCCGGTGCAGCCACCGACCAGCCCGCGAGCGAGCAGGCTCGACAGAACGTCGTCGCGACCTTCGAGGCACCCTACCACTACCGGGTCGTCGCGAACGGCGAATCGACGGTCAATGTCGAGGTGCCGAGCGACGACGGCGGCGAGACGGTCAGCACGGACACCGACGCCGGCCTCGCCGACGAGAAGACGGTGTACCTGGAGTTCCCGAAGCGAGCCATCGGCGGCTCGGTTGCCGGGATGGAGATTGCGCCGCTGGTCTGCCCCTACGACGGCTACGGCGACGGCGGCCTGCGCGCTATCAGCTCGTCGAAGGGAGAGTGGACCTTCGGCGGCGGGAGCGACGGTAACGTCGAACCGAAGGTGCTCGATATGATTCCCCCGGAGGGGACGAGCCAGTCCGAGGCACTCGCCTACAGCACCAGTGAGCAGGCGACGATTCCGTTCCTGTCGGTCGAGAGTGAATCGGAATAGGAGTGAGAGTGGTACCCACGGTTGGAAAACGTTTTTCAAGCTGACAACAGTCCGATACTGACACGCATGCGCCTCCGTTCCTCCAACGACGATCCACCTGCGACGCTCCCGCACGCCGCGGTCGAACTCGACCGCTGGAATCCACTGGACGACGCGATCCCCGACCACTGGCGAACGCCCATCGTCAGCATCAGCGACATCCACGGCTACCTCGACGACGCTCGCAGTGCCCTGACGGCCGTCGGCGAGACCGACCGGTTCGACCCGGTGGTTACCCAGGACGAGGACGGCACCCTCCACTGGGCCGGGAACGACTACGTGCTCGTCTTCAACGGGGACATGGTCGACCGCGGCGACCGTAACGACGAAACCCTCGCGCTGGTCCAGCGACTGCTCGACGAAGCCCCCCGCGGTCGCGTTCGCTTCCACCTCGGGAACCACGAGATGGCCATCCTCCTCCCCGAGGTCCTGTACTGGCCCGAGACGTACAGTGGCCGCCTCGACGACGAGTCGCGCGAGCGATTCCTCGAGTGGGTCGACGCCGGACTGGTGAGTGCGGCCTTCGAGGGACACGAGTACACGTACAGTCACGCCGGGTCGCCCGGCGCAATCGACGTATCTGCGGCGAACGAAGCGGTTCAGGCAGCAGCGCGTGACCTCGGTGCTGCAATCGACGCGGGCGAGTACATCGAGGTGCAAGAAGAGATACCCGAGCAGTATCCGACCGTCTTCGGCCTCGATGGTGGGTCCGGTCGCGGGCCCGACGCAGGCCTCCTCTGGATGGACTTCAAGCACATGCCGACCGACACCCCCGCGCAGGTCGTCGGACACACGAAGCACAGGGCTCCAACCCGCCGCGGCCACGCGGTCTGTGGGAACGTCATCCGTCAGAACCAGAAGACGACCGGCGGTGAAGGCGTCCTGGTCGAGGCCCCCGAAGCCCTGTGGGCCGTCACCCGCGATTCCGGGGGTCAGGCGTTGGTCCACACGGTCTGAGCCGCACCCGATTGTTCTTCTCCGGTCGGTCTGGACTGGTTCAGGCGAGCCTGCGACAGAATTTACACAGTCCAAACAGTGTGCAATGTGTTAAATGTGTACACATTGTGCACTGCTCTCCCGGAATCAGACTGCGTCCACGACCAGCACGTCGTCGACCGTGGCTTCGGTACCATCGTCGACAGGGACCGAATCGACAGCTGAACCGGTCACGAGGTCGGTGTCTCCGATGGACTCCGAGAGCGTGACGGTCGCGGTGCCATCGCCGAAGTGGAGGAGGACCAGCACCCGCTCGTCACCGTCGTCCCGGGCGAACGCGACCGCTTCGGTCGTGTCAGCCACGTAGTCGACGCGTTCGACCGACCCCTCACGGAGAACTGCGTGCTCGTCCCGGGCTCGGCTGAGCCGCCGGTGGTAGTCCGTGAGGGCGGTGTCCCCATCGTGCCAGGCCATCGGGCCGCGGTACTCTGTCATGCCGCGCTCCTGTCCGGCGTAGATCATCGGCGCGCCGGGGAGCGTGAACGTCGCGGCGGCGGCAGCCCGTAAGGCGTGCTCACTACACTCGTCGATGTAGCGGTCCTCGTCGTGGTTCTCGACGTAGCGCATGTGAACCGAGCGGTCCGGGAAGCCCGCGTGCTCGATGTGGTCCAGGGCGTCGAGGATGGCGGTGGCCGGTTCGTCGCCGGTTCCGATGTCCCGGAGCGCGTAGTAGAGACTCGTGTCGTAGTGCGCGTCGAACTCCTGGTCGTGGTAGTCCGGGTCGTGCGGAATCGTCTCGTCGAGCCACCCGAACTCTGGATGGTGCTCGTTGACGCGCTCTCGAGTCTCCTTCCAGAAGCCGTGCGGGACGCCCCAGGCCACGTCGCACCGGAACCCATCGACCACGCCGGCCCACTCGTCGACCACGTCGAGGAGGTGCGACCGGACGGCGAGCGATTCGAAATTGAAGTTCGGGATGCGCTTCCAGTTGAAGTACCGTTCGGCGCGCTTGTCGGATTCTCCAGGCCCGCGGGACCGCGGGCTCGGCTCCTCGTTCGGCGTGAAGGCATCTGCCCGCTCCTCCCAGACGTACCAGTCCTCGTATTCGGGCACGCCCGCGGCGCTCATCTGGAAGAAGGGGTGCTCGCGGTCGGAGTGGTTGACGACGAGGTCGAACATGACCGTCATCCCACGGTCGTGGGCCGCCTCGACGAAGGACTCGAACTCCTCGCGAGTGCCGAGGTCGTCGGCCAGCTCGAAGAAGTTCGTGATGTGGTAGCCGTGTTCCGTCGGACTCTGGAGAACGGGCGTGAGCCAGACACAGTCGACGCCGAGCGAGTCGATGTACGGGAGTCGTCGCTCGAGTTCCTCGAAGGTAGTCGGGGGGCGCGTGCCGGCGAACGACCGGACGAATATCTCGTAGATGGTGGCGTCCTGCAGCCACTCGGGGGCTTCGTTCGGATAGTGGAGATAGACGGAGTCCTCGCTGCTGTCCTCCACGCGGATGTCGACCACGTCGGGCACACTGTGTCGTTCGCCGACGGCGACCGCGTGAATGCGAGCGCGCTCGCCGACCGCGTCGAGGGGAAGGCTCGCGGTGTTCCCGTCCCTCTGGAGGTCGCTATCCGAGACGGCGTCGCGGTCGTCCGGGTAGAACTCGACTGAAATCTCCTCGTCCTCGAACTTGCTCGCGGGTGCAGCGGCCGTGACCGCACTCACGACGACTGCGTCGTCTTCGACGCTGGCGTCGAGTCGGAGTTTCGGTCGGCCGGGACCGGACACCTCGTGCATGCCGCCTGGAACCCAGAACGAACCGGGGGCGGTGAACCCGAAACGGTGTAATCCCGGCGAGAGTCGCTTCTCGATACCGACCATGCCGTTCTCGACCGTCGGCTGGTCCACGCCGAGGATGTGTTCGTTGAACAGCCCGATGACGGAGACGTCGTCGAGCTCGTCGGCGTCACGGGGGAACTCGTCCAGGGGGTACTCCAGCCGTGTCTCTTTTCGGTCGTCCGGAAAGACCCGAACCGTGAGTTCGTGGGTCCCATCCGGCGCGTCGAGTGCGATCCGATAGGTGCCGGGCGCGTCGGGGTCGAAGTCGAGGACTGCGCCATCGCCGAGGGTGGTCGTGCTTTCTGCTGGCGCGTCCACGACTCGCCAGTCGTAGTCGCCGCCCGGGTCGGGGTCTCGCGGCGCGAGTTCGACAGGGTCGCCGACCGTCGTGAATCGAGGGGGGCCAGGATGATGCATCGTACACCGAGGCACGGTGTCGGCCATCATAACGGTAATCAGAAGGTATCTTCAGTGGCTTCCAGCGTCTCGGTGAACTGGGTTCATCGTCGGCTGCCGGAGCTAGTCGGGGACGCGCCTGAGACTGGCCCGCTGGACCCGTCGACCACCTCGTGAGGAGACCGGGGTTGGTATCGAAGGAAGACCGACAGGCCGCCGACGTTGTGAAGAAATCTTCTGGAACCGTTGCAACGACTACTCTGGGATGTCGAGGTCCACGCTGACCCTCTCGCCCGTTCGTGCCGATTCGTAGGCCGCTTCGGTGACCGCAGTCACGGCCAGCGCGTCGCGGGCCGTCGCCGGTGGGGTCTCACCGTGCACGATAGCGTCGATGAACGCCTCCGCACGGTTGCGGTTCTCGACGCCCTCGGTCGAAGGGTACACCTCCGTGCCGTCCGTTTCGACGATGGAGACCGCTCGTTCGTCCCAGTCGGTCCCGTCGATGCGGACGCCGCCGTCGTCGCTCCAGAGACGGATGTGTTCGCTTACCCGCGGTGAGTCCCCGGAGACGGAGAGGCTCGCGACGCAGCCGTTCTCGAACGTCACGTTGAGGACCGCCTGGATGTCGACACGTTCGGCCTCGTCCTCGTACACCATCTCGGCAGACACGGACTCGGGGACCAGGCCGGTGGTCCAGAGGACGGCATCGACGAGGTGACTCCCGGTATCGTAGAGCTGACCGCCGCCGCTGAGGTCGGGGTCGTGTCGCCACGTCCCGCCCGTCGCCGCGAGCCAGTTCTGGGTTATCTCGGCCGTGATGAACTTCGGCTCGCTGCCGGCGAGTTCGTCTCTGGCCAGCATGAACGCCGGACTGAGGTGGCGCTGGTAGCCGACCATGAGAATCGTGTCGCTCTCGTCGGCGCGCCTGACGAGGTCTTTCGCGTGACCGAGGTCGGTGGTCAGGGGCTTCTCGCACATCACGTGGAGGCCCGCATCCATCGCGGCCGTGATCATCTCGTAGTGGAGCGTATGGGGTGTCGAGATGACGACGGCGTCGATGTCAGCCTCGGCGAGCATGTCCTCGTAGTCCCCGTACCGCGACTCGGGAGGGACGCCGAACTGGTCGCCGGCCCGGTTTCGGTTCTCCTCGCTCACGTCCGCGATGGCCGCTATCGACGCATCCTCGACCTCGGCCAACTGTTCGCCGAAGAACGTGCCGAACCCGCCTGTCCCGATGATGCCAGTGCTGATTGGGGCTGTCATTGCGTTACCGGGAGTTGGGGACAGCGCCCAATAAGGTTCAGCAGAAGTTTTCTTCGGCCGAGAGGGACAGGTTCAGGAGACTGCTCGCCGAAGAGCAGGTATGGAAGAGCGCACCGCCGACGTGGACGCGGAGGAGGCAGCCGCCGCGCTGGGGGCGCTCGCGGACGAGGCACGCATCGACATCCTGCTCGCGCTCTGGCAGTCCGACCCGCTCGGATTCGCCGCGCTCCAGGAAGCAGCGGGCTTCGAAGACAGCGGGCGATTCAACTACCATCTCGACAAGCTCGTCTCCCGGTTCGTCACCAAGACCGACGACGCCTACCACCTCACTCCCTCCGGTGCCAAGGCGGTCGACCTGGTCCTGGACGAGCGCTTTGGGCCAACTCCGGCCCCGCTCGACGAACCGGCTGGGGCGGACTGCCCCGAGTGCGGGACCGAACTCCACGCGACCTACGAAGACGGCGACCTCGAACTCGCCTGTCCCGCGTGTGAGACCCTGGTCCACTACGGCTACTTTCCCCCGCGCGGGCGGGCGACCCGTGACGCCGATGCGTTCCTCGACGCGTACTCCCAGCGCCTCTGGCGGGACTTCACGCTCGCCCACCGTGGCGTCTGCCCGCACTGCAGCGGCAGGATGCAGACGACGGTCGAAACGGACCCCGGCTGGTACATCGACTACGCGGCCACGAGCAACTGCGAGGACTGCGGCAGCACCGTCGGGTCGACCATCGGACTCCGGTTGCTTTCGGACCCCGAAGTCGTCTCGTTCCTCGCTGACCACGGTATCTACGTCGACGACCGCCGGTTCTGGACGTTCGACTTCTGTCTGAACGACGAGGCAGTGCGTGTCGTCTCCGACGACCCGCCGCAGTATCTCGTCCCCATCGAAGCCGGGGGTGAGACGCTGGCGGTCACGGTCGACGAGACCGCAACCGTGGTCGAGACGGCGAGGCGGCGACCCAGACACTAACGACTACCTGTCGCCAGCTCGTCGAGACGTTCTCTCTCGCCAGACTGGACCAGTCAATCGTCAGTTTCGGCAGGTGCGACCACCGTCTTCCGTTCGACCCCGTCACTGGACTCCGTGTCGAAATTCGCTGCGACCTGTGCTGGCATGTGTTTCGTCCACCGGTAGCACCCGTACGCGAGCACGCCGGAGCCCACACCCGCGAGCACGACCGCTTCGCTGACACCGGCCGAGAGTCCGAGCGGGCTGAACAGTCCGAGTGACCACCAGTGGCCCCCAGCACTGAGTGCGGAGACGAGTTCGGAGCCGTTCGTATCGACGGTCTGCAGACCACCAGTCACGGTCCCGATTTCGGTGATGTACGGCGCAAGAACCGTACTCGCGACAGTCACGATGGTGGTCATGATGCCACCGCCGATGACCGTCCGGACGAGGTTCCCCTGGCTGATCGCGGCAGCCCACATGCAGAATATCGGCAACACGACGAGGTCTGCCAGCGGCATGACGACGATGCCGGGGATGAACGCGAGGCCCAGCGCATAGGGGATGAGCAGGAGTCCGGCCACGACTGCGGTCGTGTCGGCGAACACGATGGCCCCGGCATCGATGCCGATGACGACCGTGTCGCCACCGAATCGGTCGCTCTCGTTGACCCGGGTGGACGCCTGCTCGACGACGGGGTCGAGGCCGTCGACGAGGAACTCGACCATCTCGGGGAGGATGGTCAGCAAGCCCGCGACGTAGACCGCGGTTCGGAAGCCGTCCATGGGTGGTTGCTGTGCGAGGAGACTGATGAACAGGCCGACGAGGAAGCCGAGCAGGACCGGTTCTCCAAGGACGCCGATTCGCTCCTCGATAGCCTCGGGGCTGACCTCCAGCGACCCGATGACGGGGAGCGCCCGCAGACACCGGTCGATGGCGAAGACGAACGGGGCCTGCAGGACGCTCTGCGCGTGGGGAAGGCTCGTCCCCGGAATCCCGAAGTAGACCTGCCCGAGTTCGGCCGTCCAGTCGGCGAGTCTGAGCACGAGTATCTCGGTGACGATTGCAGCGAGGAGGCCCAGTGCCCAGCTCCCCGTGAGGACGTAGACGATGGCCGCGTTGAGCGCCCATTGCCAGTAGTTCCAGATGTCCGCATCGAGAGTTCGAGTCCAGCCGAGCGCGAGCATGAGGAGGTTCACGCCGAGCCCGAGCGGGATGATGAGCGCGGTCACGCCCATCGCCCAGGCGAACCCGGAGACCGGTGCCCAGCCGATGTCGAGTCCGACGAGGTTCAGGTTCCAGACCGTCGCGAGTGCCTGGACCGTCTGTGCGATCGGCCCCAGGACGAAGTCCAGCAGCGCGAAGATACCGACGAAGGCGACGCCGACGAGCAGGCCCGAGCGAACCGCACTGAGAACGGGCAAGCCCACGACGACGCCGAGGAGGAACACGATGACCGGCATGAGTAACGCTGGACCCATCGCCGAGAACAGCGACTGCACCTGCTCCAGGAGCTGGACGCCACCGTCTGCCTGTCGCAGTAGCTCGGGAGCGAGCGACAACGTCGAGAACGCTTGGCGAACTAGCCTGCCCGAGAAATCGTACACGGGCTAACTCACAAGGAGCCGAGTAAAAAGCTACCTACTCCGTCAGAACCTGCTCCAGCGCGTCCATCACGCGGTCGACCTTCTCGACCTTCGCGTTGTATCCCATGTGACCCACGCGGAGGATATCGTCCGCAAGGTCACCGAGTCCGGTCGAGAGGACGATGTCGTGCTCCTCGTCGAGTTCGCGCTGGATGGTCGCTGCCTCTCCGGGGAGGTGGAACGCCGTCACCGTCGGGGCGCTGCGCTCGGCATCGGGGTAGAGGTCCAGACCCAGCTCTCCCCCTCGTTCGCGGCAGCGGGCAGCCGCTGTCTCGTGGCGTTCGTACACCGATTCCAGCCCCTCGTCCAGCAACATCGACACCGATTCGTCGAGCGCAGCGACGTTGGAGACGAGGTGCGTGTACGGGAACATCTCGCTGGTGTCGCGCCAGGGAAGCAGGTTCGTGTAGAGCGAGTTCGGGTCGCGCTCCTCTGCGACCGCCCATGCGCGGTCGCTGACGGCGACCGTCGTCAGTCCCGGCGGCGAACTGAACGCTTTCTGGGACGCGCCGAGGTTGATGTCGATGTGCTCGCTCGGGACTGGGGTTCCGCCCAGTGAAGAGACGGCGTCGACCACGGTCAGGACGTCGTGTTCGTGGCACAGTTCCAGAACCGGTTCGATGTCGTTGAGTGTGCCCGTCGGGGTCTCACAGTGGACCATGGTCGCGACCTTGTAATCGCCGTCGTCGAGGGCCGCCTCGACGGCTTCGACGTCCAGGGGGTCGGTGTAGTCGGCCCCGACGAGCGTGGGGTCCCCGCCGTAGTTCTCGACGAAGTCGGCGAAGCCGTCGCCGTAGAGTCCGTTCGAGATGCAAAGCACCTCGTCGCCCGGAGCGACCGTCGAGGCGATGGCCGCTTCGAGTCCGAGGATACCCTCGCCGCCCATGACGATCACGTCGTCGTCGGTTCCGTAGACGGTCTGGAGGTTCGCGCAGACGTCGTCGTACATGTCGAAGAAAGCCTGCTCCACGTCGGGGTTCGGCATCGGGTCGCTCATGCGGTCGCGAACCCGCGGGGGAACGGCCGTCGGACCGGGTGTCATCTGCATAGAGAGCCGTTATCGGTACGGTCGCTTCAACCCAGCGCTCGACGGAAGGCACAAAAGCACACCACACACAGAGGAGGACATGAGCAAACTCTCGCCTGCGGACCTCGACCGCTACATCTTCTCGCGGACGGGGGCGGCCAACGAGGACCTGGTCGTCGGCCCCGGCTATGGGGAGGACGCTGCGGCCATCGCCACCGACGAGGGAACCATGGTCGTCAGCACCGACCCCATCTCGCTCGCGGCGGAACGCATCGGGACGCTCGGTGTCGCCATCGCGAGTAACGACGTTGCCGCCTGCGGTGGCGTTCCGGAATGGCTCGTGAGCACCATCCTCCTCCCGGAACCGGACGTCGACCTCATCGACGACATCACCGCACAGCTCGACGACGAGGCCAGCCGACTTGGAATCTCCATCGTCGGTGGACACACGGAGACGGTCGCCGGGCTCGCCCGCCCATTGCTCTCGCTGACCTGCATGGGTCCGACCGACAGGTACGTCCCGACCTCTGGGGCAGAGCCCGGGGACGTCGTGATACTCACCAAGGGTGCCGGTATCGAAGCGACTGCCGTCCTCGCGACGGACTTCCGCGCCGACCTCACCGAGCGTGGCGTCGAACCCGGGACCATCGACCGCGCGACAGGGTTCTTCGACGACATCAGCGTCCTCCCCGAAGCCGCGGTCCTCGGGTCGGTCGCGACCGCGATGCACGACCCGACCGAAGGCGGTGTCCTGAACGGACTGGTCGAACTCGCCTGCGCGTCGGCGGTCCGGCTCGACGTGTCGCGAGGGGACGTCCCGGTCCGGCCGGAGACGCAGACGCTATGTGATGCGATGGCTGTCGACCCGCTCCGGGTGCTCGGCTCGGGTGGGATGCTCGCGAGCGTCCCCGAGGCGGCGGCCGAGCAAACACTCTCGGCGCTGCGGGCGGAGGGCATCGACGCGAGCATCGTCGCCACGGTCGATGAACCGGCAGAAGAGGACGACATCGGCGTCTTCACCGACGGCCAGCGCTTCACCGGCGGTGTCCGTGACGACATGTACGACCTCTGGGACTGAGCTGGACCGGGCTGCGCGATTCCGGGGCAATCTGTCCTTGGTATCCTCAAATCCCTCGCTCTCGGGTGCGACGGCAGCGGAGCGAGTCCGGTCCAACGATTACTAATCACGTCGGTTCGATACTCCGGGTATGCGAATCGCACGACTTTCCACACCGGACGGCCCTGTCGAGGGGCACTACGAGGATGGAGTGATTCACGCCGCGGATGGCGACTACGAGGTCGGCGTCGACGGTGAGTTGCTCCCACCCTGTGACCCGTCGACGCTGTACTGTGTCGGTCGGAACTACGCCGAGACCCTGGACCAGATGGAGTACGAACGACCGGACGAACCCGACTTCTTCATCAAACCACGGACCTCGCTCGCGGCACACGAGCAACCGATTCGCTATCCCGAGTTCACCGACGAGCTGACCTACGCTGGAGAACTCGCGGCGGTCATCGACCAGCGCTGCCGGAACCTCTCTGTCGATGAAGTTCCCGAGGTCGTTCGCGGCTACACCATCATGAACGACCTCGACGCGCTCGACCAGCAGGGGCGGACCGCTCGCAAAGCGTTCGACCGGTCTGGCCCACTCGGTCCGTGGATAGAGACGGACGTCGACCCCACCGACATGGACATGTGGACCGACGTCGGCGGGGAGCGACGACAGGAGGCGAACACCGAACTGATGCTGTTCGGGCCGCACGAGATCCTCTCGTACCTCTCGAAGCGATTCACGTTCCAGGCGGGAGACGTCATCGCGTTCGGAAGTCCTGCGAACCCGGGGCTGGTCGAACCGGGTGAAACGGTCGAGATCCACTACGAGGGAATCGGGACCCTTCGGAACACCATCGTCGAGTAATCCAGTCACGTCATTCGACGCTCGGAACCCTGCTTCTCGCTCGACCCCGGAGAGATTCCGGCATTGGACCGTACGGACTCGGCTTCTCCAGCGGTGCTGCCGCAGATGTCGGCTCAGCGCGGTTCAGCCGATTTGCTATAGCGTCATAAGGTTTATATACACCCTTAGCGGGCTGCTCGTGGGCTCAGACTCTCGAATTCGGGCGAATCGGGGAAAACAGAGTGTGGTCATGATTACTCTGATAATCACGACCAGATTGAAGTACCTCCGCGCAGTCGGGTAAGCACGAATGCTACATCCGCCACAATCGACGGCGTGCCCCCGGAAGAGAGCCAGCAGCACCGCTATCGCGGACTCACGGAGGGCCGGCCGATGAGAGGGCGAGGCCCGACGACACCACTCGCCGAAACGTTCGAGCGCTACCTCCAGGACAAGGGCAAAGGACGCGGCGGCTCTGGCGGGAACTACCGACGGAACGCGGCCCGCGAACTCGAGCGCTTCGCGGCGTGGGCGGCCGGCGACCGCGGGAGCGATTCCTGGGCCGGAATCGTTCCCCGGGATGCAGACCGTGAACCGACGTTCGACGACATCGACGAACGGGTGTTCCGCGAGTACGCACGACATCTCACGGGAGACCGCGGACTCAAGCAGAACACCGTCAAGACGTACTACGCCTACATCTCTGCCTGGTGTGGCTGGTGCGTCAACGAGGGCTATCTGGGGGCGCACTACGCCCAGCGAGCGAGCGCGACCGCACCCCTCCCCGAGGACGACGGCAGGAAACCCGGCGACCAGCAGTCGTGGACCCCGGACCAGCGACACGCCTTCACCCGCTACGTCGACGAGCAGGCCCGAACCGCGATCGAGACGTTCACCGAGCTCGAGAGCGAGTCCGACCGACAACGAGAACGGTACGTTGCACTGCGGGCGGCCCGGGACCGCGCCCTCGTCTTCATCCTCGCGTACACGGCCGTCCGCGTCGGGGAGCTCCTCCGGGACCCGAACGACCCGCGTCGACGCGGCGTTCGGTGGGAGGAGCTCGACCTCGAGGACGGAAGCATGGAGGTCTACCGGAAGAAACAGCAGTGGGACGCAGCGAGTCTCCCAGACCCGGTTATCGCGCCACTGGAATCCTACCGGAGACTCATGGACCCGCCATCAGACCGGTGGCCGGTGTTCCCGACGTTCGACCAGCGAACGCTCGCCGAACTGGTTCGTGACGAACTGGCCGACCGGGGGCACCGACCCGATGCTATCGACGAACGACGCGATGGGTACGCCCGTGACCTCCTGCTAGCGCTCGATGCGGATATTCGGCCCCCATCGTTGACCACCGATGGCGCTCGGTCGCTCCTCCAGCGATTGACCGACGATGCGAACATCGAGATCACCGACCACAAACACGACTACCTCGCTCCCCACGGTGGGCGGCGTGGCATGGGGGAGGTCCTCGTGCGCGCGTTCGGGTACACCGTCGCCGCCCGCTATCTCGATAATTCCGAGGAGATGGTGCGTGAGCGGTACTCACACATCGAGGCCGGGGAACTGGGCGATGTTGCGACTGAAGCACTCGAAGCAATCGACAGGGACACGTGACCGTAGTCGCTGTCGACCACCACCGGGCCCCTGGTCGCCGGTGGTAGCAGGATCCTTGCCGGTGCTCTGAGCCTGCAACCCACCGACTCCGTCGATGCTGGCGCTCAGCGGGTCGAAAGCGTCACGTACCCGTCGAAGTTCAGGGCGACCTGCTGTGCGACGTCCCCGAAGAGTGCCTTCCCAGTGGGAGAGCGCCGCTCCCCCAGGACGAACACGTGGTCACAGTCTCGCTTGTCCGCGACGTCGAGTAGCGCCTTCGCGGGCCTGTCCGTCATCCGAGCGACCACGGTACTCTCTACGTCGTCCGGAATATGGTCGCCGGCGAACGCCTCGATGTCCGCAACTGCACCGTCGAGCACGGTGTTGCTGTCGTAGTTCGTGTTCTCACTTCGCCCGATAGACTCCAGTGTCTCGGCATCGTCTTCGAACTGTTTCTCCGTCATCGTCGTCAACAGGACGAGATCCGCCCCTGCACCGACGGCGTGTTCGACCGCTTCCGACAGTAGACGACGATGGTCGTCGCTCTCCTCGATGAGTACTAATCCTCGGTCCATCTCTGTCGAAGTGGTCTCTCATGCTACATAAAACCACCGGGGATGCGTGGGCGGTGCCGTCGTCAGCTACTGCCCTGGTCGCCCGCTTTTGCACCCTGTGAGTCGAGGATGTCGACGAACCGGTTCGCGAACTCGACCGTCCGCGTGGGGAGACCGTAGCGGTCCGTCTCCATGTCGAGGTCACGGAGACCAGCCACCAGTTCCTCGGGGTGTGTCATCGTGGTCACCGTCTCACGGACATCGACAGTGAGTTCACCGTCGTCCGTCTCGAGCCAGGGTTGCGTGCTCTGTGTGTCGTCGTACTCGATGGTGTACGTCTCACCACCGACGCTGTCGACGATGTCGTCGACTGCACCGATTTCGACCCTGTCACCCTCGGAGACCAGAAAGAGCGTCCCATCCACGCAGTCAGGTTCGTACCGTCTCATCGTCTCCGTGTTCGGGAGTCGGGGTGTTAATTCCCCCGGCTCGGTCAGTGTAGAAGTCCTACCGAACTCGAGGGGCTGTCGAGGCGATCGGATTCTTCGGTTTCTTCCTCGTCTCTCTCCCAGTCCGCAACGACCGATAGTCCGTCCTTCGTGATTCTCACGTGTTGGTTCGCATCGACGTTTTCGAACGTCCGCGTCGTGCCATCCGGGAAGGTCACCGTCAGGTCGACCTGGTCGTGGCCACCCAGTCCGACGTGCGAGACGCGACTCTCCTGTGAGAGGAAGTCCGACTGGACCGTCTGCTGGACCACCGTCGTTCGGTCGGCCGTCGAGACGGTGACTTCTGCACCGTACAGGGTCGACCCCTGCGCATCGGCCACCCGGAACTCGATACTGTTCGCGTCAGCACCCACGTTCTCGTAGAGTTTCACGTCGCCATCGTACGGGGCGACGACCACGTCGCGGTCGCCATCCCGGTCGTAGTCGAGCGTTACGAGCCCGCGTCCGTCTTGCTCGCCCAGGTTCCGCTCGCTGGCGTCGAGGTTCTCGAACGCGTCACCCTCGCGCTCGAACAGCATCGGATAGGTGTAATGTGGGTTCTCACGGTCGAGCCGGACCACGTACTGCGTCGCGTGAATCAGGTCCCGGTCGCCGTCGTTGTCGAGGTCGCTCAGACTCGCGGCCCACCCCCAGCCACCCTGGCGAACGCCGAAGGAGACCGCCCGGTCCTGCAGCCCGCCAGCGCCATCATTGAGCATGAGCGTGTTCCCTTTCGTGCGCCCAGACTGTATCACGTAGCTGAACAGGAACCGGAACCGTTCCTGGCGTTCTTCGTCGCCGACCTCGTCGAGGGGGAGGTAGATGTTCGTCGTGAACACGTCCTGTGCCCCGTCGCCGTTCACGTCGGCGATCTCGGACGACATCCCGTTCCGAGACGTGTTCCCACGCAGTGGTCGCTCGTCGAACGTCCCGTCCCCATTGTTGACGTACACGGTGTCGGTGTTGAAGTCGTTCGCGACGTGGACGTCGGGCAGTCCATCACCGGTGAGGTCGACGAAACTCGCCGCGAGGCTCCAGCGGTGTGACTCACTCAGGCCCGAGTTCTCGACGCGCTCGAAGCCATCACCGGTGTTCTCGTAGAGCACGTTCGGGTGGCCGTTGTCCTTCCGGACGACCTTGTGCAGGCTGAAGTAGCCCTCCGGCTTGGTGGTCGCCCAGTCACCCGACTGGTAGACCAGCAGGTCGAGGTCGCCGTCACCGTCGTAGTCGTCCGCGGTCGCACCCATCGGGTACGCGAGCGAGCCGAAGTCCATCGCTGCCCGGTCGAACTGTCCGCCGTCGTTGTGGAACAGCACGGGCTCGCCGTGGGACCGAAGGAACAGCAGGTCCTCCCACCCGTCGCCATCGTAGTCGAAGAAGAGTGCACTCTTGACCGAGTCACCGACGGAGAAGTTCTCGACCCGACTGAACTCACCCCCAGTGTTCCGGAACAGGACTGGATTCTCGCCGCCGACGGCCAGGATGTCTTGCCAGCCGTCACGGTCGTAGTCCGCGACGTAGACGCCGTCGTCCCCGTTGCCTGCACCGCCCCCGTCCGTCCGGTACTCGAGGCCGACCTCGTCGGTCCGGTCCCGGAAGTCTATCGTCGTCTCCAGCTCCGCTTCGGAACTGGTCAGTCCAGTACAGCCCGCACTCGCGACCAGCAGGAACACCACCAACACCGCACCCCTTTGCTTCCGAGACCACGGAAGTCGTGTCGTAAGCCCCGTCATCGGTTACTCGGGAGGGCTCTGTCTGCGCGCGGCGGGACGAGGTAGGTACTCCGCGACCGGGTGCCGAGGTAGTCGACGATACCGTGCCGGTCGTCCGGCACATCGTGGTCGTACTCGTCGATGTTCATCGCCCTCCGCACGTCCACGAACTTCCGGGTGTCCGTCTGGATGGACGAGAAGTTGAACGAGGAGCCATCGACGTCGTCGGTCGCGACCCCCTCCGAGCGGCGGAGGATCTTCGTCTGGAAGTCGTCGTCCCTGGCAGCGGCCACCTTCTGGGCGTGCCCGACGATACCATGCTCGGCTGCCAGTTCGTCCATGTTCTCGACGTCCGATTCCCTGATACCGCTGTGGTCACCCATCCGGTCACCGATGTCGCCCACCTCCTCGTAGTCGTGAGCCGGACAGTACATCTCCTTCAATCGGTTCTGGTGAGACTGCTCGTACCAGTCGCCGAGTTCGGTCTTGATGCGGGAGACGACGAGTGTGGTCCCACCGGCGAACGGGCCCGAGGATAGCGTCGCGATCTCCTCCGGTGGCAGGCTGTTGTCGAACCCTGCGCGGAAGCCCATCGAAAGCGGTGCATCCTCGGGGATGTTCTCGTTGTCGAGTTCCTGGGCCGGTCGCCCCTTCCCGATGACTCCGGACCGGCGCGTCGTCACCTCGAACACACCGGTGAGTCGGTCCTCGACTTCGAGCCCGTTGAGCATCTCCTTTTCACCGAACAGCGCCTGCTCGGCCGCGAGGAGAATCGACGCGAAATCGCTATCCAGCAGCAACATCGCGTCGAACTCAGCCGCCAGACCGGGGTCCTCACCGAGTTCTTCCAGTATCTCCTCGGGCGGCTGAAGCCCGTCGACGTCGATGTCGACCTGCGACAGGTAGCGGGGTGCATAGCCGAGCATGAACAGCAGCCCGTTGTTGATACTGCCACTGGTGTTGAGACCGCTCCCCCACTGGAAGGCGCGTTCGAGTCCCCGGAGTGCGTTCTCGACCTGTCGTCGCTCGGACTCGGTGGGTGGGATGGAGCCCTCGTAACTGAGACCGAGGAGCAACTGATGCTGACTCTGGGTCGTCGTTCCGTGGACGCTGTTCACCAGATACTCGTCCCAGGCGTGCTGCCGCGCGGGGAGCATCGAGCGATCCTCGACACCACGGGGGTATTCGGCAGACGCCGTCGACCCGTCGTCGGGCGGTCGCTCGAACTCCTGGCAGGCCGCGAGTGCGTTCGCGCCACCGATGGCGAGTGCAGCTCGAACGAGCGACCGCCGTGAGAGTCCGCGAGAACTATTGGCAGGCATAGTACGGTAATTCATAATCAAGTTATAAAAATGTTTTTGCTGGAATGAGACTGGTCACTGGGACAACTCCCATCTATCACGACCGGTCCTCCGTTCCGGACCCCCTACTGCAACTGTGATGGTGATTTGTCTTGTATGGGCCCAAAGAGAAAATCAACGCGATTCTATCCGGCCCAGTTGGGGCAGATACCGGAAGAAGTTCTCTGGGACTAGTAGTACCAATTTGGGAATAGCTGTTCGCGTCTCGATCCCCAGATAGACGGTCTACCGGAAGGGCCAGTCACGTCAGCCCGGTCCTGTCCGCGAACCACTCCTCCCAGAAGTTGTTACAGAGGTATTTGTGTAACACCCTTGGAAATCCTCGTTACACCAATAGCATTGTAACAGACTGCCGCGTTTCCTCGCACAGGAGGGAACACGACTCGTTCCAGTCCAGCGACACACGTTCGGTTCTCGACGAACCGGTGGCTAACACGTGGCTTCAGTGGGACGGGACAGCCGATTCGAGATAATCGGAATCAGCACCAAACTCTATGGCACGATTGACCATGATAATAATACCCACAGTGGGGTCATTCCGATTATCTCGAAAACTCGGCTGGTACCGACAGCTACCCGCACCCCCAGGCAAGAACCCGTAATCGCAGAGTCTCAGACTCGACCCGTCAATTTCGATATAACCGGAACAATGATGTGGATTGCTACAGATGTACATGATATGCCTTCGAAGCCTCTCAAGTCGCTCGTTCGTGCGAATCGGATACTGGAGAGACTCGTAGAGATGAAGACGGCATCCGTCCGGGAGCTTGCCGATGAGTTCGATATGCCACTCAGTACGATGTACGAGTACATCAATACGCTCGAGACACTCAACCACATCACGAAACAGGCAGATGGTCGCTACCGTGTCGCGACCTCCTTCCTCGAGGTGGGCAATCGCGTCCGCCGAGACAACGAGATATACCGGACTGCGGAACCCGAGCTTCGGCGGCTGGCAGAAGAGACGGGCGAGTTCGCGGGGTTGATGATCGAGGAGAACAACCTCGGTGTGTTGCTGTCGATGAAGAAGGGAGAGAAGGTGAAGCGACTCCAGGTTAGCCGGACCTATCCGGGGGTCAAGTCCCGCCTGCACACGACCGCCTACGGAAAGGCGATCCTCTCGCAGTTACCGGACGAGGAGATCCGGGCCATCATCGAACAGTACGGCCTCTACCCGAAGACGGAGAACACCATCACGGACGTCGAGTCCCTGCTCGAGGAGATAGAGCTGGTTCGCCAGCGCGGGTACGCGTTCGACGACGAGGAATGCTTCGACGGAATGCGCGGAATCGGTGTCCCGATAACGAGTCAGTCGGACGATATGCACGCCGGAATCGCAGTGTATGGCCCACCGAACCGCCTCGACGACGAGGTGTTCTTCGAGGACTACCCCAGCGTCGTCCAGGAGTACGCGAACATCATCCGCGGGAACCGCGAGTATTCGTGAAACATCGACGACACGATCTGCCAGGCGGTTTTCGCGGGGTGCAACGACCGTAGTTGGCTGGATATCGGGCCTGCAGCGGTGTCCGTGTTCGTTTACTCCACGCCTGCGACCAGGCGGTAGAGTACCACCAAGTGATAATATGGTGTAATCACTAGTTTTAAGCCGGTGTTTACTGTCATGATAAGACGTAGCATGGCAAATTATAATTTAGATACAGCCGAGGGAAGAGTAGAGGCCCTGCGCCGGATGCTGACCATCAGAGAGTTCGACACCAAGGCGGGGCAGTACTTCGCCGACGGGGAGATTCCAGGCTTCGTCCACCTCTACATCGGTGAGGAGGCGGTGGGGGTCGGGACCTGTGCCGCGCTCGAACCGGACGACTACATCACCAGCACACACCGAGGACACGGTCACTGTATCGCGAAGGGGCTGGACCCCAAGCTGATGATGGCCGAACTGTTCGGCAAAGAGAGCGGGTACTGCAAGGGTAAGGGTGGCTCGATGCACATCGCCGACGTCGATGCGGGGATGCTCGGCGCGAACGGCATCGTCGGTGCCGGGCCGCCGCTGGCAACGGGTGCAGCGCTCTCGATCGATTACCAGGACCGCGACCAGGTCGCACTGGCCTTCTTCGGTGACGGTGCGACCGCGCAGGGACAGGTTCACGAGGCCATGAACATGGCCGCAACGTGGGACCTGCCTGCCATCTTCCTCATCGAGAACAACCAGTACGGTGAGGCGACGCCGGTCGAGAAACAGCACAACGTGAACAACCTCAGCGACACCGCACAGGCATACGACATCCCCGGAATCACCGTCGACGGGATGGACGTGACAGCCGTGTACGAGGCCGTCACCGAGGCACGAAAGCGAGCCCGAGCCGGTGACGGACCGACGCTCATCGAAGCAGAAACGTACCGGTACCACGGTCACTACGAGGGCGACGAACAGAACTACCGAACGGACGAAGAGCTCCAGCAGTGGAAGGACCGAGACGCGATAGACTCGTTCAAGGCGCGACTCATCGACCGCGGCGAACTCAGCGAAGGCGAGTTCGAAGACCTCGAGGCGAACGTCGAAGCGACAATCGCCGATGCCATCGAGTTCGCACAGGAGTCCGACCTGCCCGAGCCCGAAGACGCATACGACGATATGTTCAAAGAGCCAGTACCCGAGATCGAGAAGTTCGCAGAGCGCCTCCGCACCGATGGCGGGGCCAGCGGAGGTGATTCGCGATGAGCGTCCAGTCGGAACTCGACGGGATGGAGACGGAACGGATGACGGTCCGCGAATCCATCCGTCTTGCGCTCCGGGAGGAGATGCGTCGCGACGAGGACGTCTACGTGATGGGCGAAGACGTCGGTGACTTCGGCGGCGTCCTGGAGGTTACCGGCGACCTCATCGAGGAGTTCGGTGAGGAGCGACTGCGAGACACACCCATCGCCGAAGCCGGGTTCACCGGGGCGGCGACCGGTGCCGCGGCGACCGGGACCCGACCCGTCGTCGAGCTCATGTTCTCGGACTTCATGGGCGTCTCGATGGAACAGATCATGAACCAGATGGCGAAGATGCGCTACATGTTCGGCGGGAAGACCGAGATGCCCGTCACCGTCCGCACCACCGAGGGTGGTGGGATGGGTGCCGCAAGCCAGCACTCCGGAACGGTCCACGCCTGGATCGCTCACTTCCCCGGACTGAAGGCGGTCGCACCCGGGACGCCCGCCTCCGCCAAGGGGCTGACCAAAGCCGCGATCAGGTCTGACGACCCCGTGTTCGTCTTCGAGAACAAGATGATCTACGAGCAGAAGGGCGAGGTGCCGACCGACCCGGACTACACCATCCCCATCGGTGAGGCCGCGGTCGAGCGCGAAGGCGAGGACGTCACCGTGGTCGCGACGCAGCGACTCGTCGGCGAGTCACTGGACGTCGCCGAGCGCCTGGCGGGCGACGTGAGCGTCGAGGTCATCGACCCACGCTCGCTGTACCCGCTCGACACCGAGACCATCGTCGAGAGCCTCCAGAAGACCGGCCGGATGGTCGTCGCCGACGAGAGCCCGCTCTCGTACGGTATCCACGCCGAGGTCGTCGCCCGTGCCCAGGAAGAGGCGTTCTTCAGCCTCGACGCACCGATCCAGCGCGTCGGGACCCCCGACACGCACATGCCGTTCAGCACGCCCCTCGAACAGGAGGTCCTGCCGGACGGTGACCAGGTCGAGAACGCCATCAATCGAATTACGTGAGCTGACGTGGCTCACGTTGGACTCATCGTCAATCCGTCCGCAGGCCGCGACATCCGTCGCCTCACCGGTGGCGCGAGCGTCGTCGACAACTACGCGAAGCGCCGGGTCGCCGAGTGCGTGCTGAACGGTGCGACCCTCGTCGACGAGACGCCCAGCGTGGAGATAATGCCCGAGAAGGTCGGCATCGCCTCTTACGCGATCGACGAGGCACCAGCGGGGATGGACGTCGAGCTGGTGGATATGACCATCCAGGAGACGGCCGCGGACACGCGGCGGGCTGCGGCCCACTTCCGGGAGACCGCCGACGTCGTCGTCGTCCTGGGCGGTGACGGGACGACCCGGGACGCGGCGCTGGAACTCGGCGACGTTCCACTCCTCTCCGTCTCGACGGGGACGAACAACGTCGTTCCGACGCCCGTCGACGGGACCGTCGCCGGGGCAGCAGCGGCCGTCATCGCGAACGGTGTGGTCGACGCCGATGCCGTCACCTACCGTCACGGACGCATCGACGTCGAGGTGGATGACGTCTCCGGCCAGAAGTCGATGGCCGGGCTGGCAACGGTCGGCATCACCGACCGGTCCTTCATCGGAACGAGGGCCGTCATCGACCCGTCCGACCTGCTCGGTGGTGTCGTGACTCGGGCACACCCCGCCGAGATCGGGCTCACGAGCGTCGCTGGCTGTGTCGAACCCCTGGCACCCGATGCACCAGGCGGGGTCTCACTCAGCCTCTGTGACCCCGCCCAGGCGGAACGGTCGGTCCGTGCCGTCCTCGCGCCGGGAATGACGACGACCGTCGGGCTCGAAGCGCACGAACCACTCGGATGGGACGAATCGAAGACCATCGAAGTGACCGATTGCGTCATCGGTGCCGATGGCGAGCGCGAGGTCGAACTCACCGATGCGACCGTCACGATGACACCATCTGCTGATGGTCCGCGTCTCGTGGACGTCGATGCCGCGCTCATGGCCGCCCCGGAGGGCGGTGCGTTGCTCCGGGGCAGGCTGTCGCGGTAATCGATTATCCGTCTGTCATCCGTTTCTCTCGAATCCACTGTCGCACCTCGGTAGACCCCCCTCGACCAGCAGTGCCGTCTGTGAGACTATCCGGGACCCCGTAAGGGTCGCCGAACTCGTAACGGCTACTGCTACCACACGAGCATCGCTCGAGGAGCGAGAGGCGTCGGAAAAGCAGCTGCCAGAAACGTGTGACCGCCAGGTCGGTTATTCCTTGCCGCGATACGACCCGAGCACCAGCTCGGATGCCTGCTCCGCCTGTTCGAAGAAGCTGTCCACGAACGCTTCGGCTTCGGCGTCACCGATGGCGCACGTGTCGTACGTCAGGTCGACGGTGACGAGCGGTTGCAGTTCGACGCCGTCACCGTTCGGGACGGCCCGCTGTCCGGACGGGTCGATCTCCAGTGCGGCCACGCCCGGGCTGTTGATGAGTGGTCCACTCGGGTCTTCTCCTGCCGTGTTCGAGAGCGTGAACGACGCCGTCTCGTCGTCCTCGTCGTCGCCGAGTGCCTCCCGTGCCTCGACGATCTCGGTCAGTGATTTCTCGTCGACGCCAGCGATCACGCCCGACGGCAGGTCGTCATCGGCGTCGGTCACGAGCGCGATATCCTGCTGCGCTTGCAGCTGATGCGTCGACTCTGCGTAGGTACCGTTCAGCTCGGGCGTCTCCTCGAGCGCAGCCGAGGCGACGACGAGCAACACGTCGGTGGTCGTGACGCGCTCCTCGAACGCTGACCGAACCGCTTCCGTGGTCTCAAGGAGGGCTTCCCCGGCGTCGGGGTTGGCCACGGCAGAGAGTCTCTCGTACCGGTACACTTCGCCCTGTTCGCCGGTTGTCCGGTGAACCGCGCCGCTCGCACCCGACTCTGCGGCTTCGGCTGCCGCCTCGACGTCGTCGGCAGTGATCGAGTCCATCGGCCCGGTCCCTTCGACCGTCGTGAGGTCCACGCCGAGTTCTTCGGCTTGCTTCTTCGCCCGTGGTGATGCCTTGACCTGCTCGGAGCCCTGGTTCTGCTCGTCGGACTCGCTGGCGGCTGCCTCGACGTCGTCGGCCGTGATCGAGCCCATCGGCCCGGTCCCTTCGACCGTCGTGAGGTCCACCCCGAGTTCCTCTGCCTGCTTCTTCGCCCGCGGCGACGCCTTCACGTCGTCCCCAGCAGCGCCAGAATCAGACGCGGACGTGGATTCGGCTCCGCCAGCCGAGTCGGTGTCTGTCGTCTCTGCTGCCGCGTCGTCGTCCTGACTGTCGTCGACGGCCGCTCCCGCGTCTCCGAGTTCGGCTTCGACCTCGGCCTCGAGGTCGGATATCTCGGCATCGGACGCCGCGAGGATGCCGATCGGCTTGCCCGGAGGAATGGACTCACCCTCCTCGAGGTAGATACGTCGGAGTTCACCGTCTTCGCGGGCTTCGACCTCCCCGATGCTCTTCTCTGACTCGACCTCTGCGATCACGTCACCTTCGGACACCGCCTCACCGGGCTCGAAGAACCACTCCAGGATGATGCCCTGCTCCATCTCGAGCCCAAGCTTTGGCATTTTAACGATAATTGCCATTATATATACCTCATCAACGGCATCCTACAAAAGCGTGTTTACTGTGGCAACCGTTCACTCGGTCTTCGATTCGGGAGACAGTGGGACTGTACGTCGCGGTCAGACTGCCACAGGGGCGGTGTGGTCACGACGTGACGGGGGGCGCTTCCTGGAGTTCACTGCGAACCATCTCGGCGATCTCCTCGATACCCTCGCGTGCGCGGTCCAGTTCGGGGTCGGAGAGCATCGTCAGGAACCCGTGTATCATGTCGCCATAGTGGATGTGGTGCGTGTCCACGCCGTCTTCGGACAGACGAGTCGCGAGTGCCTGCCCGTCGTCGCGAAGCGGGTCGAACCCACAGGTCAGCACGAGCGACGAGGGGAGGTCAGCGAGTGACTCCGTCTGGAGGGGGGAGACGTACGCGTGCTCGGCGTCCAGTTCGCTCCGGAGGTACCCGTTCCAGAACCGCTCCATGTCCTTTCGCGTGAGGAAGTATCCCTGTGCGTTCTCCTCGTAGGAGTCCGTATCGAACGCATGGTTCGCGGCCGGATAGGCGAGCACCTGGTACGCTATGTCTGGACCGTCCCTGTCGCGCGAGAGGAGCCCGACACCGACCGCCAGGTTTCCGCCTGCACTGTCCCCCATGGTCGCCAGCGAGCCAGGCACCGCACCGATCGATTCGGCGTTGTTGGCGACCCAGCAGGTCGCAGCGTAGCAGTCCTCGAGCCCGGCAGGGAACTTGTGTTCTGGTGCGAGTCGGTAGTCGACGGCGACGACGAGGCACTCCGTCGCGTTCGCGAGCGCCCGACACAGCGCGTCGTGCGTGTCGAGGTCACCGAGCATCCATCCGCCCCCGTGGAAGAACACGAGCGCCGGGAGCGCACCGTCCTCGATGGGCCGATAGAGTCGAATCGGGATGTCCCCTGCCGGACCCGGAATCGTCCGGTCCGTGACCGACGCGACGTCGTCCGGGGGCTCACTTGGCACGCTGAGGTCGCGGTACGTCTGGCGAGCGTCGTCGAGGGGGAGCCGATACAGCGGCGGGAGGCCCTGTTTGGACAGCCCGTGTAGATACTCCTCGACCTGCGAGTGAAGTGTTGATGACATTCCTCCTTTGGGAATATGCGAATCAAGCGGTATAACTGTACCCCCTCGGGCAGGGGGGTATATTAGGCCGGACACTGTAGCATCCGGTATCAGGTAGCAATAGATGGCTGCAGATTCACTCCCAACAGAGACAGAGGTACTGGTTATCGGTGCTGGCCCTGGTGGGTACGTCGCTGCGATTCGGGCGGCACAATCAGGTCTCGACGTGACGCTCGTCGAGAAAGACGCCTACGGTGGGACCTGTCTCAACGTCGGTTGCATCCCCTCGAAAGCGCTCATCACAGCGACCGATATCGCCCACGAGGCCAGCGAAGCAGAGACCATGGGAATTAGCGCCGACATCGACGTGGACTTCGGTCGCATGACCCAGTGGAAAGACGGTGTCGTGGACCGACTCACCGGCGGTGTCGAGAAGCTGTGCAAGGGCAACGGGGTTACCCTCGTCGATGGTGTCGCGTCGTTCACGGGCGAGAACGAAGTCGAGATCACCAGAGACGGAACCAGACAGGGCGTACTCGCGTTCAAGCACGCTATCGTCGCCACGGGCTCGCGCCCCATCGAACTTCCCGGGTTCTCGTTCGACGGCCAGCGGATACTCTCGTCGACACATGCACTGGCACTCGACTCCCTGCCCGACCAGCTCGTCGTCATCGGCGCTGGCTACATCGGGATGGAACTCTCGACGGTGTTCGCCAAACTGGGAGTCGACGTGACCGTCGTCGAGATGCTGGACCAGGTGCTCCCCGGCTACGAACGGGATGTCGCCCGCGTCGTCAGGCGTCGTGGAGAGAAACTCGGTATCGACTTCCGCTTCGGGGAACAGGCCGCAAGTTGGAAGCCGACCACGACCGGCCTGCGTGTCAGTACCCGAAACGAGGACGGCGAACGGTTCGAGTACGACGGCGACCACGTCGTCGTGGCTGTCGGCCGTGAGCCGGTCACGGACACGCTGAACCTCTCGGCCGCAGGTATCGAGACCGACGACAGCGGCTTCGTCTGGACCGACGAACAGACCCGAACCAGTACAACCAACATCTTCGCCGTGGGGGACGTCGCCGGCGAACCGATGCTTGCGCACAAGGCGAGCAAAGAAGGTGAGATGGCAGCAGAGATTGTCGCTGGGGCTTCCGAGACGGTCGACCCCCGGGCGATTCCGGCTGCTGTCTTCACCGACCCCGAGATCGCGACGGTCGGGATGACCGAGGCCGAGGCCGAGGAAGCTGGCCTCGAGCCAATCGTCGGGGAGATGCCGCTGCGAGCGTCGGGCCGAGCACTCACGCTGGGCGAGACCGATGGCTTCGTTCGGGTCGTCGCGAACGGGACCACCGGAACGATACTCGGCGCACAGCTGGTCTGTCCGGACGCCTCGGAACTGGTCGCAGAGTTCGCACTGGCCGTCGAAACCGAGGCGACCCTCACTGAGGTCGCGTCGACGGTCCACACCCATCCGACCCTCACCGAGGCCGTGATGGAAGCAGCCGCAAACGCCCACGGTGCAGCCGTCCATACCCTCAACCGGTGAGTGGACCGAAGGGGCCGACGCGAGCCGCTCGTTGCCCGGTCAGATGAAAGCGGGACCGTCCACCGTCTCGGTCTCGGCTTCACGCCAGGTGTGCTCGGGTTCCCACCCGAGTTCGTCGAACGCCTTCTGCGTGGTGAACGCACAGGATTCCCCGGAGAGCCCGGACAGCTCGGGGCCTGTCCCGTCACTGACGGCCGCGATCAGTCTCGCGGTTTCGACGCCCATGTAATTCTCTGCGGCGTGACAGAGGTAGGGTTCGTGCCCGTCGAAGTCGGCCTCGACAGCCCTCACGCACAGTTCGACGAGGTCCCGGACGTCGATGTACGACCAGAAGTTCCCACTCCCGGGCGGTTTGGTCCCGGCGTCTATCTCGTCGACAGCGAGTTCCCGACGGATGTCGCTCACCTCGTACTCGCCAGGATACTGCACCCACGAGGGTCGGATGGACACCACCTGGACACCGAACCGGCGTGTGACCATCTCGGCGACCGACTCTCCCGCGACCTTCGAGACACCGTACGGGTCTTCGGGTCGCATGGGGTGTGATTCATCGATGGGGAGGTACTCCGGGAGAAGGAGCGACTCCGAGAAGGGGAACCCGTAGGCGGACTCGCTGGAAGCCCAGACGATGTCGCAGCCGAGTCGACCGGCAGCGAAGAGGACGTTGTACGCCGAGAGGATGTTGTTCGAGAACACGCGCGTCCCGGCGTGTGCCGTCGGGTCCGGAATCGCTGCAAGGTGTATGACTGCGTCCGGGTCGAACGCGTGGAGGATGTCGAACGTCTCTCCCGCGTCCGTGAGCTCTGCCGAGAAGAACCGGACGTTCTCGACGTGTTGCTCAGGTGTGTGCGTGTCGATAGCGAGGACGTCGTATCCATCGCCTGCCAGTCGGTCGACGAGCCAGCTGCCGACGCCGCCCAGCCCGCCCGTCACCGCGATTCGTGTTTGATGTTCGCTCATGGGTGTACCGTCCAGTGGGCTTCCCTTCAACATACGGAAACAAGCAACGAGGGTCTGCAGAGTCGGGGCCATCACGGTCGATGTCGCGGCCGTAGCTCCCGACTCGACCATTCTCGCTTCGACGACTAGACTATAAATCAGACACAGGTGGTCCTATTCTACTGCGGCGGTGTCCTCATCGGGCGGCCGCTAGTGACCCGGAAACTGTGGTTCGCCCCCACGAACCCGTCCCATACTACCGTCGAACGGGACTGGTTCCAATCGGTGCGACCAGAGTGTGTAAAGGGGAACTTGTGCTACACATATCAATACTGTATTTTTGAAAATTTAGAGAAAGCAATCCAGCCGCATACATTCCGGAATAATTTCTTGGAGACGTGTATACGTGATATAGCGTTGTGAAAGCAGATGGACGAGCTACCCAGACAGAGGTTTCAGACGATGAGCTCAGGAACATTTTTCAAGTGTTCTCACGCGTTTAGCCGTGCTAGATAGACTTCTGAAAGCGTATTACGAAAGCTATTTCGAACACCTTGACTGGTTCCTCAAACCGAATGATTACTGTTCATTCCCCCTTTTACCTCCAATTCAAACATGAATGAGCGTGCCACCGGAAGACCTCGCATGGCCTCGGAAACGCGACCCTACTTGGCCTTCTCCGGCCGCTCAGCAACCCGTCGGAAGCCTCGTCGCCCGCCAAGGTGTTGGCGAAGATAGCGGTAGACTGGGAACACGTACTCCTCAAGGCGTCCCGAGAGACCGCTGGTGCTCGCGTGAATGACGACGGGCACGTTCGCGTCCCTGGCGTACTCGATGGTCTGGTCGGGAGTGCTCCCGAAGACCCAGCGGCGGAGCCGACGGTCGCGAGTCGCACCGATGAAGAGGACGCCACCGTTGCCGACCGCTGCGGCCACCAGCCCGTCCGCGACGGTCTCCGCAGAGACGTTGTGGACCTGGACGGACTCGACACCAGAGAGCGCGGCGAGCGTCTCCGCTATCGGCTCCGGCGTTCCGCCCGACTGCGGGATGACGCTGATGACGTGGATCTCGGACCCGGACATCCCGAGTCGGTTCACGAACGGCAACAGCGCGAGGTGGTGCGGGCCGCCGCCGGCACCGATGTTGACGACCGAGAGGTCGTCCATCGCCTCGACGTTGTTCGTGAAGAACACGCCACAGGGTGCCTGGTATTCGCCCGACTCGAGGTGGTCGCGAACGACCGACTCGTCCGCAAGCCCGTACCGATCGAGGACCGCGAGCGCCTTCTCGAACGTCGTCCCGTTCGGTGTGGTCGGCCCGCTCGCGATGACCGCCAGTTCGTTGCCGATGACGTCGCTGAATATCAGGCCGTGAACTGTCGCAGGGGCAGCGACGCGTGCCAGTTGCCCACCCTTGATGGCAGAGCAGTGCTTCCTGACCGCGTTGAGCTCGCCGATGTCGGCACCGCTCGCAAGGAGGGCCTGGGTCACCGACCGGAGCGCCTCGAGCGAGATACTCGGACTGTGCGCACAGAGCAACGAACTCCCGCCGCCCGCCACGACCGCGAGAACCAGGTCGTCACCGCCCGCCTTCTGGGCGATGTCCAGCACGTGTCGTGTGCCGGTGACGTTCGCCTCGCTCGGTAACGGGTGGGTTCCCTCGTACGTCGTTATCGTGTCCGTCTCGCGCGGGTCGTCCGTGACCACGGCCCCATCTGTGAGGAACTCCCCGAGGATCGATTCCATCGCTTCCGCTGCGACACCCGCCGCGTTCCCACCGCCCACGACGAATACGTCGTCGACGGTCGTGAGGCCGATGACTCTCCCATCGATCTCGAGGCGAGACCAGTCCAAGCTCACTCGTTCCTCCAGGACAGTGGTCGGGTTCGCCGCGGCGATTCCCGCTTAGAGACACTCCCGCGCGTGCGACCCCCGACTGGCCGGTGTTCCCGGCGCTCTCGGCGAACGCGCTCTCGTACGCGATTCGCCAATCACGTGGTGGGTCGGTCCCCAACCACGTGGTCGACCGGGCAGTCGGCTCGCAGGGGTACCTCCTCAGGTACCTCGTTGTCGCCCGGGAACACGACGCCCCACCCCGCGCGATGTCGACCGAGTCCGGTCGCAACACGATGCAACGCCTGTGCGAGCATGCGGGCGTCGACGTGGACGGCGAGTACCTGAAGCCCCACGGGGGAAGGCGGGCCCTTGGTGACGAGCTGTATCGAGAGAACCCGGCCATGGCCCAGAAAGCGTTGCGCCACTCGGACATCACCGTCACCCAGAAGAGCTACTCCTACATCGAACAGGGCGAGGTCAGCGAACTCATCGAGGAACAACGGGAACAGTAAGTGGTACCCGGTGAGAGCGATACTCCAGACCAGCACCCGGAGGGTTATTCGACGGGGAGCGCCCGGTCGGGGACGATGCCGTCTTCAGTCCAGCCACGGTCGTCGTAGTACGAGTCGAGTGCCGCGTCGAAATCGGGCAGGTCGTACGGGAGGGCGTCGTCGGCACGGTCGAAACCACGCTGGTTGTTGAAGTGGCGTTCGAGCGTGACGATACGGTCTCCGACCTCGAGCAACCGGTCGTAACTCACACCGAACAGTGCCTCGTAGCGGTCCGGATTCATGTAGTCCCGTGAGAACTTGCAGACGATGCCCGCGTCGTTGAGTGCCATCAGGTTCTCACGAGTCACGAGGAGTTCCGTCTTGTCGAGCGTCCCTTCGGGGGTGACGGCCTCGGACTCCGCGACGAGGGGGTACTCTACCGAGTAGAACGTCGCGTACATGTGGTCTGCGCCGCGGTTCGAGACCGCGTAGGAGAGGCCTTGCCCGTGCAACACACGGCCCTCGTGAGCGGCGAAGTCCATACCCTTCACCGTCCAGTTCCCGACACCGAGGTCGTCGTGACAGCGGTCGATTCCCTCGGCAAGAGCGTCGCCGATGCCCTCACGATATGCGATCTGTTCTACCAGTTCGTGGATGCGGTCGACGTTCCCGAACTCGTCTTCGGCCGCGAGATACGCGGCGACCGTGTTCCCGGCCGAGATGGCGTCCAGGCCGAACCGGTCACAGAGCCCGTTCGACTTCATCACGTCGACGATGTCGTCGACACCCACGTTCGACCCGAACGCCATCGCCACCTCGAACTCGGGACCTTCGGTCTCGACGCCACGTTCCTCGTCCCTCGTCGGAAGCTTACACGCGAATGCACACGCGGAACAGGTCCCCTTCTTGTACTTCTTGTCGGCGACCGCGCTGCCGTTGATGCCGGCGACGCCCTCGAACTGTCGTTCGGAGAAGTAGTACGACGGGAGGCCGTCCATCTCGTTGGCGAGGTCCATCACCGCCACGGTCCCCTGTTCCTTCATGATGTGGTCGTCGGTCGCGGCCTCGCGGTGTATCTCCATCTGTGACGACGGAATCTCGATATCGGGCGGCGACTCACCCGCGAAGGTGACGGCCTTGACGTTCTTCGACCCGAGCACGGCACCGAGCCCGCCGCGCCCGAACGCTCGCTCTTTCGAGGTCATGATGGATGCGTATCGCACCTGGTTCTCCCCTGCCGGACCGATGACGGCGGTCTGGTCCGCGCCGATACCGTGTTCGTCTTCCAGGTAGTCGACGGTCTCCGGGACCGTCGCACCTTCGAGGTGGGAGAGGTCCTCGAACTCGACGCCGTCGTCGCGGACGTGGAGTCCGACCAGCGTTTCGGCGGCACCGACCAGTTCGACCGCGCCGTAGCCTGTGTCTGCGAAGTTCCGGGACATGAACCCACCGGCGTTCGACGAGAGCAGCCCATCGGTCAACGGCGAGAGGGCGGTCGCGTTCATCCGTCCGGTGAAGCTCATCGTCGCCGACTGCATCGGGCCGGTCGTGAACAGCACGCGGTTCTCCGGGCCGAGTGGGTCGGCGTCGAACGGGATCCGTTCGTGTGCGAGCCGAGTAGCCACGCCTCGGCCACCGATGTAGGTCTGCTGTATCGACTCGATGTCGCTCGTACTCGTCTCGCCGTCGGCGAGGTCTATCGTGAGGAATGGACCCTCTGCGTGTAGCGGAATGTCGTTTTCGGTCATGGTCTGTGTGGGAAAGAGAGGTGGTCGGTGCGCGTTACGGCCGGGCGTTACGAGCCTTCGAAGATGCGCTTGATCTCCTCGTGTTCGAGGAGGTTCTCCGGGGAGCTAATCCGGGCCTGCATCTCGCCGCGCTCGACGACGAAGAACTCGTCTGCGGTCTTCTCCGCGTATCGGATGTTCGATTCGGCGATGACGATGGAGACGCCCAGGTCCTGGATGCGCTTGATGCCCTTGGTGAGCTGTTCGCGGACCGCGGGAGCCAGTCCCTCGAACGGCTCGTCGAGCAGGATCAGGTCCGGGTCGCTCGCGATGGTCCGACCGATCGCGACCATCTTCTGTTGGCCGCCACTCAGCTGTGCAGCCGGGCGGTCGAGGAACTCGGTCATCTCCGGGAAGATCTCCGTCACCTGCGAGACGGCCTCGTCGAACGAGTACGACGACCGCTCGCCAGCGCCCCAGTGCGCCATCTGCAAGTTGTCACGGACACTTAGGTGGCCGAACAGCCGACGGTCCTCGGGTGCAATCGCTACACCGCGAGACGGGCGTTCGTGTGTCGGCGCAGTGGTGACGTCCTCGCCGCGGAGGCGGATGGTCCCGCCAGTCGGGGTGACGAGGCCCATGATACATCTGAAGGTGGTGGTCTTGCCGGCACCGTTCCGGCCGACCAGGGCCACGGTCTCTCCCTCGTCCACGGTGAGCGACACGCCACGCAGGACGGGGACGTTGCCGAGCGTCGCCTGCAGGTCGTCGACATCGAGGAGCACGCTCATCTCAGGCACCCTCCTCGCGAATGTGTTCTTTCACTTCCTCGGAGTTGAGGACGGCTTCGGGGTCGCCCTCGCTCAGGATGCGTCCATTGTGCAGTGCAACGACGCGGTCGGAGAACTCACTGACGAGTTGCATGTCGTGTTCGACGAAGACCAGCGACGTGCCGGTCTCTCTGGCTGCCAACGTGACCGTTTCCATCACGTCGGTCTTGTCTTCGGAACCGACCCCACTGGTCGGCTCGTCCAGTAGCAGCAGGTCCGGTTCGAGCGCGAACGACATCGCGATGTCGAGGATCTTTCGTTTGCCGTGCGAGAGGTCCTCGGCCATCATCGTCGTGTCGTCGTCGAGTTCGAACGTTTCGAGCGTCGACATCGCCTCCTTGTAGACCTCCTCGTCCCTGGAGAGCAGGGAGTAGAAGTTCCCGTTTCGACCCTTGCGGGACACCAGCGCCGCGCGGACGTTGTCCAGGACGGACAGCTCGTCGTACAGGTGCGGGAGCTGGAACGACCGGGCGATGCCCTTCTTCACCCGCCGGTGGTCCGGCAGGTCGGCGATGTCCTCACCCTCGAAGATGATGCGCCCGGACGTGGGCGACAGCGACCCCGAGATGAGGTTGATGAACGTGGTCTTGCCGGCCCCGTTCGGCCCGATGACGCCGACGATCTCGTCCTCGTAGAACGAGATATCGACGTCGTCGGTCGCCACGACGTTCCCGAACGTCTTGCGTACGTTGCGTGTCTCCAGTAGGGGCTTCGTTTCAGTCATCTCTCTTGCCTCCGTAGTGTGCGTACAGCCGCTTGGCACCTCCCCAGAGCCCGTCGCTCTGGAGCGTGACGACGATGAGGAACATGATGAACCCCATGGTGAACTGCCAGTAGCTCGAGACGAATGCGACCGCGTACTCCCGGAGGAGGATGTAGATACCCGCACCGAAGATGGGGCCGATGAAGGTACCCGACCCACCGATGAGCGTCATGAAGACGATCTCACCCGAGAACCCCCAGTCGAGGAGCTGTGGCGTGATGTGCCCCGAGAGGATGGCGAACATCGAACCAGCCAGCCCGACGAAGAAGCCGGAGCAAAGCGTCGCGTACCAGCGGAACCGCTTGACCGAGATACCCATCGCACGTGCGCGCTCGGGGTTCTCCCTGAGCGTCTTCAGGGTCAGCCCGAACGGCGATTTCACGATGAGGTAGATGGCAGCGACGGAGAGCACGAACAGCAACACGACCACATAGTAGTACAGTTGCGTCAAGAACGTGATCGCGTTCAGGTTCTCGAACGCCTGCCCCAGGACGTGCGGTTGTCCGATGGGGATGCCGTCGGTCCCGTTCGTGATGTCGTACAGTTTGGCGGCGAGCACGTACAGCGTCTGTGCGAGCGCCAGCGTGAGCAGCGAGTAGTAGATGTCGGACGTGTTCAACGTCAGCGCACCGACGACTGCTGCGACGCCGACGGCCGTGAGTGTCCCCAGGGCCAGCAGCAGGAACAACGAGTTCACCCCGGTGTACTTCATCAGCAGGGCGACCGCGTACGCGGCGGAGCCGAAGAAGGCCGCGTGTCCGAACGAGAGTGACCCCGCGTAGCCGAACACGAGGTTGTACCCGAGGGTCATGACCCCGAAGATGAGTATCCACGCGATCAGGTTCAGGTAGTACGGTGACTGGACGAACAGCGGGAGCGAGTACAGCACCAGAAAGACGGCGACTGCCGCGATGTGAGGCAGATACGCCATCGGGTTCTCGAACCGCGTCCCCACCTCGGTGACGTCATCGCTACTCATCACTTGAGCACCCCCGAACCACCGTAGAGGCCCTCCGGCTTGACGAAGATGATGGCTGCCATGATGACGAAGACGATGGCGAGTTCGATCTGCGGGAAGTACGCGATACCGAAGCTCCGGATAAGCCCGATGAGGAGCGACCCGACGATGGCCCCACGCAGGCTACCGAGCCCACCGATGACGACGACGGCGAACGCGAGCAAGATATACTCGATGGAGAGACCGGGCGTCGCGGACGCGAGCGGCATCATGAGGGCTCCCGCGAGCCCCGCAGACCCGGTCGCGACCGAGAAGACCACGAGGCGGACCCGGGTGACGTTGAGACCCAGTGCCTCCACCATCTCCTCGTCCTCTGCCATCGCCTGTGCGATCTTCCCGAGCTTCGTCCGGTTGAACAGCAGGAACGGGATGATGGCGGTGACCACGAAGAGGCTGATGACGAACAGGTTGTACACGGGGTAGGTACTCCCGAAGATGGACACCTGCCCGAACAGCTCGAGCGGGCCGCTGACGCTGATCGGGGACGACCCCCAGATGAACTGCATCGCGTCTTCGAGCATCAACACGAGGCCGAAGGTCGCGAGCAGTTGGTACGTGTCGTCGATGTCGAACAGTGGTGCGAACACCGTCCGCTCGAAGACCGCAGCGATGATCACGGTGATCCCCGGGGTGACGAACAGTATCACGGCCATGGACACCCACGCAGAGTCCAGGTAGCCCAGTGCGATCGTTGCGGTAGACGCAGCGATGTATGCCCCGAGCCCGAGGAACGATGCGTGAGACATGTTCAACAGGTTCAGTACACCGAACGATAGACTCAGGCCCAGCGACACGAGATACAGGATCGTCGCGTAGTAGAGGCCATTGAGCACGTACAGGAGTATATCTCCACTTGCCATTATTTTGTGTTAGGTGTGTCGTGTCGGAGTCGTCATTCGAAGTTCGAGATCCAGTCCATCGTCTTCATGCCGTCCGGCGGGTTCACGTAGGAAGCCGGAATCAGCTGGGCGTCCTCGATGACGGCGAAATCGTACTCGTCCTTGTAGGTCGTCCGCCCGAAGAAGGCCGGCTCCTTGGCCTGGTGGTTCGGCATCGCGACCGTGCCACCGGGCGTCTGGATCGCGGACCCTTCGAGTGCAGAGGCGATCTGTTCCTGGGTCGGGTACGAGCCAGTGATGTTGTACGCCTTCTCGATGGCGCCGACGTAGAACTGGATCGCCTGCCACATGTGGTACGACGGGTAGATCGGGTACGAGTCGAACCGGTCGTTGTACGCCTCCACGAAGCGCTTCTGGAGGGGGTTCGACTGGTTGTAGTTGAACGCGTGCGGACCACGGGCGCCCGTGATGACGCCTTCGGGCATGTCCTTGCCCATGTCCTGGAGCTCGTGCTCCGCCCCACCGAAGAGGATCTCCGTCTCCTCGAAGAGACCGCGGGACTGGGCCTGCTTGGTGAACGTGACGGTGTCACCGCCCCAGAAGCTGGAGAAGACGAGGTCCGGGTTGGCTTCTTTCAGCTTACTGATGTGGGTCGAGTGGTCGTTCGCGAGGAGCTTCGGGAACCGCTCGGCGACGATCTCGATGTCGGGCCGGAGCTTCTGCAGCGCGGCCTTGAAGATCTTCATGTTATCGTGACCGAACGCGTAGTCCTGGTTGATGCCAGCGACGCGCTCGACCTCGGGCATGTGACGGCTGATGTAGCGCGCGGCACCCACGGCGTCTACCGCGAGGTGCCCGGAAGTCCGGAACACGTACTCGTAGCTCTCCTCCTCGAAGAGCTGGTGGG
This sequence comes from Haloarchaeobius pelagicus, assembly GCF_051207375.1. Classification (NCBI taxonomy): domain Archaea; kingdom Methanobacteriati; phylum Methanobacteriota; class Halobacteria; order Halobacteriales; family Halorubellaceae; genus Haloarchaeobius; species Haloarchaeobius pelagicus. Next base: position 210,605 of record NZ_JBPJZD010000003.1, on the reverse strand, counting down.
TCCCGGCGTCGTAGATGAGTGTGAGCTGTTCCAGCTCGTTGACGATGGGTGCGACCGCGAGCGCGTCACTGCTGGAGACGAACCCGATGATCGCGTCGACGTCTTCCTTCGTCTTGAGGCGGCGGACCGTACTCACCATCTGGTCCGTCCCGGCTGCCTCGTCGATGTACTGTGCTTCGATCTTGCGCTCGCCGAGGATGCCCCCGTTGCTATTGATGTCGTCGACGAGGAGCTTCGCGGCGTTCACCGACGGCTTACCGAAGATAGAAGCTGCACCCGAGGTGAACGTGATGAACGCGATCTTGACCGGGCCGGAGCCGACGTCTTCTTGCGACTTGGCGTTGGCTTGGCCGTCTTCGGGGGCGGATCCCCCGAGCAGTGCACACCCTGAGAGGGACGTGGACAGTCCCACAGTACCGATACCACCCAGTAGCGACCGACGTGAAAGGCTCTTCTGCGATGCCATACCCCAAACCACATGGATAGAAGATGATAAACCTTTACATTCAGAAGTGACATGCTACCAGTGGACACTGTACTACTCGATGGTGTGCGATGTGGCGAGAAACCGGCCTAGAACCCTCGATACACACGGTTCCCAGTTGAGACTCCGCCTGAGTTCGCCCCAGGAGAGCTATTCCGCAGCTTACCAAAGTATTAAGTAGTTCTGTTTGACCGCTAGACGTATGTTCGAGTCAGAGACGGTCTGGGAGTTTAGCATGGCCGATAGTGTGAAGTTCGGAACCAATGCTGTCGAGGAGCTGCCCGACGAGATCGACAACTGGGACGGCGACACGGCACTCATCGTGACTGACGAGGGGGTCAAAACGGCGGGCGTCGTCGACCAGATTCGCGACCAGTTCCCGGCCTCGATGGACGTCTCGGTGTTCGCCGGCGTCGAACCCGACCCGTCCCTGGCGGTCTTCGAGGAGGCGATCGAAATCGCAGGCGAGGTCGAGCCCGACGTCATCGTCGGCGTGGGCGGCGGCAGTTCCATCGACGTCTCGAAGACGACCGGCCTGGTGCACGAACACGGTGGGGAGATCATGGACTACGTGGCCCCGCCGACCGGTGAGGGGAAACCGGTCCCCGGTCCGACGGTCCCCGTCGTCGCCATCCCGACCACAGCCGGTACCGGCTCCGAGACATCCCCCGTGTCCGTCATCTCGCTGCCGGACCGGAAGCTGAAGGTCGGCATCTCCAGCGAGCACCTGTATCCCGACCTGGCGCTCATCGACCCCGCCCTGACAGTCTCACTTCCAACCGGACCGACGGCATCCTCCGGAATGGACGCGCTCTCGCACGCCATCGAAGCGTACACCACCCGTCGCTACGACGCCAAGGAGCGTGCTGACAGCCCCGCCGACCGCCCCGACTACAACGGCCGGTCTCCGCTCACGGACGAGCTAGCCCGGAAAGCCATCGAGCTCATCTCGGACAATCTGCGCCGGGCCGTCAACAACGGCGAGGACCTCGAAGCACGGCGGAACATGTCCCTCGCCAGCTTCATGGCTGGTGTCGCGTTCACCAACGCCGGGCTCGGGGCGACCCACGCGATGGCCTATCCCGTCGCCGGTGAACACCACACGCCCCACGGCGTGACGATCGCCACACTCCTCCCCGAAGTCATCCGCTTCAATGCGACGACCGCGTTCGACCGGTACGCAGACATCGCCCAGCTGATGGGCGAAGAGACCGAGGGACTGGACCGCAGCGAGGCGGCCAACAAGGCCGCCGACGCGGTCGCGAAGCTCGGAAGCGACGTCGGCATCCCGGGCAGCCTCGAAGACCTCGGCGTCACCGAGGACGAACTGCCCAAGTTCGCCGAAGAGACGATGCAGATCCAACGGTTGCTCGTCGGTAATCCCCGGCGAGTCGACCAGGACGACGTCGAGTCCATCTTCCGCCAGGCACTGTAACCACTGGGCTCGCGCCGACCGCTTCTGTCCCCCCTTCTCGTTCCTCTCTCGCTCTTTCCTCCCCGTCCTTCTCTCACCTCTGTCCCCCCGCTCGTCCAGCCGGCTCGAACGTCCAGCGGCGAGTTCGTATCACGAACAGGTCGTCAGCCACCAACACCGCCCACGAACTGCCGAGAGTAGTGATTCAGCCAGTCCGAACCCACCTATGACGATGTCCCAATTTGAATTCCCAGTTTAGAGCAGGATAGAACGCCCGAAACCAGGTTTTGAGCCCAATGTCGTATTATGATGCCCTATCGTCAATTCCCAATGTGAATTCGGTGAATGAGCGGAAGCGGCCCCCTACGACCAGAGTAGGTTCTGCTAGGGCCCGGTGAGGTTTCACAGCGTCCCCGAACGTCTGTCTAGATGCGTCTATCGGCCGTTTCAGTGCTCCAGGGAATGAGACAGGTACATATACCTAAAGTATGTACGATTGGGAAATGGACCGAACCGACGCAACAGGCGGCTCGAACGCCACCGCGCGAACACACGAAGGGTCGAGCGACATGCGAATCAAGTCGGTCGAGAAGGCGCTCGAGATCGTCGAGGCCCTACGTGTGCTCGACGAACCGACCACCGCGAACATCGCGTCGCGCCTCGACTACTCGAAAAGTTCGGTGTACAAGCACCTCACCACGCTGGAGCACAGCGGCTACGTCGTCCGAACCGGCGACCTGTACCGCCCGAGCCACCGCTTCTTCGAGATCGGAAACGAGGTCAATCAACGCTGGGTCGACATGTACGACCCCGCGAAGAGCGCGCTCGAAGAACTCGCCGACGAGACCGGCGAGAACACCTGGCTGATGGTCGAAGAGCGGGGGGAAGGTGTCATGATCTGCAACGTTCAGGGTGAGAAGGCGCTCGAACCGGGGTACTTCTACGAGGGGAAGCGGGCGCAACTCCACAGTAGTGCCGCTGGGAAGGCGATCCTCGCGAACCTCCCCGAACACCGTCGTGAGACGCTCATCGAACAAGTCGAGTTCGAGCAGTTCACCGACAAGACCATCATTTACAATGAAGAATTGCGTGAGGAGCTCGCGACCGTCCGGGAGACGGGCATCGCGATCAACGACGAGGAGACGCAGACGAACATCCGTGCCCTGGGAGCCCCCATCTTCGACGAGGACGGTGTGGTCATTGGGTCTATCAGTGTCTCCGGTCCGACAAGCCGGATCTCGGACGAGTATTACCAGGAAGACCTCCCGCGGATGCTCCGCGAGAAGACCGACATCATCGAGATCCAGATGGTCTCGCGGTAGGTCACCACTGGCAGGCTTGAATCGCACGATAGTCCGATTGTAGGCCGCCATCGGCGGACGCCTGTCCAACCCTACAGCAGACGTGTGACAACAATACCACTGTAACACCCACCCGCGATCAATCCCCGACCGGCGGACACTATCGGCCAAGAGAGCCAGCTCGGCTCCGACACGGGAGAAGAGACAGCACAGCTGATTGCTCGCCTGCCTCCAAGCGTCTCCGTACCTATCGGAGTATCGAAACGCTCCTCGACCTGTCCCAGCCCCGTTACTTCACCTTCTCTGGCGTCTCCACGAGGGCGGGAGGCTTGCGCTGTCGACCCAGGTGCCGTCTGAGATACCGATAGACAGGGAAGACGTACTCCTCGAGGCGCCCCGAGAGGCTGCTCGTGCTCGCGTGGATGACCACGGGAACGTCGGCGGCGCGCGCGTACTCGATGGTGAGGTCTGGGGTGCTCCCGAGCACCCAACGCCGGAGGCGCCGGTCGCGGGTCGCACCGATGAGGAGGATACCGCCGTTGCCGACCGCCGAAGACACGAGTCCATCGGCCACCGTATCGGCGGTGACGTTGTGGACCTGGACCGATTCGACGCCCGAGAGCGCCGCCAGGGTCTCGTCTACCGGTTCCGCCGTCCCGCCGGCACGGGGCACGACGCTGATGACGTGTATCTCCGCACCATGCATCCCGAGGCGGTTCACCAGCGGCAGGAGCGAGAGGTGGTGGGGGCCGCCACCCGCGCCGACGTTGATGACCGAGAGGTCGTCCATCTCGTCGACGTTGCTCGTGAAGAACACCCCACAGGGCGCCTGATACTCGACGGTCTCGGTGATGTTCGGGTGCTCCTCGGGGTAGCCCATCAGTATCTCGTCGACCTCGTCGTTCCGGGCCGTCTGGAGGATGTCGAACGCGATGTCACGGCAGATGTGCCCCTCGACGGTGTACTCGACCTCGATAGCCGCCTGCTCGAGGCGTGCCTCGATGTCCCTGGTCGATTCCCGCGCCGTCTCGCGGACCATCTCGTTGGGCGTCTGGTCGGGGATGTGCGTGACGTGCAGGACCTGCACCAGCGGCTCGGGGTCCCGAGCACGACTCAACGCCTCGGCGAGCCGGACGTAGGCGACCACACGGTCCGCCCGCGCGACCGGGACCAGTATCCGGTAGCGTTCCGCTTCCGGTTCCACGTCGGCAGCTGGCACCCCCTCGCCCGTGGCAACAGGCGCGCTCGGGGGTCTCGCCGGACCGTGACGCGGAACCACCTCCTCGACCAGGTCCTCCACGTGTGGGCCACCGCCCCAGACGAGGTAGACCCCGAGGAGCGCGAGCGTGAACACGACGCCGACAGCAACGCCCACGGCAGGGAGGTTCCAGATGAGTGCGAGGTTCGCGAGGATACCCACAACCGGGAGGACCGGGACGAGGGGCATCCGGAACCCGCGTTCGAGGTTCGGGAAGTTCCGCCGCGAGTAGATCAACGTGGCGTTCACAACCGCGAGTGGGACGAGCAGGTTGAACGTGGCGAACCCGGTGAGGGGTTCGAGGCCGAGGAAGTGCGTGCCGAACAGCCCGTGTTCGGAGAAGAGCGTGATGAAGACGAAGATGATCACGGTGATGGTCGCCGTGGCGGTCAGCACGCTCCAAAACGGGGTCCGGTACTCCCTGTGAATCCGGGCGAACCGACGCGGTGCGTGGCCCTGACGGCCCATCAGTGACCCGATACCGCTGGCGGCGAGGATGGAGGCGTTCGACGCACTCACCATCGAGAACACCGCCCCGAGGACGATGAGAATCTGCCCCCACGGCCCGAGGAAGGACGCGGCAACGGTGCCCATCGCGGTCTCTCCCTGTGCAAGCACTTCGGGCGGGACGGGCGCGTTCACCATCGCGACGATGACGAGTGCATACAGGATGGTCACGGTGATCATACTCGCCGCGATGGCCCGCGGGACGGTCTTCCGTGGCTCGATGATCTCACCCGCGCTCGCAGCGATGGCGGAGAACCCGAAGAACGTGATGAACGCGAGCGCGGCGACCGACGCGATACCGACGGGCTCTAGCTGCACGTTGTCGACGAACGTGGCCGTTGCGGGACCCGGCCCGGCGAAGGCTATCGCGCCCGCGATGAACACCAGAAGGACGACCACCTTCGCGGCCGTGACGAGGAGCTGGAAGACGCCCGATTCTTCCGTCCCGCGAGCGTTGAGCACACCCAGCAGAACCGCAGCGAGAATCCCGATGCTTCCATGCGGGAGGACGGACAGTGACTCCGGAAGGATGAACCGGAAGAACCACTCGTCCATCGTCGCCAGGTAGAACGCCGTCGTGCCGGTGTAGCCCAGAAAGAGCGACATCCCGACTGCGTATTTCAACCGGTCTCGCCCCTCGAACGTCTCCGAGACGAAGAGGTAGCCACCCCCGTTCTCGGAGTAGACCGACGCGAACTCCGAGTACGCTGCGGCGGTGATGCTAGCGATGACTGCGGCAAGCACGAACGCCAGGACCGCACTCGAACCGATTCGGAAGACCGCCGTCCCCGAGAGCGAGAAGATGCCGGCTGCGATCATGGTCCCCAGCCCGATGGCAAAGGCGATCTTGAAATCGAGGGTCCGGGTGTGCTCTACCATACGTAGACTATCGCCAGTCAGCCGTATAAAAAGAGACGCGGATGTTCCCAGCTTCCGCCGGGAAGGAGTGCGGAGACAGCGACAGGGGCGTGGTCACAGTTCACGCCGAAACCCTGTCGTGGAGCTGGTGACCCGTCGCCGCTGTTCGTTCCTCAGCCCTCTGCCAGCCACAGCACGGTCACACCGGTACCGAGGAAGCAGAGGAGCAGGCTCCCGAAGGCGAATGCGTAGTCGAACTTCGCGGCGACTACTCCCACGTATGACGGCCCGAGGCTCCCGATGGCGAAGTACGCGGTCCGAAGCGCGCCGAGGTCGCCCCCGACAGTGTCCCCCGAGAGCTGGCCGACGAGATGGACGTAGATGACCGGCCAGAAGGTCGTCAGACCGACGGCGAAGACGAACAACCCGAGGATGACCAGCAGGCGGCGGTCGGCGACGACGAGCGTTGCGAGACCGGGCACGCTGAACCCCGTCGTCACCGCCGCGATGCGGAGATGGGACCAGCGGTCGCCGAGTGCGCCAGCGACGGGCGTCGTCACGGTTCCCACCAGGAAGAGACCAGCGAATCCCAGCGTCGCGGCGAGTTCGGAGAACCCCTTCTCCAGCTGGAGGAACGTCGGCAGGAAGCTGGCGGTCCCCTGCCAGGCGAACAGCGTCATCGCAGTCACCGCGACGAGCGCCCCGGACTGTGGGGTCTCGAACAGTCTGACCGCCGTGTTTCGCAGTTCGAGGTCGACGGTGGAAACGGTATAGCTGTCCCTGGTGACGCGATGCAGGGAGAAGAGCACGACACAGAGCAAGAGTGCGACCGGCACGAAGGCGGCCCGCCACGTGTTGTAGGTGAGGGCGGCGGCCGCGAGGGCGGCCGACAGCGTGCTGCCGAAGTTGACGGCGGCGTCACGGATGCCGAACGCCCGTCCACGCTGTTCGTCGAAGAGGTCACCGAGAAGGACCATCCCGGCCGGTTCGAACATCCCATAGCCCGCCCCCACGAGCGCGAGACCGAGGACGAACTGCGGGAAGGTGGTCGAGATGGCCAGCGAGAGGAAGCCGACGACCAGCAGCGTCTGGCTCAAGAGGAGGACGACGGTCGAGGGGAGGTGGTCCGCGTACCGGCCGCCGGGGTACTGGACCAGGGCGTTGGTCCCCCAGAGGACCGAGATGGAGAACCCCGCAGTCGCGGGCGTGATGTCGAACGCCTCGATGATGGAGGGCAGCAGCGGCGCGACGACGAGCACGCCCGAGAGGATGACCACGAGCCCCAGTGCGTGGAGCGATAGCTGTCGGCCGGCGTACCCCGAGATGACATCTCTCATGTCGGTCGTTGTGAGAACGTTACAGGGACGGGTTGAATAGGTAGCGATTGGGGGCAAGTGTTGCTGGCGTGGTGGAGCGACCTGTTGCTGGCGTGGTGGAGCGACCTGTTGCTGGCGTGGTGGAGCGACCTGTTGCTGGCGTGGTGGAGCGACCTGTTGATGGCGGGATGGAGCGACCACCTCTCGAGCGGGTCGCACACTCGCGGCGAGCCCTGACCGCGTCGAAACGGCTTTTACCCCTCCTCGTGACGTTTTGACGTACGCAATGTCGAAAGCGACAGTTCTCTTCGCCGGTACAGCCATGATACTCTACGCGGGGTGGGCCTTCTTCGCGAAGCTCGCCACGAGGAACATCCCGGCCGAACAGGCGGTGGTCTACACCTACATCGCGGCGCTCCTTGCGGTGGGAGCCTACATCGGAGTCAACTCCGGTAGTTCCATCGCCGTCGCGACCGACGGCCTCTGGCTCGCCGTCCTCAGTGGTCTCTGCCTCGGCCTCGGGACACTCGCGTACTACATAGCCCTGACCGACGGCTCTGTCGGCATCGCGACCAGCATCAGCGGGATGTACCTGCTGGTAGTGACTGTTCTCGGTGTCGTCTTCCTCAACGAATCCCTCGGCAAGTTGAACGTCCTGGGTATCGCCTTCGCCGTCGCCGCCGTCGTCCTCCTTGCGCAGTAGCCACTCGGTGAGAACATACCCGAAATTCTTACTCAGTGCGCCCGAAACGTCACGTATGGTAGTCGTGGCAGCCATCGATGACTCCGAGCGAGCATCGCGCGTCGCGGACGAAGCTGCGAAACTCCCGGCGGCGTTCGACGACGAACTCCACGCCCTCCACGTGTTCGAGCGCTCGAAGCTCGTCGACGTACTCGAGGTCACGCTGGACGAAGAGGACGTGACCGAGAACTACGAGGTCCAACAGGCGGCGGACCGCATCGTGGGTTCGGCGCCCCGTGGATGGAAGCCAAGCGGCTGCTGGACGACGGCGTAATCGGCGACCTGACACGCGTCAAGATGGGCTGTTCGGAGCTGTTCGACTACGGGAGCCACCTCATCGACCTCTGTCACTACTACGTCGACGAGACCGACCCCGAGTGGATCCTCGGAGCCATCGACTACCGCGAGGAGAACATCAAGTACGGCGCGCACAACGAGAACCACGCGTTCGTCCAGTGGCGATACGAGAACGGCGTCTACGGCGTCGCGAGCACGGGTGTCGGTGAGGAGATGCCGGCCGTCCACAACCAGTTGTTCGGGACGGAGGGCCGCATCGAGGTCCTGCCCGAGGGCTGGGGTGAGGACGGCCCGACCCTTCGCGTTCGCCGCAAGGATGGAACCGAGTGGGAAGAGCACTACATGGGCCTCGGGCCGCTGATTCCGCGCGCTATCGAGCACATCGTCGAGGCGTACGACGACGGGCGTCAACCCGCCCTCTCGGGCGAGCACGCGCTTCGTGCAACCGAGATAATCTTCGGCGCGTGGGAGTCCGCCCGGCGACGCGGGCGCGTCGAGTTCCCGCTCGACATCGAGGATAACCCGCTGGAGGCGATGGTGGAGGACGGGGTACTAAATCCCGCCCCCGAGAACGGGGAGGTAGAATGAACGTCGCAATCAACCAATACACGCTTCGTGAACTCGACGAGCCCATCGCGGAGACGACCGAGCGCGTCATCGACGCCGGGTACGACGGTATCCAGTACTCTGGCGGTCTGGATGGACTTGACGCAGCACTCGCGGACCGATTGGAGGCGGCCGGTGCCCGTGCAGTCCCGCCCCACCTCAGCCTGGACCTGCTGGAATCGGACCTCGACCCCGTGGTCGAGCTGTGCGAACGCTTCGGTGTCGACAGCGTCGTCGTCCCGTGGGCTGCCCTGGACCTGTTCGAGTCCCGGGAGCGCGTCGAGACGTTCGCCGACAGGCTGGCTGCGGTCGACGACGCCCTCGGCGAGCACGGCCTCGGCCTCCAGTTCCACAACCACCATCAGGAGTTCCAGGCGGTCGAGGACGGCGCACTCGGGCTTGAGATATTCGCCGAACGGACCGACATGGACTTCGAACTCGACGTGGGCTGGGTCCTCGCGGGTGGTGAGGACCCGGTCGAGTGGCTCGACCGGCTCGGTGACCGATGCACACAGGTCCACATGAAGGACGTTCGGCTGGAGGAGTGGGGCGAGCTCCCACATCCCGGGAGACCAGTCGAAATCGGGACCGGCGCGGTCGACATGCAGGCGTGCGCCGACGCGGCCGCCGACATCGGGGCCGACTGGCTCGTCTACGAACACGACGTGCCGGAGGACCCCCTCGCGTCGCTAGCTCACGGCGTCGACTTCCTGAAAAGCCTGTAACAGACGCTCACTCGGCGAGCGTCGCGATCGCTTCTATCTCCACGTCGATGTCTATCGGGAGATCGACGATCTGGACCGCGCTCCGCGCCGGATACGGGTCACTCATGTACTCGCCGTACACCTCGTTGACTGCCTCGTAGTCAGCCATGTCCCGGACGAAGACGGTCGCCTTGACGACGTCGTCGAGCGAACTCCCACCGGCTTCGAGAATCGCGGCCACGTTCTCCAGTGTTCGCCGGGTCTGTTCGCGGATGTCGTCGCTGACTATCTCGCCCGTTTCGGGGTCGACTGGCCCCTGCCCGGAGACGTAGATGGTCTCCCCGTCGATGATTCCCTGTGAGTACGGCCCGATGGCTCCCGGTGCCTCGTCGGTACTTATCGGTTGCATGCTACGGGTACAACGGTGGACGAGTGGTCTCATAATCCTTCCCCCCTCGGCTTGCGTGAGGACACGGTGACCCCAGCACAGCCGACGCCAATATTAAAGAGCCCAGTCGGTCAAGGAGTGGTATCCGATGGCAGTCCCAACCAAGTCGTGCCAGGTCACCTGTCCGGACTGCGGACAGCCGTTCCTGGTCGAGACGGCACGCGAAACCGAGACGCTGCGAATCGAATGCTCACATTGCGAGGAACGCATCACACTCCCGAGCGTCGCCTTCCGACCCGACGAGCGTCGCACCTGAGGCCAGTATCGACCGAGACCACACACCGGAGACTCCACTCATATGCACATCGTTCCGCGACCACAGCACGAACAGTACGCAGACGAACGCATCCACCTCGACGCACTCGATGGCATCGCCACCGACGACAGCGAGCCAGCCACTGCCAGCGTGGACCGTGTCCAGACCGTCATCGACCGTGAGATCGACCACACCCTCCCGGCGGTCGACAGCGCCGGGGCAACAGGCCCGACCATCTCCCTGCGAACGGTCGACACCATCGAGCCGCCAGCTGGGCGGACTATCGACCACGAGGACGAGGCCTACCGGCTCTCGGTGACCGGCGATGGCATCGAGCTGGTCGCGACCACGGCAGCCGGTTTCCACTATGGCGCACAGACACTGGCTGGACTCATCAAGGGCACAGACTCCGGTGAGGCGTACACCGTTCCCGCTTGCGAGGTCGTCGACTGGCCCGCGTTCGAGTGGCGCGGCGTGATGGTGGACCCCGCCCGCAAGTTCATCCCGCTCTCCGACCTGTACGGCCTCGTCGTAATCGATGGCGCGCGCGAAGCTGAACGTCCTCCATCTGCACCTCATCGACAACGAGGGCTACGCGATGGAATCGACGGCCTATCCAGAGTTGAACCGGTCCCCTGATGGAAGTGAGAGACCGTGTTACGGCCAGGAGGAGATGGCCGCGTTCGTCGAGCACGCCGGCGAGTGGGACATCACCATCATCCCCGAACTCGACGCGCCCGGCCACGGCCTCCACCTGCTCACACAGATTCCGGACATCCGGTGTGACACGCCCGGCGAGACGACGGTGTTCAACCTGAAGCCCGCGTTCTGTCTCGGCAAGGACCGGTCGTACGAGGTGTGGGACGACCTGCTCGACGAGGTCGTCTCGGTGTTCGACGCCGACATCGTCCACGTCGGGGCCGACGAGTGGAGTCACCACGGTATCAAGTGGAAGGACTGCGTCGACTGTCGAGCCTACATGGAATCGGAGGGGCTCGACGACGGTGCCCTCGAGGTCGTCATCTCCGAGTCGGAGCTCGACGCGAACGCGAGGCTCGCCGTGCTCTCCAGGACCGACGACGGCCCGGGGGAGCACCGACTGCTGTTCGATGCCGAGGACGACAGACGGTCACTCCACACGCTGGAACTGGCGGACCTGGATGGAGACGGACTCCGAACTCACGACCTCGATGGGACGTCGGTGTTCACCAGGGCAGAACAGATGGCGGCCTGTTGCATCGGCATCCAACCAGCTACCATGGAAGCGTGTCCGGCTAGCAGACGCGCCAGACCTCGCGACTGCGCCGGTGTGACCGAGGTTCACAGACGTCCGGTCTTCGTACCCGGAGACGTCCACACCTTCAGCGGGATAGCCAACACCCGCCGAAGGGGGACGGATAGCAGCCCATATTACAACCCTATGCGTGTAACACTCAGGTCTCGCACTCGCAGCCCTCCCGGTCGAGGAGGTCGGCCACGTCGTAGCTGCGCCCGCAGTCGTCACAGAGCACCTGGATGTCGTTGAGGACACTGAAATCACCGAGTGAGATGGTCCCGTTCTTCTGGAGTCCCTCCAGCGACCGTTCGGTCACGGCCGTCGTCCGGCCGCGGAGGCGCTGGATGGTCTGTTCGGCCTTCTCGACCCGTTCCTCGTCGGTCGGTTCGGGCTGCTCGGCATCGCGGTGGTTCTTGAGATACCGGTAGATGGTCTGGTGCGAGACGAAGTCCCGTTCGACCGCCTCGACGTCGATTCCGTTCTGTTCGAGCCGCGCCCTGATGAGGGTCCGGTCGTCCGACTCCGATTCCCCACCGGTGAGGGCATCGTAGATGTGGTCGACGTTCTCGCCGAGGGTGAACACGTCACTGGCGTCAATCGCCGATTGCAGGACTCGCCTGTTGAACAACTCTGCGAGGTCACGGACACTCTGTTGTTCGTCTCCCTCACCGAGCCACAGTCGCTCCAGTTCGTCTCCGATGTCGCCGAGGTCGTACTCCTCGATGACGCGGTCGACCTTGTTCGTCCGCGTGTTCGACCCGGCTGTCTGCCCATCTGTCATTAGATGGCTGTAGGTGAACGCGGCACTTAAACCTGTGACATCACCGACCACGACCGACAACTCTTATGCGGAATGCCCGTGGATAGTTCGACCATGACGACCAGAGTCACGGTCTGGAACGAGTACCAGCACGAACAAGAGAACGAGGCGGTCGCAGCGGTGTATCCCGACGGTATCCACGCAGCCATCGCCGGTGCGCTCCGGGAAGGCGGTTTCGAGGTCCAGACGGCGACACTCGACGAGCCCGAGCACGGGTTGACCGAGGACGTGCTCGCGGAGACAGATGTGCTCACCTGGTGGGGACACAAGGCGCACGACGAGGTATCCGACGAAGTGGTCGAACGGGTGAAGACGCACGTCCTCGACGGGATGGGACTCCTCGTGCTCCACTCCGGGCACTTCTCGAAGATATTCCGCGAGCTGATGGGCACCAGCTGTGCCCTGAAGTGGCGGGACGAGGGCGAGAAGGAACGGGTCTGGGTGACCGACCCGAGCCACCCCATCACCGATGGCCTGCCCGAGCAGTTCGAAGTCCCCAGGGCCGAGATGTACGGCGAACACTTCGACATCCCGCAACCGGACGCACTGGTGTTCAACTCCTGGTTCGAGGGTGGGGAAGTGTTCCGGTCGGGCTGTTGCTACCATCGTGGTGAAGGCAAGGTGTTCTACTTCCGGCCCGGCCACGAGACGTATCCCATCTACTTCCAGGAGGAGGTCCAGCAGGTCCTCCAGAACGCGTGCGAGTGGGCCGCGCCGAACGAGGACGGCCCCGAAGTGTACCGCGGGAACCACGACCCCCTCGAACCCCTCGGCGACGACACGGGCGGGAACTGAGACAGTCCTGTTCTCGTGGCCATATCACGCGACAGTAGCCTTGTACTGTCCGATCTGAGATGCTCTGGATTGAGTCAGTAGATTTACTTATAAATGTTCGAGCCTCCGGAACGGGAGCTGTCGCCTCGTCCGAAACCCGCATCTCACACCATGAAACAGGCGGTTTCACCCGTCACAGTCGCGCTCCGTTTCCACGCTCGGAATCAGTATATAAGGAATACCGGGACAGACCGATCTCAGCGACGTTCGATTCTTTATTTCTCGCACATTGCGAGAAACGAACACATTGTGTGGTGTTCACACACGACAGGAGTGTAAAAACGTTCGACAGGCCGGAACGGTTCACGCGGTCATCGCGGGAGTACATCTTTAACCTCAGCCGATAGATTCTACCCATGGGTGAACGCGACGCGGGGCACGGGCTCAAGACGACCGCGGTTTCGTTAGAGCTCGTCGAACACATCCTCGAACTCGAAGGGGCGACGATGGCCGAGCTCGTGGAGGCGACGGGGCTGGCGAAGAGCACGGTTCACAGCCACCTCACGACCCTCGCCGAGTACGGGTACGTGGTCAACTCGGACAACCGCTACCACCTCGGGTCGAAGTTCTGCCACCTCGGCGACTACGTCAGGACCCGCAAGGAGTACTACCGCATCGCCCAGGAGACCATCGCCTGGCTCGACGCTGAGTCGTCGATGGAGGCGGACTTCACCGTGGAGGAACACGGCCGCATCGTCTCCCTGTACGGAGACCTCGAGTTCGCGAACTCGCCCCGTTTCCTCATCGACGGGAGCCCGTTCCACGTCCACACGACCGCCTCGGGCAAGGCCATCATCGCCGAATACCCGGAGAGCCGGGTCCGTGAGATAATCGACCGCTGGGGACTCCCCACACCGACCGACCGGACCATCACCAGCGAGGACGAACTGTTCGAAGAACTCGAGCGCGTCCGCGAGCAGGGCTACGGCCAGGCAGAGGGCGAAGCAATCGAGGGGTTCTGGGCCGTCGGGAAGGTGGTGAAATCGCCCCGTGGCGAGGTGCTCGGCTCGCTGAACCTGAGCGGCCCCGCGTACGTCGTCGACGAGGAGACGAAGGCGACCCAGGTCGAACTGCTGTCGCGCGGTGTCGAGCGGTTCGAGCAGGGACTCGTCGAGATGTACCAGCCGACTGCCGCAACCGACGGCGAAGAATAAGCGAGAGACACGGGGCGGGTGTAGACCGACTGTGGTGGGGGAGACAGTTCAGGCCGGAATCTGCTCGTCGGTGACCACACCGTCCTCGGTCCAGCCCCGACGCTCGTAGTACTCGTCGAGTGCGTCCTCGAAGCCCGGAAGCTGGTCCTCGTACGGGAGGCTGTCGTCCGAGCGGTCGAAGCCGCGCTGGTTGTTGAAGTGCCGTTCCAGGTGGACGACCCGGTCGCCGACCGCGAGGAGGTCCTCGAAGTCGGCCCCGAACAGCATCTCGTACCGTTCCGGGGTCATGAAGTCACGGGAGAACTTGCAGACGACGCCGCTGTCGTTGAGCGCCATCTGGTTCTCCTTCTCGATGAGACGCTGTGGCTTGCCCTCGAATCCCTCGGGCGGGTAGGCGTCGTCCTCCTCGACGAGCGGGTACTCCTGCGAGTAGAAGACCGCGTACATGTGGTCGGCACCGCGGTTCGAGACCGCGTAGGAGAGACCCTGGCCGTGAAGCACGCGGCCCTCGTGGGCTGCGAAGTCCAGACCCTTCACGGTCCAGTCCTCGACCCCGAGGTCGTCGTGGACGCGGGCGATTCCCTCGGCCAGGTCGTCCCCGATACCCTCGCGCTTCGCGATCTTCTCGACCGTCTCGTGAATGAGTTCGGTCTCCCCGAACGCGTCCTCGCTGGCGAGGTAGGCCGCGACGGTGTTCCCGGCCGAGATCGCGTCGAGCCCGTACCGGTCGCAGAGTTCGTTCGACTTCATCACCTCGACGATGTCGTCGACGCCCGAGTTCGAGCCGAACGCCATCGCGACTTCGAACTCGGGGCCCTCGGTCTCGACGCCCGACTCCTCGTCCCTCGTCGGGAGCTTGCAGGCGAACGCGCAGGCCGAGCACGTCCCCTTCTTGTACTTCTTCTCCTCGACCGCGCTCCCGTTGATGCCGGAAGCACCCTCGAAGTGCTGCTCGGAGAAGTAGTACGAGGGGAGTCCGTCCATCTCGTTGGCGAGGTCCATCACGGCGACCGTCCCCTGGCGCTTCATGATGTGGTCGTCGGTCGCGGCCTCCCGGTGGATCTCCATCTGGGAGGACGGGATATCGATGTCGGGCGCGGAGTCACCCTCGACGGTGACCGCCTTCACGTTCTTCGAGCCGAGGACGGCTCCGAGGCCGCCACGACCGAAGGCGCGCTCCTCGCTGGTCATGATGGACGCGAACCGGACGAGGTTCTCCCCGGCCGGCCCGACGACGGCGGTCTTGTCGGCACCGATGCCGTGCTCGTCGTCGAGGTAGGACACCGTCTCGGGCACGGTCGCGCCCGCGAGGTCAGGCACTGGTTCGAACTCGACCGATTCGTCCGTGATGTGGACGACGACGAGTTCGTCGCTCTTCCCGGTGAACTCGACAGCTGCGTACCCCGTGTCGGCGAAGTTCCGGGACATGAACCCGCCGGCGTTCGACGAGCAGAGCCCGTCCGTCAGGGGCGAGACACTGGTGCAGTTCATCCGACCGGTGAAGCTCATGTTCGAGGCCTGCATCGGCCCCGTCGTGAAGTACACCCTGTTCTCCGCGGCGAACGGGTCGACGTCGAACGGGATGCGCTCGTGTGCGAGTCTGGTCGCGACACCCCGGCCACCGACGAACGATTCGAGTACCTCGTCGATGTTCTCGGTCCGTGTCTCCCGCGCGCCGACGTCGACCGTCAGCAGTGGGCCCTCGGTGTGTAACATCATTACGAAAGGGTGTTGCCAGCCACAAATCGATTGCGGTACCTGTACTCTCGAGTCTCAGTAGCCGGGTATCCACCCCACCCGAAACCAGTTACTGTGTACTCCTTCCATAGCAATCGTGGATAAGTTATTTATGATTGTTTCACATGGGTCAGAATATGGCTGCAGGTCCGCCGATCCACGAGTTACACTTCGACGACGCACCGAACGTTGACACCGTCCCCGGGCCGAACTCGAAGCGGCTCATCGAGAAGCAACAGCGCATCGACAGCAGCGCCGTCGCGTATCCCGAGGACATCCCCATCGCCTTCGACAGCGGGAAGGGTGCAACCGTCAGAGACGCAGACGGGAACACCTTCATCGACATGTTCGCGGGCATCGGCGTCCTGAACGTCGGGCACTCGAACCCGTACGTGCTCGAAGCGGTCCACAAACAGACCGATAAGTTCGTCCACACGGTCGACTTCCCGACCGAGGCACGCCTCGAACTCATCGAGAAGCTCGACGAGATCGCGCCGGGTGCCCTGCAGGGCAACAACAAGGTCGTCTTCGGCGGCCCGACCGGGAGTGACGCCATCGAGGCGTCAATCAAGCTCGCCAAGTACAACACCGGCGGCACCGGGCTGGTCGCGTTCCGCGGTGCCTACCACGGCGCGACCAGCGGCGCGATGAGCCTCACCGGGAACAAGAGCTTCAAGGGCGAGTACAC
Source organism: Haloarchaeobius pelagicus (assembly GCF_051207375.1). Taxonomy (NCBI): domain Archaea; kingdom Methanobacteriati; phylum Methanobacteriota; class Halobacteria; order Halobacteriales; family Halorubellaceae; genus Haloarchaeobius; species Haloarchaeobius pelagicus. The sequence continues at coordinate 193,905 of NZ_JBPJZD010000003.1, read as the reverse complement.
GCCGCTGCTCCCCGACGTGACCCACGCGCCGTACCCCAATCCCATCGAGATGGACAAGGCCCCGCAGGCCGCGGTCGAGCACTCCCTCGAAGAGGTCAAGGCCATCTTCGACGACCCCTACGGCGGGTTCGCGAACCCCGCCGGCATCTTCGTCGAGCCTATCCAGGGCGAAGGCGGGGTCGTCACGCCGCCCAAGGGCTTCCTGCAGGGCCTCCGTGACATCGCCGACGACAACGACGTGCCCCTCGTCTTCGACGAGATACAGAGCGGACTGGGCCGCTCCGGCGAGTGGTGGGCCAGCGAGTGGTACGACGTGACGCCCGACGTGATGACCTCGGCGAAGGCCCTTGGTGGAACTGGCTTCCCGCTCTCGGCGACCATCTACCACGAGGACCTCGACACCTGGGGCTCCGGCGACCACGCCGGGACCTACCGGGGACACGTCGTCGGGATGCGCGCCGGGACCCGCGCCATCGAGTACATCCAGGAGCACGACCTGCTCGCACACGCCCGCGACCTCGGCGAGTACATCCGCGACCGGCTCTCCGAGGCGGCCGAGGAGAACCCGAACCTCGTCGACGTTCGCGGCAAGGGCCTGTTCATCGGCGCGGAGTTCGTCGACGAGGACGGCAACCCGGACGACGAGGCGGCCGACGCGCTGCAGGACTACTGCTTCGAGCACGGCGTACTCGTCTGGAAGGCCGGCCGCCACGGCAACGTCCTCCGGCTGCTCCCGCCGCTCGTTCTCACGCACGAGCTCGCCGAGACCGCACTGGACGTCATCGTCGACGGCATCGACGAGGTCACGAGCCAGCACTGACCACCGGCCGAGGAACTCGAAACGACACCAATCATGCCCGCACAACGAGTCATCACGGACGACGCACCGCGCAACGACAACCCCTACTCGCAGGGCGTCAGGGCCGGGGACACGCTGTACGTCTCCGGCTACGGCCCGGTCGACCCCGACACGATGGCGGACGTCGAGGGCGACATCCAGGCACAGACCGACCAGGTGCTGGACAACATCGCCGCCGTCGTGGACGAGGCCGGCGGCGACGGGCTCGACGACGTGGTGAAGGTGACCGTGTACGTCACCGACCTCGACGACTACGAGCGCGTGAACGAGGCCTACGGCGCTCGATTCGACGAGGTGCCACCCGCACGCGTCTGCGTGGAGGTCTCGCGACTCCCGGGCGACGTTCGCGTCGAGATGGACGCCATCGCACACCTGGCTGAAGAATAGACGAGAAGACCCCGGCCGGGACGCCGGTCAGTCGTTCAGTTCTTCTGCGCGCCTGTTCCGCTGCTCGTCCGCCTCGTCCAGTCTCGCGAGGAACTCGGACATCTGCGCCTTCATGTCCGAGCGGAGGTCCGACGGGGAGAAGTCCTCCGACTCGGCGAGCAGTCGGACGAACGCCTGGAGTTCCTCGTCGGAGACCTGCTCGTAGTCACCGTCTTCCAGCTTGTCGATGACGGCGTCGACGTCGATCTGGCCGACGGGTTCGACGTTGAAGTCGACGGTCACCATCCGGTAGTCCGAGCCCGCCAGCTCCTGTTCGGCCTTGTTGACCCCCTCCGCGAGCATGTCCTTGAACGGGGTGTAGTAGCCCATCGTCCCCAGGTGGAGGAACGCGAGCATGTCGGTGATGCCCCGCGTGTAGGCCTCGCGGTCCTCGGCGTCCGGGTTGAAGACCGTCTCGCGGTCGCGCTCTTCGAGGCACTCGAAGAGGATGGTGAAATCGAGGATGGCGTTCCGGAGTCGGCGTCGAATCCGGTTGCGTTTCTGTTTCTTCGAGTGGTCGGTGTAGTCGGTCTTGCGCCCGAGCAGGAACTCGCGGTCGCTCGGCGTCAGGATACCGCGACCCCTGTCGGCGGAGTAGGTGAGTGCCGCTTCGTCGGTGGTGTCGCGTTCGTCTTCCATATACAGATTGTGTATACACCAGTGATTAAACCTTACGAGAGCAGGCGGTTGCTGGCATATTGGACCAAAAATTCGATGGTATCGGCCGTTCTGTCTACAGTTTGTGTATACCGCCGGTGGCAGTTCGTCTGGAACTCGCCTTCCGCTGGCTCTGTGTGGCTCGAAATCGGCCACAGCGATAGCGACAGGTTGGACCCGGGACACCCCCCACGGTACACAGATTCCGTACTCACCATCACCAGTAACCGAAGGTTTTAACACAGATGTTACTCATTGTCGTGATGTACGGCACCGAGTATCACGGCTACCCTCCAGACACACAATGACGTGTTCAATCATACCACACCCACGTGACGGTCGTTGTGACGCACAGTTCGGAAATCAGCGGCTCGCCAACGGAGGTGAGGACGAATGAGCACCTCGGAAGGGGCGATAGAGGAGTTCCTCGACGAGATAGAGCCGACCATCTTCGCGTTCGGAGCGATCATCACCGTCCTGTTCGTCGGCGCGTTCAGCCTCCGACCGACTGAATCGTTCGAGTTTATCGATGGCATCCGGGTCTGGATACTGTCGACGTTCAACTGGTTCTTCCTCCTCGCGATGCTCGGGTTCGTCCTGTTCCTGGCGTTCGTCATCTTCGGCCCATGGGGGAGACTGAAGTTGGGTGACGAGAAGCCCGAGTACAGTTACTTCTCGTACTTCGCGATGATGTACTCCGCCGGACTGGCGGCGGGTATCGTCTTCTGGGGCCCCGCCGAGGCCATGTTCCACTACTCCTCGGTCCCGCCGTTCTTCGACGCGCAGGCCAAGACGGCCGCCGCGATGCCGTTGGCTGTCCAGTACTCCATCTTCCACTGGGCCGTCATCCAGTGGTCCTGTTTCACCGTGATGGGACTGGGCATCGGCTACTACGTGTACAACTACGGTGCGCCACTTCGCGTGTCGGCGGTGCTGACCCCCATCATCGGCGCTGACAACGTCAATGGCATCATGGGGAAGGCCGTCGACATCCTCGCCGTGTTCGCGACCCTCGGTGGGGTCGCCACCTCACTGGGGTTCATCGGGAGCCAGTTCATCACCGGCCTCAACTTCCAGTGGGGCATCCAGCTCGGTGACGTCGGGACCGTCCTCGTCATCACCGGAATGGTCGTCATCTTCACCACCTCGCTCGTGCTCGGGGTCGACAGGGGCATCCGCCGCCTGTCGAACTTCAACATGGTGATGTTCCTGTTCCTGATGGCGGCGACCCTCGTGTTCGGGCCGACGCTTCGTATCCTCGAACTCGGGACGCAGGCCATCGGCGGCTATCTCGGGAACTTCTTCGAGATGGCGCTGTACACCGGCGCAGCCAGTAGTGGTGCTGGCGAGTGGGTCGACGCCTGGACCGTCTTCTACTGGCTGTGGCCGCTCGCGTGGTCGCCGTTCGCCGGGCTGTTCATCGCCCGTATCTCGCGCGGTCGCAGTGTCCGCGAAGTCGCGTTCGCCGGTATCGGCGCAACCTCGCTGGCGACCATCCCGTGGTTCGCCATCGTCGGCGGCGCGGGCGTGCTCATGCAGAACAGTGGCTCGGCCAACATCCTCGGCCCGATCTCCGAATACAGTGAGGCCGTTTCGGGATACGTCCTGTTCGGGAATCTGCCGGTCGTCGGACCGCTGCTCCTGTTCGCCTTCCTCGTGCTGGTGACCACCTTCTTCGTGACGTCGGCTGACTCCTCGACACTGGCCGTCGCGATGATGACCAGCGGTGGGAAGGAGTCACCGTCCGCAGTCAACCGCATCTTCTGGGCGCTGCTGCAGGGTGCGGTCGCCTCCATCCTGATGGTCGTCGGGGGCGTCGAAGCGCTCCAGTACGCGGCCATCATCACGGGCGCGCCGTTCGCGTTCATCTGCTTGCTGACGATGCTCGGCCTCATCCGGAGCTTCCAGCAGGACTACGGCCCCCTGCTCCTGCAGGACCGCACCCAGATATTCGGCCGTCCATCCGGGAACAAGCAGTCCGGGAAGGCCGCGAACGCGGCAACGCAGGACGACGACTGACCCCCGCCTCTTTTCGACTCTCTGTTCGCTACTCCCGGTCGCCCGTCGCTCGGCCCACTGCCCACGACGGGTGACTGATAACAAGTTTTAATGTACGCCATCAACGATTGTTGTGTATGGATAGGGATACCGCAGAGCCGGATACAGCAGCGCTGCCCGGGCCCAACGCCGAGAAGTGGATCGAGTTCCACTCCCAGCACGCCGCACCGAGCGAGTACTCCCACGAGTTCGTCTGGGACGTGACCGCCGAGGCCGACGGCCCGTTCGTAACCGACGTCGACGGGAACGTCCTGCTCGACTTCACCTGCCACATCGGGGCCGCCCCCCTCGGGTACAACAACGAGAAGGTCGTTTCGAAGCTCCGCGAGTTCGACCTCGTCGAGCCGATGAAGATCGCCGGCCAGGACATGTACTTCGGTGCCGGCCCGGACCCGGAGACCGCGGAGTTCCCCGGGTCGAGCCACCTGATGGACCAGCTGACCGACGCCTGCTCGCACTACGGGATGGACACCGTCTTCCTCTCGAACTCCGGCGCGGAGGCGGTCGAGAACGCGATGAAGATAACCCACGACCACAAGCCAGCAGCCAAGTACGGCTACGCCTTCGAGGGGAGTTTCCACGGCCGGACGGTCGGCACCCTCTCGCTCACGAAATCCAAGGAGGTCTACACCCGCCACTACCCCGAAATCAGCGGCATCGAGACGGTCCCCTTCTGCGAGGACCGCGGCTGTTCGGCCGGCACCTGTGACTGCGGCTTCTTCTCGGGCGGGGGGTCGCGCCTCCGGAACTCACTCGCACCCGAGGGTGGGCACGTCAACCCCGACGAGGTCGCGTTCGCCATCCTCGAACCCATCCAGGGCGTCGGCGGCTACCGCTTCCCGAGCGACGAGTTCATGGCCGAGGTCGGGTCGGTCTGCGACGAGTACGACATCCCCCTCGTGGTCGACGAGATCCAGGCCGGCGTCGGCCGGACCGGCGAGATGTGGGCCTCGGACCACTACCCCATCGAACCGGACGTCATCGCCAGCGCGAAAGGCCTCCGGGTCGGTGCGACCATCTCAAACTCCGACGTCTTCCCGACCGAGAAGAACCGCCTCGGATCGACCTTCGGCGGCGGCGACCTGCTCGGCTCGATGCAGGGCGCGTTCACCCTGCAAGCCATCGAGGAACACGACCTGCTCGACAACGCGACCGAACGCGGTCGGCAGGCGAAAGAGATCATCCGCGACGACGCCCCCGACCACGTCGAGGACGTCCGCGGCAAGGGACTCATGCTCGCGGTCGAGTTCGACACGCCCGAGCGTCGGAACGCCGTGGTCGAAGCTGCCCTCGAACGGGGCCTGTTGACTCTCGGCTGCGGTAAGAAGACCATCCGGCTCCTGCCCCCGCTCGACTCCACGGAGCGCGAGATAGAACTGGGCGCGTCCATCTTCTGCGAGGCGATGGACGCGGTGGCGACCCAGGCAATCGCCTGAGGTTTTTACCTACCTGTCCAGACTGTTCTCGACGACTGCGACCCCCTCAAGCCCTGCGAGCGCGTCGAGGACTTCCCGCAGGTGCTCGGGACCACTGCCCGCGAGCCCGACCGTGACCGGGACCCGGTTCGGGTCGTCCGTCACCCTGCGGTTCGCGCGTTCGACCGTATCGAGTGCTGCGCCCTGTTCCTCGACCAGCTCGGTGACCGCTCCGAGCGCGGTCGGCCAGCCGCGGAGTTCGAGCCGCGCATCGACGTAGCGACCAAGCTCGTGGAGGCCGGTCCGGGTCACCTCGGCGTGCTCGGTCAGGTCCACGTTCCCGCCGGAGACGATGGCCGCGACGTGTTCATCCTGGACGTCGACCCCCCCGGAGAGGAGTGCGGCGACTGGCGCTGCTCCCGCAGTCTCGGCGACCGTCTTCGCCCGCTCTGCAAGGAGCGTCGAGGCCACGGTCAGTTCCCGGTCACTCACGGAGACCACGTCGTCGACGCGCTCGCGGATGACCGCGAACGTCTGCTCCAGCAGCCGGGCGTCGGCGATGCCCTCGGCCACGGTGTCAACCTCGGAGAGCATGTGAATCTCGTCCTGTTCCATCGAGGGCTTCGCGTGGGCCGCGCCCTCGGGCTGGACGCCGACGACCCGGATATCGGGGTCGTGGGCCTTCAGAACCGTCGCGATGCCCGAGATGAGGCCGCCGCCGCCGATGGAGACGAGCACGGTGTCAAGGTCGGGAGCCTCGTCGAGAATCTCCAGTCCGACCGTCCCCTGTCCGGCGATGATGTCGGGGTCGTCGAAGGGATGGACGAACTCCAGCCCCTCCTCCTCGGCGAGTTCGAGCGCGTACTCGTAGGACCGCTCGTACTGTTCGCCCTCCACGACGACCTCGGCACCGTAGCCGCGGGTCGCGTCTATCTTGGCGGCCGGGGTGATCTCCGGGACGACGATGGTCGTCTCGATGCCGAGCAGCTGGCCTGCCAGCGCGACCCCCTGGGCGTGGTTGCCGGCACTGGAGGCGACCACACCTCGTTCCCGAACGTCTTCGGGGAGCTGTGCCATCGCGTTGTACGCCCCGCGAATCTTGAACGAGCCGGTGCGCTGCATGTTCTCCAGCTTGAGGTCGACGCGGGCTGCGCCGCAATGCTCCGCGATGGTCGTCGACCCATCGAGGGGCGTCTGGTGGACCACCTCGGCCAGTCGCTCGTTGGCCGCCTTGACATCAGCTTCGGTCACGACTTCGGATGCTGACGGGACGGTCTCGCTGTGTCCTTGCCCCTGCCCCTGACTCATGGCCGCGCCTCCGCGACCGACAGAATCGAGTTCGTGAGCACCTCGACGCCCATCTCCAGGCTGCGCTCGTCCACGTCGAAGGTGGGCGTGTGGTGGCTGGTCGGGTGGTCGGTACCGACGATGGAGTAGCACGCCAGCCCGCCCTCGTTCTGGACGCGCTCCATGAGGAACGTCGCGTCCTCGCTGGCACCGAAGTCGGCGGTCGGGAGGACGGTCTCAACGCCAGCGACCCCCTCTGCCACGTCCGCGACAACGTCCACGAGTTCGGGGTCGCTATCGGCCCGCGGGCTCTCGCTCACGATGTCGACGTCGGCCTCGCAGCCGTGCATCTCGGCGGCGGTCTCGAACTTCCGTCGGAGTTCGGCCTTCGCGTACTCCATCAGTTCGGTCGTCTCGCCGCGGGCCTCGGCGACGGCCTCGACGTCCTCGGCGATGATGTTGCTCGCGGTGCCACCCTCGACTCTGCCGACGTTGACGCGGGTCATCCCGTCGGAGTGGCGGGGGATACCGTAGACGTTCTCGATGGCCGTCCCGAGGGCCTGGATGGCGTTGTTCCCTTCCTCGGGTGCCTTGCCGGCGTGGGCCGACGTGCCCTCGATTTCGACGTCGACGTGGCACATCGCGAGCGGGCGCTCGATGCCGGCGACGACCTCGCCGGTCGGGTAGTCGAGCCCGACGTGGACCGCGAAGAGATAGTCGATGTCGTCGCAGTACTCGCTCTTCGCCATGGGAGCGCCACCGCCCGATACCTCCTCGGCGGGCTGGAAGAAGACCACGAGGCGGCCCGAGAAGTCGCTCTCCTTGATGGCCTCGAGGGTCGCGAGTCCCCACGTCATGTGAGAGTCGTGCCCGCAGGCGTGCATGGTCTCGCCGGTCTCGGACCGGAATCCTTCGTCTGCCGGGATATGCCCCCCGTCCTCGGATTCATCGATATACAGCCCGTCGATGTCGACGCGCAGGCCGACCGTCGGGCCCTCGCCGCGGTCGAGAACGGCGACCGCGCCCGTCTTCCCACCGCGGAGCTGTTCGAGGATATCGGGATCGGCCCCACGGTCGAGCGCACGCTGGTACCACGTCGTGAGCTCGTCCTCCGAGGGAACGGCCATCCGGTCCGCCGGGTCGTACGCCTCCTCGCCGACGGCGAGTTCGTCCACTCCGATGGCCTGAATCTCCTCGACGAGCCGGGCAGTCGTCCAGTACTCGCACCAGCCAGGCTCCGGGTAGCGGTGCAGGTCGCGGCGAAGCTCCGCTAGTCGTGCTCGCACAGCATCTGCCATGTGTTTACGTAACATCCTCCAGGCACTTAACGGTAAACGGTTTCCGTGGACAGCGGATACACAAAAGGACTAAGGTGTGGCCAGTCCATCGATTTCATAGCTGCGCGCCAGCCGAGGGTCTCGAGTTCTCGGGGCCATCGACCAGCCGCTGGCGCTACACCCACCACGCCACACCCACCCATGACAGAGACAGACGTCGTCGTCCTCCGCGAGGGGACGGAAGGGCTTTCGATGGAATCGTACGCAGACGCGCTCCGCGAGCGGCTTCCGGCCGACCGGACGGTCACGCTGGCGCGCACGCCGAAGCAGGAACGCGAGCTGATTCCGGACGCTCGCATCGTCACCGGCATCACCGTCGAGGAGGACCTCCTCGACCGTGCCGAAGGTCTCGAGTTGTTCGCGTGCACCTTCGCCGGCACCGACCACGTCCCCATGGACACGCTGGCAGAACACGGGGTCGCGGTCACCAACGCCGGCGGCATCCACGCCCCCGGTATCGCCGAGCAGGCCATCGGGAACATGCTGGTGTTCGCCCGCCGCCTCCACGAGGGCTGGCGGCGCAAGCAGCAATCGCAGTGGCGGCACTTCCAGTCCTCGGAGTTCACCGACAGCACGGTGACCGTCATCGGGCTGGGCTCGATCGGGCAGGCCGTCGTCCAGCGCCTGCAGGGGTTCGAGGTCGACACCATCGGCATCCGGTACACGCCCTCGAAGGGCGGCCCGACCGACGAGGTGCTCGGGTTCGACAGCGACGACGTCCACGACGCGCTCGCCCGGAGCGACTACGTGGTCGTCGCCTGCCCGCTGAACGACCTCACGCGGAACCTCATCGGCGAGGACGAGCTCGCGACGATGCAGACCGACGCCGTGCTCGTCAACACGGCCCGCGGCGGCATCGTCGACACCGACGCGCTGGTCGCCGCCCTGCGGTCGAACAAGATTCGCGGCGCGGCGGTCGACGTGACCGAGCCCGAGCCGCTCCCGGAAGACCACCCGCTCTGGGGGCTCGAGAACTGCCTCATCACCCCCCATACTGGAGGGCACACCCCGAAGCACTGGGACCGCCTCGCCGACATCGTCGCCGAGAACCTCGACCGCCTCGAGGAAGGTGAGGAACTCCAGAACCAGGTCCTCTCGCCCGAGTCGGGGTAAGCGATGGCGGCACAGGACCCGGCCGACGACCCACGGGCCGATTACGAGTACACCGGAGGCGAAATCGAACGACCAGGGCTCGTCGCCGACCTCGAAGACCGCGTCGAGGGCGACGTGCGCTTCGACGAGTACTCCCGCCAGCTGTACGCGACCGACGCCTCCGCCTACGAGGTGCTTCCAATCGGCGTGGTCATGCCGAAATCGACCGACGACGTGGCCAGTGTCGTCTCGTACTGTGCAGAGCGCGAGATTCCCGTGCTCCCCCGCGGTGGCGGGACCAGCCTCGCCGGACAGGCGGTCAACGAAGCGGTCGTGCTCGACCTCTCGCGGTACATGGACGTGGTCGAATCGGTCGATTCCAGCAGTAAAGAAGCGACCGCCCAGGCCGGCGCAATCCTCGCCGACCTGAACGCCGCCGCGGGCGAGCATGGCCTGAAATTCGGGCCGGACCCGGCCGCCGGCGACCGGAGCGTCCTGGGCGGGGCCATCGGGAACAACTCGACCGGCGCGCACTCGCTGGTGTACGGGAAGACCGACCACTACATCGAGGAGGCAGAAGTCGTCCTCGCGGACGGAACCGTCCACCACTTCGGCGAGGTCTCGGTCGACGAACTCCGGGCGAAGGCCGACCCCGATGCCGACGCTTGGGGGGAAGGCGGCCCGCCAAGTCCCCTCCTCCCGCGCATCTACGCGGAGGTCGTCCGGATTCTCGACGAGGACGCCGACGAGATAGACGCCCGTTACCCCGACCTGAAGCGGAACGTCTCGGGCTACAACCTCGACATGCTGGTCGACGAAGCTCGAGGAGAACGCCCGACTGCGGATGGATCGGGTATCGACCCCGACTGCGACCCCGGGAGCGTGAACCTCGCCCGCCTGCTGGCAGGAAGCGAGGGTACCCTCGCAGTCGTCACCGAGGCGACCGTGTCACTGGAACCGGTCCCGGAGACGAAGGCGGTCGCGCTGCTCACCTACGAGGACGTGTTCGACGCGGCAGCCGACGTGGCCCCGATACTCGACCACGAGCCGGCCGCGGTGGAACTCATCGACGACGTGCTCATCGACCTCGCGCTCGACACGGCGGAGTTCCACGACGTGGCTGCCTCGTTGCCCGACGGGACCCGAGGCGCGCTGCTCGTCGAGTTCTACGCCGACTCCGACGAACACGGCCGGCAGCAGGTCGCGGACCTGCTTGCGGCACGGGTCCCTGACGTGGAGCCGGAAGCGCGCCCCTCAGACGGTGTCGAGCAGGCAGCCGACGCTCGCGCTTTCGATGCGCTCGAAGCCCACGACGCAGAAGCGCGTGCCGGGCTGTGGAAGATGCGGAAGGCGGCCGCGCCCATCCTGCTCTCGCGGACGACCGACGAGAAGCACATCTCGTTCATCGAGGACTGCGCGATTCCCCCGGCACAGCTCCCCGGGTACGTCGAACGCTTCCGCGAAGTCATCGACGAACACGACGCGCGAACCAGTTTCTACGCCCACGCCGGGCCGGGCGTGTTGCACGTCCGTCCCCTGGTGAACACGAAGACCGTCGAGGGGCTGGACTCGTTCGAGACCATCGCCGACGAGATCACCGACTTCGTGGTCGAGGTCGGCGGCTCCGTCTCGGGCGAGCACGGCGACGGCCGCGCCCGGACCCAGTGGAACCGGAAGCTGTACGGCGACCGACTCTGGACGACGTTCCAGGACCTCAAGACCGCGTTCGACCCCGACTGGCTCCTGAACCCGGGGCAGGTCGTGGGAGTAGATAGCAACGGAACCCCCCCGCGAGCTCGGACCGCCAGCATGACCGAGAACCTCCGGTTCGACCCCGACTACGAGTTCGAGCCGGACTTCGAACCCGAGTTAGCGTGGGACACCGAGAATAGCTTCCAGGGGATGGCCGAACTCTGTCACGGCTGTGCCGGCTGCCGCGGCAAGCAGGACACCCGTGGCGGCGTGATGTGCCCGACCTACCGCGCCGCCGAGGAGGAGAGCCTCTCCACCCGCGGCCGGGCAAACATGCTCCGGCAGGCGATGAGCGGCGACCTCCCCGCGGACGCCGAGGACACCGAGTTCATGCGCGAGGCCATGGACCTCTGCGTCGGCTGCAAGGGCTGCAAGCACGACTGCCCGAGCGAGGTCGACATGGCGAAGCTAAAGGCCGAGGTCGAGCACGCCCACCACCAGCAAGGGGGTGCGAGCCTCCGGGACCGCCTGTTCGCCGAGGTCGACCGCCTCAACGCGCTCGGGTCGGCCCTGGCCCCGGTCTCGAACTGGGCGCAGAACGTGCCGGGTGCCGACCTCGTCGGCGAGAAAGTACTGGGAATCGCCAGCGAGCGCGACCTGCCGACGTTCCACCGGGAGTCACTCGAGGACTGGTTCGAAGCCCGGGGTGGCTGCCGCGTGCCGGAAGCCGAGGCGAGCCAGAAGGTGCTCCTGTTCCCCGACACCTACACGAACTACAACCACCCCGACGCCGGGAAGGCTGCAGTTCGCGTCCTGGAGGCGGCCCAGGTCCACGTCCAGATTCCGGACGACGTGACCTCGACCGGCCGACCCGCACACTCCAAGGGCTTCCTCGACCGCTCCCGCGAGCGCGCCGCGACGAACGTCGCCACACTCGCGCCGAAGATCGAAGACGGCTGGGACGTGGTTCTGGTCGAACCCTCTGACGCCGTGATGCTCCAGTCGGACTACCGCGACCTCCTCGGTGACGGCGACGCCGGGGTCTCCCCGGACGCGGTCGACTCCGTCGCGAACAACACCTACGGCATCATGGAGTACCTCGATTCGGAGCGACTCGTCGCGGACCTGTCGACCGAAGCCCCCGACGAGCACCTGACCTACCACGGCCACTGCCACCAGAAGGCGACGCGGAAGGACCACCACGCTGTGGGCGTCCTTCGACGTGCCGGATACGCGGTCGACCCACTCGATTCCGGCTGCTGTGGCATGGCCGGCAGCTTCGGCTACGAGGCCGAGCACTACTCGATGAGCGAGGCCATCGGCGATCTCCTCTTCGACCAGGTCGACGAGAGTGAGGGGGACACTGTCGTCGCACCCGGGGCGTCCTGTCGCACCCAGCTCGGCGACCGGGACGAGTCCGCGCCCGAGCCGCCACACCCCGTCGCGAAGCTGGCAGAGGCCCTCCAGCAGTAGCGAATTACCGTTCTCGAAAAATAATCCGACCCGGCCTCAGGGCCAGAGGCCGCGCGTCTCCTTCGCGCCGCCGATGCGGGAGAGCGCGACCGCGTAGGCCGCGTCGCGCCACGTCAGGTCGTCCGCCTCGACGTGCTCGCGGACCGCGTCCCAGGCGTCGAGCATCTCCTGTTCCAGTTCCTCGTGCACGCGGTCGAGCGACCACTGGCGGCGGTTGATGTCCTGCAGCCACTCGAAGTACGAGACAGTCACCCCGCCGGCGTTTGCGAGGATGTCCGGAATCACGGGAATCCCGCGCTCCTCGAGGATGGTGTCGGCAGCGAACGTCGTCGGCCCGTTCGCGCCCTCCACGACCATCTCTGCGGAGATATCGTCGACGTTGTCCGCGGTGATGACCTCGCCCACTGCGGCCGGGATGAGGATGTCCACGTCGAGTTCGAGCAGTTCCGCGTTCGTCATTGTCTGTGGCGCGTCGTAGCCCGAGACCATGCCGGGACGCTCGTCGTGGCCCTTCACGTCCTGCGTGTCGAGGCCGTCGGGGTCGTAGATCGCGCCGTCGACGTCCGAGACGGCGACGATGCTCGCGCCCCAGTCGTCCAGCAGCCGGGCGGCGTTCGCGCCGACCGAACCGAAGCCCTGGACCGCGACGGTCGTCTCCTCGATGTCCCAGTCGTAGTAGTCGATGGCCTCGCGCGTGACGATGGCGACGGACCGACCCGGTGCCTCCTCACGGCCGTAGGAGCCGCCGATGACCGGCGGTTTCCCGGTTACGACGCCGGGCGTGGTCTCGCCCTGTTGCATCGAGTAGGCGTCCATGAACCACGCCATCTCCTGCGGGCCGGTCCCCATGTCCGGCGCGGGGACGTCCTTCTTCGGGCCGACCACGTCGCGCAACTCCTCGGCGAAGCGCCGGGTGAGCCGTTCGCGCTCCTCCTCGGAGAGCGTCTTCGGGTCGACCGCGACGCCACCCTTGGCACCGCCGAACGGGAGGTCCATCACGGCGCACTTCCACGTCATCCACATCGACAGCCCGATGCACTCGTCGGCGGTCACCTCCGGGTGGAAGCGCAGGCCGCCCTTGTACGGCCCGCGCACGTCGTCGTGCTGGGCGCGGTACCCGGTGAATACCTCGAGTGAGCCGTCGTCGAGTCGAAGTGGGACCGAGACCTGCTGGACCTTCGTCGGGTGTTTCAGCCGCGTGACGACACCTGCGTCGACGTCGACGTGCGCGGCGGCTCGCTCCAGTTGCCGACGTGCCGTCGCCAGGGCGGACTCGGGCTCGGCCTCGCCGCCCGCCGCCTCCTCGTCGGTCGTTTTGGTCTCCGGCATGGTCAGGCTGTGAACAGTCGGCGCGGGAAGTCGGCCAGTGGCTCGGCCCCGTCCGAGGTGACGACGAACGTCTCGCTCAGCTCGACGCCGAAGTCGTCGAACCACAGCCCGGGGATGGTGTGGAAGGTCATGTTCTCCTCCAGCACCGTCTCGTCACCCGGGCGCAGGCTCGCGGTGTGCTCGCCCCAGTCCGGCGGGTAGCCCAGGCCCATGGAGTAGCCGATGCGGTCCTCCTTCTCGAGGTCGTACTTGGCGATGGTATCGCGCCAGGCCTTCTCGACCGACTCCGCGGTCACCCCGGGTTCGACCGCGTCCAGTGCGGCATTGATCCCCTCGACGACGATCTCTGCGCGCTCTTGCATCTCCTGCGGGGGCTCGCCAACGTACGTCGTCCGGGCGAGCGGGGAGTGATACCGGTGACGACAGCCAGACAGCTCGATGATGACCGGGTCGCCGTTGCGGAACTCCTCGTCGGTCCAGGTCAAGTGTGGCGTCCCGGTGTGGTCCCCAGACGGCATCAGCGGCACGATGGAGGGGTAGTCGCCGCCGTAGTCTTCGGTCCCGTCGATGAGCGCCGAGTAGATCGCCTCCGCGGCCTCGTACTCCGGGACACCCTCCTCGATGGCGTCGAGGCCGGCCTGCATCGCGTTCTCGGAGATGCGGGCCGCCTCGCGCATGTACTCGATCTCGGCGTCGGACTTCTTGATTCGGAGCCAGTTCACCAGCAGCGTGGTGTCCTCGAACTCCGCTTCGGGGAGGTTCTTCTGGAGCCGGGTGTACGACTTCGCGGTGAAGTAATACGCGTCCATCTCCAGCCCGATGCGCCCGTCGGCCACGCCGAGGTCGTCGAGGACGGTCGCGACGAAGTCCATCGGGTGCAGGTCGTAGGGCGACTGGACGTGGTCGTCGCTGTAGGGACGGATGCTCTCCTCGGAGAGCGTGGTCGTCGCACGACAGCCGTTCGCGTCCATGTCCCGACCGACCCAGACCGGCTCGTCCCGGTCCTGGGTGACCACGACGCCCTGGTGGACGTAGAACGACCACCCGTCGTACCCTGTGAGGTAGTTCATGTTGGCCGGGTCGCTCACGAACACCGCGTCCAGCCCCTCCTCTCTCATCCGCTCTTTCGTCCGGGCGATTCGACGGTCGTACTCACTGCTGTCGAATACGGCTCTGGGCATGCTAGCCTCTCACCCGAGTATTCGTAAATAGACTGTAAAAATTTTTTTATAGAAAAGATACACGTGCTGGACCTCGTCGCCCCCGGTTCGGTATCGCCGGGCGGGGTCCGTTCGACTGGTCATCGGTTTCTGGGAGGGAGGTTTTTCACGGCGATATCGAGAGGGGTCCCGGACTAGGAACAATACATCAGTAAATTAGGAACAAAGGGATAAATACTCATACATATTCGACAGTATGAGTTGGCCTGTTAGAGCCTGTGCAGGCGACCGAAGCAGTCTCGACCGTTCTGGACTCTACCGTTTTTGCCACGATATTCGGAACAGAGGCAGTAAAAGCCCGATTTCTGAACGGGCGGCGCCCGGGTCGTGGCCGCACTCCAGATAATACAATTGTGAATCAATAAACGACAGATATCTTTAACAAATATCGGAATATACAGAATAAATATCAATTTTTTACAAAGATATTAGTTATCCTTCCAGAATTACCTCGGTCTGGGACCCCCACCACAAGTTGGGGAGGCTTTTATGCCATCTCAATGAGAACTTCAATATTCATTCCTTGTTATTTTCTTCCTCCTCCGACATGGGTTCGCGCTAACCGCCGACTGGATGGTCGTCACCCAGAATGCCCCTCGCCCATCCCTGCTGGAAAACCGACCGAACCCCTCTGTATCATGTCGCCGAGGCAGTGATGTGTGGAGCGCGAGAGCGCCGCACCGGTAGTCTAACAACTGCTAGGTCCAGACGCGAGTCGGAGGGTCGACTTCGACCAGCAGTCGTCCGTCTCCCTGTCGGACAGCAGAAAAACACCGAAATCACCCGACGATTCGGTTCCTGGCTGCCTGTCAGGGAGTCTATTCGCACAATATCCGAATTGCTTGGATGCTCTCGGGAGGAGAGCACGAGAACCGCAGCGAGTCGCCAGCAGAGCTCGATTTCAGCGAGGGTGAACCCCGTGACGATAGACGCCTGCAGAAGGATGTAGCCCTCGAGTCCTCGCTGGATTATCGGCGCGTCCATCCTCCGACAATCGGTATGGCTTGGAAGCACCGGTAGAACAAAGACGCCTGCGACGAAAGACGATGGTACTACCGCGCATACGGCTGGCGGTGTCTTCGCCGCGACAGACGCGGCTCTGGAGAGCAGCCCTGCCCCGTATGTCGGCATCGAGGACACCTACACATGACTAAAGTAAGCACCCAGATCGTTCGCACCCTGGAAGACCTGGACGTGGAGTACCTGTTCGGCTACCCCGGTGGCCGCGCCATCGAACTGCTGGAAGAACTCGCCCACTCGGACATCGAAGTGGTTCGCCCGCGCGACGAGCGCGAGGCGAGCGTGATGGCAGAGATGTACGGCCGCTACCACCAGCAGCCCGGTGTCCTCACCGGACAGGGGCCGTGGATCGGCAGCCTCGGTGCCATCGGCCAGATGGAAGCCCGTCTCGGCTCCTCGCCGATGGTCGCCATCACCGAGGCCTCCGAGCGCGGTGACTACTCCACGCTGGCGCCGTACCAGCAGGCCCGCGGCGACTACGGCGGGTTCTCCCTGCCGAAGATTCTCGACGGTATCACCAAGGAGTGGTGGTTCCCACGCACCGCGAACGAGACGCTGCGCAGCCTCCAGCTCTCGTTCAAGCACGCGACCGCCGGGCGTCCCGGGCCGACCGCGGTCATCCTCGACGGCGATGCCGTCACCGACGAAGTTCCGACCGACGACGTACCCCCTGTCTGGTCGCCGGACCGACAGACCAAGAACTGGGAGTCCGGCCCGACCGACGCCGACGTGACTGCCGCCGCCGACGCACTCACGAATGCAGATCGGCCGGTCATCATCGCCGGGAACGGGGTCCACGTCTCGCAGTGCTACGACGAACTCCAGGCCGTCGCGGAGGCGTACGACGCGGTCGTCACCACGTCGTACCTTGGCAAGTCGACCATCCCCGAAACCCACGAACGCGCAGCCGGTGTCATCGGCTCCTTCGGTCACGAAGGCGCGAACCAGGTCGTCTCCGAGGCCGACACACTGCTCGTGGTCGGCTGCCGTATGAACCCGATGGACACCAACTGGCAGGCAGAATCGTTCATCCGCCCGGACGAGCAGACCATCATCCACGCCGACATCGACACCCGAAACGCTGGCTGGGTGTACCCCGCAGACGTCGGCCTCATCGGTGATGCCGGGAACTCGCTGGCTGCGCTGGTGACGGCCAGCGGGGGAGAGAACGGCTGGGCACTCGACCGCGCCGCCGAGGCCCGCGAGGACTTCCACGTCCCCGAGTGCGACTCGGACCAGACGCCAATCCTGCCCCAGCGCGCCGTGCAGGCCATCTCGGACGTCGTCGACGAGGACACCATCGTCACGGCCGACTCCGGCAACAACCGCTTCTGGCTGCTGAACTACCTCCAGACGCCCGGGGTCCGGACCTACTTCGGGTCTGGCGGCGTCGGCGGGATGGGGTGGGCGACCCCAGCAGCCGTCTCGGCAGCCATCACGACCGACAAGGACGTCATCGGGGTCGCTGGTGACGGCGGGTTCACCATGACGATGACCTCCGTCGAGACCGCGGTCGAGTACGGCGTCGCCCCGACGTTCGTCGTGCTCAACGACACGAGTCTGGGGATGGTCCGCCAGATGGACGACTCCATCCCGGGCGTCGAGTTCCACGACACCGACTTCGCCACGGTCGTCGAGGGCTTCGGTGCCGACGGGGTTCGCGTGACCGACCCCGACGAACTCGACGACCGGCTCGCCGAGGCGAAGGCCTCGGACGTTCCGACCGTCCTCGACGTGCGCATCGACCGCGAGCCCGACATGGTCGAGACGTTGCAGTCCTCGTTCTACGCCGAGGTGGGCGGTCTGCACGAGTAACTGCAGTAGCCAATAACTGCAGGAACCGCAGGCAGCACAACGCTTTTGACGAATTCCCGCGTGTATCGAACAGATGGTAGAAACCGAGACGGTACTCGTTACCGGTGGCACCGGCTTCATCGGCTCCTACGTCGCCAAGTCGTTCGTCGAAGACGGCCACGACGTGGTCGCCTACGACCTTTCGACCGACGACCGCATCCTGGCGAAGCTCGACATCGCGGACGACGTCGAGATCCGCCGCGGCGACGTGACCGACCCGACCGACGTGGTGAACGCGGTCGCCGAGACCGGTGCGACCCGCATCGTCCACCTCGCTGCATTGCTCACGAACACGGCCGAGTCCAATCCGCGCGCCGCTCTGAAGGTGAACGTGGAAGGAACGAGCAACATCTTCGAGGCGGCCCGAACACTCGACGACCAGGTCGAACGCGTGGCCTGGGCGTCCTCGGCCGCAGTGTACGCGCCGCCGGCGAACTACGACGATGGCGGCGACTGGTGGGTCACCGAGGACGACCTCGTCTACCCGGACACCCTTTACGGCGCGACCAAGGAATACAACGAACACCAGGCACGCGTCTACAACGAGGAGTACGGGGTCGACCACGTCGCTATCCGGCCAACCGTCGCCTACGGCCCGTACCGCGAAACGGGCGGAAGCGCATTCCTCGCGAACATCATCGAGAAGCCCGCCCTGGGCGAATCCTTCTCGGTGGAGTACGGCGACCAGGAGATCGACTGGCAGCACGTCGAGGACATCGCGCAGGCGTTCCGCCTCGCCGCGTTCACCCCCGAGGAAGACCTCAGTCAACGCATCTACAACGTCCGCGGGGAACTCGCGTCTATTCGCGAGGCCGCCGAGACCGTCGAGGACATCATGCCCGACGCGGACATCACGGTCTCCGACGAGGGCGAACTCCCCTGGACCCAGCGCCTCGACATGACCGCCTTCCAGGAGGACACCGGCTACGAGGTGCAGTACGACCTCGAATCCGGCTTCCGCAAGTACATCCAGGTGCTGCGCGAAGAGGCCGGCCTCGACCCGCTCTGAACCGTTCGAAAAGGACGGTTTTACGGTTCGGTTCTGCAGCTCAGTTCTGCGTCTGGCTGTACTCGGCCACCCACTCTTTCAGGGTGATGCCCATCGCTGACTGGGTGATGGCGTTCGAGGACGCCGAGTTCGCGCTCTTGACCAGCTCGGCTTCCAGGGTGCGGGTCGGGACTTCCCCGAGGAAGTGCGGGATGGCCCGCTGGACCGAGAGCGGGACACCCACCTCGTGGGCGAGGGCGTACCCCGAAATCGAGTGCGGAATCTCCTCGCTCGCGTAGTGTTCCCTGTCAGGCTCGTCGAGCAGTTCGGCATCGACGAAGTCGACGTACTCGTAGCACTTCCCGACGTCGTGGAGCAGACATGCCGCCACGATGACGTCGAGGTCTGGGTCGGCACCGTGGAACTCGCGCTGGATCTCGGCGGACTCGATGGCGATCTTCGTCACCCCGCGGACGTGTTCCACGTTCGTGACCTCGTGGATGTTCCAGGCGTACGGGATATCCTCGATGTCCTGCCAGCCGCCGCGTTCCAGCCCGAGAACCCAGGCCTCGACGACCTGCTCTCGTAGGTCATCGTCCTCGATACGGTCGAGTTCCGGATACGCCTCCCTGACCTGTGTCTCGTAGTCCGCGTCGGCCATCTCAGTAGCCATCGCGGTCGCCGACCTCGTTCTTCCAGACCTTCTCCTCCCCGATGAAGCGCGGGCGCTCCGAGACGGCGAGGAAGTTGTTCACGTCCTCACGGGCGGCCGCGGCGACCTCTCGGGTGGGGTCGTAGTCCCGCGAGCCCTCGCTCCCGAGTGCCTCGTGGAGGTCGTCCAGCGTCTCGAAGTACAGTTCGGCGACGCCGTCGAACTCGGCGTTCTCCGGGTCCGTCGGATAGACGGTCTGGTACCGCACCACGCCTTCGATATCCTTGGCGAGGGGCGAATGGTTGTTCTCCCAGTACTCGCGGAACTCCTCGTGGCTCATCCCATCCTTTCGGACGAGGAATGCCGAGTGCTTGTAGAGGCCCTCGGTGTCGCCGGCCACCTCGTCCTTCCACACCTTCTCCTCCCCGATGAAGCGCGGTCGCTCGTCGACGGCGAGGAAGTTGTTGACGTCCTCGCGAGCCTTCGCGGCGACCTCGCGGGTCGGGTCGTAATCCCGCGAGCCCTCGCTCCCGAGTGCCTCGTGGAGGTCGTCCAGCGTCTCGAAGTAGAGCTCCGCCAGTCCGTCGAACTCAGCGTTCTCCGGGTCGGTCGGGTACACCGTCTGGTAGCGGACGACGCCCTCGATGTCCTTGGCGAGGGGCGAGTGATTGTTCTGCCAGTACTCCACGAACTCCTCGTGCGAGAGGTCGTCCTGTCGGACGAGCAACGCGACGTGCTTGAACATACACGCTGTTCATCGACCACCGCGGACATAAATCATCGGAAACTCTCAAAATGGCGGTTGGGCCAGTCTCGACCCACGGACCAGAATCGCGGTCGGCAGGGGGTGCTGTCGGTACCAGCGCTCCTCACGTCGAGTCCGAGTACCGCAGGCTGATGTGTATCTCGTCGAGTGCCGCCAGAAGCTTGTCCGGCAGCTCGTCTTCGAGGAGCGAGTCCTTGACCCGGTTCGCAGGGCCCGAGATACTGATCGCGCCGATCGGATACCCATCCTCGTCGCGGATCGGTGCCCCGATGGCGTTGAGCCCCGTGATGGACTCGCCGATGTTGAACGCGTAGCCCCGCTCCCTGATGGCTTCGAGTTCCTCGCGCAGTTCATCGGGCGACGTGATGGTGTTCTCCGTCGTCTCGTCGAGCCCTCGGCGTTCGATGATGGCTTCGAGTTCCTCGTCGGGAAGGTACGCGAGAATCGACTTCCCCGCCGCCAACTGGTGAAGGTACCGACGCTGGCCGACCTTCGCGGAGGTCTCCAGCGGGTTCTCGCCGTGTGCTTTGTAGAGGTGGACACTGAAGTCGCCCTCCTTCGCGATGAGCCAGACCTTCTCACCGGTCTCCTCCGCGAGCCGGTCGACGTACTTCCGGCCGACGTCGAAGAACTCGACGTGTTCGCGGGACCGATGGCCGAAGTCCAGAAAGCGCAACCCCAGCGAGAACGTCCCGTCGCTTTCGTCGCGCACCACGAGGTCGTTCGCTTCGAGGGTCAACAGGTGCCTGTGGATGGTACTGCGCGCGATGTCGAGAGTCTCGGTCAGGTCGGCCAGCGTCTGCCTGGGCTGGGCCTTGAGCGATTCGAGGATACGGATAGAGGATTCGGTCGTCGTGACCGTTCGATTCAGCCGGTCGTCCTGTGCCATACCCGGGTAGACGGCGGCTGGTGATTTAGTTCTTGGCGGACCCCGGCGTGCGTGACCGTACTCGTGCCCCCGGCGCGAGATTTACTCCAGGTCGAGCGAGTAGAGTCGCTTTCGGGCGTCACGGAAGCAGTGGCGGGACTCGAGGTGGCCGTCCTGTTCGAGTGTGTTGACCGCGTACCGGACCGTCCTGACCGGCAAGAGCGTCTCATCGACGAGCCGTTGCTGGCTCAACTCGCCGTTGACGTCGAGTACCTTCGCCACGAACTTGACGCTCGGTGGATACTCGGTGAGTGCCTCTGCAGCCTGTTCCCAGGCCTCCGTCGTCCGCTGTGCGTTACAAGCCATCGCTGCTGTCGAAAGCTACTCGATAATTACTAATAATCGTTGTGGTCAAACGGGATATCGCCACTCGCCAGCTCCGTCGACCGTCCGGGGCATGGTGGTCTTGTTGTCCCCTATACTTGGATTGCAGGTTGTTCGACCAATCGCGGCTATTTCGTTCCACTTCGTCCGAAACGAACGTGAGAACCGGCTATCTGTCGGCTCGAGTCCTCGTTCGCCTATCGCTCACACGTCGACTCGCGGTTTTCTGCCGTAGGACCCTCGTTGGCACCTGTTCTACACCGGTTCACCGGGTTCCGTGCTGTAAGGCTGGGTCGGAATGAATCACGGTACCGGCATCCTGACTGCCCCTGGAAATAAATCCGAGTTTCTTGGATACACTGGACGTCGTTCATTCGGTGAGCTGCTGGATTCGACGAGACGGGTTCAATGGACGGTGGTGCCAGAGTGGTGTTACAAAGCTATCCGCGTAACGGCATCTCCTCCTTGTCAGTATCGATACTGTCACTCATGGATAATGAGTGACCATAGAGAGACTGAAATAGAGCCCACACGTTCCACCAAGAATTTAGCTATAAACTATGTTTTTATTTTCGTAATAGAGTTATTTCTGTATTGCTCGGTTTCAGAAAACTCTAAAGACATTATTAGCCTGTTTCCAATAATATTCTGTTACTCGAAACTACGTAAAGATTTAATTGACTGCTGTCTCGACGTTCCAGTACCGCGACCATTCGGCACACGAGCCATTACTCATCTCTGAGAGAGATCAGGGCGACATTTCGGGGGGTACCGACGGGAATCAGGCCTCGGTTTAAATCCGCTGTTGGCGAAGTTCTTCCATGAGATTCCTCGTTGCCATGGACGGTTCCGACGCGGCGGAGAACGCACTCACCTACGCGGCAGAGATCGGTACCGCGATGGACGGGTCGATTACGGTCGTACACGCCGTGAACCCTGCAGTCTACGACACCGGTGGAAAGGAACCCATCTCGACGCTGTCGGACGCCAACCGGCGGCTCATCATCGAGCGGATCGAGGCCGCAGAAGACCGCGGGCAACAGTACCTCTCCAGGGCGACCCAGCTGGCCGAAGAACTCGGTGCAAGCATCGAGACGGAGCTGGTCTACGGCGATCCGGTCGAAGCGATAACCGACTTCGCGGAGACCGCGAACTTCGACGCGATATTCGTCGGCCACCGGGGACGTTCCGGGCGAACCGACCTGATGCTCGGAAGCGTCGCGAAGCAGATCGTCGAACGGGCGACGGTTCCGGTCACCGTCGTCCGGTGAATCTGCACAGCCCGTTCGTGCAAGGCACGCTGGGCGGGGGCGAACACCGCCCGTGCGTCGAGTAACCAGAACATGACCGCGAACACGAGCCCGGCGGCGAGGAAGCCGACTAGCGTGGCCCGGGCCGATGAATCCAACGGGATCTCGGCTGGGCCACACCGGTCCGTCGACCGTCAGCGGTCAGTCAGCGCTCTGGGGTTGTGCCTCCGGAGAGACTGCACCCAATACCGTCTCGCGCGCGTCACTCAGGAGCCGCACGAACGCGTCCCGCCGGGAGACGAACAGCAGCGTCGCGAGGACGGCGTAGACTCCCGTGAACGCCAGCAGCAGTTCGTAGCTCGTCACCGGGAGGGCGACGAGGTCCCGGATGATGAGGTACTCGGCCGCCACCTGGCTGACGAACAGGACGAACAGCGCGACGGCCTCACGGATGGAGAACTCGAAGTTCACGACGAGCGAGAGCGCGAACAGCGACTGCGCCGCGGTCAGCCAGATCTCGGCGGACTGCTTCTGGTCGAACATGAGCGCCCCGTACTCACCCAGGGCGACCGAGTGGACGATGGCGAGCGTCCCGATGAGGAGCGTCCACTGGTTCAACTTCGAGGAGACGAGTGCATTGAACCCTGCCGTCGACCGTGACTTCATCACGAGGACGGCGACGACGACCAGCTCCGGGGACTCCGAGGCGAGCGGTGCGATCCACTGGATCATGAAGAACGACGGGATGCCCAGCGAGGTCCCGAGCCCCTCGAGCCCGTGTGCGAACGGCTCGACCGCGGTGAAGATTATCAGCCCCGAAAAGGCGAAGAGACCGATGACGGTGAGAGCCCGGAACGGGTTCGGAATCTCCTGGAGTGCGGCGGGCACCCCGACGTGCTCCTCGTCACCCTCGTCGGCGTCCCCGCGAAGGATGACCGCGAGGTACAGGACGTAGAGTCCGACGAGCATCACCACGTCGAGGATGTCGATACCGCCGCCGAGCGGGACCGCGAACGCCCAGACGGTTGCGGCGAGCAAGAACGCGACCTCGACCGTGATGTCGCGGTCGATCGTCACCACGTCCGCGAGGAAGCCATCGCGCTTCTCGACCGCGGTATCCGTGGCAGCGCCGGCTCGCAGTATCGTGAACAGGGCGATACCGGCCCAGCCGACGCCGATGAGGATGCGGTTCGCGCCGGTCATGTTGGCGACCGCGAGGTTCCCCGCCTCGATGCCCCGCTCGGTCCCGGCGAACTGCCCGGCGTTCCACGCGTACAGCGCGTCGACCGCGTACTCGGGAGCGACCGCGAGCACCGCGAGGACGGCGATAGCGAACGCCCGAGGGACGTCCTTCTCGGCGGTCTCGGCACCCCAGGTGAGGAGGAAGGACGCACCGAGGATGCCGATACCGCTGATTCCAACCGTCGCGAGCGTCGACAGTCCGTGCATCGCGCCGAACGCCCAGCCACCGAGCCACGGCAGTGTCAACGCGGTCGCCACGACGAGCGCGAACAGTACTTTCCAGTTCAGGTGAGAAGACACCCTATCAGAACCCTGCATTAGTTCATCTGGAACGACGAGGGTGTGTCTGAAAAACCACAAGATGTACCTGAAACAGCTGTTTTCGAGGGGTAGAAGCGTTCTCCCGCGAGAAACCTCGATTCAGCAGTCTTTCGCGGATTCGTCTCTCAGAAGCCCTCTACGCCCCGAATACGGCATTTTCGGCGATATCGAGCCTCGTTCCCTATGGAGTCGGTGCGACTAATCGACTCACTCCTCTCGAATCTCGGCCTTCGGCACGCTCCGCTTGACGCTCTCGATACCGCGCTTCGCTCCCTGTTTCGAGGAGTAGCCTTCACCGCTGTCGGCGATGATGTTCCCGTTGGTCGCGACGAGTCGCCAGCGCCACTCCGAGGCGCTATCCCGGTACAGTTCGAAGACTGGTTTCGCAGGCATACGTTCGGGTTCACCTGTTGGATAGTTAGCTGTTCCGTCGACGTTACCGCCTCGCAGCACTGGTGAGAAGTCGGACCGGTCACCAGTCGAACTGCTCGTGGAGCTGACAGCCCTCCTCGTTCAGCACCGGACCGACGACCTCGGTGACGCCATCGAGCACATCGGCCGACCGGACCGCCGGAGCATCGGCGGTGTACTCCGCGAGGTCCTCGCTACTGACGCTGTAGACGACGCGGCCGAACCCGGCGTACGCCATCCCACCCGAGCACATCGGGCACGGCTCCGTGCTCGTGTACATGACCGTCTCGGCGCGCTGGGTCGGGGAGAGTTCGCGGCAGGCGCGCTGGGCGAGGTGCAGTTCGGGATGTCGCCGGATGTCGTCTTCCGTGAGCACCCGGTTCGACTCGCGCATCACCACCTCGTCGTCGCGAACGAGGACCGACCCGAACGGGCGGTCCCCGCGCTCGACCGCGTCTCTGGCCAGTCCGATAGCCTCCGCCATATGCGCCTCGTGGTCGAAGTCGTCGAAGCTCGAAGTGGGCATGTCTGGGCAGACCCGGAGCGATGGCATCAATCTAGGGAATCGGTGCCCGAGAGGGCCGGTATTTTTCACCCACTGGCCCAATTTGCTAACAGATGACACACAGCCCGGGCGTCGTGGGGGAGTCCACAGCCCTCCGTATCGCTGCCAGTCTCACGGACAGCCAGCGGTCGGCACTGCTCGGCGCTGCGAGCGAGACCGCCCAGTCCGCCCCCGTGATAGCGACCGGCCCGACCGGAATCGAGAGAATCGAACCACTCGTGCTGGCAACCCTCGACGGGCGAACCGCGGTCTTCACAGCCGGGACGGGCCCGGTCGTTCGCGAGGCAGTTGCCCTGCTCGACGAGGGGACACTCCCGGTCGACGGCAGCGACTTCGTCGTCGACCATGGCGAGACGCCGGAGACACTCCCTCTCCCAGCGGACGGACCCCTCGCCGTCGGCCGGCGCGAGCTACTCGGCCCGTGCGGGTGGGTCGACCCTGTTGCACCCCACGATTATGAGTTCGTCTCGACGAGCCAGGACGCCGGCGACGTACTGGACATCGGTCTCCTCGGCCGTGGCCGGGGTGACGCGACCGCGGACGCCCCGGTGGCTGCCGCGTGGGAACAGGCACGGGAAGCCGACGGTGACCCGGTCATCGTCGTCAACGCACACGAGGTCGACCATCGGCCGCGAGCCGACCGGACACTGCTCGAAAGTACGCCGCTCGCGGTCATCGACGGGGCAGTCGCCGTCGCCAGGTACGTCGACGCCAGCGACCTGGTCGTCTACCTCACCGAGGCGGACGAGCACCTCCGGACCCGGCTGCACGAGGCGCTCGATGCCAGCGCCGACGACCTGTCCATCGTCCCGGAGGTCGTCGTCGGCCCGGACGAGTACCGGGCCGGCGCGCCGACGACCGCACTCGAGGCGATGGAGGGCGCAGATCGCCTCGAACCGCGGCTTCAGCCGCCCCCTCCCTCGGAGTACGGACTCCACGGGCGACCGACCGTGATACACACACCGCGGACTGTCGCACAGGTCCGTCGTGCCCTGCTCGAACCGACCGCGTTCGACCCGGACGCCGCCGACCCTGGGTCGCGGCTGGTGACGGTGTGTGGCGACGTGGCCGCGCCCGCGACCGTCGAACTCCCGCCGGGCGGGAGTCTCGAGACGGTTCGCGACGCCGTCGAACCGACCGCGGGGTTCGGATTCGCCTGCGTCGGCGGGGTACTCGGTGGGTTCACCAGGGACCTCTCCGTCGCCCCGACGTCACAGGCACTCGCGTCCGCCTCGCTCGGCACCGACGGCGTCGTCGAGTTCCTGGCCGAAGCAACCTGCGTCGTCGCCACGGCCTGCGACAGGGCGCGGTTCGCGGCCGAGGAGAACAGCGGTCGGTGTGTGCCGGGCCGGGAGGGAACGACCCAGCTCACCGACCTGCTTCGCGGGGTGTACGAGGGGCGCTTCGACCCGGAGACGATCCGCGAGCTCGGGCGCGTGATGCGTCGGTCCGCGAACTGCCAGATCGGCCGACAGGCACCCCGGCCCGCAATCACTGCGATGGACGAGTTCGGCGCGGCGTTCCGGGCCCACGCCGAGGGCCGCTGTCCAGCTGGAAGCTGTACCTTCAGACAATGAGTACGCACGATTCACCCGACGACGACCCAGTCCCCCGCGTCCCCGACGTGGCGAATCCCGGGCACGAGACGCCCGTGACGGAGACGTTCGACACCGGTACCGCGAACGACCCACCCGTCGGGACGCCGGGCGAGGAGCCGACGACGCTCACGGTCGACGGCGAGACGGTGACGGTCCCAGCCGGGTCGACCATCATCGACGCACTGGAGCGCGTGGACGACGACACCGTGACCGTCTCCGGCGGCTGTGGTG
This sequence comes from Haloarchaeobius pelagicus, assembly GCF_051207375.1. Lineage (NCBI taxonomy): Archaea > Methanobacteriati > Methanobacteriota > Halobacteria > Halobacteriales > Halorubellaceae > Haloarchaeobius > Haloarchaeobius pelagicus. The sequence goes on along the minus strand of NZ_JBPJZD010000003.1, from coordinate 166,910 downwards.
GCCTCGACGACGGTGGGACCGGACTGGCCACCGATTCAGACGTGGCGGCCCTGTGTTACTACGACCGGGATGGCGACGCCAGCGACGAAATCGGTCCCCGGAGCGAGTGCCGGACCTGCATGGTCGAGACGAGAGAACACGGGCTGGTGCCGTCGTGTTCGTTCCCGGCCGAGGACGGACTGACCGTCTCGGTCGACGCCCCCGATGCCGCCGAAGCCCGGTCGGTCAACCTCGACCTCGTCCTCTCGAACCACAACCTGCGGTGCACGACCTGCAACGGGAACGGGCGCTGTGAACTCCAGGAAACTGCCATCGAACAGGACGTGGACCACCCGCGCTACGGTGTCTTCGACGAACGCGACCAGTACGAACCCATCGATGACACCTCCTCGTTCATCCAGATAGACCGCAACAAGTGCATCCTCTGCAACCGCTGTGTCGACGCCTGTAACGACGTGCAGGTCGAGGGAGTCCTCCGGATGGAGGGCAGTGGGTCGGACACCCACATCGGCTTCCAGAGCGACGCGGAGACGATGGCCGACTCGGAGTGCGTCTCCTGTGGCCACTGTGCGACCGTCTGCCCGACGGGGTCGCTCACCGAGAAGGGCATCGGCTCCGCGACTGCGCTTCCGATTCCGGGGTTCAACCAGCGGACCTCGGTCGGTCGGGTCCTCGAACACGAGGACGTCGAGACGTTAGACGAGACGACGGCTCCGAACCGGTCGTTCCGGCGCTCGGACGACGACACCAGTGACGAGGGGCCGGAAATGCGCGGACTGGCCGGGCGCGTTCAGAAGGCGCGAACCCAGGCACAGGGCCTCATCTCGGCGGCTGCCGAGCGGGCACTCCAGGCCGGGGAGCACACCGCCGAGACGGTCGCTGCGGAACTCGTGCCCGAGGGGATGCTGTTCGACGTCTCTAAGCGCCTGAGCGACGTTCGAAAGCGCAGCATCGACACTGCAGAGACGACCTGCGGGTTCTGTTCCGTCGGCTGTCGGTTCGAGATGCTCGGCAAGGACGATGAGGTCCTCGGCGTCGACCCGGTCACGGAGCCCACGAACGCCCCCGCGAACGACTTCTCGACCTGCGTGAAGGGGAAATTCGGGCACGAGTTCGCCAACAGCAAGAAGCGTCTCACGCAACCCTTGCGGCGGACCGACGAGGGCGACCTCGAACCGGTGTCGTGGGACGAGGCGCTGGATTACGTCGCCGAGCGCCTGTCGGCCATCCAGCGCGAACACGGTGTCGACACCGTGTCCTGTCTCGCCTCCTCGAAGGGGAGCAACGAGGAAGCGTACCTCGTCCAGAAGTTCGCCCGGCAGGTGCTGGGCACCAAGAATATCGACAACTGCGCCCGGCTCTGTCACGCCTCGACGGTCGCGGCGCTCCAGCAGACCGTCGGCTTCGGCGCGATGAGCAACCGCATCAACGAGGACGTGGGCGAGGCGGACGCCTACCTCCTGACGGGGTCGAACACGACCGAATCCCATCCGGTGCTGGCGACGCGAATCAAACAGAACGTCCGCGACGGTGCCGACCTCGTGGTGTTCGACCCGCGGAAGATCGGTATCGCCGAGCACGCCGACCAGTTCACCCGGGTGAAGCCGGGGTACGACACGGCCTGGATCAACGGTCTCATCCGCTACATCGTCGAACACGACCTGCACGACACCGAGTTCATCGAGCGCAACACCCGGAACTTCGAGGCAGTCGTCGAGAAGGTCGAGCCCTTCACCCCCGAGAAGGTCGAGGAACTGACCGAGGTGCCACCGGCGGACCTCGCCAGCGCGGCCGAGACGCTGGCGGCCGCCGACACCGTCGTCTTCGGCTGGGCGATGGGGATGACCCAGTCCAGCCACGGCACCCAGAACGTCATCGCGCTGGCCGACCTCGCACTGGCGCTCGGGCAGGTCGGCAAGCGGGGTGCCGGGCTCTCACCGTTCCGCGGGCAGAACAACGTCCAGGGTGGCGGTGGCGACATGGGCACGCTCCCGAACTGCCTGCCGGGGTACCAGGACCTCGCGGACCCAGCCGTGCTTGACAAGTTCGAAGACTCGTGGGGTGAGCGTCCGCCGGACGAACCGGGCCTGAAAGTCCCGCAGATGTTCGACGAGATCCACGAGGGGAACCTCCGTGGGATGTACATCGTCGGCGAGAACCCCGCGCTCTCCGAACCGGACATCCAGCACGCTGCCGAGGCGCTGGATGAGCTCGAGTTCCTCGTCGTGCAGGACATCTTCCTCACCGAGACCGCGGAGTACGCCGACGTTATCCTCCCGGCCGCGACGTCGCCGGAGAAGCACGGGACGTTCACCAACACCGAGCGCCGCATCCAGCGGGTTCGGCCCGTGGCCGAGCCGCCGGGGAAGGCCCGCCAGGACTGGGAGATAACGCAGGCGCTGGCGAGGCGTCTCGGGTACGACTGGGACTACGACCATCCGCGTGCGGTGATGGCCGAAATCAACGGTCTCGTCCCCATCTACGGCGGCGTTACCTACGAGCGTCTCGAGGAGGGCGACCAGCACGGCTTGCAGTGGCCGTGCTGGGACACGGACCACCCCGGCACCCCGTACCTCTACGACTACGAGGACGGCGAGTTCAATTTCGACGACGGCAAGGCCCGCTTCGTCCCCGCGGACGTCCAGCGCCCCGGCGAGGAGACGGACGAGGAGTTCCCGCTCACACTCACCACGGGGCGGGTGCTGTACCACTGGCACACCGGCCAGCTGACCCGCCGCGTCGAGGGACTCATGAGCCACGTCGGCGAGAGCTTCGTCGAGGTCCATCCCGACACCGCGGCCGAACTCGGTATCGCGGACGAGGAGTACGTCCGGGTGGAGTCGCGGCGGGGCGACATCGTCGTCAAGGTGCAGGTCACCGACCGGGTCGGTCCGGGCACGCTGTTCATCCCGATGCACTTCGCCGCCGGGGCGGTCAACAAGCTCACCCAGGAGTCCTTCGACCCGCAGGCGGGCATCCCCGAGTACAAGGTGTCGAGCGTCCGCGTCGAACCGCTCGGCCCGGAGACAGACGAAGCGGTGCTCCGGACCCCGGACGCCGGAAAACGGTAAACGACCGAACTCGGTCGGTCACCAGCCGAGAATCCGGTATCGCTCCGCCAACGTCTCCGCGAGCCGTCGTTCGACCGCCGTGAAACCCAGTCGCCCGAGGACGAGCCCGTACACCGCGAAGCCGAGGACGGTTCCGAGAACCGGCCCGGTCCAGCCAGGGAGCGTCGCCCCGGCGACGACTGCCACGGCGACGAACGGGACCGCCGCGACGAGCGGTTTCGCGTGCAGTGTCGTGAACGGTTGCAGGCCTTCGAGTCGGTAGAGTACCGCGACTTCCAGCCCGTTGTTGATCGTCAGCATCAGGAAGTAGCTCGCGACGAGACCCTCAAGGCCGTAGGCGCTGGTGAGGGGGATCGCCGTGACTGTCAGGAACGCGGTTATGAACACGTTAACCGCGAGCAGGGCTCGCTGGTTGTCCGTCATCGCGAGCAGGATACCCACGCTCCCGGCTGCACAGGCCCCGAACTGCGCGAGAACGAACCACGGGAGGAGCGGCGCGTACTGGACGTACGTCGGCCCGAACAGTGCGAGGACGGACTCGCGGTAGACGATGACGGGAACCGAGAGCCCGGTCACCGCCACCAGGACCAGCCGGCTCGTGACGTGGTACAGTCGCGAGAGCGACTCGCGGTGGCCGTCTTCGTTCAGGGCGGCCGCGACCGGCGGGATGAACTGGTTGATACCCATCAGGGGCAGCCGGACGAGCGACCCGAGGAGGACACCGATGGCGAAGACGCCCCCCGCGACGTTCGAGAGGAAGACCACGATGAGCGGGTAGAACCCGAGCCGCTGGATGGTCGTCGCGATGCCACCCACGAACAGGGGCAGCGTGTACGAGAGATACCGTCGCCAGAGCACCTCCTCGCCGGGGCTTCGGAGTCTGAACCGGAGTCCGCGTTCCGTGACCAGCCAGGCCGCGGCCGTGGTTCCCGTGAGCGCCATCACGCCGACGACGCCGACCGCGACGACTGCGAGGTCGTCGAAGACGACCACCCCCGCCACCGCCACGAGGAGCTGTCCGACGGGGAAGCCGATTCGAAGCGTGAGGTTGAGCGGGACGACCTCCTCCAGCCCCCGAAGCGCCTCGCTGACGGTGAACAGCCAGACTGTCGCCGGGAGGCCAAGCGCGAACAGTCGCAGAAGGCCCCGGAAGTCGGCGCCCCTGCCTGTCAGGTCTGCAATCGTCGGGGCCGTGACGTACAGGACGACCCCGAACACCGACGCGACCGCGAACAGCAGAACGCTCGCGAACGTGACGAGGGCGTCGCGTTCCTCGGAAGACTCCGCGTTCGGGAGGAAACGGCTCAGCCCGCTCCGGAACCCCAGCGCGACGTGCAACAGGAACCGTTGGAGGCGTCTCGCGAGGGCGAACAACCCGTACGCGTTCGCCGAGAACCCGTTCGTGAGAACCGCAGTGAACGCGACCGAGAGACCGCGTTCGAGCAGGATACTCGGGATGGAGACCGTCGCGCCATGCGCGACCCGCTCCAGCGCGTCCGCGAGCCGGGCCTCGACCGCCTCGTCCGCGTCCGGAGCATCCCCGGCAGCAGCGCTCTCGGGACCGTCTGTGGCTGTCTCATCCCGTCCGGCATCAGCTGCAATCGACTGGTCAGCTGCCGGAGCCACGAGTAGTGCTCACCACGCAGTCGGTGAGACTCTGGTGACGCTAAAACGCGTGGATTTCTGGTCGTCGTGAGCCGCCGTCGAAGAACAGACAGTCGATGTCGTACCGACGCTCCCACGAGCTATCCGGCGGACTGGCCACCCCCCAGTAGCAGCACGCCGAGTGCGAGTGGACACTGTCGATCTCTGGTTCGTCTCGGCCCCCCAGCCGAGTCAGTTCGTCGGTGCTGACCGTGTCCGGACTCCCCTCTACCGCCTGCTTGCGGTCCGCCCTCCCCCAACACGTTCTCGCTCTCCCCCACATCATCGTAGGGTCTGTTCCGGCATAGATACAGAGGCGAAGTAGTTCTAGCGCCTGTGGTATCCGTGCGCGTGCTACCGTCCGGACCCTGATTCTCCCGCGTCCGAATCGCCGAGACCGCAAGCGTCGCCGACGACCGTTCGTATCATCGGTACAATAATTACACTCGGCTTCTTTCGTGGTGACAACTATGGTCGGGGTGGTACCAGCCCTGCACGTCGTCCTGCTCGGCGTCTCGATGCTCCTCTCGGGGTGGCTCGCGGTCGTCGGGTGGCGCGTCAAGGAGCGACCCGCGGCGAAACCGTTCGTGGGAATGATGGTGTCGACGGGGGTCTGGAGCGGTGGCTACGCGGTGGGCCTCCTCACCAACGCTCCCCAGCTTCGCTTCTTCTGGGAGCAGTTCCAGTGGTTCGGCATCGCCTTCGCCCCGGTTTTCGTCCTGCTCTTCTTCGCGGAGTACACGGGGTTCGACGAACTCGCCAACCCGTCCATCCTCGCAGGACTGCTCATCATCCCTGGTGTGACGCTGCTGCTGGTGTGGACGAGCCCGTGGCACCCACTCATCTGGATAAACACCGACTACAACGTCGTCTACTCGCTCACCATCGCCGAGCAGGATGTCGGCCCCTGGTACTGGGTCCACCTGCTTTACACCTACCTCCTCGTCGGCGGCGGAACGTTCCTCCTGTTGTTCGCGATTCGCCGCACCGGTGACCTGTTCTCGGTGCCGACGGCCCTGGTTTTCGTCGGCGTGGCCGCCCCCCTCGTCGCCAACCTCCTCTCCGTCCTCGGGTACGCACCGTTCCGTGGGTTCGACATGACCCCCTACGCGTTCAGCATCACCGGGTTGGCGTTCGCGGCCGCCATCTCCGGAGAGGACCTGTTCGAACGCTCGCCTGCCGTCCTCCAGCTCGGCCGGTACTCGGTCCTCTCGAACATCCACGACGCCGTCATCATCACCGACCGTGACGGCGCGGTCGTCACCGCCAACGACGAGGCGGAGACGGTGTTCACTCGGCCGACTGGCATCGTCGGCAACTCCATCGACGACTTCCTGCCGACGGTCCCGGAGCCCGGGGCCGAACAGTCGCTGCAGACCATCGGTGACCGCGAGTTCGAGGTCGCGGCGGCAACCGTCGAAGACGCCGGGGAGCGTCCGGTAGGGGTTGCCTACACCCTCCACGACGTCACGGAGCGAGAGCGTAACCTCCGGGAACTCGAACGTCGCCAGACAGAACTGGCCTCCCAGCGCGCGGAACTACTCGAACTCGACGCGATCAACACCGCGATTCGTGGCGTCCTCCAGATACTCGTGAGCGCCCGGACCGCAGATGACCTCCTCGACGGGGCGACGAGCCGACTCGCGACGAGTGACTGGTACACCGATGCGTACGTCGACGCGGACCGCCCGGCGGAAGACCGCCCCGAAGAGCCGTCGGTGACGACCGACGCCGGCGACGAGGGCCCGGTCGCCGCCGCGCGACTCCCGCTCCCGTTCGGGACAACCACGTACGGGACGCTGGTCGTCGAGACCGAACGGGAGGACGCCTTCGGCGACCGCGAACTCGCGACGCTCGAAGAGCTGGCACAGAGCATCGGCATGGCGCTGAACGCGATCGAGACCCGCCAGACCCTCCTGGCGGACACCGTCGTCGAACTCACCTACCAGTTCCCCGCATCGTCGTCGGTGCTCGCCCGCGTGAGCGCCGACTGTGACTGTCGGCTGACGGTCAATGGTACGGTCCCGGTCGCGCTCGACGACCTGCTGCTCTACGTCACCGTCGACGAGGCGGACGTGGCATCGGTCGTGGCTGCACTCGAGGACGCGACCGAGGTCGACGAGATCCGGCAGGTCCCGAACCGCAACACGCTGGAGTTACGCCTCCACGGCGGCTCCCCATTGCCAATCGTGATGGCACGGGGTGCGAACGTCCACGAAGCGACCGCCGCGAACGGGACGCTCGAACTCGTCGTCGAGACCGGCAGCGGGAACGACGTCCGGGCACTGACCGATGCGCTCTCGGAGGCCGTGGGGACGGTAACGCTCCTGGCCAAACAGGAGCGGTCGCCCGCCACGGAGCCGACGACGACCCAGTTCGAGGCGGACCTCACCGGGCGACAGGAGGAAGCCGTCGCGGCCGCCTACAACGCCGGGTACTTCGAGTGGCCGCGGGACAGCACGGCCGAGGAGGTCGCCGAGGCGATGGACATCGCCCCCTCGACCTTCCACAGCCACCTCCGGAAAGCCCAGGGCAAGATACTGACCGAGTACGTGGAGTCGGCAGCCGACACGGAGACGGACACCCTCGAACCGCGGTGAGTTCACGGGGCCGGGGCGAACCGGTTCACCCGATACCAGCTCGCGGTTGTGGATGCTTGGGTCGGAGCGTTCGGCCCGACCAATATCGACTGTTAGAGAGTACTGTGTGTATGATGGGTTCGGTGGTCACGGTCGAGTTCGCTGAAGTCGAGGAACCAGAATCACGCTTTTCAGGGGCCTCGACGGGTGCATCACACGGCGACAGACGCATCGACCGCTGATTCCCCCGGTTCGAAAATCGTGGCTTTCCTTATGTGAATGCGGACCTACCTTCTAGGTGGTATGACTATCGACGAACTCAGCGACTTCGGGATGGTCGCCATGGGGGACGACGAGATCCGCGACTTCCTGAACAGCGAGGGGATGGGTATCCTCGGCCTCCCGGCCGACGACGCGCCCTATCTCGTCCCGATGTCCTACGGGTACGACGGTGACACGAACCTCTACTTCACCTACCTGCTCGGGAAGGACAGCCAGAAGCGAGCACTGACAGAGAAGACGACGACGGCCAAGTTCCTGGTCTATCAGACGAACTCACCGTTCAACTGGGAGAGCGTCCAGCTCACGGGCAAACTCAGCCAGGTCCCGGAGGCAGAGTGGACCGCCCTCGGTGACGTGATGAAATCGGCCTGGCGGCCCGAGATGTTCCAGCGCGCCATCACGAGTGGCGACCTCGGCATCGACATCTACCAGTTCGAAGTGACCGACTGGTCCGGCCTCAAGCACACCGGGTTGCCGCCGGGGTTCGAGCGCTGAGTCGCATCGACCGCGAACCCGGACCACCCCGGTCCCGTCGGACGCGCTTCCCAACATCTAAACGTTCCCGCGACTTCTTACGCCCATGGAATACGACTCTCTCCTCGACAGAGCGTTCTCGGATCTCCCGGACCGACCCCAGGAAGCAGGCGAGCGCCTCAAGATTCCCGACCCCGCGGGCGAGACGGACGGGGCGTTCACACGCCTGACAAATCTCAACGCGATCGCGGACGCGGTCTCGCGCGACGCCGAGCACATGCACCGCAGCATCCAGCGCGAACTCGGTACCAACGGCCAGTTCGACGGCCAGCAGGCCCGCTACAACGGGTCGTTCACCATCGCGGACTTCACCGCGGCCATCGACAGCTACGTCGCCGAGTACGTCACCTGTGGCGAGTGTGGCCTTCCGGACACCCGCCTCGTCCGCGAGGACGGCATCGACATGCTCCGCTGTGAGGCGTGTGGTGCCTTCCAGCCCGTCTCGAAGAACTCCAGCAAGGGCAAGAACAAGCGCCAGCCCGAACTCGAAGAGGGACGGACCTACCAGGTCAAGATCACCGGCACGGGCCGCAAGGGCGACGGTGTCGCCGAGCGCGGCAACTACACCATCTTCGTGCCCGGCGCGAAGGAGGGCCAGACCGTGACGGTCCTCATCGAGAACATCTCCGGCAACCTCGGCTTCGCGCGTCTCGCCTGAGTTCGCGACCTATTCTTCTTCCATCTCGTCGACGTCGACCCGCCCGATGACCTTCCACCTGAGGTGGTCCTCTCCCCTCGGGTGGGGTTCCCTGGTGACGATATACAGGTACGCGTCGGGCGAATCCGGGTGGTTCCGCTTGACGACCTCCGTGTATCCCGGTCGCTCGGTGACGCGCAGGATCTCCTCGTCGCCCCGCGGTTCGATGTCGAGCGAGGGCTCGTGCAACCGGTTCAGTAGCTCCTGGGCGTAGAGGACGGTCTCCCTGACGACGTGGGGCTCGTCGGCGTGGGCCTGGAGCGCGTCGACCACGTCATCGGGGAGGTCGACCGGTGGGTCCGGGAACGGGGCGTCCGTGTCCATGCTCCTTTCTACGACACCACGACAGATGAATGCACGAGAATCCTCCGCGTCCCAGGGGTGTTCGCTCGTGCACGACACCGCCACAGGCGACTCGTTTATTTATCCATGCAGGCCCGAAGGGTTCCCGTATGAGCAACGCTGCCAACGACGAGCGTATCACCGTCTACTCCGACTACGTCTGTCCGTTCTGCTTCCTCGGACGCGAGTCGCTGAAGCGCTACCAGGAGACACGGGACGAACCACTCGAAATCGACTGGCGGCCGTTCGACCTGCGGTCGCAGAAGCGTCGGCCGGACGGCACCATCGACACGTCGGTCGACGACGGCAAGGACGAGGAGTACTACGAGCAGGCGAAACAGGGCGTTCGTCGACTCCAGGAACGATACGACGTCGAGATGGAACTCGACCTCTCTCGCGACGTCGACTCCCTCGACGCCCAGGTCGCCTCCTACTACGTGAAACAGCACTACCCGAACGACCAGTGGCTCGACTTCGACGTGGCCATCTTCGAGGCCCTCTGGCAAGAGGGTCGCGACATCGGTGACGAGGAGGTCCTGGTCGAACTGGCCGAGGCGGCCGGAATCGACGGCGACGAGATCGCGTCGGCGCTCGAGGACGAGACGCTTCGCGCCGAGCTCCACGAGGAGTTCGAGAACGCCCAGCGTGCTGGCATCACCGGCGTCCCGACGTTTGCGTACGATGACTACGCCGCACGTGGTGCTGTCCCGCCCGAACAACTCGAGCGGCTCGTCGAAGGGACCAGCGGACAGTAGCCCTGCGAGCGGCCCCCGAGACCCACACAAATATTCACAACACACCGAGTAAATTATCCCAAGCAGTTAACTCAGAGCGGTGCGAGACTCGATACAATGGCATTCGACACCGTACTGCTCGCCCTCGGACAGGGGGACGAGGAACGCATCGAAGAGATAACCGAGACCGTCGTCGACATCGCCGCACCCAGCGACGCCACCGTCATCCTCGGCCACGTGTTCACGTGGGAGGAGTACGACGAGGTGAAAGCGAAGCTCTCGATATCCAAGGACGCCGAGGTCACCCCCGACGACGTCGCCGCGAAGTACAGCCCGGTCCGGGAGGTCGAAGCACTCCTTACGGAGGCCGGTATCGACTACGAGATTCGCGGTGCCGTCGGCGAGTACGGGCACGAGATCGTCGGGCTCGCGGAGGCGGAAGACGCGGAACTGGTCGTCGTCGGTGGCCGCAAGCGCTCCCCGACCGGGAAGGCCGTCTTCGGGTCCACCGCCCAGGAGGTCATGCTGAACGCGCCGTGTCCGGTGACGTTCGTGCGGGCGGATTGAATCGACAGCTTCCCCGACCTTCTCGGTACGCATGGACGACGACCAGTTGTCCGAGACGCGGCTGGCCCGTGAGAGCCACGGGCCCGGGTCCCCTCCTCCAGAAGACACTTACCAGATTATTGACTACCTGACGGTGTGAACCGTCGGGCCCTCCTCGCAACGGTCGTCTCGCTCGGGACAGTCTCCGCCGGGTGCCTCGCCTCGGACGACTGTCGCGGGGTTGCACTGGCAGTCGAACTACGCTCGGCAACCGACGTGGATACCGCTCGAATGCTGAACTTCGATTCCAAGTCGCTCTCCGACCGAGAGCGATCAGTCCTCAGGCAGGCCGTGAACGAACGCGTGACGGGCTGTAGCCGTGACGATGTCGAGGGGCTCCGAGACGTCGCCGACCGAATCGTGACACACACCGGCCGCGAGGAGGCGTTCCTGGAAACCATGGAGGGTCGAACCAGCACGCCCGCGGTGTTCGAGGAGACGGTGTACCGGGCGAACGTCATCTGGGATTCTGCAGAAGCAGCGGGCGGGCCACTCGGTGCCTGACCGCCGAATCGACCTACCCGGGGAACGTGAACAGGCGCGTATCGCACTCGGTACAGGCCAGTACCTCGTCGGGGTCGGTCGCCCCGGCGCTGCCCCCACAGCACTCGACCGTGGTCGTGACTTCTACGGCACCACCGCAGTCCGGACACACGTCGAGGAACGTCCGGAGTGGTTCCGCGGCCGCCAGCCGGGTCTGCTCGTCGAGCCCCGTGTCGGCGAGCGCTTCGACGGCTGCGACCTCCGCGATGGCGACCGGCCGCGTGAGCCAGGCGTCGGAGAGGCTCGCGGTGCCACCAGCCGAGACCACGACGTAGGGACCACGAGCCCCGCCTTCGACCGACACCGACGCGTCGGGCAGGAGGTCGCGAACGACGGCGGCCAGTTCCTCGGCCGAGTCGTCCTGATGCTCGTCCATCGCGTCGTGCCATCTCTCGTGGAACTCCTCGGAGAGCATGAGGTCCTCGCCCTCGGGGACGATGACACCGACCTCCACCAGCCGCGTCAGGACCGCCTCACCGTCGATCTCGTCGCTCCCGAGCGACCCATCCTCGGCGGGGGCCGCCGTCCCGCCGTCGGCGTGGAACGGGTCGCCCGGCAAGGGGAGCGCTGCGACAAGTCGCGGCGCGAATCGGGGCGTGTAGGGAACGACGTAGCCCTGGGCCCAGATAACGAGCAGGCCGACGAGGCCGACAGCCGCCGCGACGACCGGGTAGTCTAGCAACGCGACGCCAGCGACCACGACCCCGACGAGGACCACGTTGACGACCGTACAGGGCCAGCACCGCTGCTCGCCGGTGTACGCAGGGTTCCGGAACCGGTCCAGTGTACTCATCGCCAGATGGTCACGTGGCGCACGACAAAGGTCTGTCGTCCGCGACAGCGCACAACGCATCGCCGGGGAGAGAAGGTTTTTCCCCCTGTTTCCCCACCGTTTGAGGTATGAACTCCGACGAGTTACGTGAGGTCCTGCAGGAAGCGGGGCTCTCACCGTACCAGTCGAAGGCGTACGTGGCCCTGCTCGAGCTCGGGACGGCGTCTGCACGCGAGCTGGTCGAGGCGAGCGACGTTCCGGACCCGCGAATCTACGACGTGGTCCGGTCGCTCGAAGACCGAGGGTACGTCGAAACGTACGAGCAAGACACGATGCGGGCACGTGCACACAGCCCGGCGGACGTTCTCGAGGACCTCCAGAGCCGCGCGTCACGATTCGAGCAGGCCGCCGACGAGATAGAGGACCGGTGGGAACAGCCCGAACTGGACCGCCACGCGGCGAGCATCGTGAAGCGGTTCGAGACCGTCGTCGACCGCGCACGACTGTTCATCGAGGAGGCCGAGAACCAGATACAGCTCTCGGCGAGCCTCGAACAGTACGAGCAGCTCGAGGGTGTTCTCGCCGAGGCGCTCGAACGCGGCGTCTACATCCAGCTCTCAATCTACACGGCCCCCGACGAGGAGTACGAACTCCCCGCCCAGGAGCGACTCGCGAAGACGACGACCGAGACCCGCCACCGGCCGATTCCCTCACCGTTCGTCGCGCTCATCGACCGGCGCAAGGCGTGTTTCGGCCCCCACGAGGACGCCCTGAACGAGTACGGTGTCCTCGTCGACGACCGGATGCACGAGTACGTGTTCCACTGGTACTACGTCGGCTGTCTGTGGGAGATCTGTGACGAGATCTACACCGCTCGGAACGACGAACCCCCCATCGAGTACGTCGACGTTCGCGAGTTCATTCGCGACGTGGAGCCACTCTTGCTCGACGGGGTGACCATCGGCGTCCGTGTGCTCGGCAAGGACGTCTCGTCTGGTGAGGAACGGATACTGGAGGGGGACCTTACAGATGTCTACTACGAGGGTGATGGCTACGTCGGTGCAAACGAGATTCCGTTAGCCCAGCTGGCGGGACGCGCGTCCATCACCGTCGAGACCAGTGAAGGCGAGTTTACCGTCGGTGGTGAGGGTGCGATGCTCGAGGATATCGAGGGAATTCGGCTCACGATGACCGAGATTTCGCGCTGAATCGTCGTTCAAACTAATACATCAGATATTCTAGAGAGACGTCGAGTGGTTACGCAAAGCCTCGCGTGCGCGAACGTTATAGGCAGGGGATAAGACAGGCGAAAACCTATCAGTTGCGGGACTACAACACCCGTTGTATCCACGTTATCTATAAATCCAAAGGCCATAAACGTAGGCTTATGCCTGCGAATGGTTCGCAAGGGAGTCGAAGAAGCGCACGGAAAGTTAGCCGTCGTTCGTTCGTGAAGGTCGCTGGCGCGTCCGGTGTGGGAGTTGGACTCGCCGGCTGCATCTCGAGCAACGACAGCAGTGACGATAACGGTGGCGGCGGTGGTGGCGGTGGCAACGAAGACACCGACACCCAGATTGACACCGAGGCACCCACGGAGGACATCACCGTCCAGTTCGCGGGTGACTCGAACTTCAAGAAGGTCGAGGGCGAGATCAACACGCTCCTGCACGAGGCGGGGCTGCCGGACAACATCAACCTGGAGGTCATCGCCGGGTCGTTCACCACCGGTGACCGGCAGGCGAAGTACAAGAACATCCTCTCGGCCGGCCAGGAGCAGCCGACCATCATGATGCTCGACAACGGATGGATGATTCCGTTCATCGCCCGTGGACAGCTTCAGAACCTGAGTAAGTCCCTGCCCTCGGAGATGACCGAGAGGGTGAAAAGCGACTACTTCGGTGCCAGCGTCGCCACTGCCACGATGAACGGCGACCTCTACGGTATCCCGCTGTTCGCGGACTTCCCGACCATCCAGTACCGCAAGGACCTGGTCGAGAAGGCCGGCTACGACCCTGAAAACGAGAACTGGGCGACCGAGCCCCTCAGCTGGCAGAAGTTCTCCCAGGTCACGAAGGACACGATGGAACAGAGCGGCAAGGACGGATTCACGTGGCAGGGGAAGGCCTACGAGGGCCTCTCGTGCTGTGACTTCAACGAGTTCATGAGCTCCTGGGGTGGCGCGTACTTCGGCAACCACGACAACCTCTTCGGCCCCATCGGCGACCGCCCGATCACGGTCAACGAAGAGGCTCCCATCAAGGCCATCAAGATGATGCGGACGTTCATCCACGGCAGCAGCGACCCCGAGTCGCTCAGCTCCGTCGAGGGCAACATCTCGCCCCAGGCCGTCGTGCAGATGACCGAAGAGCCCTCGCGTGAACCCTTCACGAAGGGCAACGTCGTCATGCACCGCAACTGGCCGTACTCGATCAACATCAACGGCAGCCCGGACAACTTCGGCGAGGACCTCGGTGTCATGCCGATTCCGTACGGCGTCACGCCAGAGGAGGCCAAGTACGAGGGCACCGGTGGTGCAGTGGCAGCCCTCGGTGGCTGGCACCTCGCCCTCAACCCGAACGCATCGAGCAAGAAGAAGCAGGCCGCAGTGCAGATCCTCAAGGCCATCACGACGGAGCAGGCCCAGCTTGGGCTGTTCGAGCTCGGTGGCTGGATCCCGCCGGTTCCGGAGATGGTCGCCAGCAAGGAAGCACAGCAGCTCGACGTCATCGGCCGCTACGTCGACACCCTCAAGGTCGCTGGCGAGAACGCGATTCCGCGTCCGGTCACCCGTGTCTGGAACCAGGAATCCACCCAGATCTCGAAGGAGGTCAACGGCTCCCTCCAGCAGAACAAGACGCCGGCCAAGGCAATGGAAAGCCTTGCCGCTTCCCTGAAGCAAATCGAAAACAGCGTCTAAAAACAGACCTGGCATACAATAATGGCAGCAGAACCAGAAACACAATCGGGCCCGCTGCGTGAGAGCCAGCGGTCTGGCCCGTACGCGACTGCCATTCGCTGGATGGAGAACCTCAGCGAGGCCCAGTTCGCGTACCTCTTGCTTACGCCGGCGCTTCTTTTGCTCGCCGCGATAGCAGTGTGGCCACTTCTGAGTACGTTCCGCATGTCGCTGTTCGCGGACAACCTCACGGGCAGGCTCGGTGACTTCGTCGCCATCCAGAACTACATCGCACTGCTCACCGGCGAGAAGAACGCACTGATGCCGTCACCGTTCATTCCGACCGAGCTGTCGGTCGACGCGATGTTCAACAGCGCACTGACGGTGACGCTCATCTTCACCATCGTCAGCGTCGTCTTCGAGACCATCATCGGGTTCGGACAGGCGCTCGTACTCGACCAGGACTTCAAGGGGCGACGCTGGGTTCGTGTCGCCATCATCATCCCGTGGGCTGTGCCCATCGTCGTGCAGGGGATGATCTTCTTCCTGATGTTCCAGCCGGGCATCGGGTTCCTGATCGGCGGTGAAGAGGCACCGACGATACTCCAGACGCTCGGGCCGTTCTCGTTCGCCCCGTTCTCGAGTACGATCGACTCCACGTTGATCGTCATCGTCGCGGACATCTGGAAGACCTCTGCGTTCATGGCCCTGCTCATCCTCGCGGGCCTGCAGAGCATCGACCGGAACCTGTACGAGGTCGCCCGCGTCGCGGGTGCCTCGCCGTGGCAGCGCTTCAAGTACATCACGTTCCCGCTCATCCTGCCGACCATCCTGGTCGCGATGCTGTTCCGCACCATCCAGGCGAT
This sequence comes from Haloarchaeobius pelagicus, assembly GCF_051207375.1. Lineage (NCBI taxonomy): Archaea > Methanobacteriati > Methanobacteriota > Halobacteria > Halobacteriales > Halorubellaceae > Haloarchaeobius > Haloarchaeobius pelagicus. The sequence continues at coordinate 151,344 of NZ_JBPJZD010000003.1, read as the reverse complement.
GCGGGTGTACGGTATCATCGAGACGGTGTCCGGCTGTTCGACGGTTCCGTCGCTGTCCTGTCTCGTCATCTCGACGTTCAATAACAACCTGATAGCGACGTCCGCGACGGTCGCGTTCGTGACGGCAGGCATCATCGGGCTGGTCGTCACCGTCTACATCATCGGGTACGCCCGGGAGGACATGGCATGAGTACCGACGATTCCACAGGAGAGAATCCGTTCGCTGGTGGTGACGCAGAGCTCAAGCGAGGGCCGTTCCAGCGCTGGGTCGACAAGTCCATCCAGGACCCCCAGCGTGCCTACCGTTCGATGTTCTACGTCGTGACGGTGTTCTTCCTCACCACCACGCTGTTCCCGTTCTACTGGCTGTTGATCCTGGCGCTGACGCCGACCGGCCCGAGCGGGACGCTCCCCGACATCGGTCTCCTGCCGAACGGGTTCGCCATCGAGACGTTCTTCCAGGTGTTCGAACAGGTACCGTTCATGCGGTACATGTTCAACAGCCTGTTCCTCGCGATCGGCACGACGGTCATCGTGTTGCTGCTCGCGAGCCTCGCAGGCTACGTGTTCGGTCGCCTGGAGTTCCCGGGGCGTCGCGGGCTGATGCTGCTCGTGCTCGCCATCTCGTACTTCCCGCCGGCAGCGTTCTTCCTGCCGCTGTGGGACCTGTTCAACGGGAACGTCAGCCTCTCGCTGCTCGGATACACCGTCTCCAGCCCGCAGCTGTACAACACGCCGGGCTCGATGATGCTCCCGTTCAGCGCCATCTTCTTGCCGCTGTCCATCTTCATCCTGACGACGTTCTACGGCCAGATTCCGGATGGCCTGGAGGACGCCGCCAGAATCGAAGGGACCACGCGCCTGGGCGCCCTGTTCCGCGTCATCGTGCCGCTGTCGGCACCCGGTGTCGCGACCGCGGGCGTGCTGACGTTCATCGCGGTGTACAACGAGTTCTTCTTCTCGTACCTGATGACGGACGGTACGGCGGAGAACTGGGCACCGGTCGTGGCTGGTATCCTCCAGTTCCGCCGGGCCGGTCAGTTCCAGACCACGTACAATGCGATGGCAGCAGCGAGTATCGTCGCAGTGTTGCCTGTCACCATCCTCGTGGTGGTCGCACAGGAGAAGATCGTCAGCGGGCTCACCTCAGGAGCACTCAAGGAGTGAATCACACATGGCACGTGTCAAACTAAACGACGTCATCAAGCAGTACGACGACGTGACAGCGGTAGACCACATGAACCTCGACATCGAGGACGGCGAGTTCATCACGCTCGTCGGCCCGTCGGGGTGTGGGAAGTCGACCACGATGGAGACCATCGCCGGACTCACCAAGCCGACGTCCGGGCAGGTCCTCATCGGCGACACCGACGTCACGAACTACCCACCGAAAGACCGCGGGGTCGCGATGGTCTTCCAGAACATCGCGCTGTTCCCGCACATGGACGTGTACGACAACATCAGCTTCGGGCTGCGGTTGCGTGACTACGACAAGGAGGAGATCGACCGTCGTGTCGAGCACGCCTCGAAAGTCGTTCAGCTCGAGGGCATGCTGGACCGCCAGCCGGACGAGATGTCCGGTGGGCAGCGCCAGCGTGTCGCCATCGCCCGCGCAATCGTCCGGAACCCGGCAGTGTTCCTGATGGACGAGCCGCTGGCGAACCTGGACGCGAAGCTGCGTGTGCACATGCGCACGGAGCTCCAGCGCCTGCACAAGGAGCTGGACACCACCATCATCTACGTCACGCACGACCAGGCGGAGGCGATGACCATGTCGGACCGCATCGCGGTCATCAACGACGGGACGCTCCAGCAGATAGACCCGCCGCTGGTCTGTTACAACGAGCCCGCGAACCTGTTCGTCGCCGGCTTCATCGGGTCGCCGGCGATGAACTTCATCGAGGGCGAAGTGACCAACAGTGGCTTCACGTCGGAGTACATCACCGTGGAGTTCGACCCCAGCGACTTCGGCGTCTCCGCGGGCGACCAGGTCACCCTCGGTGTCCGCCCGGAGGATGTCTACCGCGAGGAGGACACGCGTAAGGTCGAGGACCCGACCAGCCCCGTCCAGACGATGACGGACGTTCTCGAACCCATGGGGAACGAGATATTCGTCTATCTCACCTACGGGGAAGAGGCGACCTCCGGCATGCAGGAGGAGGGCGACGACCGCCTCCTGATGAGTGTCGACCCGGACACGGAGATCTCGGAGGACATCGCGCAGTCGGTCGTCCTCGACCGCTCGCGGCTCCACCTGTTCGACACCGCGTCCGGAGAGGCTATCGTCCACGGACTGTCCCAGCCGCTCCAGTCGGAGGCTCGCTCGGGTGACTGACGATGGTGAGTGAGGCCGCACTCCTGTACTTCGGGGGAGGAACGCTCCTGTTCTTCTTCTGGGTGTACGGCATCGCGTCGTTCATCCTGGACCTGAAGAACAAGGTCATCCCCGGAATCAAACAGTACATACGCGGTCGTCGCCGCCAGAAGGAAGCCGAGCAGCGCGAACACGAACGCGACGAGAAGGAAAAGCAGTTGCTGTAACACGGCCGCCGGCGTTCACCCGCCACGGCTGTTTTCCATTCCGCACCGCAAACGAACGCAACACGGAGAGACAACTGAACTATGACAGATGATGAGACAATTCGGATTGGCATCGTAGGCCTCGGTGGTATCGCACGGCACCACGCCGACCACCTTGAGGCACTGACGAACGACGACGACATCGCTGCTGACCTGGTCGGCGGGATGGACATCGTGGCGGACGCACGGGACGCGTTCGAGGCGGACTACGGCGTCCCCACGTACGAGGACGCAGCAGAACTCTACGAGACGGTCGACGCCGTCATCGTGACGACACCGAACCGGTTCCACGAGGAGTACGTGACGAGCGCGCTGGAGGCCGGACTCGACGTGCTCGTCGAGAAGCCCCTCGCGAACTCGGTGGAGAGCGCCGAGCGCATCGCCGCGGTGGCGCGGGACGCCGACAGCTTCTGTATGGTCGGCTTCCACAACCGGTTCGCACCGACCGTCGAGGTACTCAAGGAGCAACAGGACCTCGGCCGGTTCGGCGACGTGTACCACGTCGAGGCGAACTACATCCGCCGGCGGGGCGTCCCCGGACGCGGGTCGTGGTTCACCGACTCCTCGGTCGCGGGCGGCGGTTCGCTCATCGACATCGGCGCACACGCCATCGACCTGGCGATGCACATGCTGGACTTCCCCGAGGTCGTGGAGGTGTCGGGCGAGACGCGCTCGATATTCGGCGGCCGCGACGACTACACGTACCTGCACATGTGGGGCAAGGACGGCGACGGCGATTTCGACGTGGACGACTCCGCACAGGCGCTCGTGCGCTTCGCGAACGGCCAGACGCTGGCCCTGGAGACCTCCTGGGCGAGCAACCGGCCGCCCGCGCAGACGTACGTGATGCAGGGCACCGAGGCCGGCGCGACCGTCGACCGCGCGGAGGAGACCCTGACCATCCACGAGGTCGAGGACGTCGGTGGCCCGCACTTCTCGGACACCGAGATAACGACCCGGGAGGAGCCGGCTCACCGCAAAGAGCAGCGCGCATTCGTCGAGGCCGTCGCCGCGGGCGAAGCACCCGAGCGCAACACGGTCGAGCAGGCGCTCACGGTCCAGCGAATCATGGGCGCGATCTACGAATCCTCCGAGCGCGGCGAGGCCGTCTCCCTGCGCGACGACCAGGACAGGGAATCGCCACTCCAGCCACCGAACTGAGCAAATAATTAACTACGACTATCGTAAACTTCCACCATGGACATCGGCGTACTCACCGTACCACTCGGACAGGAACCGCTCGAAGACGCACTCGACTATCTCGCCCAACTCGGCGTCGACGCTGTCGAGATCGGCTGTGGGGGCTACCCCGGCGAGGACCACCTCGACCGCGAGGCACTCCTCGACGACGAGGCGGCCCAGCAGGAACTGCTCGCGCTCGTCGACGAACACGACCTTCGAATCAGTGCGCTGGCGACGCACAACAACCCGCTGCACCCTGACGCAGAGCAGGCGGACCTCGCGGACCGCGAACTCCGCGAGGCCATCACGCTCGCGGGCCAGCTAGACGTGAACACGGTGACGTGTTTCTCGGGCCTGCCCGCGGGGAGTCCGTCGGGCGAGGTCCCGAACTGGATCACCGCCCCGTGGCCGCCCGAGCACGCAGAGGCACTGGACTACCAGTGGGAGCTCGCCATCGACTACTGGTCGGACATCGCGGACCACGCCGAGGCCGAAGGCGTCGACGTGGCCATCGAGATGCATCCGAACATGCTGGTGTACCAGCCCGACACGATGCTTCGCCTGCGCGAGGCGACCGGAGAACGCATCGGCGCGAACTTCGACCCCTCACACCTGTACTGGCAGGGCATCGACGTGACGGAAGCCATCCGCTACCTCGGCGACGAGGACGCCATCCACCATTTCCACGCCAAGGACACCCGCATCTACGAGCATCACAGCAAGCGCAAGGGCGTGCTGGACAACACCTCCTACGCCGAGGGCCAGGACCGCTCGTGGATCTTCCGCTCCATCGGCTACGGCCACGGCGAGGAGCACTGGAAGGACATCGTCTCGACCCTGCGGATGGTCGACTACGAGGGTGCCCTGAGCATCGAGCACGAGGACGCGCTCACCAGTTCCCGCGAGGGGCTGGAGAAGGGCGTCGACGTGCTCCAGCGTGCCGTCTTCGAGACCACTCCCGGCGACGCATACTGGGCGGAATAGAAGACACGGACGGGGTCGGTCCTCACTTCGTGACCATTTGGTAGTTATAGTACGTCCGGTCTCCCGTTCGTCCGGTAAAGAGGAGGCCGCGCTTCGACATCGTGAGAGGTGAGGTTGGTTCGGTCGGCAATCCTATCGAGTCGACGACCTCTTGTTCGTCCCGACCCACCCGCAGAAGGTTGTCGAACAGCAATAGGAACACGCTGTCCTTCGTGACGAGTGGTTGGGAGTCACTTGGAGCATCGACGGCCCACTGCTGTGTACCGGATTCGAGGTCGAGCACGTGCGTCTTCGGTTCGTTCGCGCCACCGTAGACGACGCTCGTCTTGTCCGGACTGAGCGCAGGTGGTGCGGTCGCGCTCGACGCGATCTCGAACGTCCACTGAATGCGCCCGTTCGACGCGTCGAGGGCAGTCAGTCGGCCTTCGTCACGCACGAGAACGAGTCCGTCACCGACAACCGGGTAGCCCGCCGCCGAATCGACCGGCCCTTCCCAGACAGGCTCGCCAGTCGCAAGGTCGAGTGCGACGAGGCCACTTTCGCCGTCGTATCCGTGAGTGACGAACACAGTTTGGCCGTCTGTCGCGAAGCCACTAGGAACGCCCAGTTTCTTCGAGCGCCATCGTTCCTCGCCCGTGTACGCATCCAAACTAACGACGTGACGGCCGCCAGCGACGATTATCGAGTCGTCCTGTTTGAGGTGTGTCTTGTACTTTCCACTGCCGCCGATGTTCTGACGCCAGTGGACGGTTCCATCGTCGATACTGACGGCTGCGGTCGCTCCGTCTCCGGAGAATACTGCAGTCTCTCCGAAGATGGACGGTGTCGTGTAATCGACGACATCAGGCGCGTGCCACAGTTCTTCGCCGGAATCCGAGCGGAACGCGAACGCCCCAGGTGCGTGGCTATCCGTTCCCGCTCGTGAGAGGAGGACGTTGTCACCGACGGCGATAGGGGCACCGAAGCGGTCCCCAGGGGACGCCCTGAAGATTCGTTGCAACTCGAGTGCGCCACTGGGGATGGTCGTGCTAGCAGAATTGGTGTTCTGCTGGTTCTGTCCGAGTAGCGGCCAGAGCGCATCCGTACGGCCAAATACCGGCTCGGACGTGTCGGTTCCTGAGCTGAGACAGCCGCCGCTAGCGAGCATCCCTGCGGTACCGATAATCGCCTGTCGCCGCGTCATGTGGAGGGCCATGGTCGGTGTATTCGTCGTTATGTGTCGAGCGTGAAAAATATTTCCAATGGTTATGAGTTCAGACGCTCCAGTACATCGTTCCGTATCCCTTCTTCGTGTGATACTGGTCCGATTCCCACCAGTGGTCCGCCCGATCGACCCACTTGTACCGCTCGTCATAGGAGAAGTCGGTCGAATCGGTGCCGCTGTCCATCCGGACGCGCTGGCCAAGCCACGCGGTGAACGTTCCCCCACCGACGTTCCCACTGGGCTTGATGTCGAACTGGTAGTCGACCTGTTGTTCTGCTCCGCCGATGTCGCCATCGGTCTTCACACCCGAGCTTGTCGCGGTCTTGGACCACTGAACGTTGGCACCTGCACCGATTTGATCGCCACTGACGCTGATGTCGAAGCCGATAGTCTCGGTGGTACTGTAGCTCTGGGGTTCAGTCACTGGGCCATAGGACTCGACGACACCATCGTTGAACGTCTGTGAGAAGTCGAGTTGTGTGGTCTCCCACTGGTCGCTACTGCAATCGACCGCATCCGCCTGTCCGGCGGTAATCCGGACACGGGTTTCGAAACCGAAGTAATCGTTTGCACTACTCCCGTTCGTCAGTTTCACGCCCCACGTAATGCGCTGGTACGGGCCTTGCGGGCAGTAATGGTTCGTCGAATCGGGGTCGACCTTGTTCCAGCCCAGACAGTTCCACTCATTGGAATTGTCGAGGTTTATGGGACAGTACGGAGTCGTTGAAGTGATGCTGACATCGGACGAGGTCGCCGAATCGCTGGCGGACGCCGATTCGTCGGCAGCGCTGAACTCTGCGCCGAGGTATGAGAAGACCTTCTCCTGGTCGACCTCGCTGCCACGCATCCTCGCAGTGTTCAGTGAACCGTTCTCGGGTATCACAATGGCGATGGCCGATTCGGCGTGTGGCTGGTAATCGAATCCGATGGAGTAGTCCATTTCGAGGCCGTCTGCCGCCCGCCCATCGGAGAGTTCGCTCCCGACGTCATCGCGTGGGACCTTGTACAGGGTTGCAAGGAGGCCGTCGAAGGACCGGTTACCAACGAAAGCGACCGGTTTGCCCTGTTCGATTGCGTCTAGTATCTTTCGACGGCTGGTCTGCGGCCGCGATCCAACGACCAACAGGTCTGCATCGTCGAACCCAGCCGGTTCGAGTTCGTCCGGCACGCCGAACGGGACGCCAGCGCCGGTATAGACGTTCGTTCCACCGGGGAGCGTCCCTCGAGTGGAACTTGTCCGTGCAGCAGTGGTATTGATAGCGAATGGAGCGGTAACAGCGGCTGCACCGGTCGCTTTGAGGACTGACCGTCGGGTCGGAGTCGTGTTTTTCTTTGTCATTTTTGTTATGGTATTATAGGTACTCGTAGTCGACACTGAGCGTCTGCTCGTCCGAGATGACCCGCTGGTCGTACACGTACCCGTTAGCGTAGAAGAACGTCTCCTCAGCGCTCAGGGTTGCCAGGTCGTAGTAGCCCGACGAAGGCTGGTTCGTCTCGATCGCAGTGCCACAGCCCATCTCTTCCTCCAGGTCTCCAGTTCCCCCACCGTATGATTGGTGGAAGTCTCCGTGCATCATATCGGCCTCGTTCGCACTCGTGTCCGATTCCGTGGTTACGTCTCCGTCGTGCTCCCAGGACCAGGAGAGCGGAGTACCTCGTGCCGATAAGGTAGCAGACTTGGTGCCATCGCCGGATTTCGACGCCTCTGGGCCGTAGTCGATGAGCGCCTGAGACTCCGTTCCCGGGGAGTTCTCTGCAGGACTCCAATCGTGCCACGTGTCGCCGGACAGGTTAGAGTACGCCTCGGGCTGTGCAGTCATCGTCTGGATGGCGGCGAAGGTCTCCCCGTCGCTGGTTCCGTCGTTGGTGAGCCGCTTCAGTTCCACGTTGTGGCTGATAGACCCAGCGTCACTGCTCGCCCCACCGCCCGCATATATAGCCATCTCGAACTCCCAGGATTGACTCTGTGGCGAAACCGAGAAAGACTCGGATGCGACCGAGGAGCCAGCCAGCTCTTCACGAAGTAACTGGACCCGATGGTCGAGCGTCTCGTGGCGCTCGTCAACACGTGCTGGGTCTCCGGTCGTCACCGAATAATAGTGTGGGACACCACCGTCGTCGAAGCCGACAGCGTACCCGACGACTGGCGTATCACCCGAGCTCCGGGCGAACGCAGCCTGTTTCGGAGCGCCGCCGTGAGCGCTCACGTACGCGGCCATCGCTCGCTGACGAAGCTGTTTCTGTTCGTTCAGTGAGACCGGTGAGTCCACAGAACCGTACGCGACCTGCACGCGGTCACTGGGACCAGTGGACGCCGTTGTCGTCGAGGCGATCCCAGAGAGCCCTGCTGCCGTGGCACCCAGTACCTGTAGTACGCTACGTCTGCTTCGTTCATGTTCCCATGACATTACAGGTTCACAAGTGATTGAACGAGTATTATTTTTGTTCGCCGTAATATCCCGATTGTGTATATGACCTGGTTTCCAACATATACGGCCGTTACAAATAATTACAAGGAAACGACTGGAACGTTCCAGCCCGACTGGAAACACATCATTCTACCCGACAGCCAGAAATCCCACTTTCAACGTTTTCAAGGGGGAATACACCGATTTTTCGGCCAGTCTTGAGCGCCACCCGACATAATTGTTTTGGGCATCGTTGATGGATATAGCGAGTGGCAATATTTTTTAGTCACCATGTGTTCGATGATGATATGACTGGCCCCTCCAGCGCCGGAGTCTCCGATGTGCTGTCTGTCCTCAACAAACGTAACGATATATTGACCTACGTCGTCCGCGGCATGAGTGACCGTCGGGAGATGGCGAAACGTGCCACACAATCGAAGACGACGGTCTACAGGGCACTCGAACAACTGGAGGAAGCCGGGCTAGTAACGGTCGAAGACAGGGAGTATCGACCAACGGAACTGGGGCGATGGGCGAGTACCCGGTACTCGAAGCTGAGTGAGGACATGGCCGAAGTGATAGGCCACGAGAAGCTGGTGTCCGACCTACAGCTCCCACTCGAACCCGATCTCTTCAGGTCGGGGAAGACAATCCACAGCACCAAACACACCCCTCATGCCGCCAACAGGGCACTCGTAGAGTTCGTTCGGTCGACGAGCACGGTCACGGCGGTTACGCCCACCGTTCCCCGTGATATTCTAGACGTGATCGGCACGCAGGTCGATACAGACGACCTCTCGTTCAGGCTGGTGTCCAGTCAGCCCGCGATAGAAGCACTGATTCCGGAATACGAGCCGCTACTCTCGAATGACGGTATACTGGTGAGCGAACGAGACGCAGTCCCCGATATCGGCCTCTACCGCACCGAGACTCACGCCGCTATCGGTGCCCTCTCGGAATCGTACACGTTACAATCACTCCACATCTCCAAGGAGCCAACCATCCTCTCGACCGTGGACGCGGCATTGTCAGACCATGGTGTGACGCTGAACGGATGACCAGCACACCAGCGCCCGAGATGGACTGCTTCGACGAGTTCCAGCCTGCAACTCCTCCGTAACACAGCTCGCCCGGTGGATAGCTGTTCGTCCTCATCGCTGCGCGGACACGGGCTCTCCTGTCGGTGATTCTTACCAGTTCTTGTAGAACCAAGAGGGAGTGTTTCCTGTCTCCAACCATGGCACTCAACGTCGGCTTCCTGGGGTACCGCTTCATGGGCAAGGCCCACGCGAACGCCCTCGCGCGGCTGCCCATGTTCTTCCCGGACGCGCCGGACATCGAACGCGACGTGCTCGTCGGCACCGACGAGGACGCCCTCGAAGACGCGACCGAGCAGCTCGGCTTCGCCCGGTACGCGACCGACTGGGAGGACGTGGTCGACGAGGTGGACGTGTTCTACAACCTCGGGCCGAACTTCCTCCACGTCGAGCCGACCGTCGCGGCGCTTGAAGCCGGCACCCACGTCCTCTGTGAGAAGCCGCTCGCGCCGACGACCGAGGGCGCAGAGAAAGTGGCCGAAGCGGCCCGCGAGTCCGACGCGGTCGCCGGCTGCGCGTTCAACTACCGGTTCGTCCCGGCCATCCGCTACGCCCGCAATCTCATCCAGTCGGGCGAACTCGGCGAGATTCACCAGGTCCGCGGCCGGTACATGCAGGACTGGCTGGTCGACCCCGAGGCTCCCTGGTCGTGGCGCAACGACGAGGAGTTGGCAGGGAGTGGCGCGCTGGGCGACCTCGGCGCGCACACTGTCGACCTCGCGAACTTCCTCGTGAGCGACCAGACCGGCCCGATGGAGCGCGTCAGCGGCCACCTCCAGACGTTCGTCGAGGAACGCCCGGTCGAGGGCAGTGAGGAGACGAAACCCGTCACCGTCGACGACGCTTACAGCGCACAGGTCGAGTTCGAGTCCGGCGCGATGGGCACCTTCGAGGCCTCACGGTTCGCCACGGGGCACAAGAACGACCACAGCATCGCGGTCCACGGCTCGAAAGGGAGCGTGAAGTTCTCGCTCGAACGCCTGAACGAACTCGAGGTCCACCGCGAGGGCTCGCGGGGCTACGAGACGGTACTCGTAACCGACCCCGACGACCCCTACGTCGACCACTGGTGGCCGCCGGGTCACGTCATCGGCTGGGAGCACACGTTCGTCCACGAGAACTACGAATTCCTTTCGAGTGTCGCGAGTGGCACCGACTTCCACCCCAGCGTGCAGGACGCCCTCGGCGTCCAGCGCGTCCTCGATGCCATCGAGCGCAGTGACGAAAGTGGTGAGTGGGTCGGCGTTTGAACTGCTAGCATGAGTAGAGCAACGAAGTTCGACCGACTCGACGCGTTCCTCGCGGAGCGCGACCTCGAGGAAGTCTGGTTCGCCCGTCCGAACTCGTTCGCCTGGCTGACCGGCGGCGACAACGTCGTCGACCGTGCCGGCGACATCGGCGTCGCAGCCGCGGGCTACGACGGCGACTCGGTTCGCATCCTGACGAACGACATCGAGGCCGAACGCCTCCGGGCCGAGGAGGTGAACGACCCGGTTCACCCCTTCGTCTGGCACGACGCCTCGCTGGCTGAGGTCGTCGCCGAACAGAGCCAGACGCCCGCCGCGGCCGACTTCGACGTGCCCGGCTTCGAGTCCGTCGACGCGAGCGCGCTCAGACAGCCGCTCACGGAGGCGGACATCGAGGCCTACCGCGACCTCGGTGCGGACGTGGCCGACGCGATTCAGGCGGTCTGCCGCGAGGCCGAGCCGACGGACACCGAACTAGCCGTCGCCGCATCGCTTCGAGAGAAGCTCATGTGCGAGGGCATCGATTCCCCGGTCGCCCTCGTCGGCGGCAGCGAGCGCGCACAGACGTGGCGCCACTACACGCCGAAGGACCAGCAGTTGGGCGATTACGCGCTCGTCTCCGTGACCGCGACCCGCGGTGGCCTCTGTGCGAGCACGACCCGGACCGTGGTGTTCAACGAGCCCGAGTGGCTCGCGGACCGCCACGACGCCGCAGCCACGGTCGAGGCGACCGCACTCGCCGCGACCCGCGAGGTCGGCCGCGCGGGCGGCACTGCCGGCGACGTGTTCGCCGCCATCGAGGAGGCGTACGAGTCGGTCGGCTACCCCGGCGAGTGGCGCAACCACCACCAGGGTGGTGCCGCGGGCTTCGCCGGGCGGGAGTGGGTCGCCACGCCCGACAGCGACGATACTGTCGAACTCCCGCAGGCCTACGCCTGGAACCCGACGGTACAGGGCGCGAAAAGCGAAGACACGGTACTCGTCACGGAAGACGGCTTCGAGGTGCTCACCCGGCCCGATGACTGGCCGACCGAGACGTACGAACCCGTCGGCCACGAGGGACTCCTGACGCGTGCCAAACCGCTACGACGCTGACTCCCGGAACGCACCCACATCCGTTCCGGACGGCAGCGCGGTCATCGCACCCGCGGCGGTGGTCGCGACTGCCGCCACAGCGTTCGCATGCGCCAGAACCTCCTCGATATCTCGCTCTCCATCGTCCACTGCAGCGACTGCGCCGGCGAGGAAGGCGTCGCCCGCGCCGGTCGCATCGACGGGTTCGACCGGATAGCCGTGATGTTCGGCCGTCGTCTCACCCCACGGGGCGTCGGCGGTCGAGAACGCGACGGAGCCGTCTGCGCCACGGGTCATCAAGACGGTGTGCGGGCCGACTTCGGTGGCCGCGTCGGCGAGTTCCGCCGCCGTCTCGCCCCGGAGTTCCAGCAGTTCCAGTTCCTCGTCGGTGGCCTTGAGCACGTCCACGTCCGAGAGCGCGTCACCGACAACCGCCGCGAAGTCGTCGTCGGGCCAGAGTTCCGGGCGGTAGTTGGGGTCGAACCAGACCGTGCAATCGTGGGCCTGGGCCCGCGCGAGCAGGTCGAGCGTGGCTTCGCGGGACGGGCCCGCGGCGAGCGTGACACCCCCGCAGACGACCGTTTCGGCCGCTTCCAGGGTCTCGTCGGGAATCCGGCCAGGCTCCAGCCGGGTGTCGGCGGTCCGGTCGCGGTAGAACGAGAACGACCGGTCGGCGTCGGCGTCGTGGGTGACGAACGCGAGCGTCGTCTGGGCGTCGGGGTCGCGCTCGACGAATCTCGGGGGAAGGCCCTCGTCTTCGAGCGTCGTGGTCAGGAACTCGCCGAAGGGATCGTCGCCGACGCGGGTCCAGAACCAGGGGGTGTGGCCGAGTCGGGCGAGCGCCACCGCGACGTTGGCCGGGGCACCGCCGGGCCGTCTGTCGAACGATTCGACCTCAGTCAGCGGGCCGACGCGCTCGGGGAGGAAATCGACGAGCGTCTCGCCGGCGACGAGGATGCGTGGGTCGGTCATGCACGTCGATTCTCGGTGGGAACAGGTAAACCCATCTCACCTGGCGAATGTCTCCATCCCGCTCCTCCCGGTGTCGACTCCCCCTCACGGGCAGGTTAGTACGGCACCCCGCGGTGATTTCCTGTCAACTACTAAATAAGTATATGCGATTCGCGCGCGTACCCCTCAGTGAACGAATAGATGTCGCGAGCGACGACCCTCGAAGCAGTGGTCCTGGTCCTCCTCGTGCTCGTCTCGACGACGCTGGGCCCCGTCGTCGCCGCGAGTCCGGGTCAGCCAGCGGCTTCCAGCGCCACCATCGAGCCGGTCGGCACGCTCGCGGACGTCGACGAGACGCTCACCGACAACGCAACCTGGAACCGAACACGGGTGCTGGAGGAACTGGACCGCTGGGCGAACGAGACCGGCGTCGCCAACGAGTCGTGGTGGAACGCGACACGGGTGCTGGACTCGCTCGAACACCTGCACAACGCCAGCAACTGGACCCACGAGGACGTCCGGTACTGGGCGAACGAGACGGTGTACGGGCTGACGAACAAGACGCTGGAGGACTGGCACAACGAGACGAACCACTCGAACCTGACCGAGTTCGACCCAGAGGTCATCGAGGACGCCCTGCGCGAACTCCAGCGGGCCATCGAGGACCTCTTCGAGGAGGAGGACGACCGTAGCCTCTCGTTCGGGTTCCCGCACGTCACGCCCTACCTGCCGGAGAACTATCTCAGACCCGACGAGGAGGCGACCCTCCGGTTCCAGGTGGTCAACGACGGGGCCGGCCCGGAGGTCGTAGAGGTTGACGACGGGGGCGGCATCAGCCTGTTCCCGTCGAGCAACGGGAACGGCCTCGAAACCGAGCGACTCGTCACCAGCGCGCGGAACGTCGAGGTCCAGTTGCTCGAATCGTCCGGCGTCCCCATCGAGGTCCGGACTGACGTGGTCCCGCTCGGCTGGGTCGACCAGGGGGACGTCGTGGAAGCGCCCGTCAGGGTCTCCGTCGACGAAGACGCCGCGCCCGGATTCTACGAGCTGGACCTCGTCGTCAGGTACGAGGCGGTCGATACCGTCGACGACGAGGGCCGGGTGCTGGCCTACCGCGAAGAGGTCGTCACCTTCCCGATGGTCGTCGAGATAACGGTCGATGCCCGGTTCCAGGTCGTCTCGGCGGGCTCGGACCTGCAGGTCGGCTCCTCGGGTGTCGTCTCGTTCGTCGTCGAGAACGTCGGCTTCGACGTTGCCAGAGACGCGACCGTCGTGGTCACCAGCGAGAGCGGCGACCTGACGTTCACCGGGTCGAACCGTGACGGTCGGTTCGTCGGCAACCTCGAACCGGGGCAGCGCGAGCGCGTGACCTTCCGGGTCGACGCCGGCGAGCAGGCGATTCCGGACACCTACGCGTTCCGCGGGAGCGTCACGTACACCGACCGGGACGGTGACGTCGTCGACTCGACCACGTTCTCGATTCCGGTCCGGCCCGACCCCGAACAGCGATTCACCATCTCAGACCTGACAAGCACGCTCCGGGTCGACTACGAGGACGGCGTCATCAGGGGGCTGGTCACGAACCTCGGGCCACGAAACGTCAGCGATGCCATCGTCAGACTCACCGTCCAGTCCGACACCATCGTCCCGACCGAGACGACCTACGCCGTCGGGGCGCTCGCTGCCGGCCAGAACGCCTCGTTCGAGTTCCCGGTCGAGGTCCGCGACACGGCAGACCCCGGGCCGCGTCAGGTCGATTTCACCGTCGAGTACCGCGATGTCGAGGACGACCGTCGCCAGAGCGACGACCTGCCGGCGACGGTGCTGGTCGAGGAGCGCCGGGACGAGTTCGCCGTCGTGTCGGGCAACGCGACGGTCACCGTCGGCCGGACGGGGAACGTCGTCGTCGTGGTGACGAACAACCGCGACGAGGTCGTCAGGAACGTCAATGCGCGGCTGTTCGCTACCGACCCACTGAGCGCCGAGGACGACTCGGCGTTCGTCGAGTCCATCGCGCCGGGCGAGCGCGTCGAGTTGCTGTTCTCCGTGAGTGCCAGCGGGAGCGCCCAACTGAAGCGCTACCCGGTGACGGTCGACCTGCTGTTCGAGAAACCCGACGGCGAGACGAAGCTCTCCGATACGTTCCAGGTGGGCGTGACCGTCGTCGAGCCGCAGACGCGCGGGTTCACCATCCCGACGTGGGTGTGGTATCTGCTCGCGGTACTGGTCTTCCTCGGGGGCGTCCTGTACGTCTGGCGTGGCCTTCGCAAGCGGGCAAACGCGGCGCGAAAGCGGCGCGAGGAGATACCCGCCCTGGGTGACGGCGGACAGCCCGACGAGCCCCCCGCCGACATGCCGACCGGTGGCCAGATTCCCGGAGGGGACGATGACTGACACTGGCGGGCTGGTGGGCAGCGCCGCCCGGAACGGGGGCGAGGCGTGACGCGCGAGAATCTCGTCCGGCGAATCGCCGGACTGGTCGTCGACCGACCCGGGGCCGTCATCGTCGCCTTCCTCGTCGTCACCGCTGGATTCGCGACCGGCCTCCCTGCAGTGTCGACCGACGCCGGGACGGAGGGCTTCACCGAGGACCTCCCGTCGACGACCGCGCTGGAGAAGGTCCAGGGGCTGTTCGAGCCGCCGTTCGACCCCGCCGAAGGGACCACCCAGTTGATACAGTCCAGCCAGAACGTGCTCGCGAAGCCCTCGCTGTTGCGGATGCTCACGACGCTCGAACGCATCGAGGACGACCCCGGCTTCCGGGTCGAGTCGACCAGCAGCGCCGCGAGCCTCGTCGCACAGGAACTCGATTCCACCGCGACGACGCTCGACGCGCAGGTCGACGCGGTCGAACGGGCCTCGCCCGAGGAACTCGACCTCGCGGTCGACCGGGCCGCGACGAACCCGGCGTTCCGGGCACTCCTGAGTGACGATTTCAACGCGCGGGCTGGCACCGCGCTGGCGACCATCGCTCTCGTCGAGCACGCGCTCCCGACGGACCCGCCCTCGGCAGGGAGCGGGTCGGACGACCCACTCACGCCGCTGCAGGTCCGCATGCAGAGCGTCGTTACTGCGGACATCGTGGTGTTCGGCAGCGGCGTGCTGGCCGCCGAGACCACCACGGTCATCGCCGATTCCCTCCTCATCATCGTGCCCGCCGCGTCGTTGCTCATCCTCGTGTTCCTCGTCTACGCCTACCGTGACCCCGCAGACCTCGCGCTGGGAATACTCTCGCTCGCCATGACGCTGGTCTGGACGTTCGGGTTCCTCGGGCTCGCCGGCATCGCGTTCACCCAGTTGCTGGTCGCGGTTCCGCCGCTGTTGCTCGCGGTCGGCATCGACTTCGGCATCCACGTGGTCAACCGCTACCGCGAGGAGCGGGTCAAGGGCCTCTCACCGACGGTCTCCATGGACATCGCAGGTCGCCAGCTGCTGGTCGCGTTCTTCATCGTCACGGGGACAACGGTCATCGGATTCGCGGCCAACGCCTCCAGCAGCCTGAAACCCATCGCCGACTTCGGCATCACGGCCGCGGTCGGCATCACGTTCACCTTCCTCGTGTTCGGGGTGTTCCTGCCCGCCGCGAAGGTCTGGACCGACACGCAACGCGACCGCCTCGGCATCCCCTCGCTCTGGCAACGACCACTCGGGCAAGAGGGGTCCGTCCTCGGGGCGGTGCTCCCCGTCGGCGTGGTCGTCGCCCGGCGCGCTCCCGGTGTGTTCCTGGTCGTCGTGCTGCTCGTCGCCGGTGCGTCCGCCAGCTACGGGGCCGGCATCGACACCTCGTTCTCCGAGGACGATTTCCTTCCACGGACCGACCAGCCCGAGTACATCACGAGCCTGCCAGAGCCCTTCCGACCGGGCGAGTACACCACACCCGAGACGCTCGACTTCCTGGAGGAGAACTTCGAATCCGCAGAGGACGACGTGGTGACCGTACTCGTCGAGGGGCCACTCACCGAGGACTTCGCCCTCGAATCCATCCAGCGCGCCGGGCGCGATCCACCGAGTACCGTCATCACGGACCGGCGCGACGCCCGCGCCGAGAGTATCGTGACGGTCATCCAGATGTACGCCGAGCGCGACCCCGAGTTCGCCAGGCTGGTGGCACGGAACGACATCGACGGCAACGGGATTCCCGACGACAGCCTCGAAGAGATATACGAGGCGCTCCTCGACTCGCCGGTCCGCGAGACGACACTGACGTACATCACCGAGGACTTCCGGAGCGCGCGTATCGTCTACCGGGTCGAATCAGACGCGGAGCAACGCGAGGTCGCCGCGGACGCGGTCACGCTCTCGCGCCGCCACCGCCTCACCGGGACCGCGACCGGGACCATCGTCGTCTTCCAGGCTGTCTCGGACCTCATCTTCGAGACGGCGGTCGACAGCCTCGTCATCGCGCTCGTCCTCACCGCGGTGTTCCTCGTGTTCATCTACCGACTCACGCTCGGCATGGGCTCGCTCGGCATCGTCAACCTGCTCCCCATCGCCGTGAGCATCGCCCTCATCGCCGGCTCGATGCGTTTGCTGGGGATTCCATTCAACGCGCTGACCGCGACCGTGTTCTCGGTCGCACTGGGGCTCGGTATCGACTACTCGGCCCACGTCATCCACCGGGTCGCCGAAGAGCTGTCCGAGACAGGTGACGTGTTCGCCGCCCTGGAGAACACGACGCGCGGCACCGGCGGGGCACTGACGGGGAGCATGCTCACGACCGTCTCCGGTATCGGCGTCCTCGGGCTGGCAATCACACCGATTCTGGGGCAGTTCGGGCTCGTGGTCGCGCTCAGCGTGTTCTACTCGTACGCCTCGGCACTCGTGGTGACGCCGGCCGCGATAGTCCTGTGGGCCCGGCTGCTCGCGGCCTGGAACGCCGTCCGGTTCGAGACGGCAGTTCCCGGGCAGCACCGGGAGGGATAAACAGCGTACTGGACATATCGTGGTAGTATTCTAACCTACCGGGATACGTACTACGTCTCGAGAGACAGTGCGCCGATGACAACATTCGAAGACGAGGTTGTGACGAACGGAACCCTGTTCGACTCGATCGGCGTCGGTCTGGTCGGCTACGATACGGCTCGCGACGAGGTCGTCGCCGTGAACGAGGCCTTCTGCCAGCTCGCGGCGGTCGAGACGGACGACGTGGTCGGCTCCGACATCGCCACGCTGGTCGGGGACGGCACCGACAACGACGCTGAGACCGTGGCCCGATTCCTCCGGCGAACCACCGAGAGCGACGCGTCGGTCACCTTCGAGACCACGCTCGTCACGGGGGACGACACGGAGCGGCCCGTCGTCATCGACGCGAAACCGATGCCGGGCGCGGACGAGACGGTCCTGCTGACGGTCCACGACGACACTCGGCGCGATGCACTCGAGCGAGAGTACGACGAGTACAGTGCGCTGATGGACGAAGCCATGCTGGTCGGCGAACTCGGCTGGTGGGAGATGGAGGTCGACTCGGGCCGCGTCAGCTTCCACCCGAACAAGGCGCGGATGCTCGGCTTCGAGCCCGATGGCTTCGACCACTACACCGACTTCACCTACCGCTTGCACCCGGACGACTACGAGGATGCGATGGAAGCGATGCGAGCCCTCTATCGGGAGGAGACCGACCGGTACGAGATCGAGTATCGCATCCAGACCGCCGACGGCGACTACCGCTGGTTCCACGACGTGGGCCGGCCGACGGAGTGGACCGGGGACGGCCAGCCGGCCGTCATCACCGGTGTCGCGATAGATATCACGGCGCGCAAGGAGACGGAGCAGGCCCTCCGGGAGCAGCGCGAGGAACTCGCCCTGTTGAACCGGCTCATCCACCACGACATCCGGAACGACATGGCCATCGTCAACCTCTGGCTGGACCTGCTCCGACGCGAGTTCGGCGAGCACCTCGAGCGGGTGACGACGGCGAGCGACCACACCCTCAGGCTGACCGATTCGGTCCGGGACGTGGTCGAGATAATCACCCAGAAAGACGGCGAGCTGGAACTGGAGCCCATCCATCTCTCCAGCGCACTGGAACCGGAGATAGAACGAGTCAAGAAGTCGTTCGAGAACACCGTTATCGAACAGGTCGGCGATGATACCGACGTGATGGTGTGTGCGAATCCGATGCTCTCGTCGGTGTTCGGTAACCTCCTGAACAATGCGGTCCAGCACTGCGACCGGCCGAACCCGGAACTCACGGTACGGACGGCACACAGAGATGGGTCGGTAGTCGTCGGTATCGCGGACAACGGCCCGGGCATCCCCGACGAC
Source organism: Haloarchaeobius pelagicus (assembly GCF_051207375.1). Taxonomy (NCBI): domain Archaea; kingdom Methanobacteriati; phylum Methanobacteriota; class Halobacteria; order Halobacteriales; family Halorubellaceae; genus Haloarchaeobius; species Haloarchaeobius pelagicus. Next base: position 132,353 of record NZ_JBPJZD010000003.1, on the reverse strand, counting down.
CTGAAAGAGCGTATCTTCGACCGCGGGACGGTCAGCCTGGATAGCGAAGGGACCGGCCTCGGCCTCTACATCGCGAAGAAACTCGTGACCGCCTACGGGGGCGACATCTGGGTCGAGGACAACGAGCCCGAAGGGAGCATCGTCTTCGTCGAGTTGCAGAAAGCAGCCACGTAACTACCCGTCGAACCGCTCGATGTCGAACAGGTCGATGTCGTGGTCCGTCTCGTCCTCCTCGCTCAGGTCGGCCAGAATCTCGCCGACGACGCTGGCGAACTTGAACCCGTGGCCCGAGAAGCCCGCACCGACGGTCACCTGTGGGTGCTCCGGGAGCGTGTCGAGCACGAAGTGTTCGTCGGGGGTGTTCGTGAAGATGCACGTCGAGAGCCGCATCGTCGGCCCCGCACCGTCCGGGAAGTACTGTTCTGCGAACTCGCGCAGGACGCGCTCGTCTTCGGGAGTCGGCTCGCGGTTCATCGTGTCCGGGTCGACCGTCTCTTCGAGGTGGTTGAACCAGCCGAACTTGAACCCGGGCACGTCGTACACCGGGAACCCGTAGTGGTGGCCCAGGTCGGTCTCGATGACGAACACCGGGAAGTTCTCGGGCTGGAAGGATGCAGGAACCTCGGGCTGGAGCCACGCCAGCACCTGCCGTTCCGGGACCGCGAGCCCCTCCAGTTGTGGAACGAGGTCCGCCGCCCACGCGCCGGCCGTGATGACGAGCTTGTCGGCCACGTAGCTCGCCGCGTCGGTTTCGACGGTGACGCCCCCGTCCTCGGTCGGTTCCCACCCGAGCACCTGCTCGCGGGCGTGGATCTCCGCCCCGTGCTCGTGGGCGCGGTTCACGTGGGCGATGATGCACTGCTCGGGGACGACGAAGCCGCCGTCGGGCTGGTAGATGGCCCGGAAATTCTCGGGCAGGTCGTAGCCGGGGAAGCGCTCGCCGAGTTCCTCGCCCGTGAGTTCCTCGTACTCGAAGCCGTACTGCTCGCAGGAGTCGCGCGAGTCTCGGACGATGTCGCTGCCCGCGGGACCCACGTCGATGGAACCGTTCCTGACGAGGAGTTCCCGGTCGTGGGTCTCCGCAAGGTCCTCCCACAGGTCGAACGAGCGCTCGACCAGTGGGACGTACGCCGGGTCCTCGAACTGCGGCCGGCGGATGATTCGCGTTACCCCGTGCGAGGACCCCTTCGAATGCGGGATGTCGTAGCGTTCGAGCCCGAGGACGTCGACGCCCCGGCGCGCGAGGTGGTCGACGGTCGCGCTGCCCATGCCGCCGACGCCGACGACGATGGTCTCGTATCGCTCGCTGGCTGCCATACCAACACTCCCCCGTGGGTGGGCCAAAAAGCTCCCGGCGAGTCGCCGCTGTCGACGGGCTGGGAACGGAGCGACCACCCCACAGGGTGGAGGTATCCGGGGACCGGCTTTCTCCGCTGAGCGCCTACTTACTACGAGATGTCCCACATGCACCCGGGGGAGTCAGTGTGTATCCGGTTGGACGCGCTGGGAGCGACACATGCGAGCCGACGCCGCATCGAGCGCCGTCAGCGCCGGCGGCTCGAGGACCACCTCGCGTTCGTGGCACGGAACTCGCGGTTCTACAAGCAGTTGTACGGGGACCTGACGCCCTCCTACGACACCTTCCGGAAGCTGCCGCCGGTGACGAAATCGCAGTTGATGGGGCACTTCGACGACGTGGTCACAGACCCGGCCGTGACGCGGGCCGAGGTCGACGCCTTCATCGCCGACCCCACCAAGGTCGGGCACCGCTTGCTAGGGTGCTACCCCGTCTGGACGACCACGGGAACGACCGGCGAACCCGGTATCTTCCTGCAGGACGACCGGGCGATGACGGTTGCCGACGCGGTGAGTGACCGGTGGACGCACCCGTCGTTGCTCGACCTCCGGTCGGCGACACGGCTCGCGAGACACGACCTGCGAATCGCGGAGTTCGCCATCGGCCGCGCACACTACGCAGCCGCGTCAGGGACCGCGTTACTGCGCCGGGAACATCGGTTCTTCCAGCACAGGCTTCGGCTGTTCTCTCCGAAGCGACCCCTCACCGAGGTGGTGACGGAACTGAACGAGTTCCAGCCTGCCATCCTCTTCGGCTACTCGACGGTGCTCGAAGAACTCGCCCGGGAGCGCCGGGCGGGGCGGCTGAAGGTCTCGCCCGCGCTCGTCTTGCCCAGTGGCGAACCGATTACGGCGGCGGGAAAACGCGAGCTTCGGCGTGTCTTCAGCTGTCCGGTCCGGGAGCTGTACGGCGCGACCGAGTTCACCGGTATCGCGGGTGAGTGCGCCCACGGGAACCTCCACGCGAACACGGACTGGCTCGTCCTCGAACCGGTCGACGAGGACTACCAACCCGTGCCGCCCGGTGACCCGTCGGCGACCGTCCTGTTGACGAACCTCGCGAACCGCATCCAGCCGCTGGTTCGGTACGACCTGGGCGACAGCGTCACCATCAACGACGAGCCGTGTCCCTGCGGCAGTCCGTTCCCCGTCCTCACGGTCGAGGGTCGACAGGGTGACGTGTTGCGCTTCGAGGCCGAGGCGGGAGCGCAGGTTCCAATCTTCCCACTCGCGATCTCGAGCATCGTGGAAGAGGTCGACGGCGTCTATCGGACCCAGCTCTGCCAGACCGGCCCACAGTCCCTGCGCGTCCGGCTCGAGGTGGCCGAGGATGCCGACGAGACGGCAGTGCGGGCGCAGGTCGAGGAGGCACTGGCGTCGTTCCTTCGGGGCCAGGGCCTCACGGGCGTCGGTATCGAGCAGGCAGCCGAGCCACCGGCTCGCGACCCGGATGGGAAGTTCCGGCACGTGTGGTCGGAAACCGACTGACAGGCCAATCGTGGGGGACCTCCCGACCAATGTTCCTGAGAACGGCCCGACCGGTTCACCCAGCTTCGGTGCCGAGGTCCATCGGACTCCTCGACGACCGGCGGGCCAGAAAAGTGTTCGTGCGCGAGGGAGGACCGCGGGGGAACAGCAGGCGCGTTACTGACTCGCCGCCGTCTGCGGGGGCGCGCCCGAACTCGTGAGCGCACCGCCGATACGGGCACCGAGTTCACCGAGGAGTGCCGAGAGCCCGAATCCCATGACTGCGACGGCGATACCGATGAACACGGTCATCGCCGTGCCCGCCATGGTGAACCAGGCAGGGCCAGCGAGGCCCGACGTCGCGGTCAGAAGGTGACCGAGTGACAAGAGGACGGGCAGCGCTCCGATGAGACCCGTCAGGACGCCGGTCCCCTTGCTGGACCCGTAGTGTCGTTTCGAGAGGAACCCGACGACGATTCCGACGACGAGCACAGCTCCGAGGGAGACGTCAGGCGCGGTCTCGGTGTACCCCAGTGCCACGAGCGCCGCGGCAACCACGCCGCCCGGGAGGCTGTATCGCCAGTTTTCTGTTACGCCAGCCGAGTTTATTCTTTGTCCTGTCATATAGGTAACCGAGTATTTCTTCCCGGATAAGTCTTCTCCGCAATCTGAGATTTAGTGTGTTTCACAGGGGTCCCATTCGCCCGGCTGTCTTCGTCGTAGCCGGGTCGACATCCCCACCTACTGGGAACCGACCATCCGATTGACCTCCCTCTGTCCCCTCTGTTCACCTGTAGACACATGTTCGATAGGCTCCTCGTCCCGACCGACGGCAGCGACGTCGCGCAGAACGCCACCGAGTACGCCACCGGGCTCGCCAGTCGCTTCGGTGCCGAGGTCCACCTGGTGTGGGTACTCACGGAGTGGTCGCCCCCGCTCGGCGTCGCGCTCCCCGACGACACGGTCCTGACCGAAGCCGCCGAAAAGTTCCTCACCGAAGCCAGGGAGTCCGCACTGGCCGAGGGACTGGACGTGGAGACCGCCATCCTCGAGACCGACGACGGCGTCACTGAGGCGTTGCTCGACTACGCCGCCGACATGGACATCGAGGCCATCGTCATGGGCACCGAGGGTCGAACTGGCCTCGACCGGCTGACCCTCGGGAGCACCACGGAGTCGGTCCTCCGGCAGTCCGAGATTCCGGTGTTCACCGTCCGTGCGGAGACCGAACGCGACCGCCCGACCTTCGACCGCATCCTCGCGCCGACCGACGGGAGCAAACCCTCACTGGCCGCGGTCGACCACGCGGCGAGCCTCGCCGTGGCCACTGGTGCGACCCTCGACATCCTCCACGTCATCGAGCCCGCCCCCGGCTGGGACGGTGTGAGCACGGGCACGCTGAACGACGCGCTCGAAGACGCGGGTGAGAACACGCTCGACGCCGCCGTGGACCGGGTGACCGACCTCGGCGTTTCGAAGGTGGAGCGCTCGCTCGTGTGGGGCGTCCCTCACTCGGCCATCCTCAAGCACGCCAAGAAGACCGGTGCCGACTGCATCGTCATGGGCACCCGTGGGCGCGCCGGGCTGACGGCCGAACTGCTGGGAAGCGTCACGCAGCGGGTGGTCAGACGGTCGCCAGTTCCGGTGGTTGGCTTGCACGGGCCGAAAGACGAGGAACAGGGAGAAGAATAGCGAGCGAAACCGCCTGTCTCAGGGCTCCCGCCGGAACAGCACCGCTTCGCTGTCTGCCAGCGTCGTCTCGCCAGCAGCGGCGACCGATTCCTCGTCGACGCCCGGGGCGGCTATCGCCAGCTCCCAGCCGTCCTCGGGACAGTCGTCGGCGAGGTCGGTCGGTGTGACCGTCACGGCCGTCCCCTCCATGTTGGCGACGAACAGCAGTTCCTCACTCTCGTCGGGGGCGCGTCGGTAGCCGAAGTAGCACACCGTGCCCTCGGTCGGGTGGATGTAGTCGAACGTCTCGTCGCCGTGGACGTCGATGTCGGTGCGGAGCCACGGGCGGTCCTGGCGGAACTCGCGGACCTCGCGGTCGAAGGCGGTGCGCTCGTCGCCCTGTTTCGCGTGCCAGTTCGAGAGGTTCGCGTACGCCTGGACGTCTTTCATCCACGAGTCCGCGAACTCGTGCAGGCCCGCGGGACTGGTGTCTTCGAGGGGGACGCCCATCTCGTCGAACAGCGTGCCGATGAGTTCTAGGTCGTAGTCGGTCGCGTCGACGAAGCGTTCGAGTGAATCGACGAAGTCCTTGAGTTCCTCCTTGGTCTCGAAGCCGAGCGCCTTCAGGCGCGGGAAGTAGTCCGAGTCCTCGTACACACCTTCAGGGACCTGCCAGTCGAGGAAGTTCGCCTCCTCGGCGACGACCTTCACGTCCCACGTCTCGTCGGTGTCGCGGATGAACCCCCACGGGCCACGCATGTTGGCGTTGAGGAAGTCCATCGGGACCCCAGGTAAAAAGGCGTGGAACAGCATTCCCGAGGCGGGATTGTCGTAGGCGCGGTCGATGGCCTCCGGCAGGGAGTCACCGAGATAGGGGTTCTCCGCGTCGGAGTCCCACGAATCGTCGACCCGGCGCTGGGTTCCCCGCCTGACGGTGTCGTGGTTGGCGACGCCGGTGATCCACTGCGAGCCGAAGTCAGCGACCTCGAAGACGCGCCACCACTTCGTCGCCCAGAAGGTGAGCAGCGCGGGTGTGTTGTGGGCGAACGTGACCGGACTCCACTGGAACGAGTGCGGGTGCTGCTCGATGAGCGTCCTATAGGTCGAGGCGAGTTCCCAGTCCGGGCGCGGCCACGGGCGGCCGTCCTCGAAGATCATCCATGGGCGGTACTCCTGCCCGGCGACCTCGTAGGTCAGCCGGTCCATCTCTGCCAGGAACTCGTCGTCGTGGTACTCCTCCTCGGCCTCGGGGTCCCAGACGGTGAAGTCCTGGGCCCCGTCGACGCGGATGCCGTCCGCGCCGAACTCCATCTTCCGGCGCTGCATCTCCAGCAGCAGCGCCCGGACCACCGGCTGGGTGTAGTCCAGATGCTGGCCGTACATGCCGGGCCCCGCGAAGAAGTAGTCGTTCAGCAGGTCGAGGCCGCCGTTGTCGGCGTGGCCCAGCGCGAGGTCGAAGGTGACCGTCATCGGCTCCGGGAGGTTGTGGAGCGTGGCGATGAAGTCCACGAGTTCGTCGGGTCGCCGGGATTCGAGGATGGCCGGGTTGGTCGCTGAAAAGGCGCTGATGACGATGTCGTAGCCCCAGTTTATCATGTCGGGGCGGCGCAGGGTCACATCGACCTCGCCCTCGGTATCCTCGCTGGCATCCACGCCCAGCTCGAAGTGCGGGTCGCGCTCGCCGTGCTCCGTGATGGGCTCGATGGGCATGACCTGGACCGCGTCGTAGCCGACGAAGTTGCGCTCGGCGGGGGTCAGCTCCTCGCCCTGGCGCTGCTTCTCGCCGATTTCGGCGTACTTGCGGGCGAGCCCACCGAGACTCCCGGCCTCGGTCGCGGTGCCGGGATGGATCTCCAGCATGCTGGTCGAGGGCTCGAACCGGGGCACGTCGTCGTTCCACTCGTCTTCAGTGGTAGCGTACTCCTTCTCGGCGAGATCTTCGAAGTACTCGCGGTCGGCGCGCTCCTCATCCAGCTGGTCCATGTCGTAGAACTCGGCCGGGCCGTAGGAGCCGAACGGGACGGAGTAGGCGACGGGGTCGACGATGGTCTCGCGACCCTCGTCCGTCTCGTAGGAGAGCCGGTACAGGGAGCCGAGTTCGTCGCGCGTGCCGGCGCGCATGCCCTCGACGACCGCCCAGGTGAACTCGCCCTCGCGGCGCGTCTCGACGAGGGTTCGCTCGAACGAGGCATCCGTCGCCTCGGCGGTGAAGTCGACGGGTTCGGTCGCGGTCAGCACCTCGAGGTGGACCGCGTCGGCGGGAACCTCCTTGTCGAGCAGTTCCGGCGTCCAGAAGCCGACCTCGGCGCGGTCCTCAACGAGATGTGCGCCGAGTCGCTCCGTGATGCGCTGGGCAGCACGGAACTCGTCGTCGTACTCGGACTGAATCTCGCAGGTCCAGGCGCAGAGTTCCCCGGTCGGTTCCTCGAGGAGCCGCGGCGTGTCGGTCTCAGTCATCCCGTCCCTCCGCCGCCGGGAACACGGCGACGCTCTCGACCTCGACCTCGGTCGTCGGGTGGCCACCGGCCTCGTCGTACACGATGTCGCCGGGGACGACTGCCTCGTCGAGGTCGACGCTCACGGGGCGGTCGCCGAAGTTCAGCACGACGACGTATCGCTCCTCGGCCTCGCGGGCGTACGCGACGACGGCATTCGAGTCGCTCTCGTAGCCGACGCGCTCGAACTCGCCCTGCGCGCCGAGTGCCGGTGTCTCCTCGCGGGTCGCCAGAAGCGTCTTGTAGTGGTTGTACAGTTCCTCGTCGACGTCGTCCCAGTGGACCTCCTCGCGCCGCCACGTCTCGCCGATCTCCTGGCCGGCGTACAGCATCGGAATCCCGGGCAGGGTACAGAGCGCGCCGGCAGCGGCGAAGGTCGCGGCTCGGCCGCACTCCTCGACGTAGCGCGTCTCGTCGTGGTTCTCGATATACAGCATGAAGTTCGCGTGGTCCGGGAAGCCCGTCTCCGCCCGGCCCTCGATGGCCTCCACGACGTTCACGCCCCACGCCTGGCGCTGGCCGACCTGGCGGAGGTTGTGGTACAGCGTCGTGTCGAAGTGCACGTCGAACGCGAGTTCGTGCAGTTCCGGCAGATAGGGGATGGTCTCGTCGAGCAGCAGGAACTCGCCCTCCTGCTCTTTCACGCGGTCGCGGATCTCCTGCCAGAACGGGCGCGGGACCGCCCACGCCATGTCACAGCGGAACCCGTCGACCACGTCGGCCCACTCGTCGACCACGTCGAGGAGGTGCCGACGGACCTCGAGGTTCGTGTAGTCGAAGTTCGCGATGTACGGCCAGTCGAAGTAGGTCCCGGGTTCGCCGTTCTCGTCCCACTCGTACCAGTCGTGGTACGGGTCCTCGGGCTCCTGCGCCTGCTTGAAGTAGGGGTGCTCGCGCCCGGAGTGGTTCAGGACGAGGTCGAACAGGACGTTGATATCGTGGTCGTGGCAGGTGTCGACGAAGGCCTCGAAGTCCTCGCGGGTGCCGAGGTCCTCGGCGATGCTGAAGAAGTCCGTGATGTTGTAGCCGTGTGCCCAGCCGTCGTGCTGCAGGATGGGCGTGAGCCAGATGGTGTTCAGCCCGAGCTCGGCGATCTCGGGGACACGCTCTGCGAGCCGCTGGAACACCCGGCCGTCGCCCTTGCGGAACGCCACGTCCGGTGCATCGTCGTACTGGCTTGAACTGGAGTCGTAGGTCGGGCCCTCCGCCGCTTCCGGCGGCGCGTCGGCGTCACCCTGCGGGCCGTCCCCGCCGAAGGCACGGACGTACATCTCGTACAGGGTCATCTCCTTGCCCCACTCCGGCACGTCGTTGGGACGCGAAATCGCGAGGTCGCCGGAGTCGTCGCGGGTCACGTCGACCGTGTCGGCGACGCTGTGGGTCGCGCCGATGGCGACGGCGTGGACACGCAGGCGGTCGCCCACGGCCGACGCTGGGACGGTCGCTTCCCAGCCAGAGACAGAGAGGTCGCCCGAGAGGTCGTCACGGTCGCGGTCGTCGACGAAGAATTCGACGTCGAGCGAGTCCGCATCGGCCTCGCTCTGCGGGTTGGCCTGCGGCGTCGCGGAGAAGACGAGTTCGTCGCCGGAGACGGCACCGTCGAGTCGGACCCGCGGGCGTCCCTCACGACCCTCGGGGTCGGTGGTCGCGTGCGCCCCCGAGCCGAACGCGCCGGAACCGCTCGCGTGGGCGGGTTCGTCCTCGCGTTCGACGACGTGGGTGCGCTCGACGTCGCTCTCGTGGTACACGCGGGCGGTAAGCTGGTGCGTGCCGTCGGGTGCGTCGAGTTCGAACGTGTAGGTGCCTTCAGCGTCAGGTGTGACGTACTCGACGGCGTCGTCGCCGACCGTCACGTCGGACTCTGCCGGAGCGTCTGCGACGCGCCACGAGTAGAATCCGGATGGATCCGGGTCACGCGGAGCCAGTTCGAGCGTTGCGCCGACCTCGGTGAATCGCGGTGGCCCAGGATGGTGCATATAATTTACTATCACACGAGTAGTATTGTTTTTTCGATTCCCACAGTGACAGCCGTTTCCGGGACCTGAGAAGCCGTTATAGCGGTTGAGACAGTTGAAATTGGTGGGTACCAACTATTTTTTCAACCTTGAAGAAATATGTGTACCAACCATGCGCACACAACAGGGGCGACGCATCGACGGTGAGCGCCCCACGACGAACGGGTTGTTCTCCGGCGCGGACGGGCGACTCGTCTTCGTCGAGCGAGACGGGTCGATTCGTGATCACTCCTACCCTCTCTCCGGCCTCTACGGCCTCGATGACTCACGGTTCGGTGTCTGGACCTCGGATAGCGTGACCTGGCTCGACGAGATTCAGACGGTTCGCCAGGAGTACTACCGCGACACGACGCTCGTCGTGACGGAACACGAGGCAGGGGACTGGACCGCCCGACAGTACGACCTCACACTCGAGGGTGCCCACATGACCCACGTCGAGCTACGGGGTGCGATTCCCGAGGACGCCCACCTGGTCGCCTCGCTGTCGTTCGTCCCGGACGGGAGCGTCCAGCCCGGCGGCAAGCTCGCCCACGACGACGCGGTGGAGGTGTACCACGACCGCGAGCACGACTACGTCACGGCCTCGACCGGCCTCGACCGCGGGACCGGCGAGAGCGACCTCGGCAAGTTCGCACTCGGTGGCTGGGACCCGCTCGGTGACACCGTCCGGGTCGCCGCCCCCTTCGACTCCGAAGGTGAACTCGCGCACACGACGCTCGTCACGTTGCTTTCGGACCGGACCGAGACCGACCGCGAGGACGCCCTGGCACACCTCCGGGCTGTCGCGGACCACCACCCGACCGACAAGTCGTTGCGGGCGGTCGCCGAATCCCGCCGTGACGGCCTGTCGGGAATGCCCTACCGGGACGCCGTCGGCGCGGACCTTCGGACGCTCGGCCTCCTGCGGTCGCCGAGTGGCGCACTGATGAAGGCACCCGAGTACGACCCGTTCGCCGAATCGTCCGGTGGGTACGGGTATACCTGGTTCCGCGACCACGCGGTCGTCGGCGACGCCCTGCTCGGCATCGACACCACGTTCGACCTCGGCGACGCCAGCCCGGACCACGACGCGGCGGTCCGGTTCCTCTGTCAGAGCCAGCTTCCGGACGGGACGTGGCCACAGCGCGTCTGGCCGAAAGACGGCGCGCTCGCCCCCGGCTGGGCGAACGGAAACCTCGAATCCGACGCGGCGGCCTACCAGCCGGACCAGGCCGCACGAGCAGTCACGTTCCTCGCGCGCTACCTGCGGGCGGACGAACCGAGTGCCGCCGACCACGGCATGGTCGAGGAAGCCATCGCCAGCGGCCTCGACGGCCTCGACGAGACGTTCCGCGGCGAGGAACTCGGCCGGTACCAGAGCGTCTGGGAGAACGAGACGGGGCGGTTCGTTCACGGCGTCGCGACCGCGCTCGACGCCTACGCGACGGTCGCCCTCGCGCCGGTCGCGGACGACCTCGCCGCACGTGCCCGGGAGGGCGCACTCGAACTGGTCGACCGGCTCGACGAGTTCTGGCACGAGGACGAAGGCGTGTTCGCCCGCCGCCTCTCCGGGGACGGCGAGCCGGTCCACGACCGCTTCGACGTGGCGACGCTCGCCATCGCCTCGGCCTACCGGGCCTACGCGAAGCTCGACCACGGCAGCGACCCCGAGTTCTCCACCGGGCAGGTGACGCGACTCCTCTCGCACGTCGAGTCGACGCTCGACGCCCTGGAACAGCCCGTCGGCGACGGCCGCGGGCTCGCCCGGTACGAGCGCGACACCTGGCGCAGTGACTCGGACGGCGAACCCAAGGTGTGGTCGGTCGCGACCGCCTGGGGCGTCGTCGGCACCGCGGAACTCGCCGCCCTGCTCGACGAGTACGACCCCGACCCCGAACGCGGCGCGGTCGGTGAACTCGTCGACCGCGCGAAGGGTCTCCTCGAACCGCTGCTGCCCGGCGGCGCACTGGTCAGCGAGCACGGCTACCTCGCCGAGCAGTCCTTCGCCGACGGGACCCAGGACAGCGCCTCGCCGCTGGCGTGGGCCCACGGCCTCCGGCTCGCCGGCATCGTCGAACTCGACCAGCTCGGCGCGCTCGGCCCGGAGACGGCTGCCGCCCCGTCGGGGCCGGACGAACAGCCCACCTGGACGTCCGGTGAGAAGTACGGGGTCGGCACCGTCCCGGACCACGACGACCCGAAGTCCCACGTCTGGTTCACCCTCACGGAGGGCGCGCTGACCGAGCCGCGATTCCCGCGCGTCGACCTGATGAACGTCAAGACGCTCGACTTCCTCGTCGTCGACTCCGAAGGCGGGTACGCGGCCCGGACCCACAACGAGCACCGGACGGACGACGACGCCGAGACCCTCACTCGACGGACGGAGATGGTCGGGACCGACGCGCTCGTCTACCGCCAGACCATCACCGAGAACGACGACGCCCACGAGTGGGAACTGACCGTCGAGTACGTCACCGACCCCGAAGGCGACGCCATCGTCGGCGACGTGTCGTTCTCCGCCCGCGACGACAACCAGTACGACGTGTACGCGGTCGCCGACAGTTCCTGTTCCAACAGTGGCGCACACGACAGCGCGTCCGTGGTCGGCGACGACGACGAGTACGCGGTCACCGCAGTCGACGACACGCCGGAGTACCTCGACAACGCCATCGTCGACCCCGACGGCGAGGAGTACGACATCGCCATCGGCCTCGCATCGAGCCGGTCGTTCGACCAGGCGGCCGTCGGCACCCCTGACGCCGCCCACGTCGCGGACCTCTTCCGCGGCGACGCGTCGGCCATCGACCGTGCCGACGACTCGGCCCAGGGCAACGTCATCCTACTCGGGCGACTCGGGTCGGGCGTGAGTTCGGTCGCCGACACGCTCGCACTCGGCTTCGCCACCGAGGGCGACGCGGATGCGGCCCTGACCGCCGCCGGCGACGCGCTGGAGGGCGGGTTCGTCTCCGTGCGCGAGGGCTACGTCACGTCCTGGCAGGCGTTCATCGAGGACGTGGAGCTGCCGGACTCGGTGCAGGGCTCCTCGAAACTCGCGAACCAGTACCGTGCCGCCGTCATGGTCCTCAAGGCGGTCGAGGACAAGACGTTCCGCGGCGCTGGCATCGCCAGCCCGTCCGTCCCGTGGGGCGACGCCGTCCCCAACGACGAGCCGACCGACTTCGGCTACAACTTCTCGTGGGCCCGCGACCTCTATCAGGTGTTCACCGCGCTGGAGACCGTCGGCAAGGTCGAGGAGGCCGCCGACTCGCTGGCGTACATCTACAACTACCAGCAGCGCGAGAACGGGTTCCTGCCCCAGAACACCTACCTCGACGGGCGCACCCGCTGGGGCGGCGAACAGCTCGACAACGTCGCCTTCCCGTCCGTGATGGCCTACCAGCTCTGGGAGCGCCACGACATCACCTTCGAGGAGGCCGACTACGACTACGAGCACGTCGCCGCCTCCGCAGAGTACCTCGTCCGCTCCGGCCCCGACAGCGGCCAGGAGCGCTGGGAGGAGGAGGCCGGCTTCTCGCCGAGCACCATCGCGGCGGAGATCTCCGGCCTCGCGTGTGCCGCCTGGCTCGCAAGCCAGGAAGGCGAGACCGCCGACGCCATCAACTTCCTCGCCCACGCCGACGCCTACCGCCGCGGCGTCGAACGCTGGTGTGCCACCACGACCGGCACGAACCGCATCGACAACACGCCATACTACGTCCGCGTCACCCGCAACGGCGAGCCCGACAGCGGCACCCGCCGCGAACTCGCCAACCACGGGCCGACGCTGGACGAACGCGCCATCATCGACGCCGGCTTCCTCGACCTCGTCCGTCTGGGCATCCTGCCGTGGGACGACCCGGTCGTCGAGAACTCCGTCGAGGTCGTCGACGAGACCATCCGCGTCGACACCCCGCACGGCCCCGCCTGGTACCGCTACAACGGCGACGGCTACGGCGAGGTCGGCGAGCGCGAACCCGACGAGGGCGCGCCGTGGGGCCTCGACCGCCTCGGCCAGGGCCGCCTCTGGCCCATCTTCACCGGCGAGCGCGCCGAGTACGAGCTCCGCAAGGGCACCAAGTCGGGCGACCTCGCCCCGCAGAACCTGCTGGAGACCATGGCCGGCTTCGCGAACTCCGGCCGGATGATTCCCGAGCAGGTCTGGGACCGCGAGTACGAGACCGAGTACGGCTGGGAGTTCGGCGAGGGCACCGGCGCTGCCACGCCGCTGGCCTGGAGTATGGCCCAGTACATCCGCCTCGCGGACAGCATCGACGCGGGCGAACCCATCGAGACGCCCGAGTTCATCGCCGACCGCTACCTCGACTCCAACGCCGCGCGCGTCCCGCCCGCGCTCTCGGTCGAGGACGTGAGCGTCGACGAGGGTGAGCGAACCGTCCAGGTGACCGGGAAGACGAACGCCGAGTACGTGCTGGTCCAGACCGCCGCGGACCGAACCCTCGTGACGGTCGAAGACGCGTCCTACAGCGTCGAACTCGAGTGCGCCCCGCACCAGGGCGACGTCGAGGTCATCGCCGCGAGCCCGGGTGAGAGTCTGGCAGACGTGGGCACCGTCATGCTCCAGCGCAGCCTGCAAGCAGAGGAGCGGACGGTCCACGGCGACGACTGACCGGGGACAGTCGGTCCGAGTCCCCACCTACTTCGACCGACAGTCAGGGCACTCGAAGACCTCACTGTGTGGCCCGTAGAATACCCACTGCTTTCTGGTTCCACAGGAGCTGCAGTGTGTGGCACGTTCCCTGTTATCCTCCCCGCATCCACAGTTGCCGCCTGGTATCTCCTGCATCGGCAACATGTTCGTTCCCAGTCATCCAATGCGTTCGGATGGGGTGTCCTCGTACCGAGCACTCGAACGCCCAGTCCCACGTTCGGCCAGTCACAGGGATTATTGTCTCGTATTGCTGGCTAGCGCTGCTTCGGGGGCTGGACGTGTCCCGGTAGACGACGCCCTCTAGCAGCCCCCGCGTTCGAGGACGGCTCGTGCTGCGTCCCGTACTCGCGCTGCTGCGTCGGTGTCAGCCGCCACGCGTTCGAGCACACGATGCGTCTCTGCAGTCGTGTCGAACCGGAGGCCCCAGACGGCGTAGTACCGAATCGAGCTGCGACTCACGTGGAGGTCGAACGGATCGTCGTCCCCGGGCGGGTCCCGACACCACTCGCGGAACGATGGGACGAACGGGTCTAGCAGCACCGGGTGCTGCGTGGCTGTGACCACCAGCGCACCGAGGACGCTGTCGAGCAGGTCGAAGCGCGACGCATCGACCACGGCGCGGACCGTCTCCTGAACGGTTGAGGCGGCCGGCGCGACGACCTCGGGTGATGCAGCCCCAAGCTGGGTCAGCGTGCGACAGCAGTTCTCCAGAACAGCGTCGTGTTCGTCGCTCTCGCCGACGTGGGTCGCCTTGAGGACGGTGTGAATCCGGTCCACCTTGGGGCGGACGACCGCCGGGTCGACGGCGGCGACCTCGGCGAGGAGGTTGGTGACACCCCGGTCGTAGAACGGGGCGGGGGCCGTCACATCGTCCGGGACAGCATCCAGACTCGCGTCGACGATGGCCTCGAGCGCCCCACGGATATCGCTCGTATCGATCGGATCCCGGCCCAGCAGCCGGTCCTGGAGGAGCGTCCGTGGCGCAGAGAACCACTGGCACTCTCCGTCGTAGCGGTCGACGGCGAACGCTCGGAGGAGGTCGCCGATGCCACGGCCGAGAATCGACACGCAGTCGGGGTCAGAGATGGTACCGAGTGCCCCTGCGAGTGCACCCAGCGGCGAGTCACCAGCAACGGTCTCGGCCGCAACCGACCAGTCGAGGTCGCCGTCGCGCCGGTCCTCGCAGGCCCACTCCAGTCGGTAGCAGATGGCCTTCGCACAGCTGTCGTCGACGGTACTCGGGTCCTGTCGGTGCCTGTACCGCTCCAGAAGGCCGAGATACGCCGGCCAGATGTCCAGCTGGCCCGGCAGCACCTCGACCAACACGTCACAGACATCGTACACGTTCCCCGCGAGTCTGCTCCCGACAGTAGTCATCACCGCCCAGCGCTCCTCGTCGGTCGACTCGGCCGCGAGGACCGCCTGAAATGCGGCACGGAACAGCTTCGCCGACGCGAGTCGGTCGACGTGCCAGGCCGGTGTCGACCGCTTCGGGGTACCCCACACGCCTGCACCGATGGCGTTCGGGTCGGGGTCGGCAGTGGCGACGAGTCGGTCGATGTGGGGCCGAACACGTTCCGGGTCCTGACTGGAGAGTGCTACGATGCCGTAACTCGCGTACAGGCGAACGAGCGGGTCAGTATCGTCTATCCGGGCGAGGAAGACGTCGAGAGGTGCAGAGGCCGGGTGTTCCCGGGCCAGCGTCGCCAGTGCGCGCATCGCCCCGGTCCGCCGGTCATCTCCCTCCTCCGGGTCCTCGGGCATCCCGTCGCTGGTCTGCCGGGAGGCCGACTCCGTCTCGACGATAGAACACCAGATCGAGACCGCGTCGTGGCGAGCATCCGTCCTCTCCGGCAGTGATTCGATGGCCTCTCCGGCGAGGTGTGCCGTCTCGTATCGGGTCCCGAGTTCAACGAACAGCGAGGCCAACGCCTCGGCCCCCGACGTGTCGCTCTCGTTCGGCTCGGCCATGGTCTACCACTGGAATCGACTTACCACTCGTACTTGAATGTGTCTGCGAGCGAACAGTGTCTGGTCACCGCGAATTCCCAGACGAGTCACCGACGCGAAGTGGCGTCGTCATCGCCGACGTGGGCACCATGATGCTCACGCGCCCCCTGCAGACCGAGACCAGGACGGTCCACGGCGACGACTGAGACCCGCCCGACAGCCGGTCTGTCTCTGCCGACTTCAACTCTACCCGCTGAGTGGTGAACCGAAGGCAATCACGTTGTCGCAGTGAGACGCCTGGCACACCCTGCCGGCGCGCCGTTATCGCCAGTGCTGGCCTCTCTCAGGTTGCAATGGTGAAAGCAGCAGTCGTCATCCTTGCGGGTATCGAAACGGGAAGCGATCTCGGCCGGCTCGTCAACGGGCTGGAGACGTCCAAGGAGTTCGCGGATGCGGGCGACGAACTCGAACTGGTCTTCGACGGGGCAGGCACGCGCTGGATTCCCGAACTGGAGAACGAAACCCACGACTTCCACGGCCTCTACACGACCGTGAAAGAGCACGCATCGGCGTGTAACTTCTGTGCGAACGCCTTCGGTGTCGCCGACGAGGTCGAGACCGCCTGCGTCCGCACGGTCGACGAGTACGACGGCCACCGGAGTATCAGCTCCCTCGTCCACGACGGATACGAGGTCCTGACGTTCTGACGGCGGTATTTACAGGATTCGTTTATTCACGTTCGGTGGACCGATGATACCGGACTCGACCGTCTTACGGCACGGGTTACTGGTCTAGACGGCAGGAAGAACCGAGACCGCAACGCCAATCACTGTCCTCCGGCCAGCCAACGTATGAGCGTCGCGACGCAGCTCGCCTACATGCTCGCCCTGCTAGCGGTCGGGGCCGGGTTACGTCAGGTCGGTATCCTCACCCCAGAGCGTCGCGACCAACTCACCTCGGTCGCCTTCTACGTCGCGCTCCCCGCACTCGTCTTCTCCTCGACGGTGAACCGGTCGCTGTCGGAGGTGCTCGTCTGGCGGCTCTTCGTGGGCGTCACCGTCGTCCTCGTGGCGGTGGCCGGCATCGGCTGGTTCGTCCATCGCGAGCACTCGAACCCGGCGCGCCGGGGCGTCGCAGTCATCCAGTCGTACCACTGCAACCTGGGCTTCCTCGGCGTGCCGTTCGTCGCGGCGACTTTCGGCGGCGTCACTGCCGGGAAGGCGAGCGTCATCCTCGGTATCGGCTCGCTGGTGCAGGTCACACTCACGGTGCTCCTGTTGACGCGAATCACCAGTTCGGAAGCCGACGTCGTCGAGGAACTGAAGAGCGTCGGTCGCAACCCGGTGCTCATCGCGCTCGGACTCGGACTCCTCGGCGGTGCCATCGGGGTCGACCTCCCCGAACTGGCCCAAAACTCGCTTGGTGTGCTCGGGAGCCTCGCGCTCCCCATCGCACTACCGGCGGTCGGGGCGTCGCTCACCACAGAGGACGGGCTGGTCGACCCGCCGACGGTCGGTGCCGTTGCCGCGGTGAAACTGCTCGTCATGCCACTCATCGCAGTTCTGGTGTTCATCGCGCTCGCGGCATCGCCCACCACACTCCGGGCTGGCGTCCTCATGCTCGCGATGCCGACGGCGGTCTCGACGTACATCTATTCGAGCGAACTCGGTGGCGACGGCGACCTCGCGTCAGCGACGGTCCTCGCGACCACCGTCGTCGCCGTCGCGACTCTCTTCGGCGTCGTGCAGGTGCTCGGCGTGCTGACGCCGTGAAAATCAGCCCGAAAGGTCCGTTCTGTCCAGCGGCCGTGATACCTCCCAGTACTCCTCGAATCGCCCTATCGCCCAGGAGCGAACCGCTTCGTTCTCCGTGTCGATAGAGCCCTGCAGGATGCCCCGGTCGTCACGCAACAGCAGGTGGACGACGCCGTCAGGGACCGTCACCGCCAGTGGAATCTCACCGTCGTAGACGTTGATGTGGGCGTTCTCCGCATCGACGAGCGATTTCAGCAGCCGACACAGCTCCGACTCCGCGGTGAGCGCGTCGATGGCCGACTGCGAGAAGACGCCGTAGAAGGTGAGTTCCCCGGCAGAGACCTGTTGTTCGACGGTCGCGAGGCTCTGGTTGTTGAAGGCGTGCGAGAAGCTCTTGATTTCGCTCGCACCCATCGTGAGGTCCAGGGTCCGCTGGAGCGGCGCACTCGGGCGCGTCTGGCTCGGCTGGATGATGGTCGCGTCGGCGAGGTGTTTGAGGTCGAAGTCGATTGCCTCGGCGGGCAGATACGGGACTAGCTCGCGGAGCGACTGTTCGGTCTCGACGATGGTCAGAAGGTTCGTAAAGCCGTTCGAGACGAGTTCCCCCGTCGGAGTCGCGCTGTACGTCCCACCGTCGCGGCGAATCCACGACCGGTCCTCGAAGTCCTCGAGAATGCGCCCGAGCGTGGCTTGCGAGGCACCCGTCGCGTCCGCGAGGTCGGTCCGTGACTGCGGGCGCTCGGAGAGGCACTCGAGCACCGTCACCCGGTTGGCCGAGAGTGCGAGGAACTCGATCTCCTCGAGTGCGGATTCCATACCGACCCTCCGGCCGTCTGGTTGAAACCACTTTCGCACTGTGAAAGGATTTCATGATGTGAAACACGCGTGCGCCGCGCCGGGATTGCACCTCGTGTAAGGATTTAGAAACGAACTGAAGCCACTGTGTCCACTAGCATCGGACAAGATGAATACGGTCCTCTCTTTCGAGCGGTCTGCTGTATCGGTGCGGCTCCCTGTCACCGCGGGTGTCACGCGGTTCCCCGGCGAGGAGGGCAGCCCCTGATGGTCGTCGACCGGAAGACGCTGCAGTACTTCCTCGCTGCAGCGCTGCTCTTCGGTGGCACCTTCGTCGCCGCGAAGGCGGGCCTCTCGTACTTCCCGCCGCTGCTGTTCGTCGCGCTGCGGTTCGACATCGCGGCCGTCATCCTGGTGGGCTACGTCGTCGCGACCCGGAGCCGGCGCGAACTCCTCCCCACCACCAGGGGTGACCTCGTCGGTATCATCGCGACCGGGGTGTTCGCCATCGGTGCGGCGAACGCGCTGCTGTTCGTCGGCCAGCAGTACACCACGACCGCTGTCGGGGCCATCATCGCGAGCCTCAATCCGGTCCTCACGCCGGTGTTCGCCGCAGTCCTGCTCGCCGACGAGCGCGTGTCTCCCCGCATGGTCGTCGGCCTTCTGCTCGGACTCGTCGGTGTCGCGCTCGTCGTCGGGTTCGACCCCACGAACGTCGAAAGCATCGGTATCGGGAAGCTCATCCTGTTCGCTGGTGCGGCAATCGGGGCGCTCGGGACCGTCCTTATCCGCTGGGGCGACGGCAGCCTCTCCAGCACGGTTCGCACCGCGTGGGGACTCCCGTTCGCCGCGGTCTTGACGCACGGCCTCAGCTGGGCCACGGGCGAGCAGGTCGCGTCGGTCACGATAGCGCCCGCCGCCGTGCTCACCCTGGTCTACCTCGGCGTGTTCGCGGGTGCCATCGCCTACATCGCCTACTTCAGCCTCATCGACGAGGTCGGCGCAATTCGCGCGAACCTGGTATTCTACGCCACCCCCATCGTCGCGACGCTCGGTGGCTGGGCGCTGCTCTCCGAGAGCATCTCCAGCAGCGCCGTCCTCGGGTTCGTCGTCATCTTCGCCGGGTTCGCCGTGCTCGGGAGCGACTCCATCGACATCGGGGACGTGCTTCCCTCGTTCGACAAGAGCGATGCCGGGGAATCCCACGCGTGGGGACTCAACGACGAAGCGCGGGGCTTCGAATCCGACTAGCCGCTTTCGAAGCACTCCCCCGAACCAGTGCTCTTCTTGCGCGTGTGTCGTCGAGTCTGATAGCGACAGAGCCGCACCTTGGCCTGAAATCAGGGGTTCTTCCTGTTCACCATCGTGGGCAAGTACCGGGGAGCGGCGTAGTAGCCAAACCTTTTACTCGTTGATGAAATAATACTTCTAACAATGACCCAACGCTTCGACCGGCAGAGTGGTGTCTTCCTCCACGTGAGCGCCCTCCCCGGCGAGGGCGGCATCGGTACGCTTGGCGAGCCGGCGGAGGCCTTCGTGGACTTCCTGGCAGACGCCGAGCAGTCGCTGTGGCAGATCTGTCCTCTCGGCCCCGTCTCGGGCGCGCACGGGAACTCGCCGTACCAGTCACCCTCCGCGTTCGCGGGGAACCCCCTGCTCATCGACCTCGACCGACTGCTCGAAGCGGGCTGGCTCGACGAAAGCGACCTCGACTCGGTTCCCGACCTCGGGCAGGACCAGGTCGACTACGATGCGGTTCGCGAGTACAAGCTCCCGCTCCTCCGAACGGCGTTCGAGAACTTCGAATCGCGCGCCGATGAGGCCGACCGGGAGGCGCTCGCCGACTTCCGCGAGGACCAGCACTGGCTCGACGACTACACGCTGTTCGTCGCTCTCAAGGAGCGCTTCGACGGGAGCCTGTGGACCGAGTGGCCCGAGGAGTACCGGATGCGCGACGAGGACGCCCTGGCCGACGCGCGCGAGGAGCACGCCGACGAGATTCGGTACCACGCCCTCGTGCAGTACTGGTTCTACGACCAGTGGCACGAGCTCAAATCGTACGCCAACGACCGCGGCGTCGACCTGCTCGGCGACCTCCCCATCTACGTCGCCCTCGACAGCGCCGACGTGTGGGCCAACCCGGACTCCTTCCAGCTGGACGAGCAGAATCGCCCCGTCGCGGTCGCGGGCGTGCCCCCGAGCGGCGACGACGGCCAGAAGTGGGGCAATCCGCTGTACGACTGGGAGACGCTCGCCGAAGACGACTACGAGTGGTGGGTCGATCGCCTCTCCGGACTGCTCGAACTCGTCGACATCGTCCGCATCGACCACGTCAAGGGCTTCGACAGCTACTACGCCATCCCGGTCGACGGCGGCCCCGCCGATGGGCACTGGGAGGACGCCCCCGGCCACGACCTCTTCGAGACGGTCGAGGCAGAACTGGGCGACCTCCCGTTCGTCGCCGAGGACCTCGGCTTCCCCGACCCCGAGCTGACGGCCCTGCTGGAGCGCTTCGACTTCCCCGGGATGAAGGTCTCGTACTACGCGAACTGGTGCGAGGAGGACCACGAGTTCCTGCCCCACACCTACCCCGAGAACACGGTCGGGTACACCACGACCCACGACACCGGGACCGCCCTCGGGCTGTACGATTCGCTCGCCGAGGAGGACCGCGGCTGCATGGAACACTACCTGGAGAGTGGCCGCGAGGACGTCCAGTGGGCACTCATCGACGCGGTGTGGAAGTCCGACTCGGTCATCGCCATCGCCCCCATGCAGGATGTGCTCGGACTAGATGACTGGGCGCGGTTCAACACGCCCGGGACCGCCGAGGGCAACTGGGACTGGCGAACCCGGTACGAGCACTTCCACGAGGACGTGTCCGGGCGGTTGGCGGACGTGACGCGGAATCGTGGACGGGGTCGGGACTGACGTCTGGAGGAGCCATCCCGCGACGACGGGAATCCGGCTTGAAGCGGTGGCCAGGTATCGAAGTTGCACTCGAAGTTCAGATCGGAGAGACAGGACACCGGTCGGAACGAAAGACAGTGCTAGCAACCAGTAGTAGTACCTAGTGTTATGCTTGTACGTGACATGAAGTACCCTGACTAATCATGCCATCCGGGCTAACATCACAACCGGCGTGTACGCGGTGCGGGAAATTCCTCGACGTCGGCGACGTGGTGGAAACCTCGGCCCTCTCCGACCCGCTTCGGGTCACAGAATGCGGACACTGCGGCTCCGTACTCGATATCGGTTCGCATCAGTGGTAGCACCGAGAACAGTAACCACTCTATCTTCTGGCGCCGTCTTCCTCCCCCGCAACTGATTCATCACGTCGGCCATCACATCGCGCTGGAGCAGTACTGTCGCACCCGAGAATAACCTCTCGAGGTAGATACGCCATTTCTCTCACAGAGATTCATCGATGGGACCCCACAGCACATTACCGTGGTGTGAAACCGAAAATTTACCCACCACTCGTATCGACACCGTACAGGAAACCGCGTTCGTCAAGCGCGATCACCGCTCCCGCCGTGACGATGGGTGGGCCACTGAGGACCGATTCCGTACGCATCTCCCACGCAACCTCACCGGTTTTCCGGTCTAACGCAACCAGGTTACCGTAGAGACCGAGGTACAGCGTGGCACCGTCAGTACCCGCACTCGTCTGTGGTCGACCGTCGGTCCGCCAGGCGACCGACCGGTCGGTCAGGTCGAGCGAGATGACCGACAGCGAGGAGTACGAGTCGCCGGCTGCGACGTGCGCTGTGCCGTCGACGACGGTGGCCGACAGCGTGACCGAACCCGGGTCGCCGCTGTAGGTCCACTCGACAGTGCCATCGGTGAGGCGCACCGCGGCCATCGTCGTCTCCGTCGTCGCGAGGACCGTCTCGCCCACGACCGTCGGTGCAGGCTCGTAGTCTGTCTCGCCCGTTCGTGTCCACAACTTCTCACCAGACCTGGCGTCGAAGGCGTACAACTGGCCGTTCCAGTTTCCGATGACGACGGTCCCGTCGGCGACCGCTGCCGGCCCGTCGAACACCGGGAGGTTCGCGTTCTCGGGCGGGGCGCTCCCATCTGGGAGCAGCTCGGTCGTGGTAGACCAGACGACCTCGCCGGTGACGGCATCGAGGGCGGCGAACTGGCCAGCTTTCGTCCCGGCGAAGACGTACTCGTCACCGACCGCCGGCGCACCAGACACCCAACCTCGTCCATCGATGTCGTCGAAGGCGCTCTGGCGGAGCGGCGCTTGCCAGTCGACCTGACGGTCGGCTATCGAGATCGCGACGACTCCGTTTCTGGTCCCGACGAAGACCCGGTCGGTCCCGACGACCGGTGTCGTCCATATCTCGTGGGGGACCGGCACCGACCACGACTCGGTCCCGGACCGGGCATCGACTGCTACGACCGAATCTCGGCGGGACACGAAGACCGTCTCGTCGCGGAGCGTGGGTGCACCGACCACGCCGTCCTGTTCGTCGGCGAGTTCACGAATCCATCTGGTCTGCCCACACCTCGTCTCGGTAGTCGAGGCCGCCGGGTTGAAGCCGGTGTTGGCGATATCGTGCTGCGGTGCGGGCCAGTCCGTCCCGGTTCCCGTGAGACGCTCGCTGGTGGTCGGCTGGTGCGTCTCCTCCCCGCAGGCGATACTCCCGATTGACTCCTCCGGGGACCGCCCGAGGCGGAGACAGCCTGCCAGGCCAGTGCCAGCAACCGCACCGAGGATGGAGCGTCGTGTCGGGTTCATAGAACGTTGAATGTCTCCAACGGTGGATACCAACGGCGAGGTTTTATAGGTTCTCCGTGAACCGCCGCTGGCCGAGGTGGGACGCTAGCCCCGCAACAGGTTCATCACTTCGTCCATCACGTCCGACTCCACCGCGACCACGTACCGGTTCCCAGCCTCCAGCACCGTCTCGGGACCACCCAGCTGATTGCCATCGGCATCCACGACGATGAGGCTCCCACGCGGCAGCCGGACCTCCTCCAGCGTCTTCCCGGCCGCGGGCGCGTCGGCGGCGATCTCCACTTCCACCACCTCGACGTTCCCGCCGATGTCTTCCAGGGTCCGGACACCCTCGACGATGATCTCGTTGACCGCGGCGCGAGCCCCGAGCGACTCGGGGAAGACGACGCCGTCGACGTACTCGCCGTAGAGGTCGTCCTCGCCCTCGGAGATGCGCATCACGGCGCGGATGTCGGCCATACGCTGGGCGGCCATGCAGATGGCGAAGTTCGTGGCCTCGTCGTCGGTGAGTGCGGCGACCACGTCCGAGCGGTCGGGCTGGGCCTGTCTGAGGATCGAGGGTCGGGCCGCGTCGCCCTCGATGACGGTGCCGATGTACTCGTCGCTGAGACGGTCGGCTCGCTTCGAATCCGGTTCGACGATGACGACGCTGTGGCCGCGGTCGGCGAGCAGTTCGGCGGTTCGGAGGCCGACGGTTCCACCGCCGGCGATGATGACGCGAAGGTCTTCTTGGATACTCTGTGACATGGGTCAGTCCTGGGTTTCGTCCGCTGGCGGGAGGGTGATGTCCTGTTCCGGTTCGGCGATCTCGGGCTCGGGTTCCGTGATGTCCTCGCCGACCTCATCGAGTCCGCCGACGGTGCCCCGGCGCGACAGCACGAGGTAGACGCCGACGCCGATACCGAGCCACGCGAGTGCGAGGACCCACGTGACCCAGTCGATGAACAGCCCGAGCAGCAGGTTCAGCACGATGCCGAGGATGGGCGGAATCGGGTAGTACGGAATCTCGAACGGGCGGCGAAGGTCGGGCTGCTGGCGGCGCAGCCGGATGACGCTCAGGTTGACGATGACGAACCCGAGCAGCGAGAACAGGCTCGCGAGGTTGCCGACGATGCGGATGGGGACCACGACGACGGCGAGCAACATCACGGCCGCGCTGGCCACGATTGCCACGAACGGCGTCCCGTACTTGACGTGGAGCCGCCCGAGTCGCTTCGGGAGCTGGCTCTCGCGGCCCATCGCGAAGGCGACGCGGCTGGAGCCGATGACGACCGCGTTCAGCGCGCTGATGGTCGAGAACACCGCCCCGAAGGCGATGATGGCCGCCCCGGTCCCGATGAGCGGGAGTGCGGGCATGAAGCCCTCTGCGGCCTGCGCGATGGCGGTCTCACCGGCTCCGGCGAGGCCCTCCGCCCCGAGCGTACCGATGGCGACGAAAACGACCAGCAGGTAGACGACGATGGTGACGACGACCGACAGCAGGATGGCCCGCGGGATGTTCTTCTGGGGGTTCTCGACCTCCTCGGTGACCGTCGCGATGAGGTCGTACCCCTGGAACGCGATGAACGTCAGGCCCATCGCGGGCAGCACCGAGATGGGGCCGTTGGGGAACAACGGTTCGAAGTTCCCCAGGTCGACGAACGAGAGGCCGAACGCGACGAAGATGAGCAGGATGACGATCTTCACCAGCGTGATGAGCGTCTCCGCGCTCCCGCTCGCCTCGGTCGAGACCGCATTGAGCGTCACGAAGGCGACGACCGCCGCCAGCGCGTACGCGACCGGCGGCCCCGGGAGCGTGATGCCGTAGATGTGGAAGAACTCGACGAAGTTCGAGGAGAACCCGAGCGCGTACAGCGCGCCGGCTATCATGTAGGTGAACCAGCGCGTCCAGCCCATGACGAACGAGACGGGTGCGGAGAACACCTCACGGACGTAGGCGTAGCCCCCGCCGTTCCGGGGGATGGCCGCGGCGAGTTCGGCATAGGAGAGCGCGGTGAACGTCGTGACCCCGCCGTTGAGCGCGAACACGACGATGGCGGCCGGGCCGGCTCCTCTGGCGGCCAGGCCGGTCAGGACGAAGATGCCCGCGCCGATCATCGCGCCGATGCCGACCATCGTCGCGTCGAGCAGCGTGAGGCTGGCGGTTGGCGAGCGGTCGCCGGCGTGGCTCATGATGGCACCCTCCGACCAGCGTCGTCACCGAACGGTCGCGCCATGGTCCAGTCTTCGTCGGAATCGGTCAAATAACCCGCTGCCGGCGTCGGGGCGTCGGCCTGATTACTCAAGCCCGTTCGGTTCGCCAAAGCGCGTCAGCACGTCGAGTTCGGACTCGTCCACGTCCGAGAACGCCTCGCGCGCGATGACGCGCTTGTGGACCTCGTCGGCCCCGTCGATGATGCGGAAGGCGCGGACGTCCTCGTAGAAGTCCGCGAGTGGCAGGTCCTTCCCGATGCCGTTGCCGCCGCAGAACTGGACGCACTGGTCGATGATGTCCTGGACCGTGTTCGCGGTGAACACCTTCGCCATCGCGACCGGGATGCGGGCCTCGTCGCCGGCGGAGATGCGGTCGGCCGCGTCGCGAATCATGGTGCGGGCGGCGTGGAGCTGTATCTCGGCGTCGGCGATGTCGTACCGCAGCGCCTGCTTCTCCGCGAGGGGCGAGCCGAACGCCTCGCGCTCGCTGGTGTACGCGGTCGTCACGTCGATGGCGCGCTGTGCCATCCCGGAGAAGCGCATGCAGTGGGTGAGGCGGGCGGGGCCGAGGCGCTGCTGGGCGTGTTTGAAGCCCGCGTTCTCGGTTCCAAGCAGGTTCTCCTCGGGGATACGGACGTCCTCGTACAGTATCTCGGCGTGGCTGCCACCGGTGACGTTCCCGCCGACGTGGGGGATGTCCCGGACGATGTTCACGCCCTCGGTGTCGACCGGTACGAGGAACAGAGAGGTTCCCTCGTAGGGGTGGGCGTCGAGGTCGGTCCGCGCCATCACGATGAGTACGTCCGCCTCCGACCCCTGTGTCGTCCACCACTTGTGCCCGTTGATGACCCACTCGTCGCCATCTCTCTCGGCCGTCGTCCGAATCATCTTCGGGTCCGAGCCGCCGCCGTCGTGAGGCTCGGTCATCGAGAACGCCGACCGAATCTCGCCGGCTACGAGGGGGCGAAGCCACTCCTCCTTCTGTGCCTCGGTCCCGACGAGTTCGAGCGTGTGCATGTTCCCCTCGTCGGGTGCCGCGACCCGCATCGCGCTCGGCCCGAGCAGGCTCCGGCCGGCCTCCTCGAACAGCGGGAGCACGTCGCGGAAGTCCAGCCCGAGGCCGCCGTACTCCTCTGGCATCTGTGGCGCGTACACGTCGTGCTCGCGGGCCTTCTCGCGGAGGTCCGCGATGGTCGCCTCGTCCACCGGCGGACCGCCCAACTGCTCGCGCTCGGCGGGGATGACGTACTCTTCGACGAACGCCCGGGCCCGCGCCGCGAGGTCTCGGGCCGTCTCGGAATCGGTGTACTCCATAGCACCGGCAACACACTCGAACAGTGTAAATCTATATCAGGTCGAGCGTTACAATCGTTAGTACGAATGGAGGGACATACGTGAGCGATTCGCATGGAGACGAGTCCTACTTCGAGCGACTCGTCGACGAACCCGCCCTGGAGGCGTACCTGACACGAGAACTCGGGGAGGCCACCGCGTTCGAGGTCGAACACCACCAGGAGGGGCACTCGAACGAGACGCTGTTCGTCACCTGGGGCGACCGCGACCTCGTCATCCGGCGGCCGCCGCCGGGCGAGACCGCGGAGACGGCCCACGACGTACTCCGGGAGTACCGCGTCATGGCGGCGCTACAGGACACCGACGTGCCGGTCCCGACGACCGTCCTCGCCTGCGACGACCACGACGTGCTCGGCGCGGATTTCTACGTCATGGACCGGGTCGAGGGCCACGTGCTCCGGTCGGCCGAACCCGACGTGTTCGCCGCGCCCGCGCACCGCCAGACCATCGGCGAGGAACTCGTCGACACCCTTGCGAGCATCCACTCGGTCGACCTCGCGGCAACAGGGCTGGACGAGTTCGGCCGGCCGGCCGGGTACACCCAGCGGCAGGTCGACCGCTGGCAGAAGCAACTCGAATGGGCGTTCGAGGTCACGGCCGAGGAGCGGTCCGTCCCGACGCTCCGGCGGGTCGGTGAGTGGCTACAGGACCACGTCCCCGCGGACCACTTGGAAACGCTGGTCCACGGCGACTACAAGCTCGACAACGTCATGTTCGGCCCCGACACGCCGCCGGAACTGGTCGCGGTCTTCGACTGGGAGATGAGCACGCTCGGCGACCCGCTCGCGGACTTCGGCTGGATGCTCTCGTACTGGCGTGACGCGAAGGACCCCGAACCGGCGGTCCCGGAGCTGACGGCCACGTTCATGGAACACGAGGACTACCCGACCCGCGAGGAGCTGGTCGAGCGCTACGAGACCCAGACGGGCTTCGAGTTCGAACACGACCGGTTCTACCGGGCGCTGGCCGTCTACAAGCTCGCCGGCCTCGGTGAGATGTTCTTCCGGCGCTACCTGGAGGGCAACAGCGACGACCCGATGTACCCCCTGATGGAGGACCGGGTACCCGCGCTCGCGGCCCGCGCCGAGCGCATCATCGAGGGCGACGAACCGCTGTAAGCATCCGGTCAATCCTGCCCCGTACCGGGTGCTGCTTCGTATCCAAAGGGACAACCTATGCTGCGTGGCACCATTCCACAAGTAAGGAGTCGATAGCCTCCAGCGGACCAGCTCTCCGTTCCCCGTCGGGGAGCCGGCATCCCTGTCTGGCTGTCGACGCTATGACCAATGTCCAGTTTCGAAAGAAGAACCGACCCGGCGCGCGCGGTCCAGGACGAATGTAGCAACTGCAACCGGAGTGAAGGGCACGAGCGAGGCCTCGTCTGCGACGACGACCGAAGCATCAACATCGTCCTCTGCGACCACTGCCTGGATTCCTACCTCGAAGAGGAGTGGATACACGGGGCGAGCGACTGAACGGGACTCCCGTTCGGTCGTTCCACGGCGTCCCGGCGGTCACGCTTCGTCCGCCAGCCCGCGGAATATCTCGGGGTCGGTTCTGAACTTCAACACGTTGTGGACGACCGAGTTCCGCAGGTTCGAGACGACCTTGCCGTGTTCCTTGTAGAAGTCGTGTATCCACCGCGACTGCTGTTCACGGCCGCGGAACATCATCACGGACTTCCACTGGTACTCCCCGTCCGACAGGAAGTAGAACAGGGTGTGTGGGTCGTCGCGGATGGCGACCATCGCGTCGTGCCACTCGTCGGCGAAGTGCTCCGGGTTGAACTTGAACTCGAACAGTGCGAACAGGAAGTACTCCTCGTTTGGGACGATGGCCTCGCGGAACACCCCCTCCTCGCGCATCTTCCGGATGGTCTCGCTCACCGTGACGTGGGAGACGTCGATGTCGTGCTCCTCGGAGAGAAGTCGGGCGAGTTCGCGCGAGGAGAGCTGCGGGTCCGCGGCCAGTTCCTGCAGGATGACGACGTCGCGTTCTTTGAACGACCAGTCGGGGGCGGTGTCGTCCGGCATGGCGCTACCTGTCTCGGCGGCCGCAGTGAGCGTTTCGGTCCCGGCAGCAGTCAGCGTCGCCACCGACCGACCTCGCCAGCACCCATGACACTGCATGGCAAAGAGGTGCCTGCCCTCGTTGCGAAGACGTGTACGATGACGGACGAGACGACACCACCGACGCCCGGACTCGTACACGAGTGGGTCGACCAGCGCATCGACGACCGCGACGACTGGGCCCGACGACGACAGAAGGGTATCCCCAACGACCGGCAGCTTATGGTCGTCGCCTGCATGGACGAGCGCATCCCCCTCGAAGACGTGCTCGGTATCCAGCTTGGTGAGGCCCACGTCTTCCGGAACGCCGGCGGGAAGGTGACCGACGACGTGATTCGCAGCGCCGCGTTGACGACGAACTTCTTCGACACCGAGGAGATAATCGTGGTCAAACACACCGACTGCGGAATGATGAGTGCGTCAGACGACGCAGTCGTCGAGGGGCTCGAACACGCCTGTGGCGGTGACCTCGACGGTGTCTCACTGGACCCGGCGATCCCCGAGTTGAACATCGGCGACGCCTCTCTGGCCGACTGGGTTCGCATGACCGACGACATCGACGTGGCCTGTGAGGAACAGGTCGCCATGCTCCGGAACCACCCGTTCATCCCCGACGACGTCGAGGTCCACGGCTACGTCTACGAGGTCGAGAGCGGGGCGCTCCGACGGCCACACGAACGGCTCTCCGAGGGGGTCAACACGCGGGAGTGATCGAGCAGGAAGCAGATAGTCAGTCGGTGAGAACCGCCGCAACGATGTCTTTCGCCTCCCTGACGTGCTCGTCAGCGGCCTCGCTGCCAGTCCCGTCCACCTGTGACAGCAGGTGTTCGACGTGGCCGACACGCTCGCGGACCACCTCGGAGGGCAGGTCGGAGTCTGCGAGGTCTCCGGCGACCGCCTCTGCCTCACCGATCCAGCGGTTCGCGGTCCGCTCGACCGGGAGTTCCTCGGTCGCCCGGAGCTGCTCGTAGAGTTCCCGCAGCCGCGCCGCGGTGTCGTCCTCGTTCATCCTGCTCGGGAGGAGGTGTCGGACACCCAAGAGCCCACCGCCAACCATCACGGTTGTTCACACCGGGTTCGCGTCGGAAACGCACGACTGCTCAGTCTTGAAGGAGGCGGCGTACCGAGGGAGAGCCACGATGTCCAAAGCAGCCATCATCGTGCTCGCTGGTACAGAATCGCACGCCGACCTCGGTCGTGTCGTCAACGGGATGCAGGCAGCCAAGGAGTTCGCCGACGCGGGCGACGAGGTCGAACTCATCTTCGACGGTGCCGGGACCCAGTGGATCGCCGAGCTGTCTGACGAAGACCACGACGCACACGCCCTGTTCAACTCGCTCGAGGAGCACGTGCAGGTGTGTGACTACTGTGCGGGTGCCTTCGAGCAGGACGACGCCGTCGAGGACGCAGCTGTCGAGCGCGTGGACGAGTTCGACGGCCATCCGAGCGTCAAGGAACTGGTCGACGACGGCTACGAGGTCATCACGTACTGACCCCGCCGGTCACCAGGAATCCACCGTGTGACGGGACTGTTTGGTACGGCCCGTCTGCCCCGTTTCGGCGCGAAACGCGAAGACGGGCCCGAACAGTAGCACCGCGGCGACGAACCGAACCACCCACCGCAGTTGGCCGACGGCGTTGGCCAGCACCACCTGTGTCTCACCGGGTTCGACTACGAGCCACGAGACGGCGAGCAGACCCACGACGACAGTGAGCAGTCCGCCAGCGCCGATGGCGGTCGCTAGCGAAGACTCGCGTCGGAAGACCACGCCGAGTGCAAAGAGGAAGGCCCCGGTCGGCGCGGCGACGAAGGCGAACGAGACCCAGACGACCTTCCAGAGGTCACGTCCCACGACCGCCAGCGACGGCCAGCTGGAGACGCTCAGGAGCAACTGGACAACGACCATCGCGAGGGCCACGTAGGCGATGTCACCGAGTGGCCCCCCGTCGACCGGGAGGTAGCTCTCGTCTGCGGGGTCAGCCATGCTCGAAACGCTGACCCGGTCCCAGAGGTCCTCCTCGTGATCGCTGGCGAACTCGGGACGTCCCTGTTCCGGTGCCAGCGCCGGGACCGGGTCAGCCGTGGACCCGCTCGCCGGCCTTGAACACGGTCTCGACCACGTTCGTCCCGTACTGGTAGGAGACGTGCCGGAACGACGGCGCGTCGAGAATCGCGATGTCGGCGGGCGCGCCCTGCCGGAGCGTCCCATGTCTGGCGGGCAGGTCGAGGGCGGCGGCCGCGTTCGTCGTACTCGCCTGAAGCGCCTCGGCGGGCGTCATCCGCATGCCGACGCAGGCGAGCGACTGGGCGAAGCCCATGCTGTGGCTGTGACAGTTCGGGTTGAAGTCGGTCGCGATGGCCACCGGGGCGTCCCGGTCGAGCATCATCCGGGCATCGGCGTACTCCTCGCCGAGACCGAAGGCGGTCCCCGGCAAGAGGACGGGGACGACGCTCGCGTCGACCAGCGCGTCCACGTCCTCCTCGGTCGAGTAGAGCAGGTGGTCGGCGCTGGTCGCGCCGATCTCGGCGGCGAGTTTCGTCCCGCCGATGTGGGCGAGCTCCTCGGCGTGGACCTTCGGCGTCAGGCCGTGGTCCCGACCGACCTTGAGGACCCGCCGGGACTGCTCGACCGAGAACACGCCCTCCTCGCAGAACACGTCACAGAAGGTCGCGATGCCCTGCTCGGCGACCGCGGGAATCTGTTCCTCGCAGACCTCGTCGACGTACTCGTCGGTGTCCATCCCCTGGGGGACGGCGTGGGCTCCCATGAACGTCGGAATCACGTCGACCGGGTGCTGTTCGTCGGCGCGACCGATGACCCGGAGCATCCGGAGTTCGGTCTCGGTGTCGAGGCCGTAGCCGGACTTCACCTCGACCGTGGTGGTGCCGTGTTCGAGCATCACGTCGAGATGGGACATGAGGTTCGCGAGCAGGGTGTCCTCGTCGGCCTTCCTGACGGCCTCGACCGACCGGAGGATACCGCCGCCCTCGGCCAGAATCTCCTGGTAGGTCTTCCCGCGCAGTTTGGCCTCGAACTCGTCGGAGCGGTCCCCCGCGAACAGCGCGTGGGTGTGCGGGTCGACGAAGCTCGGCAGGACTGCCTGCCCGGCCGCGTCGTAGCTCTCGTCCGCGGCCGACGGTGGGTGGTCACCCGTCACCTCGTCGGTGTCGCCGACGGCCACGACCTCGCCATCCTCGACCGCGATGGCCGCGTTGTGGATGAACTCCATCGGTTCGTCGGTACCGGGGCCGACGGCCAGTTCCTCGATGTCGTAGACGACGAGGTCGGTCATGCCGACCACCCCGCGAGGAAGTGCGCGACGGCCCTGGCGGCCGCGTCGACCGTCATCCCGCCACGGTCGAGCGACGGCGCGGTCTCGACGACCTCGAAGCCGGCGACTCGGTCGTCACTCGCAGCGAGCCGGAGCATCCGGTAGAGTTCTCGAGTCGTGATGCCGCCGGGGGTGGGCGCACTCGCGCCGGGGGCGAACGCCGCGTCGAGCACGTCCACATCGACCGAGACGTAGACGTGGTCGACGTCTCCCAGCGAGTTGATGGCCTTGTCGACGGCGTCGACCGCGTCGTCGCCGACCTCCTCGGCGACCCGAATCTCGGCCTCGTGCTCGCGGACGAAGTCGTCGTATTGGGTCGACGTCTCGAAGTGGCGCGCGCCGACGCAGGCGTAGGATTCGAGTCCCTTCTCGAACAGCTGGCGGTACGGCGTGCCACTGGTCGGGCCATCGTCGGGAACCTCGCGGCAGTCGAGATGGGCGTCGAAGTTCAGGACGCCTACCGAGCCAGAATCGAGGAGTGGGCTGACGTTCGGGACCGTCAGCGAGTTGTCCCCTCCGATGAAGATGGGCAGGGCGTCGGTCTCGTGGACCGCCCTGGTGGTGTCCGCGACGATGTCCTGGACCATCGCCACGTCGCCGCTCGGGATTGCCACGTCGCCCATGTCCGCGATTCTGGAGACCGGCCCGGCGTCGAAGTGATGGGTTTTGACGCCTGCCAGGGACTCCCGGATGGCGTCCGGTCCGTCAGCCGCGCCCTTCCGGCCGATGACCGCACCGTCGTACGGTTCGCCGACGATGACCGCGTCGTACTCGCCCGCGGTGTCGAGGGTGGCCTGTGCGACCACGTCGCCGAACTGTACGTCGTTCGGGTCGCTGGAGGTGCCCTGCCAGACGGGTGGCTCTGTGAAGGTCGTCATTCGTTATCCCGCATCGGCACCCGGACGTTCGAAACCTTCGCTTCGTCGAGCGCCTCCTCGTAGCCCGCGTCGGCGTGGCGGATGACGCCCATCCCGGGGTCGGTGGTGTAGACACGCTTGGCCTTCTCGGCGGCGAGGTCGGAGCCGTCGAGGACGACGTGGTTGTTGGTGTGCAGCGAGTTCCCGATGCCGACGCCACCGCCGTCGTGGACCGAGACGATGTCCGCGCCGGAGGCGGTGTTGAGCAGGGCGTTCAGGATGGGCCAGTCGGCGACCGCGTCGGAGCCGTCCTGCATCGCCTCGGTCTCGCGGTTCGGAGAGGCCACCGAGCCGGCGTCGAGATGGTCGCGGGTGACCACGACAGGTGCCGAAATCTCGCCCTCGGCGACGAGTTCGTTGATTCGCAAGGCGAACTTCGCGCGCTCGGTCAGGCCGTCGTCGTCGGTCGAGTAGCCCAGCCAGCAGACGCGGCTCGGGAGCCCCTGGAAGTGGACCTGCTCCTGGGCGAGGTCGATCCAGCGGTGCAGGTGCTCCTTCTCGGGGAACAGTTCCAGTATCTCCTCGTCGGTCCGGTGGATGTCCGCGGGGTCACCCGAGAGCGCGGCCCAGCGGAACGGCCCCTTGCCGCGGCAGAACAGCGGCCGGATGTAGGCGGGCACGAAGCCGGGGAAGTCGAACGCATCGTCGCGGCCCTTGTACTCCTTGACCTGTCCGCGGATGTTGTTCCCGTACTCGAACGCGATTGCGCCCGCGTCCTGCATCGCGAGGATACCGTCGACGTGACGCTCCATCGTGTCGATGCTCTCCTCGACGTACTTCTCGGGGTCGCGCTCGCGCAGGTCGTCGGCCTCCTCGACGGTGTAGCCGGACGGGTAGTAGCCCTCCAGTTCGTCGTGTGCAGAGGTCTGGTCGGTGACCACGTCCGGGACGAAGCCGCGTTCTTCCATCCCCTCGAACATGTCCGCCGCGTTCATGTGCAGGCCGATGGAGTACGGTTCATCCTTCTCGGCGGCTTCCTGGGCCTTCTCGATGGCCTCGTCCAGGTCGGCCGTCTTCTCCATACAGTAGCCCGTCTCAATGCGGCGGTCGATGCGGTGCTCGTCGACCTCCGCGGCGATGCAGACCCCGTGGTTCATCGTCACGGCGAGGGGCTGTGCGCCGCCCATGCCGCCGAGGCCGCCGGTAACCGTGATCTTCCCCCGGAGGCCGTCGTTGCCGGGGTAGTGCTCGCGGGCGAGTTCGGCCAGCGTCTCGTAGGTTCCCTGGATGATGCCCTGGGTGCCGATGTAGGCCCACGAGCCGGCGGTCATCTGGCCGTACATGATGAGGCCCTTCGACTCGAGCTCGTGGAAGTGCTCCCAGTCGTCCCATTTACCCACTAGATTCGAGTTCGCGATGAGGACTCTGGGTGCGCGCTCGTGGGTCTGGAAGACACCCACCGGTTTGCCGGACTGGACGAGCAGCGTCTCGTCGTCCTCCAGGTTCCGCAGCTCGTCGAGGATGGCATCGTAGGCGTCCCAGCTGCGGGCCGCCCGGCCGGTCCCGCCGTAGACGACGAGTTCCTCGGGTTTCTCGCCGACCTCGGGGTCGAGGTTGTTGTTGAGCATCCGCAGGGCCGCCTCCTGTCGCCACCCCTTGCACTCGATGTCCGTGCCTGTCGGAGACCCCTGGTACTCCCGCCACTGCTCGGAGGGCTCGCCGACGTCGTGTTTCCGCCCTGACTCGGGTTGTTGCGCCATAGTTTCACAATGGGCCGCCAGTTGGATAGAATACCCCCTCCATGTGGCCATGGTTTTATATAGGGCGTGTGAACGGGTGGCTATGTACGAAGCAGTGTTCCGCATCGTCGGTGGCGGGGCGTACGAGACCGCAACCGACGGGACCGACACCACCATCGAGGTGTGGTGTAACGACCACTGCGACCTGTTGCACGTCAGTGGCACGGGCGGTGACCGCGTGCTCGACGAGGTCGAGGAGACCGTGGGCGTCAGGGAGCGCCTCTCCCAGGGGAACGAACAGGTGCTCATCACCGCGGACTGCCTGACGGCGCACATGGAGAACAACGTCGAGACCTACCTCGCCAGCCACGGCTGTCTCCTCGTCCCGCCGCTGAAGTACGTCGACGGGGCGAAGCACGTCCGGGCGCTCGCGCTCGACGCGGAATCGCTGTCGGCGGTGTACCGCGACCTCACCGAGGAGTTCACCGTCACGGTGGAGTCGAAACGCGAGATTCGGTCTGTGACGCCAGACGCCCCCCTCCTCACCGTGGATGCGGTGTTGCCGGACCTCTCGCCCCGCCAGCGCGAGGCGTTCCTGACGGCCCACGAGCGCGGCTACTACGAACTGCCGCGGAAGACGACCACGGAAGAGATCGCGGCGGTCATCGGGGTGAAGCGCCGGACCGTCGAGGACCACCTGCGACGGGCCGAGAAGAAGATCGCCGATTCGCTCGTCGAGTACCTGTAGCAGGCCGCTACAACAGCCCCAGGGCCGCGACGAGGTGCGTGATGCCCGCGATGAGCGGGAACAGGATGACCGTCCGGAGGACGAACAGCGCCAGCAGGTCGCGGAACCGGATGGGCACGTCGCTGAACATGTCCATGATCATCGGGCCGACGCTGGAGAAGAAGATGAGCTGGGAGACGGCCAGCACGGCGACGAAGAACTTCGCCTTCACCGCCACGCCCGTCACCAGCAGGACCGGCACGTACATCTCGGTGATGCCGACGATGGTCGCGGGCGCAACGGTCTCGGCGTTCGGGATGCCCAGGGCGGCGACGACCGGCGTCAGGGGCTTGCCGAGGATGTCGAACACCGGCGTGTTCGCCGACAGCAGCGTCGCGGCCAGTCCAACCGCGAGGATGGTCCCCAGGATGAGGCTCGTCAGCTGCAGGCCGTCGACGAACCCACGCTTTGCGGCCTGCGCGAACGACTCGCCCTCCTCCGCCTTGCCGACCGCTTCGCTGATGGCGAGCTTGACGTAGTCGCCGGGGGAGCCCGAGAACGCGAGTTCGGGGTCCGGCTCTGCGATGTACTCCGGCGGCGTCGTCGAGATGGGCGGAATCCGCACGAGGATGATGGCGGTGATGGTGACACAGACGAAGTACGCCGCGAAGATGAGCGGGAACAGCGGGAGCATCTCCAGGGTCGCCGCGACGACCCCGACGAAGCCGACCGAGACCGTCGAGAAGCAGGTCGCGATGGTGAACACGTCGCGCTTGTGGTAGCCGCCCTGCTCGAAGACGTTCCGGGTGACGTAGAGGCCGACGCTGTAGGAGCCGACCCACGACGCGAGGCTGTCCAGCGCGGCGCGCCCGGGCACCTTGAACAGCGGCTTCATCACTGGCCGGGCGAGGGTGCCGACGAACTCGAGGCCACCAAGCTCGACGAAGATGGTGATGAAGATGGCCCCGATGGGGATGATGATGCCGACGCTGTACACCAGCGTCCCCCACATGAGCCCGCCGGTCCCGGGCGTGTGCAGCCAGTCGGGACCGAGCTTCAGGAACATGATAGGTGCAAGCACGAGCCCGGCGAGTCTGAGCAGCCAGAACACGCCCGAGGTCTCGAAGGCCGAGAGGTCGTAGCCCTGGAACTCGCCGTCACTCACCATCGCGAGCGTCGTCAGGAGTCCCCCGGCGACGATGATGGCCAGCGAGTAGACGCCGACCGCGTCTGGGAACGTCTCGGTGATTGTACTCACTGCGATATCGAACGGGACCGTTATCTCGCCCTGGTACGGCACCGGCAGGAGGAAGAACACCCCGCCGATGAGGAACGCCACGACGAACTTCACGACCGGGCGCATCGCGAACTCCTGTAAGTCCACGTCCTCGATGCTCCGTGCCGACGGTTCCGTGTCGACCGTGTACGTGCTGCCTGTTTCGGTAGACATTGACACACTATTTGCGGATTTCTGAGTTAGTCCTGAAACCACCACGTGGAGTGGGGTTTATACGAGGAGGCGGTATCGCCCACAGTTCGTAAACCAAAATCCGAAGAAAACCGCAGCGTCGAAACCGAGACGAGAGTATCGGGACGATATCTGAACCAGGCGTCACGACGCTCGCAGCTGCACGACGACCCGGACGACCGTGTCGTCACGAACGACGTAGAACTTGTTCGACTCGCAGTCGGCTGCCGACCCCGTCCCAGTGAACCTGTCCGCCGACCGGTTCGAGCGCTTACAGGACCCCGAGGTCTCGACCGACGGCGCGGCCGTGGTCGTCGAGGGCAAAACGGCCGGCACCCACGTCGTGTAGCAGGTGTCGGCCACCCGTTCTGGCCCTTACCCACCCAGCACTGCCTGTATCACGAACAGCGAGGCGACGCTGACGAGCACCAGCGTGGTGAGCACCAGCGCGACGGGTCGGACTCCCGTCTCACGGAGGTCCGCCACGTCGACGCTGAGGCCCAACCCGGCGAACGCGAACAGGAACAACCAGCGGTAGGCGTTGGTCAGCTGAGTCGTATCGGCGGACGAGACGAGCGCAGTCGAGGTGAGCACCATGACGGCGAAGAAGCCGATGACGAACTTCGGGAAGGACGACCAGAGCGTGGCTACGGAGACAGTCGACTCGCCGGCTTCACCCCGACCTGCGTACCGGATCGAGTAGACGGCGACGAGGCCGCCGAGGAGCAAGTTCCGTGTGAGTTTCGTGACGGTGGCCCACTGCCCGGCGGTCTCTGAGACGGCGAAGCCGGCGGCCGTGACGGGTCCTGTGCTGAACATCGTCAGACCTGCCCAGACACCGAAGACGCGGTCCGCGAGACCGAGCCACTCGCCGACCGCCGGGTAGACGAACAGGGTGACAACGTCGAACAGGAGGATGGTGCCGGCCGCGTAAGCGATCTGCTCTTCGTTCGCGCGGATGCTGCCAGCGACGCCGACGACCGCCGAGACGCCACAGATTCCTGCACCGGCGGCCAGTAACGAGCCGAGTTTCTGGGGGATGTCGAAGAGGGACATCGCGAGCAGTTCGACGAGCAAGATGGTCCCGAGGACCCCGAATGCGACCACGAGCGCCAGTTCCGCCCCGGCCGCGAGAAGCGTCTCGAGAGAGATGCGTGCACCCATCAGGACGATACCTGCCTCGAGCCAGAGCTTGTGCGTCTCGGTGCCGGGTGAGAGTCGGTCGGGGACACCGACGAGGTTCCCGAGCAGTATTCCGATTGCGACCGCCGCGATGAGGGCGTTGACGTACGGGACGACCTGGCTCAGCAGCCGGGCGACGAGGCCGATACAGACGAGTGCAGCGACGCCGGGGAGGTACGACCACAGGCTCGCCACGAGAGTGGGAGAATCGGCCGGGGCAGCCTCACTGCGTTCTGTCACCGCTGGTCACCAGGGGACCGTCACCCCGACCTCGACAAGGAGGGTGACGACGATTCCGACAGTGATAGCTTTCCAGCCGCGGTCGATGGCCCTCCAGCGATGCAAGAGGCGTTCTCTCACTGATGTAGAGTCGGTCGGTTGCATTTCGGTAGTTGTGATGGGGCTTGTGGTGAGCCGTCGTGCGGTGGGTGTCGCTCCGAGATAGCGGATACGTTTTCCGCAGTCCGTGTCACAGGAGGCGACGCCACTGGCGTGTTGCCCCCGTCGATGAAACCGTGGTGGTGCTCGACGGCCGTGTGCCTGTTCGAGCGTCTGTTCCGGCGGGATTAACCTTCTTCGGTCTGGGCGAAGGGCACGGATAGGAGGAACAGCCAGTCTTCTGACTCCCTGCATTACCAGCAGGATTTTCCTCCATTCAGGACGATAATTTGACTGGTCTTCCTGGTTGGAGCACCATCACACGACAGCGACTGTCGTGGCACCTCGCCGGCTCTGCGCACTGATTTTCCATCCGACTTCTACGTTTCCCACAGGCCCACGGCGGCAGAACTCACAGCCTCGCGGAACGGTGCTTCGGCGGCAGATTCCAGGGAGAGCGACTCGTGCCCGGTCGAATCGCCGCAAGACGTTTCCTCCTCCTGCCCCGATATCGAAGTGATGGCCGCCGACGCGAGCGATTCGCCGACGGACGGGACCCCCGAGGACCTCCGGGTTCTCGCCCGCCGAGCGGACGGCCTGCTCGTTCGCGACCTCGCAGGCGGCCCGGACTGGCGCGCGGTTCGCGACGAAGCCGACCCGCTCGCTGCGCTGGACGCACAACTCGGCGGCACGTTCCTCATTCGTGCGA
Source organism: Haloarchaeobius pelagicus (assembly GCF_051207375.1). Lineage (NCBI taxonomy): Archaea > Methanobacteriati > Methanobacteriota > Halobacteria > Halobacteriales > Halorubellaceae > Haloarchaeobius > Haloarchaeobius pelagicus. The sequence goes on along the minus strand of NZ_JBPJZD010000003.1, from coordinate 93,444 downwards.
CAGACTACCCACCCGAGTTCCAGCGACGGGTGGACCGCCTTCGCCCTGGCTACCGGCTTCACGGCGGACTTCGCCGGGAACCCGACGGCTGGGCGTTCGATTCGACGGGCGACCTGACCGTCCACGAGGCCGTGACGCTCGACTACGCGACCGAGGCCAGGTGGGCGTTCGCCCCCGCAGAGGGCCTGTGGCAGGACGCGGTGGAGGCTGCAGGCGGGGACCGACACGCTGCCTCAGGTGCAGAGGTACTGACCGACGACGCGGACCGGCCCATCGCGACCTGTCACGTGTTCGCGGACCCTGCGGGTGTCCCGCGACCTTCGATGCTCGGCGAGATGCGCGCCGGGCGGTCCGCATACCTCGAACTGTTCACCAGCGACCCCGGCGACGACCTCTCGGGCGAAGTCATCGACGTCATCGTCGTCTCCCCGGCAGAGCGCCCCTACGTCGCGGTCCTCTCGGTCGCGACCGGCGGGGAATGGCTCTCGCACGACGTGCGCGAGGAGGTCGGGCTGCCCGTGGTCCACGCCGGAACGACCGGCTCGCGGACCGCGGCACAACCGGTTCGCTGGCACGACGAGTACCTCCGACACGAACGGGTCGACGGACGGGACCGGCTGTACGAACGGGACTCGATTCTCGGCGAGGAACCGGAGTCAGCCAGGGGCTTCGTCGACGTGGAGTCGGGGGAAATCCACGATACCGACGCGATCAAGGTTCGTGTCGACGGTCCCGACCTCGTGTTCACCCGCACCGGTGTCGCTGATTCGGCAGCGACCATCGGGTCTTCCGACTCGGTCGAAGTCGCTCGAGTACAGCGACACCACTGAGAACGTTCGACAGTTCGCTCGCGGATTCAGTTACTCGAACAGCCAGGGCTCCACCGCAACCCGGTCCGGCCCGAGCGCGAGCGTCTCGCGAAGTGAGCCAGTAATCGGCTTGGCCGACGCGACTGAAAGCAACACGCGCGCCCCAGCCCGCTGGAGGGAGAGCGGAATCCGCTCGCGGTTCCGAACCAGCCAGGTCAGCACGTGCTCGGCACGGTGTTGGAACCGGAGTACCGTCTCGACTGCCGGTCTGCGGCGGTCAGCGTAAGGCTGGAGGACCCACGCGGGGAGTGGCTCTCGTCCGAGACGGTCCCTGAGAGCCCGGACGAGCACCCCATGGAGCACGGCCGCGTCCTGCATCGCCAGCGCGTTCCCCTGCCCGCCGACCGGCGACGCGACGTGGGCCGCATCGCCGAGAAGGGCCAGACCGTCCTGGACCCAGACCGGGGCGAGTCCCGGCCCGATGTGCAGCAGGGAGCAGTCGTCGAAGCGCCTCAAATCGCGAGCGAGCGCGTCCCCGAGTCGCGGCTCCATCGCCGTCAGCCGGTCGCGGAACGTGTCGATACCCGCGTCTTTCAGCTCAGGGTATGCACCGCGCTCGAGGACGTACCCGAGCTGGAGCGAGGTTCCGAGCCGGATACTGAGCAGGATTCCGTGCGGCGTGACATGCCCCAGCGCGTCGAGGGGCACGTCGGCGTCGACCTTGAACCACAGGACGTCGAGCTCTGAGTCGAACAGCCCCGCGTCGATACCTGCTGCCTCCCGGACGGTCGAATACCGACCATCTGCGCCGACGACCACACGTGACCGATATGCGACGGTCTCGTCGGCGTCACGGTCGTGCGCGACGACCCCGACGACCTCGTCGTCCTCGACCAGCAGATCGGTGACCGTGGTTGCCAGCCGACAGTCCGCGCCGTGCTCGCGAGCCCGGTCGAAGAGGAGTTCGAGCAGGTCCGGTTGCTCCATCAGGATGCCGTAGTCGTAGGGGCCCGGGAGCCCGTCGAAATCGAGCAGGTCGTAGCGCCTTCCGAATGCTTCGAGGGCGATGCTAGACAGTTCCTCGTGTTCGAGGTCTCGCACCGCGTCGAGCAGGTCCAACTCGGCCAGGATGCGCACCGCCGAGGGCTGGAAGGCAAAGCCGCGGAACTCGCGCTCGAAGGTGCCTGCGCGTTCGAGCAAGGCGACCTCGACGCCGCTCCTGGCGAGCAGATTCGCGAGGGTACCGCCACCGGGGCCCGCACCGACGATTACAACGTCGACGTGTTCGGTCCGGTCCGGTGGCTGCTCGTCCATCGTCTAAAGAGAGGCGGTCTAGCCGGTTCTTCGTTGTGGCAGTTTACACACGAAGGGTTGTGCAAAAGCCGAAAACGACCGGGACTGGAGGCCAGAAACGCCTTCGTGTGTCTGCAAGATAACAATAAAGCTAGTTCGAAGTGAGTTGAACGACAACGGATTTACAACGCGGCCTTCAGGGTGCCGTGTAGGTTCCAATGACGTTGCTGGACGAGCCGCTGGATGCACTCCAGATGAGGTTCGCCTTCTGACCGGTCGTAGTGGTACCCGAGACGGTCGCGGTTTCTCCAGCCTTCCACGTGCCGTCAGTGGTGCCGAACGTCAGGGTCTGGTCAACGCCGGCCACCGTCACCGACAGGTCTGCTTCCGAGATGCTCTCACCACCCTCGTGGGTGATTACCAGAACACCACCGGTGTTATCGAACGAGAAGCTCGCCTGCGGCACCTTCTCCTGGTTCCCACCGATGTTCAGCACGAACGCGCCGATGACGGCCGCGAGGATGACCGTGATGGCGACCATGAGGATGACGCCGATGACCGGCGAGACTGCACGCTCTTCCGTGAATAGCTGTTTGAGTTTCATCTGTATACTCCCCGGATACAGGGTACCAGAGCGACGACTACGCGCTGAGAATCTCGGCGGGTTTCGCTGCTTCGGGGGCGACCCCGTAGTCCTTGCTGGAATAAGCACTCATTAGAATATAAAGTTTCCTTTATTGTTATGTTTTTTACTATACACTAGTTCTGGCTGTTTTGTCGCTCGAAAATAGTCGGTCCAGTCGGTTCAGTAATAACTCATTCCAACGGTTTATCTGGCAAGGCGAGGCCAGAGTCGCCGTTATGTGTACCAACGACTCGAACCGGCGGAGGCGATGAACGTGGGCCACCGTGCACTCGTGGCGTACCAACGAGCCGATGGTCGACTCTCGATACATCACTCCCAGTGGGGCGCACTCGGCTGGCAGTTGCTCACCACCTGCCGGCCGAACAGCCCGTTCGGCGGGAATAACGACTGGGAAGCACAGTGTCACGAAGCCATCGTGGACGGTGAGGAACCAGATCCACCGAACGTGCCGGACACACCTGTCGACCCCCATCCCCGGACCGTGGTCGCCGACCTCGACGACCTCACTGGGCAGTTCGACTTCCTGGAGTACGAGGCGTGTTACGTGGTTTCCCGGTCGGTCGATGTCCGTGGGTTCCAGCCACTCTGGTTCGCGCGGGCCCTGCCGGACGCCGACCCCGTCGGAGACGGCGCACTCGTCTCACTTCGGCGCGATCGCGACCCTGTCGAGGACGCAGCTCGGCTCACGGCCTGGTTCCGAGGCGTCGCCGATACCATGGTAGCGATGCAAGAGCAAGGGGCTCTGACCGACGACGCTGTGCACACCCATCTCCGCGAGCGCTGCCGCGAGTGGGAGGCTGACGGCCGCGAGGTGTACGTGGGCTGACCCTGTCGCGGGCCGTTTTTATACGCTCGCGCCGGTATGGAGAAGCGTGACGCGACAGGGAACGGCAGACGGCGTCAGGACAGTCGTCACGCCGGACCACGAGACAGCCCAGTCGGTCGTCGACGACAGCCTCGCCGACGGTCAGCTCGTGACGGTGTTCGGCCACTGCACAGTCAGCTACGACGGCCGGGCGACGAGCCAGCTTGGCCTCGGCGACCGCCACGTCATGTGCAAGCCTGATGGGACCGTCCTGGTCCACACCGACGAGGGACAGAAACCGGTGAACTGGCAGCCGCCGGGCTGTCGGCAGGAGGCACGGCTCTCCGAGGAGGGGAACCTGGAGCTATTCAGCACGCGGGACTCACCGACAGAAGAACTGCTGGTCACCTTCGAGCGCGTCCGGCAGGTCTCGGTCTTCTCCGTGATGGACGACGAGCAACTGACTCTCGCCGGCTCGGAGGAGGACCTCAGACAGCGCATTCTCGACGAACCGGACCTCGTCGAGTCGGGGTTCGTTCCGCTGGCGACCGAGCGTGAGACCGCCGCCGGTGCGGTCGACATCTACGGCCGCGACACCGACGGAAACGTCGTCGTCCTCGAACTGAAGCGCAAACGCGTCGGTCCCGACGCCGCAAGTCAGCTGAACCGCTACGTCGAGGCACTCCGCCGGGACCTGCACGCGGGTGCGACGATACGGGGAATCCTGGTCGCGCCCTCCATCACCGACCGGGCGCGGCGGCTCCTGGCGGAGAACGGGCTGGAGTTCGTCGCGCTGGAGCCGCCGTCGCCGTAGCGGCAGCTCCCGGTATGCACGGAGAGAAGACGGCACCGAGAGTTACTGGTGACTGCCGAGCCGAAGGGTCCGTTGGCGAATCTCGCCGCAGCTCGGACAGAGGTGCGTGTAGCGCACGGTTCCGCCGTCCGTCTGAGCCTTCCAGTGGCCCTCCGCGTCCTCGTTGCCACACTTCGGGCAGACGAGGTCGACGTCGTAATGCGTCGTGAGCCGGTCGAACGCGCTCGCACCGCGCCTGGTGTGTGCTGACATACCATGGGTTACACCGTGCCGGAACAAAAAACGTCCGGTGAACATGTCTCCACAGGAGATGAATCGGTTGTCAGGGCTGCACCACGGTCAGATTTACCACGCTCCGGCTTCGACCGAGATTCGTCTCGTGAACCGGTGAACGACCACTCAGGCCGACCGAAGACACCCGAACCCCTGCTGGCTGTCGATATCCACCGGCAGTCAGCGCCGACAGACTCGCTCTTTTCACGCAGGAGCCAGTGGGTTTCGAGCATGGAACACGTCGACATCGACGACATCGAGAGCCAGTTCCTCGGAGACTCCGACCTCGACCGACGCGGCCTCTCCGACCCGCTTGGTACCAGCGACCTCGCCATCAACTACTACTCGCTGGAACCGGGAGAGTCCTTCTCGGGTGGGATGCACACCCATCTGGACCAGGAGGAGGTCTTCTACGTCATCGAAGGGACGGCCACGTTCGAGACCCCCGACGAGTCCGTCGAGGTCGGGCCCCACGAGGCCATCCGGTTTGCCCGCGGCGAGTACCAGCAGGGGACGAATGAATCCGACGAGACAGTCGTCGGGCTCGCGCTCGGTGCGCCGAAGGGAAGCGAGGACGTGCGAGTGCCGATGGCCTGTCGCGAGTGCGGCGAGAGCGACTCGCTGCAGTTCATCATGGGCGAGGACGGCGAACAGCTCCGCTGCCCCGAGTGCGGGATGACGAAGGACCTCTGAAACCGGCTCAGTCGAGTTCTCGCTTGAGGTCGTCGAGGATGCGAAGCGCCTCCATCGGCGTCGTATCCGCGACGTTCAGGCCGGCGAGACGCGCACGGACACCGGCGAGTTCGGACGAACGGTCGACCGACCCGCCATCCGCGGTGGCTGCGTCTTCAGCACCAGCAGCGCCCGGCTCCGCAACACCGTCGACCGACGCTGCCGGGTCGACACCTGTCTCTTCCGCCAGCAGTTCGTGCGCTCTGTCCAGCACCGCGTCTGGCACGCCCGCGGCCTGGGCGACCTCGACGCCGTAGGAGGCGGTCGCCGCGCCACGACCCACGGCGTGGTTGAACTGCACCTCGCCGTCGACCTCGGTCGCGTCGAAGTGGAGGTTGAACACGCCGGCGAGGTCGTCGGCGACCGCGGTGAGTTCGTGGTGGTGCGTGGCGAAGAGGGTCGTCGCGCCGAGTTCGTCGTGGACGTACTCGGTGACGGCCTTCGCGAGTGCGAGCCCGTCGGCGGTCGAGGTACCACGGCCGACCTCGTCGAGCAGCACGAGCGAATCTTCGGTGGCGTCGCGGAGGATATCGGCGAGTTCGGTCATCTCGACCATGAACGTCGACTGGCCCCCGGCGATGTCGTCGCTCGCACCGACCCGGGTGAAGATGCGGTCCAGGATTCGCAGATCCGCGGACTCGGCTGGGACGAAACAGCCGGCTTGCGCGAGCAGACAGATCGTCGCGACCTGGCGCATGTAGGTCGACTTCCCGCTCATGTTCGGGCCCGTGATGACCGCGAAGAACTCCTCGTCGTCGAACTGTGCGCCGTTGGGGACGAACGAGTCCTGTGTCTGCTCGACGACGGGGTGGCGGCCCGCCTCGATGTCGATGCCCGTCTCGGAGAACTCGGGGCGCGTGTAGTCGTTCTCGGCCGCGACGGTCCCGAACGACACGAGCACGTCGAGGGCGGCGATGCGGTCGGCCAGGGCCTGTACGCGCTCGGTCTCGGCCGCGACCGAGGACCGGACCTCCCGGAAGAGGTCGTATTCGAGGTCGTCGGCCCGCTGTTCGGCCCGCAGAATCTCGTCCTCACGAGACTTGAGCTCGGGCGTGTAGAACCGCTCGGAGTTCTTCAGCGTCTGCCGGCGGTTGTAGTCGTCGGGCACCCGGTCGAGGTTCGGGTTCGTCACCTCGATGTAGTAGCCGTGGACCTGGTTCTTCCCGACTTTGAGGGAGTCGATACCCGTTCGCTCGCGCTCTTTCGCCTCGAGGGAGTCGATCCAGTTCTTCCCCGAACGTTCGGTCTCTCTGAGGTCGTCCAGCGTCTCGTCGTAGCCCGACTCGATGACGCCACCCTCGGTCACCTCGATGGGTGGCTCCTCCCGGATGGCCCGGCCGATGAGGGCGCGAACGTCTTCGAGTTCGTCCAGCCCGTCGCGGAGGGTGGCGAGCCGGTCGGTTTCGAGGTCCGCCATCGTCTCCTTGAGGTCGGGGACCACGTCGAGCGTGTCCTTCAGCGAGCGCAGGTCCCGGGCGTTGGCCCGGCCGCGAGAGACCCGGGTGATGAGCCGCTCCACGTCGTATACGTCCCGGAGCAGTTCGTGCAGTCGCTCGCGGGTCACCGGGTCGTGCGCGAGTTCGCCGACCGCGTCGAGCCGGCCCTCGATTCGGTCCTGGTCGACGAGGGGGCGACGGAGCCAGTCCGTGAGTTCGCGGCGGCCCATCGCGCAGGCAGTCTCGTCGAGCACCTCGACGAGGGTCGCGCCCTCGACGCTCCTGACGGAGCGGCGCTCGAACAGTTCGAGGCTGGCGATGGCGGTCGGGTCGAGCACCACGTACTCCCGTGGGTCGTACCGCGTGAGGTGGTTCAGGTAGTCCAGATAGCCCTCCTCGCCGCCGCGGGTGTACTCGGCGTAGGCGAGCAGGGCACCGCAGGCGCGGACCTCGGCGTCGCCGGCCAGCAGGGCGTCGGGGTCGCCGAAGTACTCGGTTACCTTCTCGCGAGCCTTCTCTGTCCCGAAGGCGGTCCGGTCGTAGGGCGACACCATGCAGTCCGCAGGGAAGGCGTCGGCGCTGGCGTCGGGCCCGACGATTGCTTCGGCGGGGTCGAACCGGCCGATCTCGTCCGCGACGGTGGGGGCGTTCGGGGGGGCCGTGGCGTAGAAGTCGCCCGTTGACACGTCGAGCACGGCGAACCCGTACTCACCGCCCTCGCCCGTCGGGTCGTCCGGGTCGCCCGTCTTCGTGAGGCAGGCGACGAAGTTGTTGTCGTCGGTCGCGAGCAGTTCGGCCTCGGTCAGGGTTCCGGGCGTGACGATGCGAGTGACAGCCCGGTCGACCACGCCGCTGGCCTCGTCGGGGTCCTGCACCTGGTCCGCGACCGCGACCCGGTAGCCCGCGTTCAGCAGCGATTCGATGTAGCTCTCGGCGTTCGCGATGGGTACGCCCGCCATCGGATATCTCCCGGTCGAGTCCTCGCGCTTGGTCAGGGTCACCTCACAGATGCGCGAGGTCGCCTCGGCGGCGGCACAGAAGGTCTCGTAGAAGTCGCCGACCTGGAAGAGCACGAGCGCGTCGTCGTAGCGCTCGGTCAGTTCGTAGTACTGGCGCATCATCGGCGTCAGCTCGTCGGCCTGCTCGGCCATCTTCTCCGGCGGTCCGAGCGCTGCGTCCATACGCAGACGGCAGGGTGGTCGCGTGGAAATATCTGCTGGATTCGGGGCTATCTCGGGAGGCGGGTGAGGCCCCAGACCACCAGCAGTGCACCAAGCCCGCCGATTGACAGTGCGACGTACGTCAATACGATGGCACCGTCAGCGCTGTCCGGTCCGACGACCAGAAGGAAGGCCACGACTGCTAGCATGAGCCCACCGAGGCCGACGAGGGCATAGCCTTCGGCCGGGTCGGGGAGGTCGTACTCACCCGGGTCTGCCGCGATTCCTGTCTCGAACGAGGCGAGTAGTCGACCCGACTGCTCGCGTGGGACGACGAACAGCCGTGGCGTGTCGAGGTCCGACGCACCAGGAGCGTATGACGGCCGGAGCAGCGTCAGGTCCCCAAGCTGATGGGTCGTCACTCCAGCCAGTGTCGCGAGGTCCACATGGTGTTCGTCGTACGTCAGCCGGAGAGAGTCGGTATTGAGTTCCCCCTCGGCCGTGAGGACGTTGTACGTGACCACCGGGACGAAGATGCTCCCGCTGACGAGCAGAAAGCCCGCGACGCCACCGAGACGGAAGCTCACCAGGACGATTCCGAGACCGACCACAGACGCGAGCGCGAGCACCTTCGAGTCGACGAACCCCCATTCGTCCCGTATCGGCCGAAGCGCTGGCCAGAGCGTCACAGCCCTGAACACGAACAGTGAGAGGAGTGCGAGCACGCCGACGAGCAACAGCGGACTGTTGAGGCTATCTGAGACGAGCACAAGCAGTATCCAGCCCGCGAACAGCGCCATCCCGCCAAGGACACCAGCCCCGAGGTAGCTCACGAGCCGGACAGTTCGCGAGTCCTCCGGGCCGACCGTCCACGAGTAGTCTGGTGCCATCTCGAACCAGCATACCATATTCCACCCCACCAGTACTTGAATCCAACCGAAATTTCATCGATAGAACATCTTCAACACCACAGACCGCGTACCTAGTATCATGGCGCTCCACGCAATCGAGGACCTGGGCGACGCGTACCAGGTGACGCGGTCGTTCCTGTCGTCGCTCGGCCAGACGGGCTGGCTGAAACTCGCGCTCGTCGTGCTGTTCATCGGTGGGCCCGGGGCGAACTACTCCTCGTTCCAGTACAGCGTTCCCGCTGACTCGAACGGCGGCGGCGTCCCGGTCGACACCGGCCCGCTCACCGTCCCGGACGTGTGGCTCATCGCGGCGATCATCGTCGCCATCGCCCTGCTCGCGCTCGCGTTCCTGCTCGTCGGGTCGATACTGGAGTTCGTCTTCGTCGAATCGCTCCGGACCGAGTCGGTCCAGGTCCGGCGCTACTGGCGTGAGCACTGGCGTTCCGGCCTGCGGCTGTTCGGCTTCCGCTTCGTGCTCGGCCTCCTCGTCTTCGGGACGGTCGCCGTCTTCGTCGTCCTGTTCCTCCTGACCGGGTTCGGGTCCGAGTCACCACGAGCGCTGGTCCTCCTGACGGTGGTCCTGTTGCTGGTCCCACTGTTCGTCCTCCTCGCCGTGCTCGTCGGGCTCGTCAACGGGTTCACGACGGTGTTCGTCGTCCCCATCATGCTCGTCGAGGAGGTCGGCGTGATCGGGGGGTGGCGGCGGCTCTGGGGGACGATTCCGGCGAACTGGACGCAGTACCTCGCGTACGCCGTCGCCGGGGCCATCCTCTCGATGGTCGGCGGGGTGGTCGTCGGCATCGTGGCCGGTGTCGCGGCACTGGTCCTGCTGGTCCCGTTCGGGGCGCTGTTCGGCGGCGGCTTCCTGCTGTTCTCGGCCGTCGAGGCGCTCGGCATCCTCGTCATGGCTGTCGCCGCGGTGCTGTTCGTGGTGTGTCTGGTGGCTGTGGCCGCGGTGGTACAAGTCCCGGTCCAGACCTACCTCAGGTACTACGCGATGCTCGTCCTCGGCGACGTGGCTCCCGACCTCGACCCGGTGCCGGAACAGCGCTCGGCCGTCCGTGCAGACGACGAGGAGGGGGATGGCGGGAGTGGCGCTGGCGACGTCGACGAGAGTGCTGGCGTCGGCGGTGCCGACGAAACCGGCAGACACGGATAGTAATTCAATTCTACTTTATCTACTTCAATCTGATTGGGAAGCATTTATCACGGCTCCGTAGCACAGGGGATACTGCGGCCGGCGACCACCCTCCCGACGTGCGGTTTGCCCCGAGTGCCTGGCCGACGAGAGGCATCTCTGGCGACGGAACCGGACAGCCACGCGTCTCGGCACGCCCCGGTCCTACGGGCACGAGACGTGTCGGCGCGGCGGGCGTCGTCACCCCCGCATCCGGGAGCGGGAGTCGCACCGAGTCGGTCGCTTCACAGCATCCATGAGCAAGCAATCTACTGCACCGACCACCGACGTCCGGTCCATCCTCGACCGGGCACGCACAGGCCACGAGACCGACCTCCCCGAGACGGCGTGGGAGGACATCCACACCGATACCGCGCGCAGCCTCTACGACGGCGCGACCACCGACGAGGTGTACGAGGCGATCCTGCAGTCGCTGACCGCCCGGATCGAGCGCGACCCCGAACTCAAGCGGGTCGCCGCGGCTGTCTTCCGCCAGCAGTACTACCGCGAGGTCATCGGCGAGGACCTGACCGGGTTCGACCTCGACCAGGCGTACCGCGCGACGTTCGTCACGAACGTCGAGCGCGGTGTCGACCTCGGGCTGCTCGACGAGCGCCTTCTGGAACGGTTCGACCTCGCCGACCTCGCCGAATACCTCGAACTCGACCGCGACGAGGAGTTCGAGTACATGGCGATGGAGACGCTGTACCAGCGCTACTTCCTCAAGACCGAGCAACACGGCGAGCGTCTCGAACTCCCGCAGGCGTTCTGGATGCGCGTCGCGATGGGGCTTGCCATCGAGGAGGACGACCCCCAGCGCCGCGCCAGGGAGTTCTACGACGTGCTCTCGAAGCTGGAGTTCACGCCCTCCTCGCCCACGCTGTTCCACAGCGGGACGACCCACCCGCAGCTCTCCTCCTGTTACCTGACCACGGTCGAGGACGACCTCGAGGGCATCTTCGACGCCTACAAGCACCACGCACAGCTCTCGAAGTGGAGCGGTGGCCTCGGCAACGACTGGACCAACCTCCGGGCCGCCGGGTCGCTCATCCAGTCGACCGGCGTCGAATCGACCGGCGTGGTCCCCTTCCTCCGCATCAGCAACGACGTGACCGCGGCCATCAACCGCTCCGGCAAGCGACGAGGAGCCGCCTGTGCCTACCTCGCCTGCTGGCACCTCGACTTCCCCGCGTTCATGGACCTCAAGCGCAACACCGGCGACGAGCGACGGCGGACCCCGGACATGAACACGGCGGCCTGGATACCGGACCTGTTCATGAAGCGGGTCCGGGCCGACGAGAAGTGGACCCTGTTCAGTCCCGACGAGGTGTCCGACCTCCACGAGTTGTCCGGCGAGGCGTTCGAAGAACGCTACCGAGAGTACGAACAGCAGGCCGAGGACAGCGAGCTCAGGCAGTACGAGCGGGTCGACGCCACCGACCTCTGGCGGCAGCTGCTCACGCGGCTGTTCGAGACCGGCCACCCGTGGCTGACGTTCAAGGACCCCTGCAACGTCCGGTCGCCGCAGGACCACGTCGGCACGGTCCACTCCTCGAACCTCTGCACCGAGATTACGCTCAACACCAGCCAGGACGAGCACGCCGTCTGCAACCTCGGGAGCGTCAACTACGCCACGCACGTGTCTGGCGGCGAGCTGGACCGCGAGCACCTCGCCGACACCATCGAGACGGCGATGCGGATGCTCGACAACGTCGTCGACCTCTGCTTCTACCCGACCGAGGAAGCAGAGCGTTCGAACATGCGCCACCGCCCCATCGGGCTCGGGACGATGGGGTTCCACGACGCCCTGCTGCGCCTGGAGGTGCCGATGGCGTCCGAGGCGGCCGTCGAGAAGGCGAACCGCTGGCAGGAGTTCGTCTCTTACCACGCCATCCTGAACTCCTCGAAGCTGGCCGCCGAACGCGATTCCTACCCCTCCTACGAGGGGTCGAAGTGGGACCGCGGGCTGCTCCCGCAGGACACCGTCGACCTGCTCGAGGACGAGCGCGACCGGGAGATTCCGACCGACCGCGAGGAGACGCTTGACTGGTACGTCGTCCGCGAACACGTCGAGGAACACGGGATGCGCAACTCGAACACTATGGCCATCGCGCCCACGGCGACCGTCTCGACCATCAACGGGACGACGCCCTCTATCGAACCGCTGTACTCGAACCTCTACGTCAAGTCGAACATGTCCGGCGACTTCACGGTCGTCAACGATCAGCTCGTCGCGGACCTCCGGGAGCGCGACCTCTGGGACGACGAGATAGTCGACCGCATCAAGTACCACGACGGGTCGATACAGGAGATAGACGCCATCCCCGACGACCTGCAGGAGCTGTACCGCGGCGCGTTCGAGATCGACCCGCGTCACCAGCTCCGGTTGACCGCACACCGCCAGACGTGGCTCGACCAGTCCATCTCGCACAACGTCTTCTTCCCGTCGACCGACGGTTCCCTGCTCGGCGACGTGTACGAGACCGCGTGGGAGCTCGGGCTGAAGACGACCTACTACCTCCGGACACTCGGTGCCTCCCAGATAGAGAAGTCCACGCTCGACATGGCGGAGTACGGGAAGACACAGCACCGCGACGGCGACGCCTCGCAGCCGGTCGAGTCCGACGGCGGCCACCCCGCCGACGACACCGACCTCTGCACCGTCGAGGACCCGACCTGTGACGCCTGCCAGTGACGACCGCGAACAATCCACCTCACCGCCCCATCCATGCCGATACTCAACGACGACACCGACCACGACCCGAACAAGATACTGCCGATAGACTACGACTGGGCCCGCGAGTACTACGAGGCGGGCGTGAACAACAACTGGGTGCCCCAGGAGATTCCGATGCAGGACGATATCTCCCAGTGGAACGGGGACGCCCTCTCCGACGCCGAGCGCCAGCTCGTCGAGTGGAACCTCGGGTTCTTCTCGACGGCCGAGTCGCTCACCGCGAACAACATCGTGCTCGCGGTGTACGACTACGTGACCGCCCCGGAGTGCCGCCAGTACCTGCTCCGACAGGCCTACGAGGAGGCCATCCACACGGACACGTTCATCTACTGCTGTGACTCACTCGGGTTCGACCCCGAGTACCTCTACGGGATGTACGACCGCGTGCCCTCCATCGCGGAGAAGGACGAGTTCGTCGTCGACCTGACGCGGGTAATCACCGAGGACGACTTCACCATCGACACCGACGACGACCTCCGGGACTTCCTCCGCGACCTCGTCGGCTTCTACGTCATCATGGAGGGCATCTTCTTCTACGCCGGGTTCGCGATGATGCTCGGCCTCAAGCGCCAGAACAAGATGGTCGGTATCGGCCAGCAGTTCGAGTACATCATGCGCGACGAGTCCCTGCACCTGGGCTTCGGCGTCGACCTCATCGACGAGATTCGCACCGAACACCCCGGTGTCTGGACCGACGAGTTCGGCGACGAGGTTGTCGGGCTCGTCACCGACGCCGTCGACCTCGAGAAGATCTACGCCTACGAGGCGTGCCCGGACGAGATTCTGGGACTGAGCCCCGACCAGTTCGCCGAGTACGTCGAGCACGTCGCCGACCGTCGGCTCGGGCAGCTCGACCTGCCGGAACAGTACGGCACCGACAACCCGTTCCCATGGATGTCCGAGCAGGTCGACCTCAACAAGGAGAAGAACTTCTTCGAGACGCAGGTCACCGAGTACCAGAGCGGCGGGAGCCTCGACTGGTAGCCCGCCAACGGCTTCAACGAACCTGTCGGCGAGAACTGTGACTCACTGTGGGTCGAAAGCCGTTTCAGGGCTGGGTGAGCCAGTTAGCGCGACGCACCATCGAGTGCGGCGTGTGGCGAGATGTGCGGCCCGGTCGGGCTCTCGCTGTCGACACTAGCGTCGACAGAGAGCCCCGGAATATCGTCGTAGTACTGCGTGTGGTAGCGGCTGGTCAGCCAGACGGCCTTCGGCGGTTCGAGGCCGAGTGCGACGCCCATGTCCGCCCAGCTCCCGTTGTTCACCACCCAGGTTTCGGGGATGCTGTCGAACGCGACCTCACCGACGGGGTCGATGGAGACCGAGTACGGGCCGGCCTCCTTGGAGCTGGTCTCCGTCGAATCCTCGCCGGTTGTCTCGGTGGCAGTTGCGGTGTCAGTCGGTCCTGCGGTGGTCCCCTCGCCTGCGTTTCCGGCACAGCCGGCGAGCAGCGCACTGCCGAGGAGCGCGCCGCCGTACTGGAGATACTTCCGCCGCGTCGGTTCCTGACGGGTCGTCGTATCGTCGCCCAGGGTTTTAGGCTCGCCTAAAGAAATAAACCGCTTGCGATTTTTTGGTTGGCCTAAAATCCAGGTATCGATTCAACAGTTCCACCGAATCCAGCGACGCGACAGGGCAAAGGAGAAAAAGCGGCGCAGAAACGAATGCGAGGAACCCGTACTCAGACGGTCGACGGCCGAGTGTGCAACTCGATGTGTACGTCCCGGCGCTGGCCTTCGAGATCGGCGATGGCGCGCTCGAACACCGTCTTCGCCTCCCGGATGGCGATGGGTTTGACGCGGTCGATGACCCAGTCGAGCGAGACGAACGGGGGCAGTCGAAGACCCGCCAGCCGTGAGCCCGCCCGGTCGAACTCGATGCGGAGGCGGACCCTGGTCGCCGGGCCGCCGTCTGCCTGTGCCTGCTCGGACTCCGGCGGGACGTCCTCCAGCGCCCAGAAGCCCTCGGCCCGCACGTCCCGTGGGACGTCCCAGTCGATGCGCTCGGGTCGGTCGATGCCCGTCACCCGCGGCGAGAGCGTGTACTCCAGCTTCCACCACTGCAGGGTGATGTCGAACTGGCAGCCCACGCCGTCACCGTGTTTGGTCACGTCGGAGACGTAGCGCGAGTACTGCTCGTGGTTGGTGAAGTCGAAGAGGAACTCGAACGCCTCCTCCTTCGGGACGTACACCACGGTCGATATCTCGATGGCGTCCACACGGGGGAGATAGGACCGTATCGAATTGAATCCTCGCCTCGCGGTCAGTCAGTCGATCCCCTGCGTTCACCGAGTACCTCCCTGGCCTCCGGCGGCGACATCGGCTGATTGTAGATGGCAGACCCCGGTTCTTGCAGCCGGCCGCCCTCGACCAGCCCGCCGGTGTCCATCGCGACGAACCCGATTTCGCGCACCAGGTCGGCGACGATGTCCTTGGCGTGGCGGTCGTCGCCGGCCATGAAGACGACCAGCCGGTCCTCGGCGGGGGCCTCGGGCCGGGACTCGTCGCGAAGCGTCTCCCAGTGCATCGCGTTGAACGCCTTGACGAGCCTGGCGTCGGGGAGTTGCTCGGCGATGGCCTCGCTGGCGGTCTCCTCGCCGAGGTCGATGACCTCGAACTCGGCTGAGTAGGGGTTCGTCGCGTCGATGACAACCTTCTCGGCGAACAGGGCAGCGTCCGGCAGCTCGTCACGAGCGCGCCAGGGCAGTGCGAGCACCACGAGTTCCGCATGGTCGACAGCCTCGGCTGGAGTGGCTGCACAGGCGTGCTCGCCCAGCTCCTCGACGAGGTCAGCGAGCGACTCCGGCTCCCTGGAGTTCGAGAGGAGCACGTCGTGGCCGGCTGCCACAAGGTGTCTCGCGAGCGTCTCCCCGATGTTCCCGGTCCCGACCAAACCGACGTTCATACGGAACGACAGGCACCCCGACGAGAAACCGCTACCGCCGCGAGCCGTGGAGAGGGACCCGCTACCGCCTCGACCCATCGAGACGGACTCAGCCGGTCAGGGACGGACCCGGCCGGTCAGGGGATGACCGAGACGCCGACCGTGTTCGCCCGGATGACCGTCTCGGTGGCGCTCCCGATGACGAGCCGGTCGACCGTGTTCCCGCCGTGATGGCCCATGACGACGTGGTCGATGTCCCGGTCGGCGGCGAGTTCCAGGATGTCCTTCCCGATCTTGTTCGCGTACCGCATCCGGTAGATTCCGACGTCGAACGCCAGCTCTGGCGTCGAGTCGGATCCGCCCGCTCGACAGACCGTCCGGGCCCGTTCGAGCAACTGCTCGATGGATTCGTCCTCGTAGTCCGTGATGTGGACCACGTCGAGGGTCCCGTCGTACCGGTCGGTGAACTCGACTGCGAACTCCAGCGCCCTGAAACTACAGTCCGAGCCATCTATCGGTGCCAGTACGTGCATGACGGAACAGACTGCCCCGTGTCGAATAATGATTGTGACACTAGGGACGACAGCACCCGAAGTCGCCCCGAAACGGGGCCAAACGACCGATTCTTACCGGCCGGCCACGGCCCTAATCTGATGTTACGTGGGTCCCGCGCTCGCTAACGGCTGATTCGGTCTGACATGAAAATCCCGGTTGAGTACTTAAACCTGATGGCCAATCAGGGCATACAGCTATATTCCTAGACAACGAGTAACGTAATGGAGGGGGAGTAACCGGTGTCAATAAGTACGCCATCAGTAGATAGTAGAATCATCCCTACAACGAGCGAGAATCGACTCGACGAGGGAGACATACACTCGATATTAAGTAACGAACGTCGGCGGGAGGTTCTGAAACACCTCCGGAGCCACGGTGGGGAATCGACCCTCAGAGATTTGTCTGAGGCGATCGCCGAGGCCGAGACTGGGGAGTCGCCGCCGCCACGAAACATCAGAGACAGCGTTTACGCGTCGCTGCACCAGACGCACCTGCCGATGCTCGACAAGCTCGGGGTCATCGACTACGAGTCGAACCTGAAGACCGTCACGCTGACCGAACGGTCCCGTGACCTCGTGCCCTACACCACCGTCATGAGCTCGACCGGGCTCGCGTGGTACCAGCACTACCTGCTTATCGGGCTGGTCGCCATGGTCACCGTCTTCGCCGCCGAAGTCGGATTCCCGGTCATCGATCTGCTCGGCACGGCCGTCTGGGCCGGGCTGTTCACCATCGTTCTGGTCGCATCGTTCGTCGTACAGCTGTCCGCTGGCACGGCCCCGCTGGCGCGTGTCGGTCGCTTCCTCCGGGACTTCCGGACGAGCTAGACCGACGCCTTCTGTATCACACACCTTCTGTACCATCGTCTCACGCACCAGCAGTCACGTCACCACGACTGCTGGACGACGTTCTCCGGCTCCTCGCCGTCGAGCGCCCGCCGGACGTCGGTCGCGACCGTCTCGTTCACGTCGCGCCTGGCCTCCTCGGAGTACCAGCCAGCGTGTGGCGTGACGACCGTGTCTTCCCGGCCGATGAGCGGCGATTCCTCTGGCGGTTCCTCCGCGAGCACATCGAGGCCGGCCGCCGCAACCTGCCCGGACTCCAGCGCCGCGACCAGCGCGCCCTCGTCGATGACTGCCCCACGGCCGGTGTTGACGAGGACGCCCCCGGGGCCGAGGCGGTCGAAGGCATCGGCGTCGAGCATTCCACGGGTCTCGTCGGTCAGCGGCGCGTGCACCGAGAGCAGGTCCGAATCGTCGAGTAGCGTCTCGAAACCGACCGCTTCCACGCCGTAGTCGGCCATTGTCTTCGCGTCGACGAACGGGTCGTGCGCGACGAGCCGGCAGTCGAAGCCGGAGACGAGTTCCGCGAACCGGCGCGCGATGGGGCCGAACGCGAGCAGGCCGATGGTCTGGCCCCGCAGTCGATGGAGTTCGCGGGTCGCCCCCCAGGCCCATTCGCCAGCCCGAACCGACCTGTCGTACGCTGGAATCGACCGCACGCAGGCGAGGGCGAGCGAGAGCGCGTGCGTCGCCACCTCGTCGGTGCAGTACTCCGGGCAGTGGGTCACCGGAACGCCAGCTTCGGCCGCTGCGTCGAGGTCGATTCCCTCGATACCGACCGCCGAACGCGCGATTACAGCGAGGTCGAGCGCCTCGATGACGCTGGCTGGGACCGGCGTGTGGACGTCGGTGACCACGGCATCGGCATCGACTTCGCGGGCCGCCTCGAGGAGCGCGTCGGCCGAGCCGAGGACCCGTTCGTGGACCTCCACATCGGGCCCAAGGACGCTGCGGTAGATGTCGGGGTCGAGCATCGGGTAGTCCGAGAGGAGGACCGAGTGCATGTGTCGCTGTAGGGCCGTCGGTCACTTGACGGTTGGCGGGCGCTCGCAACTCGGTGGAACGACTCCGCAAGCGGAGACCGAACCGGCAAACCCCCAGACGGGCAGAACGGTCAAGAGCACCCGGGCCGATTCACGGGACGACTGATGAGCGCGATTCGAACCGAGAACCTCCGCAAGACCTACGGCGACGTCACCGCGCTCGCCGACCTCTCGCTGGACATCGGCCGCGGCGAACTGTTCGCCGCCCTGGGGCCGAACGGCGCGGGGAAGACGACGACCATCAAGATACTGACTGGGCAACTCGAACCCGATTCGGGGACCGCCTCGGTGCTGGGCCACGACCCGGTCGCGAATCCGGTCGAGACCCGCCGCCACATCGGCATCCTCCCCGAACAGGAGTCGCCGCCGAGTTTCATGACCCCCCGGGAGTACTTCGACTTCGTCGGCACGGTGCGCGACCTCGACCAGGACGTGGTCGACTCGCGCGTCGAAACGTGGGCGAACCGGCTCTCGTTCGGCGAGAAGCTCGACACCCTCAACACGGACCTCTCGCGGGGCCAGCAGCAGAAGGTGATGATAACGCAGGCGTTCCTCCACGAGCCCGAGGTCGTGTTCATCGACGAGCCCCTGGCGAACCTCGACCCCATCGTCCAGGAGCGCACCAAGCGCTTCCTGACGAACTACTGCGATGCGGGCAACACCATCTTCATCTCGACCCACCACATCGAGGTCGCCGAGGAGATCTGTTCCCGCGTGGGTATCGTCTACCGCGGCGAACTCATCGCCGAGCGCCGGCCCGACGAGCTGGACGAGGGCGAGTCCCTGCTGGACACCTTCATGGCGAACGTCGACGACGACGTGGACTGGCAGGAACCGGAGGCGGTGGTCGGTGACGACTAGCCTCGGCCGTCGGCTGTTCGTCGAGATGTTCCGCGAGGAGTGGCGTCTCCACAGCCAGCTGTTCGGCGGCGGCCGGTTCGCCGGCTTCCCGGTGTTCGTCACGGCCATCACCGCGGGGGCGGTGTACCTGCTCACCACCACCGGGACCGCCGTCGGGTCGGTCCTGGCGGGGGTCCACGCACTCGCGTTCTTCTTCGGCCTTCATACGGGAAGCGTCGGCTTCGTCGGCCGCGACGCCATGCGGAACCTGCTCGGCGACATGACGCTCGTGGTGTTCACGGCCCGGACCCTCCCTATCTCCCAGCGCAAGCTCCTGGGCATCTTCCTCGTGAAGGATGCGGTGTACTACGCGCTGCTGTTCCTGCTGCCCATCACGCTCGGGTTCGTCCCGGCAGTCGTGACCGGAGCCGGTATCGGCTGGCTCGCCCTCCCGACGCTCTGGGCCACGACAACGGCGACGTTCGTCCTCGGCGTGGCCGTCACCTTCGCCGCCATCGGCCTCTCGACGCGGGGCGCACCCGGCAAGCTCCTGCTGCTCGGGCTGGCTGCCGCCGCTGGGCTGGCCTACGTCGCCGGCATCGACTTCGTCGCCTACACGCCCTACGGGCTGTTCGACGGCGGGACGGTCGTCGAGGCCGTCGCCGCACTCGCCCCGATTCCGCTCCTGCTCGCCCTCGGTGTCGCGGTGTACGACACCAGCTACGTCACCCCCGCCAGAACCGCGGGCCGGACCTTCCTCACCTGGCAGGACGCGCTCCCCTTCGACGCCGACGGACTCACCGTCAAATCGCTGCTGGACGTGCACCGCTCCTCCGGCGGGTTCGTCAAGGTGCTGTTCTCCGGCGGCGTGCTCTTCGCGGTGAGCGCGTTCCTGCTCGACCTCGCCGAGACCATCACTGGGCTATCGCCCTCGACCGGCGTCTCCTTCGGCGCGATTCTCGGGCTCACTGCCTTCACGACCTACAACTGGGTCACGCAGTTCGACGACGTGGCCGAGTACCAGCTGTATCCAGTCTCCATCGCGGCCGTCTTCCGCGCGAAGTTCCGCGCCTTCCTGGTGCTCGGCGTGCCCACCGGGCTGCTGTACTTCCTCGGGGCCATCGCCTGGCGCGGGGCCAGGGTGGAGGAAGCAGTCGTCGGCCTGCTGCTCCTGCTCGGCCTCGAATGCTACCTGTTCGGGCTGACGGTGTACCTCGCCGGCTTCCAACCCAACGAGTTCCTCTTCGACACCGTGCTGTTCGCCGCGTTCGGCGGTGCAGTCGCCCTGATTCTGGTCCCCGTGCTCGTGGTCGGGCTGGTGCTCGCGCCGGTGAATGTGACCCTGCTGGCCGCACTCGGCGTGGCGAGTGTCGTGGCTGGCGGGCTCGGCATCGCGCTGTACCGGCGGGCGGTGCCGAAGTGGGAACAGCATCACCGGAAGTGACGGGCTGCGCGTGCGAGTGAATCGGCGCTACTCCTGACAATCTCGGGTGATTTTCTCAGTACAGTGCTGAATACAGAGCGCGAGTCGGTCAGGAGGGCGGGGTCACAAACGACCCGATTGGATCGTTTGATACAGAGACTCTATCGGTCAAATATCATCTGTTGTGATTATATGAGTGAAAAACTGCTAGAGGTTTACCATTGGAGCCCTATTGACAGTTATGAACCGCACAGTGAATGGCGACGACTCGCTGAGTTATACCCTCGTGTGTGCTGTCGCTGAGTTTGAAGAATGCTGTCCACTCGCTCTTCCTCCACTTCAGGACACGTTGGATGTGGATGCGCTCGATAGATTGTTCTCCTCAGAGACGGACGAACACTCGAAATTTGCAGGCAATCTCGCGTTCCAATATAGTGATAGCTTCGTTTCGGTTTGGAGCGATAGGTTAGTCACTGTCTCTATTGCCCCATCACGCGGCAACTGAATCAAAACAGACTGTCATCATACCCAGTAGCTCGAGGGCACTGTGCGATCTGCTCACTCGAAAACTGGAGTTGGCCCCGGGCTCGAGACGCCCGGGACACGTGACAGAATACTGACTGAGTCGCCCCTCAACCTACTGCTACATACAACCTCTGGGCCTTGTTTGAACGCGTGATTTCACGGGTGTGAGTCCTCGATGACGCGTTCGATGTTGCGGACGGCGGATTTCATGACAAGCTCACGGAATTGCCCAAACCAGGTTCGCGCACAAAGCGTGTCGCCGTATCTTCTCCGGATTCCGAAAAACACCGATTCAGCGTTCGAACGCTGGTGATACGCTCGATCCTTGATCAGCAGATTTCTCGCCCACCCACGCATTCCAGGGTCGCGCTGCGGAATCAACGGTGTGATATGTTCCGCACGCAACCGCGTGCGAAGTTCCTCCCAGTCATAGCCTTTATCCGCCGCGACAGTACTCAACGCGTCAAGATTCCGGGTTAACACCTTCCAGCCAACCTGTGTATCGTGTGGTTGTTTCATCGAACAGTGTATATCTAGAATCGCGCTAGTCTTACAATCGATGAGCAGCGTCGTCTTCACCGCCTCGAACGTGTAGTCGGTGCGTTTCGCATAGTGCTGGCTGGCCTGAACGCGATCTACGCCGGTTGCGTCGATCGCCTGTACATCACCGAGATCATACAGCTCGACGGTCTGATCGAGAATCGCTCGCCACCTCTTCATCGGAATCGCCTGCTTTCGCGCACACACTGTCGAGAAGTGTGGGACCGTTTCAGGAGTCAAACCGAGTGATTTCGCTACTCTCGGCATCTCTCGGAGAACGTCCATCAGCTTCCGGTACGGATGGCCAAGATACTCTTTCAATCCCTGAACCGCGAGAATTACCCAGTCAGCGTAGCCTTCTTCGCCCGGTTGGTATGCCGGGGCTGGCGGGCCAACGACGGCTTTTTGGGCGAGCGATACAATTCTCTCTGTGAAGCGGGAGGTCTTCGTGTGCACAACGAATCCGTCCCGCTTCACTTCCTAGTAGATTTGGTATCTTCCCCGAGTTCCTAGCGTATCGACACGAGTTCAATCGACTCTACGCTGCTAAAGTTCGAGCGTCTAAACAAGGCCCACGCTCTGTATTCAGCAGGCGATTCCTGACAAGTTTGATTCAGAACACTAGATGAAGCGACAGACCCAACCCTCTACATCTATCACTTTACCACCGCTGACACCTGAACTCGCTCAGGGAATCTCACCGACCGCATCCGGAAGGTCCTCCACCGACTCCCAGGTGAGGACTCGCTCGCCCGCGGCCTCCTCGAGTGCGGCCAGGTGCGAGGCGGCCATCCCATTGTCGTAGTGTTCTCGCATCTCATCTTTCGACCCGTAGACGCGCTTCAGGAGCCAGAGGATGTCACGAATCGTCGTCTGGTAGTGGTAGAGGAAGCCGAGTTCCCAGACGTGGCCGCCGTCGAAGTCCTCGAGAACGCCGACGATGTGGGTGGCCATCTCCGAGAGGATGTCGAACGCGGGCACCCAGAGGTCGATGTCCTCGCCGGTGAAGCCGAAATCTTCGAGGCGGAACGCCGTCGCCCCCGACCGGTCGCCGAGGATGGCACAGACCTGCAGTCGCCGCTCCCCCGGACCGTCCTCGCCGCCACGGCCGACCACCAGGTACCGGGTATCCGACCGTTTGAGCGTCTTGAACTGTTGCCCGTGGAGGCCATTCTTCAACCGTTCGTGCTGCTGTGGCGTGAGTCGAAGTTCGTTGCCGTCGACGAGCTCGTCGGGGTCGACGTTCTCGAGGTACTCCCGATGGGGGTGGTCTGTGGGGTCGTCGGCCATGCTAGGCAAGAGAACAGTTGCAGCACTGAAAGAGGTACTGGTCGATAAATCGGTTGGGGAACCATTTATAGTACCAGTTGAATCTGACGACCTAGTGTTTGATAGTGGTCGAGGTCGTAGGGACGAGTATGCGCCCGGAAGCACAGCAGCCGAACGACAGCGGGGGACGAGGGCTGGGTGACGAGTTCGACACGTGGACAGCGCTCCAGAAGGCGACCGACAAGACGCGAGCGAACCTCATCGCCGACATCGTCGGGCACCCCGAAGGCGCACCGAGCGTGAAGGAACTCGACTACATGAACCCGAGTCTCGAAGCCGACGCGATCCGCCGGCACCTGAAGACGCTCCAGTCGGTCGGCGTGGTCGACGAGCTCGTCGTCGAGCCGGGCGAGCGCATCCGGGGCTACCCGTACAAGTTCTACCGGCTCACCGCCGAGGCTCGTGCCCTGTTCGACCGGAACGACCTGTTCCCGGAGGACGCGTGGCGTCGCCAGTACGCCCGGGTGAAAAAGACCGGCGAGATAACCGAGCTCGAAGAGATGCCGCGGCCGACCACGGACTAGAACAGCCTGCGGTGACCGCGGTTACCGGCCACCCGCCTCGTCGTCGGGCCGGCGCGGTCCATCGTCGTCCATCGGCTCGCCGCCACCCATCGGCCCACCGCCCCCCATCGGGCCGCCTTCACCCATCGGCCAGTCGTCGATGGGGCCACCCTGTCCCATCGGCGGCATCGGACCGCCGGGCCCCATCGGGCGCGGGCCAGGGGCGTTCGGGTCGTAGGGGTCGGGCGTCCCGGGCTGGATGGGAGGCTCCTGGGCGAGACTCATCTCGAACTCGTCGGCCACGTCGAACAGCTGGTCCAGCAGGAACCGGACCTCGGTCGAGATGTCGTGCTCCTCCCGCGGGTCCGCCTCGACGTTGACGATGATGGGGCTGGCGAGTTGCTGGGCCGTCTTCGTCTCCGGGTCGATATGCGAGAAGTGGCACTTGTACCGTCCCAGCTTGACAGCCGTGAGCTCCTCGTTGACGACGATGGGTATCCCCTCCCTCGCCGATTCGGTCGATTTCGCGGTGAAGAGGGCGCGCTGGTCCAGGCCGTCGGTCTCACGGTCGCCCGGAAGGCCCGTGCCGGCGATGGCCGCGATGGTCGCCGGGACGTCGACCGCGTGCACGACCGCGTTGGAGGTCGTCATCGGCGGGATGACGCCGGGCCACTTGGCCACGAACGGTGCCCTGAGTGCACCTTCGAGGGCCGTCCCTGCCGTTCCGCGGAACGGCGCGACGGCCGTCTCGGCGATGTCGACGTCGGTCGGGGCGCTCACGCTCGTCACGACGACGAGGGTCTGCTGGTCGACGCCAGCCTCCTCCAGGGCACGCAGGAGTTGCCCGACGCGGTGGTCGAGTTCCAGCAGGCGGTCAGCCACGGGGCCGTTCCCGGACCCGTCCGCGAAGGCCGGGTGCGGGACGATCGGCTGGGCCAGGCTGGCGAACGCGACCGTCGCGAAGAAGGGCGTGCCAGCTTCGGCGTGCCAGTCGACGAACTCGACGACGCGTTCCGCGATGGTCTCGTCGATAGTCGCGCGGGCCGCCCGGTCGAACGGTTCGACCTCCTTTGGCGTCTCGCCGGCGTCTCCTTCGAGTATCATCGGGGTCGGCATCGTGTCCGCGTCGAACGCCGGGTTCGTCGTGTAGCTCGCGACCTCGGGGCCGTCCGTGATGCCGAACCACTCGTCGAAGCCCTGGTCCGTCGGGAAGCGGCCCTGCTCGTCGCCGAGTTGCCACGTCCCGAAGTAGCCGGTCGCGTAGCCGGCCCCCTTCAGGACGTTCCCGAGAGTCTGCTCCCACTGGGTCAGGCCGACGAGTTCCCCGGGGAAGCCGGAAGCCGAGGTGCCAGACCGAAGCGGATGCCGCCCCGTCAGCAGGGCGGACCGCGTCGCGAGCGCGTTCGATTCGATGTTGAAGTTGGTGAGCTGCAGGCCCGTGCGTGCGATGCTGTCCACGTTTGGCGTCGGTGCGCCTTGCACCGCACCACCCCCGTAGCAGCCGAGCTGGCCGTAGCCGAGTTCGTCCGCCAGCACGAGGAGGACGTTCGACGGTGTCGTCCCGCCGTCGGTGCGCGGGCCGTCGAGTGGTCGTTCTGTGTCGGTCATCCGTGTCGCGTTGAGAGACTGTCGTCCTGTCATAGAGAGATACCCCCGACCGGAGCCCCCAGTGCGCGTGGTGTTGACGCGGCCGGACACCGACACCAGCCCGGGTATCGGACTGGCGACCGGTGTGGCCAGGGGGCGGATGCCCCCGCATGTACTCCAGTAGGTCACCTGTAGCTAGCACTCTGTAGACATATAGCAGATACTGGGTAAGGGCTGAGTTATCACCCTGAGGAACCGTCTTCGGCGGAAGAACGTTTCCGACCGAGGGCCGTGCCTGCTGTCGGTTCGGGTTACGCAGCGGTAGGGCCATAACTGGTCGGATAGTGCACATGTTATCTATCGAGCGGACCTACGGGATAGTGAGGGTGAGGAAATCACCCGACAGGGAGCATCGAACCGGGCCACCAGTCTGCCATACTCTACCACGGCCCGGCGACGCGACCTGTCTGCCAACAGTGCCAGTTCGGCCGGCGCGGTCTGCCACCGCCGCCGGCCCCTTTTTGTCGCTCACGGCGGGGCTACCCCCGCCGACCGACTCCGTTCACCACGTGCTTCGAGCAGCGAGTACGAGCGCGAGACGTCTGTCGAACGCCGGAGCTGGGGCTCGGAGCCATAGAGTTTCGAAAAGCGCCAGATGTGGAAGTGGATCGGCTCACGCGCGCCAACTCGTGAAGCCATCTGAGTCATAGCCGGTTACGGTTAAGTAAGTATTCCGGGACGCAACTGTTGCCCCTTTCCGACGGCGCGGGGGCCAGCGGCCCGTGACAGCCGCCATCGCGGGCCTTCCCGTTCTCAGCGCCTGGAGACCAACCCCCTAAACATAAGCCCCCTTCGGGAGTACCGCCTGATATGTACGAGGTACTGCTCGCAGTCGATTCCGACGAGGAACGTGCACGCGCACAGGCAGAGGCCGTCGCAGACATGCCCGGGAAGGACGAGGTCGCGGTGACACTGTTCCACGTGTTCAAAGACAACCCCGAAGGAGCGTCCGTCTCGCAGTTGAGTACCGTGCGACAGGTTCGAGAGGTACTCGAAGAAGCCGGTATCGAGGCCGAGCTCAGCGAATCGAGCGGGAACGCAGCCATCGAGATCGTCGAACACGCCAAGGAGATCGACGCGGACTGCATCTGCGTGAGCGGGCGGAAGCGCTCGCCGGCCGGGAAAGCACTGTTCGGGTCGACCGCACAGGCCGTGATCCTCGACGCTGAGCGACCGGTCCTCGTGGCACCGCCACAGGACTGATCGCGACTCCGGCACGCCAGAAACGAGACCTCCGATTCTTCTGCGCCGGCTCGTAGCGCGATACAGCCCAGAGAACGCCCAAAACGGTTTTGTGTGCTTTCATCGAAGATTCGGCATCTCTATGGCGGCTACGTCACACGTTCGAGTCCTCGTCGTCTCCACTTCGGACGAGACGGGAGGCATGCTCGACCGTCGCCTCACAGCCGCAGGGTTCGACACAGCGGTCTATCCCGCCGATTCGATACCCGACACCACCCCAGACGTGGTCGTCCTCCCCGACGATGGCACCAGCGACCCGAACGCGCTCCTGGCCGCCCTCCCGACGAGAGTCACCGACGAAGTTCCCGTCGTGGTCTGGTCACCGGAGCGCGGCGATAGCCGCGCTGTCTCCCTGTTCCGGGCCGGTGCGGCGGACTGTGTGACCGGGGCTGACGACCAGGGTCTCGCAGAACTCACGGAACGCGTCGCGGCCGTCGTCGACCAGCAGGACGAACCAGCCCGGGGCGGAGAGCGGGTGGCGACCGCCGAAGACAGCATCTGGAACCACATCCCCGAGATGGTGTACGCGCTCGATTCGGACGGGCGGGTCGTGCTGGCGACACCCCGCCTCCTCGACCGACTCGGCTACCGCCGGGAGACGCTCGTGGGGACGCACGTCAGCGTCGTGCTGGCCGACGAGAACGTCGAGACCGGGGGCGAACAGATACGGAACCTCCTCGCGTCCGACGACCGAGACACGGCCCAGTATCGCACGAAACTCCGGACCAGACAGGGCCAGACGTTCCCCGCAGAGATCGAGGTCACGCTCCGCATGAGCGGGTCGGAGTTCGTCGGGACGGTCGGTGTCGTCAGGGACCTGAGTGAACTCGCAGCCACCGAGGAACGGCTGGCGGCCGAACGCGACCGTGTCTCGCACCTGTTCGAGACGATACCGGACGCCATCGTGGAGGCCGAGATCGAGGACGGGACACCCATCGTCCGTCGGGTGAACCCGGGGTTCGAGGAGACGTTCGGCTGGGACGCCGAGGCCGTCATCGGCGAGTCGCTGAACGACTACGTCCTTCCCGACGAGGACACAGACGTGGGTCGTCAGCTCGACGAGCGCGCCGAACGTGGGCTGGTCAATCAGCGCCGGGTCGTCCGGCGAACGGCGACCGGTGAGCGCCAGTTCCTCTTCCGCGGCGTCCCGTACCGCGAAACCGACGATGGCACCCTCGCGTTCGGCGTCTACACCGACGTGACCGAGCAGGTCGACCGTGAGCGCCGGCTCCAGGTCCTCCACCGCATCCTCCGCCACAACCTCCGGAACAAGATGACGGTCATCAGCGGGTACGCCGAGACGCTCACCCGGACGCTGGACGGCGAGGAACGGGCCTACGCCCAGTCCCTCCTCAACGCCGCCGATACCGTCGTCGAACTCACGCAGAAGGCCCAGGTCCTCGAGCGACTCTCGGAGACCGACGGGAGCCCGACGGTCGATGTGACGGCCGCGGCCGAGTCCGTCCTCCAGACGGTCGAGCGCAGATACGCCAACGTCGACGTCCAGTTCGACGGGCCGGAGACGGCCCACGTGTACGCCCACCCGCAGCTGGAAGTCGCGCTGATGAACGTCGTCGAGAACGCGGTCGAACACAACAGAGCCGACACACCGACGGTGGTCGTCGAGGTCGAGCTCTCGGGGGAGGTGGCCGACGTGACCGTGGCCGACGACGGCCCCGGCATTCCCGAGCAGGAACTCGCGGTCGTCCTCGGTGAACGGGAGATAACGCAGCTCGAACACGCCAGCGGCCTCGGTCTCTGGCTCGTTCGACACATCGTCGCCGCGTCGGGCGGGAGCGTGACGTTCGCCGAGTCCGACCTCGGCGGAAGCGCGGTGACCATGCATCTGCCGGCAGTACAGCAGCGAACGTAGGGGGCGAATCGTCGGAGGAGGGCCGAACCGTCAGCGGGGGTTCTCCCCGGCTCAGGCTTCCTGCAGGTCGACACACGGTTCGAAACCGCCGCCGATGACCGTGTCCTCGTCGACCGCCCGGTCGCGGTAGGCATCGCGTTCGTGCGCCGTCAGGAGTTCCCAGCGCTGGCTGAGGCGGCGCTGCATCGTGGAGCACGACCCGTACTCGTCGAGGATGAGTTCCTCGCCGAGGGCGACCGCGACCGCCGCACTCGTCGTCCTGGCGAGACAGGCATCCCGGGCGACGGGCTGGTTCACGCCCGTCTCCTGGTCACACGAGACCGCGACCCGGCTCGCCAGCTGCTCGCGGAGCCAGACCTCGCGGCCCGTGAGCGGGAGGCGCTCGACCGCGACGCGGGGGTCACAGGTCCACACTGGGAACTGCGGGGCGTTCTCGTACTGCGTCCCGAACGCGCCGATGTCCTCGGGGCAGTCCGTCGTGAGCAGGTCGTAACACGGCTCACACACCGCCACGAGGTTGTCGAGCGTCCATTCGTCGCCGCGGCCGGTCACCATGGCGAGCGAGTAGAGGTACCCGACCTCCAGCTCCTGTGTCGTGCTGTCGCCGATGCGGCAGGCACAGCGCCCACAGCGGTGCCCGTAGAAGTCGAGCATCGCGGCGCGGCGCTGGCCGTAGTCGGGCGGGGCGTCCTCCTTGCCGGTCCGGGGGTCGGTCAGTCCCGCGTCGAACTCGCGGTCGATGTCGTACTCGTGGTACAGATGCGTGCGGTCGTCGACGAGGTGGGCGACGTTGTAGTGTGCCTGTGCCGGGTCCGGGTCGAACGTGAATTCGGTCATCGTGGATATGGATGTGTGACTGGGCGGTCGACAGGCGATGCGGCCATCTGTGCGGCAGGCGGCACGCGGCACTCTGGAAGCGAGGGCCGAGTGACGGCAGCGCAGACAGCCGGCTGTCAGGGAGTCGACGACAGCCGGCGTTACGGAGCCGACGTTAGCAGGAGAGCGGCGTACCCGTGACTCCAGTGGAGGCTTCGTCACCGTGTGCGGCGTACCGGTGGTCACCGCCAGTGCGGGCCTCGTTGCCCACAGTGTGAGTCCGGGTCATGTACCTCTACGTTTCTGCCGCGGTATCTTAATTTTACCGGTTATCGAGAAACATCCACACCATATAAGTAGGATTACTTACGGGGCCGCGGCGCAGCCCGGCCCACGACCGGGCGAAAGAAACAAGTAAATCGTTGTCTAGTTGAGACCATGCGAGAAGCAGTCATCGTGGACGCGGTTCGGACGCCGTTCGGCAAGCGCGACGGCGCGTTCCGCGACACACACCCACAGGACCTGGCGGCCGCACCCCTGCGAGCGCTCGCCGAGCGCAACGACCTCGACACCGACCTGGTCGAGGACGTGATACTGGGCTGTGTCACCCCGAAGGGCGACCAGGGGTCGAATATCGCCAGAATCGCCCCGCTGGTCGCCGGCTGGAGCGACGAGGTCGACCCAGACGCCGGCCCCGGTGCGTCCTACGAAGGTCGCCACGGAGCCCCCGGCGTCCAGCTCAACCGGATGTGCGGGTCCGGCCAACAAGCGATCAACTTCGCCGCCGGGCAAGTGAGAGCGGGCTTCCAGGACGTGGTCGTCGCGGGCGGCGTCGAGCACATGACGCGCGAGCCGATGGGGACCGACGGCGGCTCGATGACGGAGACCTACTTCGAGGAGTACGAGGAGCTGATTCCCCAGGGCGAAAGCGCCGAGCGAATCGCCGAGACGTGGGGCTTTTCGAGACAGGACCTCGACGAGATTGCGGTGGATTCCCAGTCGCGCTGGGGCGAAGCGTGGGACGAGGGCAAGTACGACTCGCAGATTGTCCCGGTCGAGACCGAACTCGACGGCGAGGAGATCACCGTCGAGAAGGACGGCCATCCGCGGCCCGGGACCGACGTGGAAACGCTCGAAGGAATTCCACTCGCCTTCCGCGAGGAGGGCGAGGGCGTCGTCCACGCCGGCAACTCCTCTGGCATCGTGGATGGGGCCTCCGCCACGCTCATCTGCTCGGCCGAGATGGCGGAAGAACAGGGCTGGGAGCCGATGGCCCGCATCGTCCAGACCGAGGTCTGCGCGGTCGACCCCGTGATGATGCTGACAGGCCCGATTCCGGCGACGAAGAACGTCCTCGAGAAGGCCGACATGACCGTCGACGACATCGACCTGTTCGAGGTGAACGAGGCCTTCGCCAGCGTCGTCGCGGCCTGGCTCGAAGAGACCGGCGCGCCGTGGGACCGGACGAACGTCAACGGCGGGGCCATCGCGCACGGCCACCCGCTCGGGTCGACCGGCTCCGCGCTGATTACGAAGCTGGTTCACGAGATGGAGCGGACCGGCGCAGAGACCGCGCTCTCGACCATGTGCATCGGGTTCGGGCAGGGTATCGCGACGATTCTGGAGCGGGTAGAGTAACGCTCGCTTACCGC
This sequence comes from Haloarchaeobius pelagicus, assembly GCF_051207375.1. Lineage (NCBI taxonomy): Archaea > Methanobacteriati > Methanobacteriota > Halobacteria > Halobacteriales > Halorubellaceae > Haloarchaeobius > Haloarchaeobius pelagicus. Next base: position 62,938 of record NZ_JBPJZD010000003.1, on the reverse strand, counting down.
TACTCCCACCCTTTTGGTCGCCCGCCGAGGACTCGGGCGTATGGACTACCGACGACTCGGCTCGACAGGGACCAGCGTTTCGGAACTGTGTTTCGGCACCTGGCGCTTCGGCCGGGAGACCGGCGGCGTCCTCGAGACCGACCGCGAGGAGGCACACGAACTGCTCGATACCTTCGAGGCCCACGGCGGGAACTTCATCGATACCGCGAACGTCTACGGGAACCCGAACGGGACGAGCGAGGAGTACATCGGTGACTGGCTGGCCGAGCGCGACCGTGACGACTTCGTCGTCGCCTCGAAGGTCTACTTCCCCTTCGACGGCTGGGGCGAACCGGGACCGAACGACGCCGGCCTCGGCCGGAAGCACATCCGGAGCCAGATAGAGGGGACGCTGGACCGCCTCGGAACCGACTACCTCGACGTGTACTACATCCACCGCTGGGACGACGAGACACCAATCGAGGAGACCCTCGAGACGCTCACCCAGCTCGTCGAGGACGGGACGGTGAACTACCTCGGGGCGTCGACGATGGCCGCCTGGCAGTTGACCAAGGCGCTCTGGAAGTCCGACGTCGAAGGGCTCGAACGGTTCGAGGTGACCCAGCCGCTGTTCCACGCCGCCTACCGGGACGACGTGGCCGACTACCTCGACGTGTGCGCGGACCAGGACGTCGCCGTCTGCCCCTACTCGCCGCTGGCCGGCGGCTTCCTCACGGGCAAGTACAAACGCGCCGACCCGGACGACCCGACGAAGGTGGAAGCACCCGATGGCTCGCGGGGGAGCTTCGACGAACGGTTCTCGAACTTCTACCTCTCGGCACGCGGCTGGGAGGTCCTCGACGCCATCCGGGGCGTCGCCGACGAGGTGGACGCGACCCCCGCCCAGGTGGCCCTCCGCTGGCTGATGGACCAGGAGGAGTTCACCTGCATCCCCATCGTCGGGGCGCGGACGACCGAGCAGCTGGAGGAGAACGTTGGTGCGACCGAGGTCACACTCGACGCGGACCAGTTCGAACGCATCTCGGCGGCCCGGTACGACGAGGACGGCAACCGCTGGGGTCACCGCGACTGAGCCCCGCCGGGGAACACCGCACTTTTCCCGCGGCTTCACCACCAGCCTCGTATGGGAACCATCGATTCGCTGCCGTCGCGGCCACTGACGGGTGACGAGGTGCAGTCGCTGGCCGAGCAGGACGCCGAGCTGACCGTCGTCCCCGGGAACTACGTGCCCGAGATCGACCGCGTCTTCGCGCTGTTCTTCATCTACTCGGGGAAGGGCCACGCCGTCGGCTTCGACCCCGAGACCGAGGAGTGGACCATCGTCGAGAGCGTCGACGAGGGGACCGAGAACGGCTTTACGGTCCTCCAGAAGGCCATCGCCGAGTGGGGGAAAGAGACCTACGAAGACGAGTTCATGCAGGGCGGCGCGACGGTCGACTTCGACGACGAGGAGGCCGTCGTCGACGACATCGAAGAACTCTGAACTGGCTTCAGGCGAGGTCGGCTTTCTCGAACGCCCGGTAGCCGACGAGCAGGGGGACCGCCGACCACGCAGCCAGGAGCCCGAGCAGGAACCACGGTTCGAGGTAGAACGGGAACGCACCAGCCACGAGTGCGGGAAGTCCGGGCACGCCGGCTTCCGAACTGACCACGGCCGTCACCAGCGACCCGTACGCGCCGGTCGGACTCAGGCTCTGCAGGAGGAGGAACCAGCCCGGGAGCGGTGCGGTCGGCGCCGACCCCTCGACGAGCATGTAGGTCCCCTGGGGGACGAAATCCCAGAACAGCGTCAGGACGAGGTAGACCGCGATGGAGCCGGTCATGGCCCGTGAGCGCGTCGCGCTCAGGGCTGAGAGGCCGACCGCGATGGCGACGAACACCGCCCCCAGCAGCGCCGTGAGTGCCAGGGTCGCCGCGAACGCGACCACTGGGAGCGACCCGTAGACGAGCAGCGTGACGACGCCGGAGACCGCGTAGCCAGCCGAGACGCCGACTATCACGAGCGCCGCCCGGCCGAGGAACTTCCCCGCGACGACCTCGGCGCGGGAGGGTGGGAACCCGAGCAGGACCTTCACGCTCCCGGACTCGCGTTCGCCCGCGATGGCGAGGTAGGCGGCGACGAGTGCCACGATGGGCACGAGCAGGGTCGCCAGCTCGGTCGCGCCGTTGATGCCCGCGAGGGCGTCGGCCTCGACACCAGGGACGAACTGGAGCATCGCGGCCGCGAACGAGGTCAACACCGCCACCAGTCCGATGATTCCCCAGAGCAGCCGGGAGCGAACGCTGTCGTCGACTTCCTTCCGGGCGATGGTGGTGACTCGGGAGGGCGTCATTGCGGTGCCTCCATGGGTTCCGAGGCGGTCGGTGGGGCGTCACCAGTGTACGTCGTGAACAGCTCCTCGAGCGTGGCCTCGGTGGTGCCGAACTCCTGAACTGCGGCCCCGGCCGCTCGGACCTCGTCGAGGACCGCGAGCTTCGCCTGCGGGGTCCGACAGTTGACTTCGATTGTCTGGCCGTCGGTGTGGACCGTGGTCACGCCCTCGATACTCGTCAGGTCCAGCCCCTCGGGGAGCCGGTCGAGCGTGACGCTGATGACCGAACCCGTCTCCAGCGTGTCCCGCAACCCGTCGATGGTGTCGACGGCGACGAGTTTCCCCCTGTTGAGGATGCCGACGCGGTCACAGACCGCCTCCACCTGCGGGAGGATGTGACTGGAGAAGAACACCGTCCCGCCCGACGCGGCGTGCTCCTGGGCGATGTTCCTGACGAGCCGGACCCCGTTCGGGTCGAGGCCGCTGGAGGGTTCGTCGAGCACGAGGAGGTCGGGGTCACCCACGAGGGCGAGCGCGAGCGCGATGCGCTGGGTCATCCCCTTCGAGTAGCCGCCGACGGGTCGCTCGGCGGCCGCGGCGTCGAGTTTGACCCGGTCGAGCAAATCGTCGGGGTCGTCGTCGGCTCCCTTCAGGTCGATGGCGAACTCCAGGTGTCGCCGGGCCGAGAGTCGGTCGTAAAGCCCGTACCCGTCGGGGAGGATGCCGACGCGCTCGTGGACCGCCTGCGTCTCGGTCTGTGCGTCGTACCCGAGGACCGTCGCCGACCCGCTCGAGGGCCGGACGTAGTCCATGAGCATGTCGATGGTCGTCGATTTCCCGGCCCCGTTCGGGCCGAGGAAGCCGAACACTTCGCCCTCCTCGACGGTCAGGTCGAGGTCGTCGACCGCGACGACGGACTCGCCGTATCGCTTGGTGAGGTTCGTCGTCTGTATCGCTGCCATACCGGGACTGCGCCGCGACCGGGGATAAATATTATCATAGATTTGATAATATAACAGGGCAGTAACTAAACCGCGTTTTAGTCATCGAGTTGACTCGATGGCGCTGCCTGCGCCGGGTCCCGAGACAACCCCTGCGAGTCGTCCAGAATCTCGACGTCCAGCGTGGCGTCGAGGCCAACCAGCAGCGACTCTTCGGCGTCAGGGAGCCGGACCCGGACCTCGGCCGCGAACGGGTCTCGCTCGGTGACGGTCATCTCCCACGAATCGGTGTGTCCCAGCAACTCCCACAGCGGAATCTCGGTCGCGTCGACACCGTGACGCCAGTAGAGCGCCAGCACGGCCGGGTGGTAGAGCAGCCGCAACTCGACCGGCGCGAACACCTGGAGGTCACAGGTTCGACACCGGGAGATGGCCATCTCGTAGGTGCCGCAGTCGTCCGCGACCTGTTCGATGTCGAGCGCCATCGCACCCCCGCAGCTGTTGCAGATACCGTCGAGGGCCATCTCGTACTCGTGGCGGACTCGGTGGTCGCAGGCGTGGAGTATCGCGTCCGAGCCGTCGACACTGGACTGGCCCGGGGGCAGGTCGAACCTGACGACGCTGGTGGCACAATCGGGACAGGAGAGGACGACGAGTGTCCCATCCAGTGCAGCGTCGAGGGCGGTCCAGCCGCAGTTCGGGCAGTGGCCGTCGACGCTCGTCGGCTCGAATTCGGGGTTCGACTCGTACGACCCGGCCCGGACCGCGCGGACCACCCGGTCTCCCGCCGCAGTGAGTCGATACCCCGTGTCGGTCTTGCTGACGAAGTGGGGCGCGAGCCGTGAGAGGTGATAGGAGAAACTGGGCGTGTTGTCGGCGTCGACGCGGTCGTAGAGGGCGGAGAAGCTGACGACGGGCTCGCCGTCGGCGTCGGCCCTGGCGAGTTCGTCGAGGATGGCCAGCCGCAACTCGCTGCTCAGGACCTCGAACGCGGTCTCGGTCGACGGGTCGTCGCTTGGAGGCATTCGGTCGGTGGCGGTACGAGACGGAGAGAGAAAACGTTCCGGGGCGTCGTGTCGCCGGGAGTGACAACGAAAGGTCAAAGCCCGGCCTCCGACGAGGTTCTGTCATGAACGATTGTCGGACCCTCCACGACAGCCACGAGGTGCGCTACCGATGACCGTCGAACTCGATGGGCAGTCGCTGACCCCCGAGGACGTGGTCGCGGTCGCCCGCCACGACGAGCCGGTCGCGATTCCGGACCCGGCACGCGAACGCGTCCGCGAGGCCCGCGAGCGCGTCGAGCACGTGGTCGACGCCGGCGAGGCCGTTTACGGCCTCAACACCGGCTTCGGCGAACTCGTCAACGAGCGCATCCCACGCGAGAAGATAGAGACGCTCCAGACCAACCTCATCCGGAGCCATTCGGCCGGCTCGGGCCGCGAGTGCACTCGCGAGGAGGTCCGGGCGATGCTGGTCACCCGCGTCAACGCCCTGGTGAAGGGGTACTCGGGCATCCGCGAACACGTCGTCGACCACCTCGTGACGTTCCTGAACGAGGGCGTCCACCCGGTCGTCCGGTCGCGCGGGAGCCTCGGTGCGAGTGGCGACCTCGCCCCGCTGGCCCACCTCGCGCTGGTCCTGCTCGGCGAGGGCGAGGCCCACTACGACGGTGAGCGCGTCTCCGGGGCCGAGGCGCTCGACGCGGTCGGGCTGGAACCGGTCACCCTCGCGCCCAAGGAAGGCCTCGCGCTCATCAACGGGACCCAGCTGACCGTCGGCAAGGCCGCACTCGCCGTGGTCGACGCAGAACACATCGTCCGGACCGCCGACGCCGCGGGCGCGCTCACCACCGAGGTCACGATGGGGACCACCGCGAGCTGTGACCCGGCCATCCACGACGTGCGGCCTCACGAGGGCCAGCAGGCGAGCGCCGACAACATCAGGCGGCTCTGTGCCGACTCCGGCATCGTCGAGTCCCACCGCAACTGCGACCGGGTGCAGGACGCCTACGCGATTCGCTGTATGCCGCAGGTCCATGGGTCCGTCAGGGACGCCATCGCGCACACCAGGGACGCCGTCGAGACCGAACTCAACAGCGCAACCGACAACCCGCTCGTGTTCGATGCCGCGGACGTGAATTCGCGTGCATCGGGTACCGAGAAGGGCGCAATCATCTCGGGTGGGAACTTCCACGGTGCGCCGCTCGCCCACCGCCTCGACTACCTGACCGCGGCGATGACCGACCTCGCGGCGATCTGCGAGCGCCGTGTCGACAGGATGGTCAACCCGAACCTGCAGGAACCGCACCTCCCGCCGTTCCTCACCGCCGAGAGCGGCCTGCGCTCGGGGTACATGATCGCCCAGTACACCGCCGCCGCGCTGGTCAACGAGTGCCGGTCGCTCGGTCGTGCCGCGACCGACAACACGCCGGTCTCCGGCGGGCAGGAGGACCACGTCAGCATGTCGGCCCAGTCCGCCCACCACGCCGATACTGCGGTCGAGCACGCTGCGACCGTCGTCGGCGTGGAGTTGCTCTGTGCCGCCCAGTCACTCGACTTCGTGGACGACGGCCTCGAACCGGCGGCCGGGACACAAGCCGTCGCGGACGCGGTGAGAGAGGTCGTCCCGACGCTCGACGAAGACCGGGTGCTCGCGCCGGAACTCGACCGCGCCGCGACCCTCGCCAGAAGTGGGATGCTGGTCGAGCAGGTCGACGCGGCGCTGGCGGAACCGCTGCAGTGAGCGGGTGACGGTTCCAGCCGTTCCCCGGCTACCGAGGTGTGCGCGACAGCAGATACGCCCCCAGCGACGCGCGAGAGACGGGGCTCGGCGTGGTGTTCGCTTTCGTCGGGTGACTGGTGCTCGGCATCGAACTCCTCGCGTGAGAGCCGCAGTTCGACAGAAGCCTGTCGGTCACCAGAGTGGTCGTCTGAGAAGGCGATCAGAGACGATGTGGGGGGATTGGGTGCCTCTGACCGCAACTGCCCCGTCGCATGTGAGACTTCCTACCAGACGATGATAAATCTAGTGTTTGTTATTGCGTGCAATTTTCCTGTATCCGCGCGAGCACCGGAATCTCGTCCAGTCGTTCGGCGTCGAGCAAGTCCCAGTCGAGACCGGTCGGCTTCGGTCGCGGGTCCGGTCGGTAGGTCTCGGTCGGCGTGGCGATGATGTCCATCGGCACGTCGTGCTCGCCGACCGGGACGTCCTCGTCGACGACCTGAAGGTCGTGGACCGTGGTCACGACCGGCGTGTCGTCGGACACCAGCCCGAGCTCGCGCAACACCGCGAACTCCATGTCGGAGTACCCCTCGCCCTTGCCGACGCGGTCCCCAGAAGGGGTGACCGCGACGCTGCCGGAGACGACGAGGTCGATGGCTGGCACGTCCTCGGGCGCGACCTGTACGCCGAGTTCCGACGACCCGGCGATGGTCACCGCCCGGTCGATATCGTCGATTCGAGCCGGGTCGAGTTCGAGGAACGGCTTCTCGTCGCGCAGTCGCGGCACCGCCATGTACACCGTCTTGCCGGCTTCGAGCGCGGCCCGCCGGAGGGGCTTCTGTGGCGAGTCCGGGTTCGCCTTGATGGTCGTGGCGGCCTGCCACTCCTCGGTCTCGGTGATGCGCTCGGCGGCCTCGTCACAGCCCTTGAAGTTCGGGATGCGACCGTGGGGAGGGAACGGGAACCGGGCCTGATTCTGCGCCTCCAGGGCGTCCCAGATCCGCTCGCGGAGGTCCTGCTTGTCGACCGTCATTCGAGCAGGAACCGCATCGCGTTCGGGAATCGACGCGCCCACGCGGATTCGTGGTGAATCGCCCCCTCGTCGAGGACGAATTCGAGCTGGGAGTCGTCGTAGCCCTGTTCCCGAAGCACGTCGCGCATCCGTTTCGCGTCGGTCACGTAGGCCTCCTGCAGGTCCTCGTCGTCGTCACCTTCGGCCGTTCCCACGTCCATGTAGATGCGTCCCGAATCCCGGGTCTGGTCGGCCATGTAGTCGAAGATCTTGCCTTCGGTCCACCAGAACGCGGGGCTGAACACGCCGGCGAAGCCGAAGGTGTCGGGGTACTCGAAGAACCCGTACAGGCTCACCAGCCCGCCGAGCGAGGAGCCGGCGAGCCCGGTCGATGCCGTGTCGTCCCGGGTCCGGAACGCCTCGTCGACCATCGGTTTGATTCGCTCGACCAGCACTTCGAGGTAGTCGTCTGCGCCGCCACCGCCGAACTCCTCGTGGGCATACGGGGTGTACTCCAGCTGCCGGTCGTCGTCCGCGTTCGGGATACCGACGACGATGGCGTCGATGCCCTCGTCGGAGAGGGCCTGCATCGTTTCGTCGACTTCCCATTCGCCGGAGTAGCTCGCAACCTCGTCGAACAGGTTGTGCCCGTCGTGCATGTAGACGACGGGGTACGCTTTCCCGGAATCCTCGTAGCCCGGCGGGAGGTGAACCAGCAGTTCCCGGTCGGCGGCGAGCCGCGGGTCCGAGAACCTCGACGAGACGCGCAGGTCACCGACGACGGTCGCGTCGGGGTCGCCCTCGTAGGGACGCCAGTCGAGTGTCGTGCTCGTGGTCGTCATCGGAACTGGGTTCCCACGGGCCGGTGCTAAAACTTTGTGTCCGGTCACGGATTCCGGCTGTCTGGTCGGAGCTGTCTCCAGCCTACCGGTCCCAGAGGTCGTACACCTGGTCGGGGAACGACGAGAACCAGAACGTCACCGCGACGTACAGCCAGAACAGCTGCACGAATCCCGACGTCGACAGCGCCAGCTGGGCCGCCGGGAACACCACCACGCCGAGCAACACGGGCGCAGCTTTGACCAACCCGAGTTCCCACCGGCCCCAGTGGACTCCCGGCTCGAACGACAGGTAGGCGTCGCCGCCGAGGACCACGACCAGCGACTCGACACGCCCCCGGCAGATGACGACGCCCACCGCGTGGGCGAGTTCGTGGGCGACCGAGGCCGGGAGCGTGAACAGCGAGTAGAAGACCGCGACGTACGAGGGGCCGCCGGGTGTCACGCCGACCGGTTCGCCCCGGTCGCCGTAGAGGCTGATGGGCTTCGCGGCGGCAGCCGGCAGTGGCCCGGTCGCGACCGTGAGTGCGGCCGCGACCGCACCGACGCCCGAGACGAGGATCGCCAGCGTCAGCCAGGTGTTGGTCCCGCCCTGCAGCGCGACCATCACGCTCGCGAAGACGAGGATGCCGCCGTTGAGGGCGAGGTTGCCGCGGGCGTCGGCGAGTGGGTTCACTGTCTCTCTGTCTGTGGTCTAGGGGTCGCTCATGATAAGCACTGAGGTGAGGTATCAGAAAGTCGCTGAGTGTCACGCTACGTGGGACGACACTCCACGACCAGCAGGTTGGCGACGGCCCCTCCCGGGCGACGAGTGACTTGATTCCTGATGACACCGATGTTGGGCAGGCTCGCTACACCCAGAACGCGTCCTCCCACGGCTCCGTCTCGAAGACAGTCCGCTTGAGCAACTCGACTGCTTTCTCCAGTCCTTCCACCGAGGAGGTCAGCGAGTCCTCGTGTTCGATGCTCAAGGCACCGTCGTAGCCGACCATCCGGAGGGTCGAGACGACGTCCTTCCAGTGCTCTTCGCCGTGGCCGTAGCCGACCGACCTGAACAGCCAGGAGCGGTCTATCTCCTCGGTGTAGTCGGTAGTGTCGAGGACGCCCTTCACCTCAGCGTTCTCGGAATATACCTTCGTGTCCTTCGCGTGGAAGTGGTGGATGGCGTCCTTCTCACCGAGGAACCGAATCGCCTTCGTCACGTCGATACCCTGCCAGTAGAGGTGTGAGGGGTCGAAGTTCGCACCGACTCGCTCGTTGGTCGCCTCACGGAGTTTCATCATCCCGGTCGGTTCGTAGACCAACATATTCGGGTGCATCTCGATTGCCAGGTCGACGGCGTGCTCGTCCGCAAAGGCCGCGAGGTGGGACCAGTACTCCGTCGCGACCTCCCACTGGTACTCGTGGGCGTCGGCATGGACAGTCGGCCAGGGCGCGGTGACCCAGTTCGGAACCTCGTCATTTGGACCCCCAGCAGGAAGCCCCGAGAAGCAGGTGACGGTGTTCACATCCAGCTGTGCGGCGAGTTCGATCGCCTCGCGAAGTTCTCTATCTGCCGTCGCGGCCGTCTCCTCGTCCGGGTGCAGCGGATTGTTGTGCGTCGCGAGCGCGCTCACGGAGATGTCGTGTTCGTCCAGCAGCGCGTGGAGCTTCGACTGCGCGGCAGGGTTATCGAGGTGCTTCTCGCGGTCGAGATGGGGCCCTCCGGGGAAGCCGCCGCATCCGAGTTCGACGGTATCGACGTCGAGGTCCGAGAGATACGTCAGCGTCTCCTCGAGTGACCGGTCCCCGAATGGCGCGGTGAGCACACCGATGTCCATCGAGTCAGTCACCTCCTGGAATCGGCGGGGTGCTCTCGGTCACTGCGACGGTTCGGTCGTTCTCCGAGGACCGGTAGATAGCGTCGATGACACGCTGGACGGTAACGCCTTCTTCGACGGTGTTACAGCCGGGGTGTACTCCGTCGCTGACCGCCTCGAGGAAGACGGCCTGCTCGGCTCGATGCATATTGCTCTCACTCGTTTCGATGTCACTGTCGATGAGGCGGTCGGTGCTACCCTTCTCGGCGTCGAGCAGTGTCAGTTCCTGTGCCTTCCGGTCGAATCGTGCGCCACCCTCGGTCCCACGGATGAAGAACTCGTGCGTGGTCGGCCGATTGGCTGCCCAGGCGACTTCGAGCGAGATGCTTCGGCCGTCGGCACATCTGATGAAGGCACTCGTCGAATCGTCCACGTCAAATCCCTCGGGACCGGCATCCTCGCCCCACATTTCGACGAAGGCGTAGTCGTCCCGTCCGCCGAACTGCGAGCGCGTGACGCCCGAAACCTCGACGACTTCCGGGTAGTCGAGGAAGTGTAACGCGAGGTCGATGGCGTGTACGCCGAGGTCGATGAGGGAGCCACCACCGGAGACGTCTTTGGTAGTGAACCACGACCCACGGCCGGGGACTCCCCGCCGCCGGACGTAATTCGCCTCGATGTGCGTGACCTCACCGAGCCGACCCTCGCGGATGTACTCCGTGAGGACCTCGACGACGTTACTGAATCGATTGCTGAATCCCACCATACAGAAGCCGTCGGCGTCCTCGGCGGCGTCTGCGATACGCTCTGCACTCTCCAGCGAATGTGCGAGCGGTTTCTCCAGCAGGACATCGAGGCCCGCTTCGAGCGCACCGACCGCGTACTCCTCGTGGAAGCGATTCGGTGTGGTGACGATGACTGCGTCGACGGCGTCGTAGAGCGCAGCAGCGTCCTCGTACGCCTGCGCGTCGAACTCCGATTCGAACCGTTCACGGGCAGCAGGAGCGATGTCGAGGCCACCAACGAGGGCCGCATCGAGTTCCTGAAGTTGCGCGGCGTGGTGGCGTCCGATGTTCCCGAGGCCGACGAGACCGACCTGCGGCTGCTGTTCCGCACTCATTCGTGACACCCCCCATCGAGTCGGGTTCCCGTCGTCGGTCTCTGCTGCTGTCGCAGTCGGGAGACGTTCCGGTGACAGGTCTCGATTCGAATCTCTACGGTCTGTCGAGGTCTGTGTGTTGCATTCATCTTTGTTTCCGGTCCGCAAGCGACACGGTCCCTGTTAGAACGGTCAACGAGCCAGGGGCATATAATTCTACCGAACCTTAAACAAGTATTTGATTCAGATTTTTTGAAGTGGTGTTCGCACCCATCTCTGGCGCTGTTCGTACTCAGTTCATGTGCTACAGACAGTTCGCCACCGTCCACTCACAGATTTCCTGACCCCACAAGAGAGCAGCATTCCATCGCATCGGTCGCACTGATGCGACGAGTGGTTCAGCTACTACATGGTTCAGCTGCCGAATGATGCGTGAAGGGAGAGGTATTCGGGAGAAAACGCAGCACAAAATCTAACCCGGAGCTGAACGCGATCGTCCGCGAGAAGACCGTTCGAGAGAACCGACCGCACGGGTTCCCGGTTGCCAGAGAATGGTTCCGTACTACGCGCTCTCACTGAGCGTGACCGAGGTGGCCTCGTAATCTTCGATGAACGCCTCGGGTCCACCGAAGCTCACCTCACCGTCGTCGGTTTCGAGAGAGAGGCTCACCTCTAACGTGTAGTCGTTCGTCGTCGGCTCGACGAACGCCTGTTTCACCCGGCTTACGACCCCGGAGAACTCCTCACCGGATTTCGTCGTGACGGTGGCCGTGAGGTCGGTGCCCAGTTGCTGATGACGGAACGCCTGGAAGACCGCCTGTCGGAACCACTCGTACGTTCTCGGGAGCGGGTCGGGGTCGGACACGTACACCTCCGTCGATGCTGGCCAGTACGCACTGAGATACACACCGTGAACAGCACCCGTGAGATGGCGCTGTGAGACCGTCACGGACTCCTTGTCCATGTGCGGACCAGTGAGGAAGTTCGGGTCACCGATCATCGCAGATTCGTCGTCGACCGCGTAGAAGAACGGAAGTGCTGCATCCCAGCAACGAACGGCGTCTGCAGCCCCGGCAAATCGAGTCGCATCCGACTCGTATCGGTCCATCGTCTCCACGTTTGCGAGTAACAGAAAGACCTGGACGTCGCGGGCGAGCGCAGCCCGAAGTTCCGTCTCGATCTCGGGATAGATGGATTCGGGAACCGCGACTATCGCCTCCTTCTCGGCCTGCCCGATGGCGTTTCGAAGCCGCTTCAATGCCGTCTCACGCGACTTTACGATCTGAATCTCGGGAGCCTTCGAACTGACGTCGTTGAACCGGTCGTCCAGGGACGGGGTGAGCGATTCGAGTCGCGAAGAGAGATTCCCGATCGCTTCCTGTGGCGGCAACGCACGGATAGTGGTCGGTGATGCGTAGTCTTTCACCTGAACGAGTCCCTTCTTCTCGAGGCGGTCGGTGATACTGTAGACCGCCTGCTGTGAAACGTCGGCATCTTCGGAGATGGTGCTCGTGGTCGCTTCACCCCGGGACAGGAGCGCCAGATACACGTCTATCTCCTTGTCCGAAAACCCGAAGGTCCGCAGCTCTTCTCTGAGCTGTGGTTCGTCCTGTTTACCGTTCTGAGTCATTAGTCGTGGGTTGCGTTTCCGTGCTGATTTTTCTGTCCATTCCCCGGTGATCGACTCCTCGTGCGACCGCGTGACTGTGAGCGTGTGCGAGATTCCCCATATCGTTCAGTGGAGTCGTGGCTCGTTGTCAGCACGGTCCTGCTGGGCGTCGTCGGTTCGCATCAGTTGCCACCCCTGAACGAGCTGCCGAGCCTTCGGGGCAAGCGTTCGCCGACAGTCACGGACGAACGCGTAGATGCCGTAGACCCAGAAGAAGAACAGCACCGTCACCGCGCTGACGTACAGAGTGGTGATCGTGTCGAACATGGTCAGTCCGCAGTGGTGCCACTCTGGGTTGGCTGCTGTCCTTCGGAGACGGTCTCCAGGTTGTGGGTGATCGCCTCCCCGGTCTCCTGGTCGAACAGATGGAGGTTCTCTCGGTCGAAGAAGATTTCGACGTGCTCGTCCTCCGAGATCTCTGTGTCCGGGTCGACACTCATCATCAACTGGTTGGACTGCCGCTGTGCGTCGTCCATGTCGGTAGTCTCACTGTCTCCGTGCAGGAGGTAGACGAATATCTCGTTGCCCATCGGCTCCAGAACGTCAGTGACCGTGTCGAGGCCGGTCGTCGGGTGACGTACCTGGCCATCCTGTCCGGAGTGATGGACGTCCTCCGGGCGAACACCGAGCGTCACTGCATCGCCCACGGAGAGGTCGAAGTCGGCAGGGTCGAACTGGATAGAGACCGACGCAGATTCGAACCCGGTGGCCGAAACCTCGCCCTCGATGAAGTTCATCGACGGCGACCCGATGAAGCCGGCGACGAACAGGTTCGCTGGCTCGTTGTAACACGTCAGCGGCGGCGCGATCTGCTGCAGTTCGCCGTCGTTGAGGACCGCGATGCGGTCCGACATGGTCATCGCCTCCGCCTGGTCGTGCGTGACGTAGATGATGGTGGTGTCCAGCTCCTTGTGCAGGCGCTGGAGTTCCGTCCGCATGTGGACCCGAAGCTTCGCGTCGAGGTTCGCCAGCGGCTCGTCCATCAGGAACGCTTCGGGTTCCCGGACGATTGCGCGACCGATGGCCACCCGCTGGCGCTGGCCCCCAGATAGTTCCGAAGGCTTGCGGTCCAGGAGGTCCTCTATCTGGAGGATGTCCGCCGCACGCTGGACGCGGCGTTCGGTTTCAGCCGTCTCGAAATTACGGAGTCGTAGCCCGAAGCTGATGTTATCGAAGACGTCCATGTGCGGGAACAGCGCGATGTTCTGGAACACCATCGCGATACCCCGGTCCTTGGGTGGGAGATTCGTCACGTTCTTTCCACCGATGGACACGTCACCCTCGGTGGGCAACGTGAGCCCGGCGATGGTCTCCATGGTCGTGGACTTGCCACAGCCCGATGGGCCGACCAGACTGACGAACTCCCCGTCCCTGATGTCTATGCTCAAGTCGTCGATAGCCGTTACGTCTGCGTACCGTTTCGTTACGTGTTCGAGTTCAACGTTTCCCATGTGAAATCACTCCTTGACCGCTCCGGCGGTCAATCCGCTGACGATTTTTTCCTGTGCGACGACCACGAGTAGTGCGACCGGCAGGATGCCGATGAGACTCGCTGCCGCCATGTAGTTGTACAGACTCGTGTACTGGCTCTGGAAGGCCAGGATTCCCCACACGAGTGGTGCGCCGTTCTCGGGTTGTCCCGTCGTCATCAGGAACGAGAAGAAGAACTCGTTGTACACCGCGATGAACGTCAGGATGCCCGCGGTCGACAGACCGGGGGCCGAGAGTGGCATGATGACCCGGAACAGTGCGCCGAGTCGGGTCGTTCCCTCGACGCGCGCCGCGTCCTCCAGGCCGTCCGGAATCTGGCTGTAGAACGTCGTGAGGATGAACACCGAGAGCGGCAGGAACAGGCCACTGAACGGGACGATTATCGCCCCCACGGTGTTGAACAGGTCTGGGCTCTGGATGCCGAAGAGCATCATGTTCCCGGTGAACAGCTTGAACAACGGAAGGATGAACGCCGCTGGGGGGAAAAAGGAGATGATCAGCAACAGCAGTAACAGCCCGCCCTTCCCACGGAATTCGAGCCGTCCGAACGCGTATCCAGCCAGACTCGAGACGAGCAGCACGTAGACCGTCGTCGCGGTGGCGATGACGAAGCTATTGAAGATGTACAGGTGGAGCGGGACGATGTTCCACATGTCCAGGAACACCGAGATGTTGAACCCGCGTGGGACCGGCCCCAGGTTCACGATGAGGTCGTTCGGCGTGAGCGCGAGCACGACCAGCCAGTAGATCGGGAACAGCGTCGTGAACATGAAGAACAGAAGTGCGACGATGAACATCGCTCTGTGGACCGTCCCCGGGTCCTCGATGGCACGCCTGACCCACTGGGTGAACGGGCCACCGCCGTCCTGGTCGTCGGTTTGCTGGGCGGTCGCCATCTTAGACGCTCCCCCCGATTCCCCGCAGACTGCTCACGAACTTGACCAGGTACACCATGATGAACAGGCTGATTATCGTGGCGGTGAGGAAGGCCAACGTTGCCGACGTGCCGAACCGGTTCGAACGGAATGCCGAGATGACGAGACAGGTCATCGACGGGACGGTCCGGCAGCCCGACAACACCTCGATGACACCGTACACCTTCAGGGCACCAAGGGTCCGGAACAGCATGCCGACCATCACCGCAGGGAGCACCAGCGGAAGGGTGATCAGCCTGAATCGCTGCCAGGTGGTCGCACCGGCGACCTTGCTCACGTCGTAGAGACTTCGGTCGATGCTCTGCATCCCCGCGAGGATGATCAGCGCCATGAACGCGGAGGTCTTCCAGGCGTCGGTGAGCGTGATGAGTATCAGTGAGTCCTTCGTGTTCGACAGCGGCGTCGAAGAGAAGAGGCCCAGTTCCTGCAGAGGTGCGACCAGGAACCCGATGCTCGGCTCGAACAGGAGATAGAACATCATTCCCTGGACCACCACGGGTACGGCCCACGGAAGGAGAATCGCCATCCGGACCCACGCCCGGCCACGGAACTCCTGGTCGAGTATCAGGGCCTGTGCGAGCCCGATGAGCGTCTCCAGGGCCACGCTCCCGGCAGTGAACGCGATGGTGAGCCCGACGGCGTACCAGAACGAGCCCGGTAGCACCGCATTTCGTTCCCCAGTCAATACTGCAACGTAGTTCTCGGTGCCGACGAATTCGCCCACGGAGACGCCAGAGAGTGCGTCCGCGTGGAGTGACATGGTGAACGTATCCACGAGGGGCCACAGTGCGACCGCACCCACCATCAGGAACGCCGGCAGTATCAGGAGGTACGCGTACAGCTCCTCTGGAAGCGTTTCGATCTTGTTGGCGATGGCGTAATCCGGACGCGGGATGCCGTTCGCCCGTCTATTGTCAGTGCTCATTGGCTTGTTCACACGGACTGTTCTTCGATGTCCTTCAGCGTGGTCGCGAGCTTGTCCATTGCCTGTTGCGGTGAGTTGCCGCTACCCTTCTGCAGTGCCTTGTTCACGGCACTGGCGATGGCACCGGATTGGTCCGGCCAGGCGGTGGTTACGGGCCGTGGGATGGCGTTGTTCCCCGCGGTCTGCAGGGCGTCCATGTACCGCCCCATCACCGGAAGGTTCCGTGCCGAATCGGAGTTGAAAACCGCCGATTTGGGGGGCAAGAGCCCCAGGGTCTCGAATTGCCATAGCTGGAACTCCTCAGACATCTTCGCCTTCAGGACCTCCACGACGGCATCCTTCTTCTTCGAGTTGGGATTGACCACAGAGTTCCAGCCTCCCAGCGCGGATGCGGTCCCACCGGTGCCAGGGAACTGGGCCTCGCTTTCCGTGACGCCGTACGGCAGCGGCATCACACCGAGCTTCTCGCCCAACGCATCTTCCGCACCGTTGATGGCGATCGAGTAGGGCCAGTTCCGGTGCATGACGGCGTTGCCGTTGGTGAACGGCTTCCGTGAGGTCTCCTCGGTCCAGCCCAGGGTCGCCGCAGGGGCGATGTTCCCCGTGATGTCCATCCCGTACTTGTCGTCCTCGCCGTGGATGAACGTCCGGACCATCTCGATAGCTTTCACGGCCCCGGCTTCGTTGACCGTGACGGGTCGTTCGTTGACCGGTCCGAACAGATTGTCGACGCCACCGAAGTACGCACCGCCCCACGTGGTCATCCACTCGTTGAAATCACAGCACGACAGCCCGCCGTAGCTGTCTGCCTGGAAGGTGTAGCCGTACTTGACGCCGTTCTGTTCCTTGACGTCGGCGGTTATCTCGGCAAATCGGCTCCAGGACATCGGCTCGGTCTGCCAACCCTCGGTGTCGTACCCGGCGTCCTCGACGAGGTCCTTGCGGTACTGCATCGTCGGGAAGTCGGGGAACGATGGGACGCCGTAAAGCGTCCCGTCGGGCGAACTCGCCGAGGCGACGCTGGCATCGAAGTAATCGTTCTTGATGGTACTGACCATGCTGTCGTCCAGCAGGTCTTCCAGGCTCTCTACTTGCCCCCGCTGGATGAACGGAATCGTCCAGCCGGAGTCCATGGTGAGAATGTCCGGTTCGTCACGACCTGCCGATAACCAGGTCCGGTACTGGTTGAGCAGTTCGTCGGTCGTCGAAGGGCCGTCCACGACCTCGACGAAGATGTCTTCGGAGAGGCCCGCGTTCCACAACGACTCTCGCAGCTCGTCTTTGACCTCGGGCGATTCGTTGGCCCCGACGCCGGAATACTGCCGAACGATGGTCTGGTCAGCATCTGCTTTCTCCGGTCTGTCTCCACCGCCTCCGAACCCACCGATACATCCAGCGAGGCTGGCCACACTGCTCGTTGCGCCAGCCACCTGGACGAATCGGCGGCGTGATACCGTTGGCCGCCTCGTGTTCTCCTTGCCACTATTACTCATGCTACGTCTGCCATTGTGACACAATCCATAATAAAGATACTGAATCAAGTAATTGATTAAGATTTTCTGCGGTGGCGAGGAGGCCAGTTCACCACGGGCAGGCAAGAGCAGAATATCACGATGAGGGGGCAGAAGAGCATATAGTTCCACGTAAGGCTCCAGACAAGACTAATCCAGCCATCGAACCACTTCTTCCAGACCCGCCAGAACCTGATGACGACTGCCGCTCGGGGACTGTGAGTTGCACTCCAGAAAATCGCCCACGAGGACTGGGACGGCCGTCAGTCGCCCAGAAAGTCGACCGTCTCCTCGACGACTCGCTGCTCGTCGGTCCGGAACGAGTGGTTCTCACCGGGGAGTTCGACCACCGCTCCCTCGGGCAAGTGCTCGGCCAGGGCGGTCGCGTTCTCGACCGAGACGGCCTCGTCCTCGTCACCCTGCAGGATTCGGGTCGGTACGTCGACCTCGGCCAACTCCGAGGCGGTGATGGACGGCAACTCGTCGTGTTCGCCGAACAGGATGGCGGGGGCCCAGAGCACGAGGCGGTCGGCGCGGTCGGCGGGGAGGTGCCGGAGCGCGAGACGGCCACCGAAGCTCTTTGCGACGACGCTCACGGAGCCAGGGTCGCGGTCCCGCAGGAACTCGACGCCAGCACGAAGCTCCGCCCGGAAGTCCGCGGTCGTCTTCGCGTCGAGGTCGTCGTGGTCCTCCCAGGTGACGAAGCGCGCGACCAGATACCCGCGTTCCGCGGCGGCCTCGGCGACGCGGTCGAACACGTCGCCGTAGGGCCCGTGCCCTGCACCCGGCACCACCAGCACAGCGCCCTCGACCGTACCCGTCGGTTCGTTCAGGCGACCTGGGTAGCTCGTTCCATCGACCTCGAGAGTCACGTCGGTTCGGTTCATAGTGGCACATCCGACATGAGTGATGTAAGCGTTGTCCCGGGACATCGGTCCCGTCGTGCGGTCCCGAAACTATTTGCCTGCTCCGGGTCCAGTCGGCGGACGTGGAGTTCATCGCGTCGGGCGAAACCGCAGGACACGCGGGGGCGGATGCCGAGCAGTCGGTCTGGCAGGCCATCACGAGAGCCTTCGGTCCCGGTGACGAGGGCGTGGCGTACTGGCGCTACCCCATCATCGACCCGAACGGCGAGTCGTTCGACCGCGAGGTCGACTTCCTGCTGTTGCATCGCGACATCGGTCTCGTCGTCGTCGAGTGCAAGGGCTACCAGCCGGACCACATCGCGGCCATCGAGGGCGACCGCTGGCGACTGCAGGGCACCCGGCAGTCGAGTGCGACACCATACACACAGGCCCGTGACCAGGGGTTCCGGCTGGTCCGCCACCTCCGGAAGGAGCCCACCCTGGTCGACGACCGGGGGAACTGCACAGTCCCGCTGCACTTCTTCGTCGCACTCCCGAACGTCGACCGCGAGGCGTGGGACCGGCGATTCGGTGGCCTCCCGTCGGCCCCTCCCGTGATTACCGGGGACGAACTCACGCCTGGAGGGTTGCGCGACCGGCTCGAACGGACCCCTGGCGACGGACTGACCAGCGAGAAGTTCCGGGCCGCCAGGGCGGTACTCTCGGGCGGTCAGCCCATCTCGGGCGACCGTGACGGGCCGGCGTCGGGCGACGAACCGGAAGGCGAGAGCAAGGCCGAACTCGCCGCCCACGTCGACCGCGGGCTGAAGCGACTTGACCGCGAGCAGGAGGAGATGACGCTGCAGGTTCCCGACGGCCCACAGCAGATTCGGGGCATCGCGGGGTCGGGCAAGACCGTGTTGCTGGCAGGCAAGGCGGCCCAGTTGCACGCCCGGCACCCGGACTGGCGCATCGTGGTCACCTTCCAGACCCGGAGCCTCTACGAGACGGTCGTCGAGACCATCCGGCGGTACTACCGGCATTTCGCCAGCGGCGACCCGGACTGGACCCGGCTGCAGGTGATGCACGGCTGGGGCGGCAAAACCCGCCGTGGACTGTACTCCGAGGCCGCACAGGCTGCCGGGGTCGACCCGCGAACCTACAGCGAGGCCCGCGCAGAGTTCGAGGAGTCCGGCGACGAAGACGACGTGTTCGGGGAGCCCTCGGGCACTGGTGGGGACCCGGACCGCGACCTCCTGCACCACTGCTGTGCCGAAGTCCTCGACGAAGGCGACCCACAGGAGCGCTACGATGCGATTCTCGTGGACGAAGCCCAGGACTTCGACCCGGCGTTCTTCCGGCTCTGTCACGCGGTGTTGCGCCCGCCGAAACGGCTCGTCTGGGCCTACGACGAGGCACAGAGCCTGCAGTCGCTGTCGGCACCCAGCCCGACCGAGATATTCGGCACCGACTCGCGGGGACGACCCAGGGTCGACCTCAGCGGGGCCTACGAGGGCGGGGTCCAGAAGAGCCGCATCCTCCGGAAGGCCTACCGGACGCCCCGGCCCGCCCTCCTGCTCGCCCACGTCTTCGGGATGGGACTCTGTCGGGACACCGGCGCCGTCCAGGCGCTGACGACCCAGTCCGGCTGGGAGGACCTCGGCTACGAGATCGAGGGCGACTTCCGGCGGTACGGGGAGCCGGTGACGCTTCGCCGGCCACCCGAACACAGCCCGCATCCACTCGCAGGGGTTCCTTCGGCGCGCCCGTTCGTCCGGGTCGAGCGGTTCCCCGACCGCGGGGGCGAACTCGACTTCGTCGCCGATGCCATCGCCCGTGACCTCCGGCAGGGTGAGCTCGACCCGGCACAGGTCATGGTCGTCACCCTGGGCGATGTCGGGGAGTCCCGAACCGCGGGGAGCAGACTCGCCGACCGCCTTGGTCGCCGCGGTATCGACGCGAACCTGGTCTGGGACGGTGACCCCGACGTGTTCACCGAGGCCGGTGCCGTCACCATCTCACGGGTCAACCGCGCGAAGGGGAACCAGGCCCCGCAGGTCTACGTCGTCGGCGTCGACACTGTCGCCGACTCGACCCGACGCGCCTCGCTCGTCCAGCGCCGGAACGAGGCGTTCGTCGCCATGACGCGGACCACCGCCTGGGTGACCGTGTCGGGAAGCGGTGACGAGGAGCGCCTGTTCGACGAGCTGACCAGCGTCGCGGCGCAGGTCTCCGGCCAGGACCCCGTCGTAACGTTTCCAGCACCGGAACAGAGCGCCCTGGCGCGGACGATGCTGGACGCGACGCTCGACGTGTTCTGACGCCGATTCTGAAAGTTGTTGGATATCCAACCGTACTCAGCTACGCAGAATCGGTTTATGTCCCCCAAGCGACTGAATCGGTAACGGAAATCCGAGGATTTCGTAATGCCCAGGAGCCTCAGACCCACCAAGCGCGAACCGACGCAGACGAGCCGACCGTTCTCTTTGACGTTATACCTGTCACTTCCGATGAGGCGGTGTGCCTGATGATTCGAGACGACGAGTTGCTCTCGACGGCCGGGCGAACCGCGGACTTCACCGAGAGACTGTTAGACAGTCTGGCGGCCGCCGGATGTGACCTCGACGACCTCACACCCGCCGACATCACCGTCTTCGAAGACCTGCACGTACAGGGCTTCGAGGCGACCCTCGAACTGGCCGCGCTCGCGGACGTCGACGAGGAGAGTCTGGTCCTCGACGTGGCTGCCGGGCTGGGTGGTCCCACCCGTGCCCTGGCGGACGAGTTCGGCTGCCAGGTCGTCGGCGTCGACCTGACGCCCGCGTTCTGCCACGCTGCGACCGAACTCACCCGGCGCGTCGGCCTCGACGACCAGGTGACCATCCGCAACGAGCACGCCCTCGACCTCCCGTTCGAGGACGACACGTTCGACGTCGTGTTCCTGCAAGACCTGGCCAGCGACATCGAGTACAAGGCCGGCCTGGCCGCGGAACTCCATCGAGTCCTCGTCCCCGGTGGCCGGGTCGCCGTCCACGAGGTCGTCGCAGGCCCCGTCGAGCCCCTGCTGACGCCCATGGCGCTGACCGCGGAAGGGCCGGTCGGCTCGCTGGTCCACCCCGACGAGTTCCTCGAGACGATGACCCGGGCTGGCTTCGAACCTCTCGACTGGCTCGACGTCTCCATCGAGGCAGCAGAGTGGTATCACTCGATGATACACCGTGCCGAGACCGAAGGCTTCCCCCCGTGCTTCGATGTGGTCGTTCGAGACGATCTCGTGCCGGTCTGCCGGTCCATGCATCGGAACCTCGACGAGGACCGGGCGAGGGCGTACCTCGGGCTGTTCGAGAAGTAAGGTCCGCCGTCCACGATTGTGGACTCGAGCACGTCCAGAAAGTGGATGGGAGAGAATGACGCACACGGGACGCGATGGTATGGCGATTTATTATCCTCCTCCGAGAACGCTCCGAATAGATGTCGGAAGAGGGGTCTGGGTCATCGTCGTCGTTGCTGCCCGAGGAGGCGTTCTCGCTACTCGGCAACGAGACGCGGTTCAACATCCTGCGAGCGCTCTGGGAACTGCTCGACCCGCCGGAGTCCAGACCGATCAGTTACTCGAACCTGATGGACTACGTCGGCGTCCGGGACTCGGGGAACTTCAACTACCACCTCGGGAAGCTCGAGGGCCACTTCGTCGAGTCGACGGACGAGGGGTACGTCCTCTCCGACGCCGGCGAACAGATCGTCCAGACCGTCGTCGCCGGGACAGCCGTCGAACAGACCTCCATGGACCCGGTCCACATCGGTGTGATCTGCCCCGTCTGCCACGGGACCGGGACCACCATCAGATACGACGACGAGACCCTGACCGTCCAGTGCACCGAGTGCGACGGGATATATCCATCTCGGCCCGGCAAGCTTGCCGAGTTCCACCTCCCACCAGCTGGGCTCGCCGGACGCGACCCGGTGTCGGTGTTCGAATCGGCCATCACACGAGTCACGCTCGAGACTCGCTCGATGATCGCGGGTGTCTGTCCGCGGTGTGCCAGCGAGCCCACCGTCGAGGTCGACTGGTGTCGTGACCACGAAGGCGGAGATTCAGGGCTGTGTGACAAGTGCGACACGACCATGCAGTCGATAGCGATGTACCTCTGCCAGACGTGTAAGCACATCTGGCGGTTCCCGATATGGTGCAACGTGCTCTGGCACCCCACGACCATCGCGTTCTTCGACAACCACGACGTCGATATCGAGCCACTCTCGTGGAACTACTACCTCCGTGGGCGCGAGTTCGACCAGGAACTCCTCTCCGAGGACCCACCGCGGCTCGCCATCACGGTGCCGGCAGACGACGCGACGCTCCAGTTCACGTTCGACGAATCCATGACCATCCTCTCGGTCGAGCGGGACGGCCCAGACGCCTGAGCGACTGAATCTCGCTGAGACCGGTCACGTAGGGATGGCATTCTCCCCCTCGATTGCCTGGCCCGAACTACCACCGAGTAGACAGGTAATGGCAGGTCGATTTATTATCCCACTCTGAGAAGACTCCTGTATGTCGAAGACGGGGGCGAAGGAAGGGAGTGCGGTACGACCCGAAACGGCGTTCTCGTTGCTTGGCAACGAGACCAGGTTCGGGATTCTCAAGGCACTCTGGGATATCTCCGAACCGCTCACCTCCAAGCCGGTCAGTTACTCGGACCTGATGGACGAGGTCGGTGTCAGAGATTCTGGGAATTTCAACTACCACCTCGGCAAGCTCGAAGGCCACTTCGTCCGGTCGCTGGACGAGGGATACGAACTCACGGCCGCGGGCGAACAGATCGTCCAGACCGTCGTCGCCGGAACCGGCGTCGAGCACCCCTCGATGGAAGAGCAGCACGTGGGCGTGGTCTGTGCGGTCTGTGGCGGCACCGAGACGACCGTCCAGTACGACGACGAGATTCTGTTGCTCCGGTGTACCGAGTGTCCCGGCTCGTACCCCACGCCCCCGGGGAAGCTCGCCGCCTTCCAGATACCCCCCGCGGGCCTCACCGACCGGACGCCGCGAGAGGTCTTCGAGGTTGGTATCACTCGCGTCGCCCTGAAGACGCAGTCGATGATAGAGGGCATCTGCCCGACCTGCTCGATGGAACCCACCATCGACGTCAAGCTGTACGATGAGCATATGGACCACGACGAGCCTGCAGAGTTCGAGGACACGATGTGGGCCATCGCCTACTACGGCTGCCCGCGGTGCAAGCTCACCTGGCGGTTCCCCACCTGGACGACCGTGATGTGGCACCCGGCGGTCATCTCGTTCTTCTACCAGCGCATGCCCGACGTGGACCCACTGTCCTGGGAGTACTTCGTCCGGGGTCGCGAGTTCGACCAGGAACTCGTCTCCGAGGACCCGATTCGCATCGCCATCACCGTGCGATACGAGGGTGACGCCCTGCAGCTCACCTACGACGAGTCGATGTCGGTGGTCGACATCGACCCGGAGCCCCTGTGAGATGCCCGCAACCCGCACACTCTTGTAGGGTCCCCGAGACGCACACGGCATGGACCTCGGAATCTCCGACAGAACCGCACTCGTGACCGGCGGGGCGGGTCGCCTCGGTAGCGAAGACGCCCGACACCTCGCTCGCGAGGGCGTCGAAGTCGTCGTGCTCGACGTGGACGAAGCCGGTGCAGAGCGCGTCGTGAGCGACATCGAAGACGAGGGGGGCGACGCGCTGGCGGTCGCCTGCGACCTGACCGACCGCGCCGACGTGCGCGAGACGGTCGCCGACGTTCGCGAATCGACCGGCGGCATCGACATCCTCGTGAACAACGCGGGATTCGTGGATGCGGTCTCCCGCATCGGGGACTTCGACGACGACCTCTGGGACCGCGACCTCGACCTCAACCTCACCGGCGCGTACAACATCACCAAAGAGGTGTTCCCCCACATGCGTGAGCGTGGCTGGGGTCGGGTCATCACCATGGCCTCCATCGCGGGCACCCACGGCAGCTTCGGCCAGGTGTCGTACTCGACGACGAAGATGGGGCTCGTCGGCTTCGGGCGGGCGCTCGCGCTCGAAGGCGCGAAAGAAGGTGTCACCTCGAACGTGCTCGCGCCGAGCATCGTCGTCGATGACCTCGCCGACCTCCCGCCGGACCAGCTCGAACAGGTGAACCCGCAGTTCGAGCGCATCCGCCAGGCGACTCCGATGAAGAAACTTGGCCGCGAATCCGACGTGGCCCCGATGGTGTGCTACCTCGCCAGCGAGCACGCCGATTACATGACCGGACAGGTCATCGGTATCACGGGCGGCGCGGACCTGCTGTCGACCTGATCGGCCCCCGAAACAGCCCTACTTCACCAGCGCCAACAACACGCACGAGAGCACCGTCTTCTCCTCCTCGACAGTGACGACCTCGGCCCGGTACCGGACCACACCGGTCGCCGTCGGGTGCTCACGGCGTTCCTTGTCGACGACCTCCGTCTCGACGCGCACCGTGTCACCGACGAACGTCGGATTGCGGAACCGCACCTCGTCGACACCATAGAGGGCGACGAGGCCGCTGTCGGCGTCACGCGACTGCCAGAGCAGGCCCGTCATCACGGAGAAGACGAGCGCGCCGTGTGCGATTCGTTCGCCGAAGTCGGAGTCGGCCATCTCGGCCGCGTCCATGTGGAGGTGGTTGAAATCGCCGCTGACGCCCGCGAAGTTCACCAGGTCGGCTTCGGTTATGGTTCGACCTGCTGTCTCGAGCGTGTCGCCGACCTCGATGTCCTCGAAATGCATGCCGGGACCTGGGGCGGGGCCGGACGTAAACCCAGGTGGTACACGTGGTCCGTGAGTCGTGGCGGTACTCGGATACGGGAGGCAGAAACCGGACTGAGAGCGCGCCGTCGACGCAGCGTCTCGGTCCTCAATCTCGCACTCAGTTCTTCCTGAAGTACACGTCGAACCGTTCGCCGCAGGACCTGCAGTTCCCCCACACCTTCCCATCGGCCTTCTCGTGTGACTCGGAGAGATTGCTGTCTCGCGGAATCAACACGGTCGCGTTCGTGCTCTCGCAGTGGATACACCGGGTCGTGACCGACTTCGGCTCGCTGTCTGTCCCTCCGGACCCCTCGACGTCGGCAGACGTGGCCTCGGCCCGCCCGCTCCGGTTCGCCTCCTGATTGGCCATGGAAGCCACCAGCGCCTCGAGGCACTTCAATGGGACAGCCAAAATACACGATATCGTGACTGTACCGGAGCGATGCCCGGTCGACGAGCGCCAGGTCAGAGTTCGCGCTGGAGCGCCTGTAACCGCTCGATTCGCTTCTCGGTCGGCGGGTGCGAGCGGGTCTCGACAGTGAACTCGCCGTCCGACGCCGGGTCCCCGTCGGTGAAGCCATAGGGGAGCAGGCAGAGCCCCTCGACGCCGGCGTACTGCCGGCGGTCCGTCGTCGGCGTGGCGACGCTCTCGTCGAGCGTCTGCAGCGCGGTCGCGAGTGCAGCCGGGTTGCCAGCGAGCAACGCACCGGACCGGTCCGCGACGTACTCGCGGTACTGCGAGAGGTTCCGACTGAGGCCGAGCACCATCGCCCCGACGACGCCAAGGACGATGCCCCCGAGCACGGCCGAGAGGACGAGCATCATCACGAACGAGATGGTGTACTCCGCGGAGAGGATCGGTGCGTCGATGAACGCGGCACTCAGGCCGTACAGGACGACGAGGACAGCGCCCCAGAACAGGTAGCCGAGCGAGCGAGTGCCGAACAGGCTGAAGTCGTCGCTGACGAGCGCCGGGACGAACGAGGCGAGTGTCATCACGGTGGCGTCGCGGTTCCGTACGTGGGCGAGTTCGTGCCCGAGGACCGCGTCGAGCTGGTCGTCGTCGAGCGCGTCGAGCAGGCCGGTACTGACGACGATGGTGGCGTTCCGGAACCCGCCGATAGCGAAGCTGTTGGGGACCGACGTGTCCGCGACCGCGAGACTGGGTGGCTGCATGTCGGCCTGGGTCGCGAGGCGCTGGAGGCGGGCGTGGAGGGCCGGGTACTCGTCGGCCGAGACCGGTCTGGCGTCGGCCTCCGCGAGGAGTTCACGGCGACTGTACCGGAACTGGGCCCAGACGAAGGCGACCAGGACGGGGAGGACGACCACGGCACCCCACGCGAGCGAAGACGCCCCCTCGATGCCGAGTGCGCTGGCGAGCGCGGCCTGCGGGTACGCCAGCCACGGACTGAGGAGGTACGCGACGGCGGAGACCAGGGCGAGGTCCGCGACGAGGATGAGCGCGAGCGTCAGGAGGATGCGCGCGGTGAGGTCTGAATCGCGTTCCATTCGACCGACGATTTATTCCAAGAAACTAAAACATTTCCGACTGGTTTTGGTTCTCGACCCGCTCCACCTGTCATTCGGCCAGTCTCGACATCGTCACGTACCCGCGAAACGTGGATTCCGAATACTTCGTTTGCAAGGCTACTCGCGCCGTTCTGAGGGCCATTCGTCCCAACAGACCAACACGTCGTTACATCAACCAGGGATAATTCCCCGCCCGAAGTCATCAGATGATGAGAATATATTTAACCCACTGGACAAGTACAACTGTTGTGGCATACGACCTGAGTCGCGCGGCCGTCGCGGTCGTTGCCGTCCTGACGGTCATCCTCGCCGCCTCCCTCCTCCCCGCCTCCGGCTTCGGGACGTACCCGGCCGGCGTCGGGGGCGGCGCGGGCGATACCGCCGGGTCCGGCGACCCCACGGCCCCCGGGACCGACGGACCGACCAGCGAGCAGCCGCCCTCCACGGCGGATTCTGCGACGGAGACGACGGCGGGAACCGACGGCGGGACCGGCTCGGGCTCCGGGTCCGACGGCGGGACCGCAACCCCGACACCGACGCGGACGGCGACCACGACCGAGCGAGCAGCCGCCGGCGGGAGCGACAACGACCGCGGCGGTATCGACCTCGGAACCGTGGTGACGACGTTCATGGGACTCCTCACACTCACCGGTATCGGGGCCGTCCTCGTCCTGACCGTCGGGCAGGTCGAACGGACCTCACGCCCCGACTTCGACGGCTGGGTGCTCAAGCTCCCCGGCCTCCCCCCGCTGCACATCCGCGCCTCGTTCCTCACCATCCCGCAGACCACGATGGCGTTCCTCGTCGGCACCTCCGCGTCCGCCCCGCAGGTGCTCGACACCATCGGTAGCGCCGCGAACGACTTCGCTCGCGGGCTCGGAGCCGTCGGCAAGGGCCTCGGCTCCCTCAGCGCGAGCCTCTTCGTCGGCGTCCCCGCGGCCCTGGGGAAGGGCCTGCTTGCCATCCCCCGCGGCATCGGTGGCGGTCTCGGTGCCCTGGCCGGTGGCTTCTCGACCCTCTCGAGCGGCCTCGGCTCGCGGAACTGGCTGCGCCGCAACGAGGAGACCCCGGACGACCCCCGCGGCCGGGCAGCCGCGGCGACGGACGAGTTCACCGACCCCGGCGCACACCAGCCCTCGCCCCTCAGCATCGAGGAGGCGTGGGAGTACATGATCGACCAGCTCCCGACGGGTCGGAGCCCGTCGCGAACCCCTGCAGAGTACGCCCGCGCCGCCGTCGAACACGGCCTTCCCGCCGACGCGGTCGGGCGACTCACCAGGGCGTTCCAGGACGTCCGGTACGGCCAGTACCCGCCGGACGACTCCCGAACACAGGCCGCCCGTGACGCGGTCAGACAGATAGCCAGGCGACTGGAGGGTGACTCATGAGCAGCCGCGGCCCCTTCCGGAAGGCCAGTCACCAGACTGGACGCGCCTTCGGCAAGCTCTTCGACCGGAAGAGCGCCCTCCTGCTCGTCGGCACCGGCGCGCTGGTCGGCGCACTCGTGCTGGCGTTCCTGCCCTACCCCATGGAACCGAGCCGCCCCTACGTCGAGGGCATCCTCACGAACCGCGGGACCGTGCTGTTCCTCGGTCTCACCGGCGGTATCATCGGCGCGGTCCACCTCTACCGGACGGAACGCGACGAGACGACGGACGTCCTCTCGGGGGTGTTCCCCGAGGGTGCGAGCTACCAGGCACGCGAATCCGCCGGTGACTCGTTCGACAGCTCCGTCCAGAACCTGACGGGTGAGCTCCCCGATTCGAACTCGAACAGCTGGTGGCGCAGCCGGGAGCGCCTGGAGGTCAAACGACAGGTGCGGGCGGTTGCAGTCGAGGTGTTACAGTCGAGCGAGAGCTGGACGGAAGCGGAAGCAACAGCGCATCTCGAGCGGGGTACCTGGACGGAGAACCCGCGTGCGGCCAGATTCCTCGGGGGCGACGAGGCCCCCGAGCTCCCCCTCAAGATGCAGTTCTTCGACTGGCTCAGCGGCGAGGCGTTCGAGCGCCACGTCACCCACACCGTCGACGAACTCGCAGACCGTGCCGGCCTCCTGGAGGAAGACCGATGACGATAGAAGACACTGGACGCTGGAACGTCGGCCTGACCGCCGCCCTCGTGACGGGTGCGCTCGGGCTGTTCACCAAGAACACGACGCTGTTCCTCGCGGCCGCCATCGGCCTGAGCTACGCGGCATACGGCTACGCGACCCGGCCCCCGTCGCTCGACGTCGGGCTGGAACGGTCGCTCTCGACCACCTCTCCGATGCCGGGCGAGGACATCGAGGTGACGGTCACGGTCCGGAACGAGTCGGATTCGCCGATGGCGGACGTCCGGGTCGTCGACGGCGTGCCGGACACGCTGGGGGTCCAGAAAGGTGCACCCCGCTACCTCACCAGCCTGTTGCCGGGCGAGGAAGACGAGTTCACGTACACCATCACGGCCCGTCGTGGCGTCCACGAGTTCCAGCACGCGACCCTGGTCACGCGCAACGTCAGTGGCGCGACGAAGGCCCACACCACGGTCGACCTCCCCGAGCGCGTCTCCTGTCGGGCGGGCATCGACGGCGTGCCGCTGGGTGACCGGACCATCTCCTACACCGGGCGCATCGAGACCGACACCGGCGGCGAAGGCATCGAGTTCTACTCGGTGCGCAAATACCAGCGCTCGGACCCGATGAGCCGCATCGACTGGAAGCGGTTCGCGCGAACCGGCGAGCTTCGGACCGTGGAGTTCCGCCAGAGCCGGGCCGCGAGCATCGTCGTGGTCGTCGATACGCGGTACGAGTCGCGCATCTCGCGTCGTCCCGAGGAACCGGACGGCGTCGAGCTCTCGATGTACGCGGCCGGCCGCCTCTGCGGGTCGCTGCTGAAAGACGGGAACCGCGTCGGCCTCGCCCGCTACGGCGGCACGTTCGACTACCTCGAACCGGGCACCGGCGACGAGCAGGCGGTTCGCATCCGCCAGAACCTGAGTCTGGCCGCCTCGACCACCATCCCGGTCGCCGACGACGCGGAGGACCCGGCGAACGACGGCGGTGCCGACAGCTGGCAGGGTGCCCCCGAACCATCCGAGAGCGACGACGCAGCACCGACACCGGCCGCCGACGGCGGCTGGCGCGTCGACTGGCTGCGGCGGCGGATCCCGAACGAGGCACAGGTCGTCTTCGTCACCCCGATGATGGACGACGGCCCGTTCGAGACGCTCCGTCGCCTGCGGGCGGCGGGCCACGAGGTCCGCGTCGTCTCACCGGACGTGACCTCGGATGAGACGCCGGGGGCCAAGTTGGAGCGAATCAAGCGCGACACGCGCCTCAGAACGCTCCGGGGCCGGAAGACGAAGGTCATCGAGTGGTCGCCCGACCAGCCGCTGTTCGCTGCCATCGAGGTGGCGATGCGGAGGTGGTCGTCGTGAGCGACTACGAGTTCGACGACTCCCCGGCTCGCTTCAGCGGGAGGCTCGCCATCGGCGTCGCCGCGTTCACCAGTCTCGTCCTCGGCGTGCTCGTCGGGCAGCCCTTCAGCCTGCTGCTCGGACTCGCGGGAGCCGCCAGCGTCGCCTACGGTGCCAAGAAGCTCGACGCGGGCCAGAGTCGCCCCCGCGCCGAGGGAAGTGTCGCGTTCGTCGCAGGGGCGGTTGCTATCGTCATCGCCCTCCTCATGTTCAAACAGTCGCTTGCCGTCGCCGTCGTCGTCGGTGCGTCGATCGTCGCGGTGACGCTCGTCGCCATCGAAGCCGTCGTCGGTATCGACGACGAGACCATCGAGACGATGGGTGGGACCCTCTCACGGTCCATCCTCGTCCTCATCGTGGCGACCATCGTCGCCGCCGCCGTCCACGCGCGCTTCTTCAGCACCCTCGCGGTGGTCCTGGTGGTCGCGCTCGAGTCCATCGTGACGGCGAATCCGCTCGTGAGCTTCGTCACGCTCCAGCTGGAGGCGGTGTTGCTCGCGGTCCTGCTCTCGAAGGCGGTCACCATCCTCGACGACTGGCTGCCCGACCAGCGATACGACCCCAGAGCGAGCGGCATCGACCAGTTCGGTGTGGACCCCCGGACGGTTCCGTGGGGTGTCTGGGTCATCCTCGGCATCGAGGTGTTCGCCGCGGCGACCCCGACGGGCAGGGCCCTGTTCGACACCGCGCTGTCGCTCACGTACACGTTCGGGGCACTGGTCCGGGGCTTCCTGCTCTCGTGGGTACCCCACGCCGTCCTCGGGGTCGGTATCCTCGTGCTGTCGAGCGTCGTGGCGCTCCACCTCGCACAGCTGCTGTTCGTGGGTATGGTCGGCCGCAAGCCACCGAAGACGCTCGCCTACGCCACCGGTGGCGTGGTCTCGAGTGTCGTCATCGGCCTGCTCACCGCAATTCCACCGGTCGTGACGCTCGTGGCGGGTGCCGTCGGGCCGGAGACGCCGTACGCAGCCGCGTTCGGCACCTACGGGATGGGCGCGACGTTCCTCGGTATCGTCACGGGCGCGCTCATCGTCATGCTCGTCGTGATTCCCGTCGCGATGTTCGTCCTTTCGTTCGACTACCTCCCGGAGGACAGCAGCGGGTTCGCGCTCGGCGCGGTACTGCTGTTCGCCGCGACGGTCGCGAGCGGGCTGTCGAACGCGCTCCCCATCGCGGTGTTCGTCGGTATGGCGGGCACACTCCTGACCTGGGACCTCGGCCTGAACGCGACGCTCGTCGGCCACGAGGTCGGGCAGGTCGCCGAGACGAGACGTGGCGAGGTCGTGCACGCCGCCGGCGCGATAACGGTCGGCATCGCTGCCATCGTCCTCTCGCTGCTGGCCATCCAGTTCGCCGTGCCCGGTACCACCAGCATCGACATCCCGCGCTGGCGGGCTATCGCGGCGTTGACCCTGCTGCTCGTCTCGCTCGTCGCCTTCTCCCGGCTCGCGTCTGTCGACCGGGAGACCGGGGACGCGGACTCCTGAGCAGACCCCAGAAATATCAATTTTCAAACTCAAACGTTAAGTTCTAACTGTACGTATAATGAGGCATGACTGAAGTACTCGTCGCGGTGGACGGGAGCGACTACGCACACCAGGCGGCCGAACACGCCATCGAGGTCGCCGGCGAGCGCGGCGCGACGCTACACTGCCTCTGTGTCGTCGACGAGCGAAAGTACGGTGAGCCGGCGCTCAGTTCCGACGAGGCCTCGATGGTCCTCGCCGAAGACCACGGGCACAAGTGCGCAACCGAAATCAAGGAAATCGCCGATTCGAAGGGTATCCCTGTCGTCATCGACATCAGGCACGGGGTGCCCGACGAGGTCATCCTCGACTACGCACGAGACATCGGGGCCGAAGTGATCATCCTCGGCAAACACGGCGACCACAGCGAGCACATCGGTGGAGTCCGCCACCACGTCGAGCAGCGGTCGGACATCGATCTGATCGTCGTCTAATCAACACCCCGATACAATTACTTCTCGATAGTATCGAGTGGCCCAGAATAGACAGTCCACATATAGTTCTGCTTTCGTGGTCAGGGAACTGCCCGTGGCAGGGCGGCCGCCTCACCGGAGAATGGGATGACCGCTCCGCAGGCGTGGGCTCTCGACGTCCCGCTCTCGAACTGGAGTGAGCGGCGAGCCCGTCACGCCGGGCGAGTACCACGTCGTGAAGGTGCCAGGCGACCGCGGGTCGTGCCTCGGCGTCACGGTCCCCCACTCGCGCTGGTCGGTCCGGGCGTGCTCGACCGCACGGGCCACGTCCTCGGGTCCACACTCGGCCACCGCGGACACCGCGTTTCCGGTGAACGGGGCGACCGCCTCGCGTGTTTCCTCATGGGTCGGGTCGCGGGTGACGAGCGCCCTGAATCGGTCCAACAGGGCTGGAGAGAGATGTGGCGAGGCGATTGCGGGGTCCTCAGCGGTGGCAGCCACTGGATCGGTCATGCTGCCCCTGATACTGCTCCTCTCTCAGCCAGAGAATAGGTACTGCCTGCCGTCGCCTCGGGGCAGGCGACCAGTCAGGACCCCTTTCGCGTTACTTCGACCCGCCGCCCATCCGGTCGCTGAAGTCCCAGGTGTAGGCGCGCTCGATGGAGATGGTGATGCAGACCTCCTCGCGGTCGGGCGAGAGGAGCGACTTCGCCAGTCCGGAGTCGGTTCCCCCGAGGTAGCGCGTCAGCAAGCGCCGAAGCACCTCCTTGTTCTCGTCCGGAGCGATGCTGGCGGTTCCCTGGCCGCGGACACCACGGTACGGCACGTCGTTGGTCGATATCTCGAACGCGACCGTGTCGTCGGCTTCGAGGTACCGAACCACCTCGGCCGAGGCTGCCGTCGCACAGCGGAACGCACCCGTCGCGGGGTCGTACTCGTACCACAGCGAGAGCATCCAGAGGTTGCCATCCGGCGTGTGACAGGACAGGCGAACCGGGACCGTCGTCTCCGTGAGGAACTCGGCAGCCGCCTCGTGGTCCCAGTCGCCGCGAATCGCGAACATCAGCGGACGATGGTGACGGGGCAGGGTGCTCGTCGCACGACGGCCTCGGCCACGCTCCCGAGGAGGACCCGGCTGACGCCGGTTCGCCCGTGACTCCCCATGATGATGTGGTCCACGTCGTGTTCCTCTGCGTAGTCGTTGATGGTCCGCGAGGGACGACCGACGACCGTCTCGGACGTCAGGGTCACGTCGTACTCGTCGGCGATCGCCTGTGCGTCCTCGAACAGTTGCTCACCTGCCTGTTGTTGGCCCTCGTACCACTCCTCCCAGAAGCCGGGGAGTGTGCCGTCGATGGGCGTGCTGAACCCGGCATCCATCAGGTCGATGACGTGCACGAGCACGAGGTCATCGTCGGGGTGCTTCTCCAGTGCGTGACGAAGGGCATCCACGGACTGCGGAGAATCGTCGTAGGGAACCAGTATGGTGTCTGCCATACTAGATATGACACTGACTGAACTGATAAATACCACCCCTCGTTTCCGGTCGCTACGACTCGTTTCCAGTCCAGCAAGCACTCAGTACGGCTCGAACCCGAGACTCGCCCGGAGAACCTCGTCGAGTCTGGTGCGAATCACGTCGCGTTCTGCATGGAGGTTCGCGACACCAGCGTCGTCGTGGCCGCCGCCCGACCCGTCGAAGACGGCGAGCAGCGGGTCGAGCACCGTATCGACGTGGACCGACCCGTTCGTCCTGACGGCGACGCGAGTGCCGAAGTCGCGGCCCGAGAGGACCACAGCGAGGTCGGCACCGGCGTCGACGATGGCCGAGGCGGCGGTGCTGGCGTAGCTCCCGACGTATGTCACGGCGGCGACGAGGTCGTCACTGCGAAAGAGGTCGAGTCGCTGCATCGCCCTGAGGCAGGCGACACGCTCGCCTTCGCGCCAGGTCGGGCCCAGAACCGCCGGCAACTCGTGGGCCCGGTCGCCCGCCAGTGGCAGGAGGTCGACCACCACGTCGAACGTCGCCGGTTCGGCGAACGCGAGCCGCTTGGTGTCGCCCATGATACCCGCGAGCAGGTAGTACGCGGCGGTCTCTGAGACGTCCCAGCCGGCCTCCCCGGCGAGTTTGTAGACCAGTTCCGCGGTCGCGCCCGCGTCGGGGACCACCAGCGCCGCGTCGGCACGGTCGAGCAGGTCGCCGGGTTCGTGATGGTCGATGACGATGAGGGTGCCCGCCCGGTCGAGGTCGATGGGTTCCACTCGTCGAGATTCGGCCGCGTCGACGACGATGGTGAGCGCGAATTCGGCCGGGTCGGCCCGTTCGACCGTCGCCCGGGCGAGCGGCTTCGCCTGCATACCGATGCCACCCGGGGCGCAGACGGTCACGTCGGGGAGGAATTCGGCGAGCGCCAGAGCGGACCCGATCGCGTCAAGATCTGCGTGTCGGTGACAGACGACGAGCGTCGGGCCATCCGGTGGCAGGAACTGGACCAGTGCCGAAGGCGAGCCGAACGTCTCCCCCATACCGAATAGAAAGCGGTGTACGTACTTGGGCTAACCGGCGTCACTCGCTTTCGCCGTGCTGTCGGCACGGGGATTCACTGCGACAGGGCGGTGTCCGGGCGAGAAGGGTACGCCGGCGACAGCGGCGACCGCGGTCGAGACCGGAGCGAGGACTGGCGGCCGCTCGGTGGGGGGAGAGATACTGCAAGAACCGGACGACCGGAACATGGGGGGTCATAGTTTCGCTCGCCCGGCACCCCCAGAAAACGAGGGCAGTAGACCTAGTCTTCGAGGGAAGATAGCTTCGTCGGCCGACGTGACGGCCGACCGTTATGTCCTATCGGTCGGTCGCCAGGACCCCGACCACGTCCCGCTCGATAGTCGGACTCGGCCAGTCGGCCGACAGTTCGTCGACCACCGCGTCCACGTCGTCGCTGCCGGTCGACGCCACGGCAGCCTCGACAGCCGCGACCCAGTTCGGCAACAGGTCGGCGTACGCCTCGAGGGCCGCTCCCGCGTCCTCACGGGCCCCGAAGTGGCCGTAACAGATGGTCTCCGGGTCGAGTGCCCGGAGGCGCTCGATGGTGTCGAGGCTCTGCTGGAGGTCGAAATCGGGTGCCGGTGTGGTCGGCAGGAGCTGGTCGAACAGGAACATCCCTGCGGCATCCGCCGAGAACAGCGTCGCCGTCCGTGAATCGAGGGCGCAAATCTGGTGTGGGGCGTGGCCCGGTGCGTGGACGAGATCCAGTTGACGGTCGCCAAGGTCCAGCGATTCGCCGCCGGAGACGACCCGACAGCGGTCTCGCGGGACACGACTCGGCTCGCCGTACCCGGACGCGATGTCGTCTCCGACCGCCTCCCGGGCGCTCTCGTACAGCCGTGAGAGCTTCTCGGCGTCGGTGAGGTACTCCACACCGCGTTCGTGAACCACAACCTCGGCGTCGGGGCAGGCGTCTGCGAGCGTCCCGGCAGCACCCGCGTGGTCGAGATGGACGTGTGTCTGGACGAGGTAGGCGACCTCATTCGGGTCGACACCGCACTCCTCGAGCCCGTCGAGGACGTGTTCTGCGCCCGTGGCAGGCCCAGCGTCGAGTATCACCGGCTCCGCCGCATCGATGACGTAGACCGACATCGACCCCGGCATCCCGAGCATCTGCGCGTCGACCGCGTACGTCTCCGGTGCGACCGGATGGACCCCTGTCATGGCAGGCTCTTCGAGGTGGGAACCTATAACCCCCTTGAGGCGTGCGGGTGCGACCTAAATCGGATGCCCCCGTATCTCTGACAAGGGGGACATGTTCGAACAATTAAGTTCTGGTTTCGTCGTCGGTCGTCTGTCGGTCCTGCCGACGGTCGGGTCACGGCCCACGCTCGGGGAGCCCGAGTTCGCGGCTGCGGCCGATAGCACCGGCGACATGGGGGCATCGTACCTGGTTGCACACCTGCCGGGATGTTACCTCCGGGTCTGGGCAGACACGGCCACACCGGCCGAGACACTGGCCGTTCCGGCCGAGTCAGTCGACGAGTGGGGCCTGACCGAGGGGCCGATACCGGTCCTGTTCGCCCGGGCCGGGACGGCACGACGCCTCGACAGGTGGTTGGGGTGAACGGCGAGGGACCGGACGGACAGCGCCTCGCCTTCGCCGGCGACACGATGCTCGGTCGACTCGTAGACGAACACCAGTGGACACGCGACGCGACGGCGGTCTGGGGCGACATGCTCCCCACGCTCCAGGCGTGCGATGGCGTCTTCCTCAACCTCGAATGCTGTCTCTCGACGGGCGGCGAGCCCTGGACCGAGACGTACCACCCGTTCCACTTCCGGGCGAACCCGGAGTGGGCAGCCCCAGCCCTCCGACACGCCGGGGTGGACTGGGTGTCGCTCGCGAACAACCACGTCCTCGACTACGGCGTCGATGGCCTCTACGACACGCTCGACACGCTCACGTCCATCGGCGTCGCCTGCTCGGGCGCAGGTCGAACCGTCGATTCGGCCCGGACACCGGCGGTCGTCACCGCGGGCGATTGCACTGTCGCCCTCCTCGCGTTCACCGACAACACGCCCGAGTTCGCCGCCAGCCAGGCCAACCCCGGCACCGCCTACATCGAGATAGACGACGGTCCGGAGGTCCCGTCTGAGACCATGGAAGTGGTGAGCGAGGCGCTGCACGCGGCCCGGCGTGCCGACCCGGACCTGCTCGTCGTCTCGCTCCACTGGGGGCCGAACATGCGGACCGCCCCGCCTCGACAGTTCCAGCACTTCGCGCACTGGCTTGTCGACGAGGGCGTCGACCTCGTCTTCGGCCACAGCGCCCACGTCTTCCACGGCGTCGAACGCTACCGGGACGGTCTCATCCTGTACGACACCGGTGACTTCGTCGACGACTACGCGGTCGACCCAGGGCTGCACAACGACCGGGGGTTCCTGTTCGTGGTCGAGGTCGACGACGGCGCAATCACCGGCTTACGGCTGGTGCCGACCCAGATCGGCGAGTTCGTGGTCAATCACGCGCCCACCCGGGTCGCGAACTGGAGTCGCGACCGGATGCAGACGCTGTCGAGCCGCTTCGGGACGGACTTCCGACGCGACGGCGAAGACCTCGTCCTCGACCTCTCGGTGGAGGCCGATGCGGGGAAGAAGCTGGCTGGCGACTGACCCGTTCAGTCACGGCTGTCGGGCATCGGGCGCGTGTACCACCAGGCCCACAGGATGAGCACCGCCTGGAACGGAAGCCGCGCCCACCGGCCAAACGCAGACGGGTCCCTGATCGCCGCTGGTGCCCCCACGAGGACCACGTCACTGGTCGCCATGTAGAGGTTCGCCGGGAAGATGGCGACCAGCAGCGCAACCAGCCCCCAGGCGGCCACCCGGCGCGTTCTGGGAATCATGACGCCGATGCCGAGGCCGATCTCGGCCACTCCCGAGAGGTACACGAGTGCCAGCGGGGCGGGGAGCACCGGGGGCACTATCTGGGCGTACACATCCGGGACGACGAAGTGCATCACGCCCGCGACGACGTACAGGACCCCCATGACGTACAGCAGCGGTCGCTTGAGGCGAGCGAGAAGACGGTCGAGTGCGTCGTTCATTCAGTTCGTCGTCAGGTCCAGACACAGAAAGCGTTGTGCGTCACGGAACCCGACACGGCGGTCGAACCGAACATCGGGTGTCAGCAACCCCGCCCTCGACGGGAACCTCCTGGAACTCATCGCCGACCTGTCGGACGGCCCGCGACCCGACACGGGCTACCTCCCGCTCCGGAGTGGCGGGAACTCGTTGACTAGCCAGGTAGCTCACTCGCCGAAGGGTTGTCCGTCGAGATACGCCAGAATCGAGTCCGTGCTGGAGCGGTACTGCTTCGAGAACGCCAGGAGTCGCTCCCCATCGCGGGTCCGGTCCGACTCGATGGTAACGGTGAGCCCGAGGGTCCTGAGGTGTTCGAGCAGTTCGTCGAGGACGATCGGGTCGCCCCGGACGACGTGGGTCTCGGCGAGCACATCGCCGGCATCGACCGCCCGGATGGCCTCGATGAATGGTCCCAGAATCGCCTCGCCGACGGCGTGCTCGCGCTCGCGGCGCGTCTCCTCGTCGTCGTCCTGCTCGACCGCCATGAAGGCCTCGCGCAACACCCGCGGGAAGACGTACTCCTTCCCGTAGTCGAAGGGGTACTGGAAGCCGTAGCTGAGGTTACCCTGGTTCGCCGCCGAGGTTGTGTACTTCAGCAGTCGCTCGCCGTCTCCCGACTTCAGGACGACACCCTCGCGTCCCTCCGCATCGAGGTCCGCGATGACCGTCCGGAGGTCGGAGACGTCGTCGGGGTCGAACCGCCCGAACGACGGGACACGTGGGATGTCGAACCGGTCACAGCACTGGTTGCGGGCATCGACGGGGAACGGAGCGCCAGTCGCCCGGTCGCGCACGTCGAACGCGAAGAAGCCGATAGAGTCGACCTCGGGGTAGGCACACGTCGTGTAGGGGTTCTCCGGGCCGACCATCTCGCCACAGAGCATCGTCTCCGGGTTCGCGTCGAAGAAATCATCGAGCGAGAGGTCTCGGCGGACGACCGAGGTCGTGAACGGGCAGACGACCCCACTCCGGGTGAACCCGAGAATCTCGCCGTCGGGCAGTCGAACCACCCGGACGTTGTAGCCGTTCAGCTTCTCTTCGGCGACGAACCGGCCATCGAAGTGTTTGTGTACCCCTTCGGCGAGCTGGAGGGTCCGCGGAATGCTCGGGAACCCGCGGACGACAGCCCCGTCGACGATGGCGGTCCCGGTCGGGAACACGTTCGTCCGCTGGCGCAGGTGGTGGTAGGAACGACCGCGGAACGTGCGCTGGGTGAACCGGTCGGCGACCGCCTCGAAGTCCTCCCGTGACACGCCGAGTTCGTCCACGTACTCCATCAGCTAGGGTAGGGGCCGAGACGCCTTGAGATGGCTCTGTCGAGTCCCTCAGCGGTTGAGAGGAATGGCGAATCAGTCAGTGAACTTCACTCAGAGCCGAGGCGCGCGGGTGGGACGACGCCCGGCCGGCCGAGCCGGAAGCGGTCGCCAACCTCGACCTCTTCAATCACGTGCGGGTACTCGAACGTTGTTGCTGCCTTTGAGAGTGCACCGGGGTCTGCGTGGATCGACCGCCAGCGCCGCCAGTGCTCGGGAATCAGGCGGTCGATGCCGAGCGCGTTCGCGGCCTCAACGATCTCGTCAGCGTCATTGTAGAGCTTGCGCGTGATGACCTCGCCGTCCTCGACGAGGCGGGCATCAGTGCCGTAGGAGAGCATCCCGAGGTCGATGTCGAACTCCGCCCCAATGTCGTGAAATGCCTCGCAGGGACGGTTGTCGCCGCCGTGGAAGATGGTACCCGTTTCGTGCTCGATAACGTACGTCACCGTGCCGTTCGCGTCTGGATCGTACCCGTCCCGAACGTGGACGGTGAGGTCGCCAACCTCGTAGCTGTCGCCGGGTTCGGCGACCGTTCGCTTCTCCTCATCGATTGCGCTCACGTCGAAGTTCTCATAGCACTCGACAGGTGCGTGGACGGCACCGCCGTGGTCGAGGAGTGGACCGAACGAGGGCGGCCAGAAGTGGTCGCGGTGGTCATGGGTGCAGAAGACTGCGTCGCAGGCGTCCGCCCACTGTGGTTCCATCGGCACCGGCGACATCCGCGCAACGTACTCGCGGTCCCGCTCGGTACTAAAGTAGGGGTCGATATAGATGGCGGTCTCCGGCGTCCGAATCGCCCAGCCAGCGACACCGAGATACCACAGGGAGACGCCCTCCTCGACGGTGATGCCGTTGAGTTCCTCGCGCGCCCACCACTCGCCCCAGTCGCTCGTAATCGTCATCGTACACTCCGCGCCGCGCTGCCGGGTTCGCCGTGACAATACATGTGCCAGCCGTCCATTCGGGGACCAGTAATAACTTCCGACGTGACACCGCCTACCGATCGCGAGCAATCGATGATTGGGTGCTCCATGAACTGACGCCCGCACCGCCTACGTATGAGTGATACCCACGTTCTTCAATTCCGGCTAACACTGAGGGCGAATGAGAATGTGATGGATCTATGCTCTGAATCAACCGAACCAGCCAATCCCTGGCACGTCAGTTTTCATCCCCGAGTCGTGCCCCGTATTCAGCACACGTCCAAAAACACCCAGTGGCGAAGATATTCAACAGGGGCCTTGAGATATATCTTCGTCGAGCGCCAATCTCTACTATGTCTCCACACCCCCTCAAGCAGCGGTTCGTCGTGGACACCTCGACCTTTCTCACCCAGGAGATACGGCGCGACGGCGAGGACCTCGACGATACCCTCGTGCGGGTGCTGACCCTCATCTCGCGGGCCAAGCTCGAACTCAACATCTCGTGTTATATGCCACCATCGACCTACCAGGAGCTGGTGACCATGCTGGAGAACCGGGACACCTCCGACGACGTGCTAGCCAGTCTGAACACGTGGATAATCAAGAAAGCGCCCGCCAGGCTGGAGGTCATGATTCCCGCCGACCTGGTGTATGGCTTCATCGGCGAGATGACCGACCGAGTGAACCGCGGGCTCCGGGTGTCGGAGAAGGCAGTTCGGAAGGCCGAGGAGACGCGCGTCGACCGTGGAGACGACGCCGACGACACGATGACCGAGGTAGACTACGTCATCTCGGACCTTCGTGACGAGTACCGGAAGACGCTCCGGCAGGGGGTGCTGGATTCGCGCGAGGACCTCGACCTGCTGGTGCTGGCACGGGAACTCGACGCCGGCGTGGTCACGGAGGACCAGGGCATCATCAACTGGGCCGACGACTTCGGGTTGCGGTACCTGCAGGGCCGGGACTTCCCCCGGCTGCTAGAGGACTACCTCGACGCAGTCGACGGGATGAGCTGATTGGCAGCCGTCTGTGCAGCCTGCCCCTCGCAGCCGCGACCTGTCGGTGGAAGATGCAATCCGCTCTTCGTTCCCCGATTGTATGTTCAGCGCACCCGCGACCATCTATTAATCTGCCCGTCACCAAAAGGTGACCTGCAGTAGCGGTACCGACCAGCGACGTCGACGCGTTCTCCCCCTGACGTGAGACCGGCGTGTCAGCCACTACGCACTGGTGAGACCAAATGGGAATCAAGAATTCGCGGTCCGAATCGGAGTCGAACGGGGGAACGAACACAGCACCGACTGGAGACACCCGAAGCAGGACGCTATCACTCACCCGTCGGCACATGCTCGGCGTGACCGGCGGGACAATGACGGCTGCACTGATGGGTAGTATCGGGACCGGCACAGCCCGTGCCGGCACTGCAGGGGCGGGCTGGGTCCAACCTGAAACGGATGAAGAAGCCACGCAGAGCACGGGGAAGACCACCCTCATCACCGGCGCGAACATCTTCGACGGGAAATCAGAGACACTCATCGAGGGGATGGACGTCGTCATCGTCGGCAACAAGATACAGACCATCGGCCGGTTCGTCCGCCAGCCGGACGCCGACGTGGTCATCGATGCGGATGGGCGGACCCTGATGCCGGGGCTCATCGACGCCCACTGGCATGCACTGCTGGCCACCGTCCCCCAGGCGAAGCTCGTGCAGTCCGATGCTGGCTACATGAACATCGTCGCCGCGCAGGCGAACGAGGACGCCCTGTTGCGTGGCTTCACCACTGTTAGAGACACTGGCGGCAACGTCTTCGGTCTCAAGCAGGCCACAGACGAGGGTCTCGTCCACGGGCCACGCATCTTCCCGTCAGGGCCGATGATCTCCCAGACGGGCGGTCACGCCGACTTCCGGGGGCCACTCGACGTGCCTGAAGACCCTGCCCAGCCCCTGGACTACTACCAGCGTACCGGCCTCATGCTCATCGCCAACGGGGTACCCGAGGTCCTCCAGCGGTCTCGGGAGGCGTTCCGCATGGGCGCGTCACAGCTGAAGGTGATGGCAGGCGGTGGTGTGGCGTCGTGGTACGACCCCATCGACGTGGTACAGTACACGGCCGACGAACTGAAAGCGGCAGTCCAGGTCGCCGAGTCGTACAACTCCTACGTCACCGTCCACGCGTTCAACGACAAAGCTGTCCAGCACGCTATCGACGCGGGCGTAAAGTGCATCGAACACGGCCACCTACTGGAGGAAGGCCTCGTCGCCACGATGGCAGAGAACGATGTCTGGCTGAGTATGCAACCGATTCTCGACGACGAGGACGCGATACCGTTCCCCGACCCCAACAGCCGGAAGAAGTTCGTCGAAGTGACCAAGGGGACCGACACGGTGTACAAACTGGCGAAATCGACGGGCGTGAAGACGGCGTTCGGGACCGACACCCTGTTCGACCCGGAACTCGCGACGAAGCAGGGCAAGCAACTGGCGAAGCTGACCCGGTGGTACTCCCCGTTCGAGGCGCTGAAGATGGCGACCCACGACAACGCCCAGTTGCTCTCGCTCTCCGGGCCGCGCAACCCCTACCCGGGCACGCTCGGCGTCGTCGAGGAGGGGGCCTTCGCGGACCTGTTGCTGGTCGACGGCAACCCACTGGCCGACATCCAGCTGGTTGCGAAGCCTGAAGAGAAGTTCGTCCTCATCATGAAGGATGGAATCATCTACAAGAACACCCTGAAGTAGGGACTCCCTCACCCGACTTCTCGACCGTCGTGGTCCTGGGCTGGGGGGTCTAACGACGCTCCCCGGGCCCAGGCCGGCCCGGTCGCCGACCACCTGATACCCCGACGGCACCTGTTATATCGAACCCTTCCGGTACGAACTATCCAGTCACCAGACGGTCTCGACTCGAAATCACGTTTCGTTGGTTAACTCGGTGGTGTCCTGGTAATCGGGGCATACCGCGGCGATAATCCCTGAAAAGACCTATCGGGCCGGGAGGAATCGCGAATGAAAGGACCAATCGAACCACGACTCTCACGACGAGCGTTGCTGAAGACCGTTGGGTTCGGACTGGTCGGGCTCGGCCTCGGTAGCGGGACAGTCGCCGCTGCCGGCCAGCCCGGGAGTTTGCACTACCAGCGGGGCAGAGGACGAGGAGGTGGCAGACGCGGGAGGCCGAGCAGGCCGAGTAGACCATCCCGCCCAAGCACACCATCCAGACCGAGTAGACCGAGCAGACCTGGCCAACCTGGACGGCCCACCCGGCCAAGCAGACCCGGCCAACCTGGACGGCCTACCCGGCCAAGCAGACCGGACCGTCCAGACCGCCCAGACAGGCCCGACCGGCCAGACAGACCAGACCGGCCAGACAGACCCGACCGACCAGACAGACCTGACCGGCCAGACAGACCCGACCGACCAGACAGGCCCGACAGGCCCGACCGGCCGGGTCGCCCCGGCGGTCGTCCACGCCCGTACTACAGGCACTGGTACCACTACCGGCGGTACTACCCACGGAGACGGTTCAGCTACACCTTCATCCCGGTGTACGGTTCCTACGTCGACTGGTACGAGGACGACCTCAACGTGGTCTACGTCAACGGTCGTGCCTGCCGCGTCACCGGCGTCGACTACGAGCAGGAGATCATCGAGCTGGAGTACGGCCGCTGTGGCTACGTCGGCTTCGATGGCACCTACTACCGGGTCTGAGACCGGGACCCGCCTGGGGGCAGTCTCGACCGCCCCGCACGATATTTTCGCCGTCTCTGTTCGACCCACGAGGTGACGGTACGGCCTCCCAGGTCACCGGATAGCGGCACCCAGGTCATCCCCGCAGGCGTTCCGGCCGGTCCTCTAAGTCCCGCCCGACGAGCACCCCGCCCATCTCCAGCAACTCCTCGGCGTGCTCCCAGCAGGCGTAGGCGAGCCGGTAGCCCCGGGCGACCGCCACGTCCGCTCGCTGGCCGCAGGCGTAGCAGGGCTGTGTGTCCGGTGCGCGAACAATTCGCATGCTACTTGAAAGTAGGGGCGGAGCGGTTTTGAACGCTCCCATGGTCTGGGAATTCAGGTGATGGGTTATCACCTTACGGCGCGTATCTCGAACCGGTGAAACCGTCGATGGACATCAACAACGTCGTCACGACGAATTACCCGACGACCGACGCCGATACTCGTGTCTCGAAACTCACCGCCCATTTCGAGGATTCCTCGACGCGCGCGGTCGTCGTCATGGACGACGGCGAGGTGCTGGGTGTCGTCACTCGGCGGCAGTTCCTCTCGTCGCACCGGAACCCGAATGCGAAGGTGAAATCGCTGGTGTGGCACGTCCCGACCGTCGCACCCGACGACGACGTTCGCGAGGTCGCCGGCCTGATGCGTGACTCCGACTCCGGGCTCTTGCCGGTCGAGAACGACGGGACGCTCGTCGGTGTCGTCACGGTCGACGACATCGTCCGGGCCGTTCGGCCGGCCCTCGATGGCATCCGCGTCTCCGCGGTGACCACGGCCGACCCCATCACGTTCGAGCCGTCGAACACGGTCGGAGAGGCCATCAACCGCTTCCGCACCGAGCACATCTCGCACCTGCCCATCGTCGAGAACGGCTCGCCCGTCGGCGTCCTGAGCCTAATTGACGTCGTCCCCTTCACGGCCCGAAAGACCCGGCGGGCTCAGGGTGGTTCCTCGGGCTTCGAGCCCACCGGGACCA
Source organism: Haloarchaeobius pelagicus (assembly GCF_051207375.1). NCBI lineage: Archaea > Methanobacteriati > Methanobacteriota > Halobacteria > Halobacteriales > Halorubellaceae > Haloarchaeobius > Haloarchaeobius pelagicus. The sequence continues at coordinate 18,549 of NZ_JBPJZD010000003.1, read as the reverse complement.
ACCACGGCGGGTTCGGCAGCCGCGAGGGCGACTCCGACCGGCTGCTCGACGTGCCCGTCCGTGACTTCATGAGCACGCCCGTCGTGACCGCCGAGCCGACCGACTCGCTCGGCCACGCCGTCGACATGATGCTCGACCACGACGTGTCATCCGTGGTCGTCGTCGAGGACGGGAAGGTCGTCGGCATCGCCACGACCTCCGACCTGCTCGACGCGCTCGTCCGGGAAGCTCCCGGCCGCCGCGCCGTCCAGGTGTACGGGATGGATCTGCTCGACGATATCTCCTACGAGGAGGTCGTCGACCTCATCGAGGGCACGGTCAAGGACGCCCCGATGAGCCTGCTCGACGCCAAGGTCCACCTGCACGAACACGACGAGACGCTGCGGGGGACCCCGCTGCTGTACGCCCGGATGCGCCTGTTCACCGACGACGGCCGGTTCATCGCCTCCGGTGAGGGCTACGGGGCGGCGCAGGCCATCGCGGACGCTCGCGACGCGGTCCGCCGCCAGCTCATCGACGACAAGACCTACGCCAAGTCGAAGAAGCACATGGACCCCGAGGAGAAGGCCAAGATGCGCGGCTGGGAGACCGGCGCCGAGTGAGCACGAGGCCGAGCCGAAACCCGTCAGTTCGATTTTTCTTCCAGACGACCGGTTCCGAAACCCAAGCGATGCCCTCACACGTGATCCAGACGTAGGTTCATCTGAGAGAGCATGGCATCGACACAGCGACAGACCAACGTCGAGATAGTGCAGCGCATCTACACCGCGTTCAACGACGGGGACCTCGACACAGTCGTGGGCACGTTGGCCGACGACGTCGAATGGACCGAGCCAGCCGGGTTCTTCATCGGCGGGACCTTCAACGGTCCCGACGCGGTGCGAACAGAAGTCATGGAACCCTGTGCCGAGAAGTTCGAGACGTTCACCGTCGACCCCGAGCGGTTCCTCGAGGACGGGAACACGGTCGTCATTCTCGGGGCGTTCCACGCCACGACCCCAGACGGCGAGCACATCGAGAGTCCGTTCGCCCACGTCAGCGAGGTGGCAGACGGGGAGATCATTCGGTTCGAGAACTTCACGGACACCGCGCTCTGGCCGTAGGTCAGACGACCAGGGCGACCACGGTTCGCGCCGCAGCGCAAGCGCTACTGAGTCAGTCGGCCTGAAAGAATGGAAGCCACGGACACGACGTGGCGAAAATCGGTGAGCGTTTATTCGAGGTGGCCGCCGTCTTCGAGGTTGTCCATGACGTCGTCGACGAACGCGTCGACGGAGTCGTACGGGAAGTCGCCGCCGGGCAGTTTCGTCTGGAGCTCCATCGCCGTCATGGAGAAGTCGCCGGACTCGAAGCGGGTGCCGGGGCCGTTCGGGAGTGCCGGGACGAGGTCCATCGGGCTGGAGATCGGGTAGTTCGCGCCCTCGAAGGCGTCGATCATCTGTTGTCGGAGATCGTCTTTGTCGACCATACTCCCCCATTCACACAGATAAATAATAAATCCTTGGGTAGTTGGGAGGCCGGCGGTTCCCGGCACGCACGCGAAGCCCCAGTGAACGGTTCGCAACCGGTACCGAACGGTCGAGTGGGTCGTTACCGACTGGAAACCGGTCACTCACGAGAAACCGGCACAGCATAGATATATCTGTCTCGTGTCGTACCAGTACTTGCACAGCAACTGACCAACTATCGCCGCTCTCACCGGTTTTTTCTGAACCTGCGAATCCCGACAGCACCGTCCGTATCAGATTTCAGTCACACGTCGGTACTCGTCCGGGAGCGCAGCCGCATCCTCGTGCAGCAACGCGACCACGAGGTAGTCGGCGTAGGACTCGAAGTACTCGACGACGGCGGCGATGCGCTCTGCGTCGACGGCCTCCAGCGAGTCCAGCAGGACGGCCGGCACCGTCTCGTACACCTCGTGGGCGAGGTAGCCCGCGAGGGCGAACGTGAGTCCGGTCACGGTCCGCTCGGACTCGCTCAGGTGCATGACGCTGTCCTCGTAGCTCGCGCCCGTCTCGTCGCTCCTGATGACGTGCAGGTCGAAGCTGCTCCGGGTCACGTCCGTTCCGTCGTCGTGTTTCCGCTCGATCCAGATTCGTTCGACGTTCTCGTACCCGAGGATGTCCAGCAGTTCGGCCATGTGGTCGTTGAACGACTCGACCACATCGGCTTCCAGCCGGTCGATTCGGGTGCGCTGGGCTTCGAGGTCGGCGGCGACCTGCTCTCTGCGCTCGCGGAGGTCCGTCTCGCGTTCGAGTTCCGATTCGAGGTCTGCAATCTGGTCGGTCAGGTCGGCACGGCGTTCGTGCAGTCGCCCGAGTTCGAACTCGAGGTCGTTCGCGCGCTCGTGGAGCGCGACGAGTTCGTCCTCGTCGGTCGCCCGCCGCTCCTCTACCGCGGCCTCCAGCGACTCGACCTCGGCCTCTAGCTCCGCCCGCCGACGCTCCATCTCCTCGATTCGCCGTCGGCGCTCGACCAGTTCAGCCTCGATGGCTTCGATATCCTGTCGGAGCGACTCGCGTCGGGTCTGCTTCCGTTCGACCGTCCGCTTCTCGGCCTGGACGTCGTCGAGTTCTGCGACGACGGTCGAGCGTTCGGCCCGCGCGTCCTGGTACGCCGCCTGGAGCCGGTCGACCATCCCGTCCAGCTGGTCGGTCTCGACGGTCGTTCCGCAGGTCCAGCACAGCGCCTCGTCGGGCGCGAGCGCGTCAGGGACCGGAGTCCCCGCAGCACCGCTGTCTGTCTCCCCGCCATCGCCGCTCTCGGCGGACGCCAGCCGCTCGAACAGCTCGGCGTGTTCGCCGTCGAGCATCTCGCGGTTGAACGAGAGGAGGTTCTGGAGCGTGCTGGTCACCGAGTCCAGTCGTCGCTTTCGCTCCCGGTAGCGTTCCAGGTCGCCCTCGAGTTCGTCGAGTCGGGCCGCGGGCTGCTCGGGGAGCGATTCGAGCTCCTCGCGCAGCTCCTGCTGTTCGGCTTCGAGCGAGGACGCGCTCTCGCACTCGCTGTCGAGCTGGAACCGAACGTCCTCGAGGTCGCCACGGACCTCGTTCAGGTCGCCGAGCACGTCGTCGACGGTCTCGTCCGCCAGGTTTCCCTCAGCCGATTCCAGCTCCGCCTCCACCGATGCCAGCTCCGCTTCGGTCTCCTCGATATCCGCGTCGACCGCGTTCCGTCGCTGTTCGAGGTCCGGGAGTCGCTCTTTCACCGCCCCGAGTTCGTCGAGCTGACGGTCGAGCTCCTCCTTCTGTGCCTCCAGCCGGGTGGCCTCAGCCTCGATGGCGTCGGTGTCGACGGGGCGCATCACCAGTTCCCAGAGGTCGTCGCCACGCTCGACGGCCTGTCTGGCCGGGTTGTCCTCCAGCAGGAAGGCGAACAGGTCCGCCACCTCCGGGTCGTCGAGCAAGGGGGTCCCCCCGAAGCGGACCCCTTCTGGCCCGCGCTCGAGCGTCCGTGTGTACGTCCCGTCTGGCGTCTTGAGTTCGACCCGACCCGCCTCTGCGTCGCCTTTCAGTGAGACTCGCTCGCTGCCGAGGCCCGCCATCAGCGCCTGCAGGAACGAGGTCCGGTTCGTCGCGTTCCGGCCGGCGAGGACGGTGACCCCCGCGTCGAGTTCGACCGTCGTCTCGTCGATGCCGCCGACGTTCTCGGCCTCGACGCTGACGGGCGTCTCACGCAACCGCGAAGTCATGCCGTAACCTCGAGTGGTATGGCAAAAAAGTCTTGTCTCGAATCGGTGTCAGGACTGCTTACACGTGCAGCCGCCGCGGTCGAGCAGGTCGCCGACCTGGTACGACCGTCCGCACTCCCCGCAGGTCACCGAGACGGACACCAGCACGTCGAAGTCGTCGAGCGCGAGCGTCGAGTTCGCGAGGGAGTCGACCGTCGATTCGGTGACGGCCTCGGTCCGGCTCTGGAGCGCGAACAGCGTGTCCTTCGCGCGGTCCGTCGGGTCGCCGTCGGGGCCGGTCTCCTTCTCCACGTCCAGGCACTCGCGCAGGTGCGTGTGGACCGACTGGTGCGAGACGAAGGCATCGCGAAGCGCGCCCACGTCGAGTCCCGCACGCGAGAGTCGGTTCTCGACCTGGACGCGCTCCCCGCTGGAGACTGCGTCGTCGGTCAGCGCCTCGTACGTCGAGGCGACCTCGTGGCCGAGCGGGTCCTCGCCCGCGGCCCGCATCGCCGCCGTCAGCACGCGCTCGTCGAAGTAGCGCGCGAGTTCGCGGAGGCTGTAGTCGTCCCGGTCACGGACCCAGCGGTCGGCGAGCGACTCGTGGACGCCCGCGATGTCGAACTCGTCGGCGACGCGACCGACCTTGCAGTCACAGACCTGTCCGTCGGTCATCTGTTCGAAACTGAACGACATGTGAGTAAAGGGGTTTCGCTAGTCGCCCTGTGCGCTCTGTGGCGCGTCGGCGACGTAGGACTCTCGCTGGCTCATCTCCGCCTCCGAGAGGTGACAGGAGATGCGATGGCCGGTCGCAGAGACCGACTCCAGTTCCGGCTCGTCGGTCTCGCAGACCTCGCCGATCTTCTTCGGGCACCGTGTCCGGAACGGACAGCCCGACGGCGGGTCGATTGGACTCGGCACCGTCCCGTCCAGCAGGATGCGGTCGGTGAGCTTCGTCGGGTCGGCGTGTGGCACCGCCGAGAGCAGCGACTCCGTGTAGGGGTGGAACGGCGGCGAGAACACTTCCTGGACCGTGCCGAACTCGGCGATCTTGCCGAGGTACATCACGGCGAGGCGGTCACAGATGTGCTTGACGACCCCGATGTTGTGCGAGATGAACAGGTACGACAGTCCGTAGTCCTCCTGCACCTCGTTGAGCAGGTTCAGGATCTGGGCCTGCACGGAGACGTCCAGCGCCGACACCGGCTCGTCACAGACGATGAGCTTCGGCTCGACCGCCAGCGCGTGCGCGATGGCGATGCGCTGCTGTTGCCCGCCCGAGAACTCGTGCGGGTACTTGTCCGCGGCCGCGGCCGAGAGCCCGACGCGTTCGAGCAACTCCGCGACCCGTTCTTGCTTCTCCTGGCCGGTCGCGACGTCGTGTTTCTCCATGGCCCGCCCGATGATGCGACCCACGGTCTTGCGCGGGTTCAACGAACTCTGGGGGTCCTGGAAGATCATCTGGAACTCGGCGCGCAGGCTGCGGACGTCGCTGTCGTCGAGTTCGTGGAGCGGGTGACCGTCGAAGTACACCTCCCCGTCGGTGGGGGCGAGCAGTTGCAGGATGGTCCGTGCGACCGTGGACTTCCCACAGCCGGACTCGCCCACGAGCCCGACGGTCTCGCCGGGGTAGATCTCGAAGTCGACCCCGTCGACCGCCTTGACCTTCTGGCGCTCGATGCTCGGCAGGCCGCCGTCGGTCGACAGCGTGAGGCCGTCGAGGAAGCTGTCCCCGGCGTCGAAGTGCTTCTTCAGGTCGTTCACCTCGAGCAGCGGCTCGCCGGACCGGTCGACGTCGGCTCGACCGGCGGCGTGGCCATCGGCCTCGACACCCTCGGAGAGGTCGAGTTCGTTCGCGTGGACACAGGCAGCCGTCGAGCTCGTCCCGTCGACGTGCTCGAGCTCGGGGTCGCCGCCCTCACGACACTCGGCCGTGGCGTGTGGACACCGCGGCGCGAAGTTACAGCCCTCCGGCAGCTCCGTGAGGTCCGGCATCGCGCCGTCGAGCGTCGGCAGCTCGTCGTACGCCTGGTCGGTCTGCGGGATGGAGTCGATGAGTCCCCTGGTGTAGGGGTGGGTCGGGCGCTCGAACAGGTCGTCCATGTCCGCCTTCTCGACGAGGTTCCCGGCGTACATCACCCCGACCGTGTCGCAGGTCTGGGCGACGACGCCGAGGTTGTGCGTGATCATCAGGATGGCGACGCCCTTCTCCTCCTGCAGTTCGTTCAGCAGGTCGAGAATCTTCGCCTGCGTCGTCACGTCGAGTGCGGTCGTCGGCTCGTCCGCGATGATGACGTCAGGCTGGCACGAGAGCGCGATGGCGATGAGCACGCGCTGGCGCATCCCACCGGAGAACTCGTGCGGGTAGTCGGCGAACCGGTCTTCGGCGTCCGGAATCCCCGTCTCGCGCATCGATTCGATGGCGATCTCCCGGGCCTCCTCCTCGGTCACGTCCTGGTGGCGCTCGACCGTCTCGACGATCTGACTCCCGACCGTGAGGACGGGGTTCAGCGAGGTCATCGGGTCCTGCGGGACGAGGGCGATCTCCTTGCCCCGGATGTCCTGCATCTCCTTCTTCGACCGCTCGAGCAGGTCCTCACCGTCGTAGCGGATCTCTCCCCCGGTGATGTGCCCCGGCTTGTCGATGAGCTGGAGCAGCGAGCGTGCCGTGACCGACTTCCCGGCCCCGGACTCGCCGACCAGTCCCATCGTCTCGCCAGCGTGCAGCGTGAACGAGACGTCGTTACTCGCGACGACCGGTTCCGCGCCGGTCTTGAACTCCGTGCGGAGGTTCTTCACCTCCAGTACTGGGTCTTTCATCTTAGCGCTCCTCCGTATCGACCTTCGGGTCGAGCACGTCGCGCAGGCCGTCACCGAGCATGTTGAACCCGAAGACGGTGATGGCGATTGCCAGCCCGGGGAAGATTATCATCCACGGTTCGGTCTGCATGAACTTCCGGCCGTTCGCTATCATCAGGCCCCACGACGGCGTCGGCGGCTGTGCGCCGAGGCCGAGGAACGACAGCGACGCCTCCGCCAGCATGGCGAACGCGACGTTGATGGATGCCTGCACCAGCAAAGGTGCCATACAGTTCGGCAAGACCTCGCTGAAGACGATTCGGGTGTCGGATTCACCGCGGGCGACGGCCGCCTCGACGTACTCCTCGTTGCGCTCGGAGATCGCCGCGGACCGCCCGACGCGGGCGATGTACGGCGTGTAGACGAACGCCAGCGCGAGGATGACGTTGTTGAGCTGTGGGCCGATGACGACCATGATGGCCAGGGCCAGCAGGATGGGTGGGAACGCCATCGCGGCGTCCATCACCCGCATCAGTATCTCGTCGACGAGGCCGCCGTAGTAGCCGGCGAACACCCCGATAGCTGTCCCGACCACTAACGCGCCACTGATGGCACCGAAGCCGACGTACAGCGAGATGCTGCTGCCCTTCAGCACGCGCAACAGGATGTCGCGCCCGAGCTCGTCCGTCCCGAACGGGTGTTCGAGCGACGGTGCCTCGGAACGCTGCTCGATGTTCGTCTGCGAGATGTCCTCTTTCGAGATGGTCACCGTCGAGATGCCGGCGGTGACGACGAGCGCCAGCACCAGCACCAGTCCGACCATCGCCTTCGTGTTGCCGCGGAACTGTGCCCAGAACCGCTTCATGCGCTCCAGCTTTGCCTTCTCGATGGAGAGGAAGCTGCTACGACTCGTCTCGGTCGACATCAGTTCTCACCCCCGTAGCGGATACGCGGGTCGAAGTAGGCGTACAGCACGTCGGCGACCAGGTTCGAGATCATGTACATCAGCGCGATGACGATGATACAGCCCTGCAACAGCGGGATGTCGCGCGCCTTCACCGCGGTGAGGGTGAGCCGGCCGATACCCGGCCAGAAGAACACCTGCTCCAGCACGACGACGCCACCGAAGGCGTAGGCGAACTGGAACGCGACGACCGTGATGACCGGGATGACGGCGTTCCGGAAGGCGTGACGCATGACGACGACCCACTCGGACATGCCCTTCGCCCGGGCGAGCTTGACGTACTCCTCGGAGAGGACTTCTAGCATCGACGAGCGCGTCATCCGCATGATGTACGCGGTGAGCGCGAAGCCCATCGAGGTCGCCGGGAGCACCAGGTGTCGCAACGTCATCCCCCAGCCCTCCTCCGACGGCGCGGCGTAGCCGGTCGTCGGGAAGAAGTCGATACCGAAGTACTGGGCGGGCCAGATGGCGAACACCAGGATGAACACCAGCCCCCACAGGAAGATGGGGATGGAGACGCCGACGAACCCGAACGTCGAGGCCACGAAGTCCGGCCACTCGTTCTGCCGGTACGCCGCGATGATGCCCAGCGGAATCGAGAGGAAGACCGCGACGCCGGTCGCTCCCACCGCGAGCATCAGCGAACGCGGTAGCTTCTCGACGATGAGCGCCGAGACGGGCTCACCGAACTTGAGCGAGCTGCCGAGGTCGCCAGTCAACAGCCCAGCCAACCAGTCGAAGTACTGGGTGTACAGCGGTTTGTTCAGCCCCATCTGTTGTTGGAGGGCTTGCAGCTTCTCCTCGCTGGCGTTCGGGCCCAGGATGAGCAGGGCCACGTCGCCGGGGAGGATGTTGGTGACGGCGAAGGTGATGACCGTGACGAGCAGCAGCGTCACGGCCAAGAACCCGACCCGTCTCACGAGGTAACTTGCGAGGGACATTCGTGCCTACTGTTCGAGGTAGTTGTCAGCGAACGACAGCGTGGAGCCGTCGGCCGTGCCCATGTCGCCCTTGTAGTTGGGCTGTGCACCGTACAGGTTCGCCTGCCAGAACAGGAACAGGTGGCCTGCGCGCTCCTCGTGGAGGATTTCGGTGGCTTTCTGGTACTTCTCGGCACGGGCCTCCTGGTCGTACATCCGGCGGGCGTCCTCGACGAGGGTGTTGTACTCGTCGTTCTCCCAGCCGGTGAAGAAGAACGCCCCGTTCGGGTGCAGGAACTTGTAGAACGACACGTCGGGGTAGTACAGCGCGAGGTAACTCGACGTGGTCGCCTGGAAGTTCTGCTTGGAGTAGACGTCCGAGAGCCAGGTGCTCCAGGTGATCTTCTGGATGTTCAGCTCGATACCGGCCTCGCTGGCGTCGTCGGCGATGACCTGTGCGGCCTGGACCTGTGCCGGGTAGGACTGCGGAATCTTGAACGAGACGGAGAAGCCGTCGGGCATGCCCGCCTTCTCGAGGTGTTCTTTGGCCTTGTCGATGTCACGCTCGCGGGGCTGGATGTCCTCGTTGACCCACGGGCTGCCGGGGGCCGCCGGGGAAGCCGTCGCCTGGCCGGTCCCGTACAGCGCTGCCTCGGTCGCCTTCTCCTTGTCGATGGCGTAGTCGAGGGCGAGCCGAGCGTGCTTGTTGTCGAACGGTTCCTCGTTGCAGTTCAGGCCGAGGTAGACGAGCGCCTTCGGGAACTTCTTCTGGAAGTTGACGCTGTCGTCGCTCTGGACGCGCTCGACGTCGCTCGGCGGGATGCCGTTGATGAAGTCGTATTCGCCGGCCTTGAACGACTGCAGGCGGACGCTGGGGTCGGTGACCTCGGACTTGACGACCTTGTCGAGGTACGGCCCGTCGATCGAGTCGTCCCAGTAGTCCTCGTTCTTCGCCATCGTGAACGAGGTCTCGATCTCACGGCTCTCGAACTTGTACGGCCCGGTGCCGATGGGTTCTTTGATCTCGCCCTTCTCGGCCTGCTCCTTCGGCAGGATGGCGAGTTCCTCGGTGGACATCTTCGCGATGAACGGCGCGAGGGGTTCCTTGAGCGTGAGCTCGAAGGTGTAGTCGTCAGGTGCCGCCATCGAGTCGACGTTCTGCATGAAGCCGTTCGCGAGGAACTTCTCGTTGTTCTTGACGCGCTTGTAGGACGCGAGCACGTCGGCCGAGGTCATCTCCTTCCCGTTGTGGAAGGTGACGCCCTCTTCGAGTTCGAAGGTGAACTTCGTGTTGTCCTCGGAGGTCTCCATCGACTTCGCGAGATGTGGCGAGAACGAGTAGTCGTCGTTCAGCTTGACGAGGCCCTCGACGATGTTCTCGAGGACGCGGGCCGTCGCTGCTGCACTCTCGAGGTGCGGGTCGAGTCCCTGAACGGGGACTGCGCCGCCCCACTGGAGCGTGCCGCCGGACTGCGGGGTTCCGCTGTTACCGCCGTCGCCACCGGAGCCGCCGTCGTCGTTGCCACCGCCACCGCCGCCACTGTCGCCGCCGTCGTCTCCACCGGAGCCACCGCCGAGGCAGCCCGCGAGGCCGAGGGCTCCTGTTGCGGTCGCGCCGAGGACGCCACGGCGACGGAATTTACGGTACGATTCTGCCTTGTCACTATTGCTGCACCCACTGCTATCCCGTGACATACAAACACCGTCTGAGTAATAGATAATAAAGCTATGGTGAGCTATAGACAAGGCAATATTAATACTCTTCTAACATCCCCCCTCTGAAATTACCCTAATACACCCCGTGAGTGTACGGATCCTCCTCTAGAATAAAACGAACGTCCGAAAATACTCTGGATTAATCCGAGAAAATAGATGTTCATACAGCTGGGTCGCGTTGGTCATCGGTAACATGCAACTCGCCTGCCTCGCACCCCCGAGTCGGGACGACCATCCGAGCGCCATCGAAGCGTGCTCGGTGCACAGCTCCCCGACCAGCCCGAGATGGAGCGAGTCCGGGGCAACCGCCGAGAAAACCGACGAGACGGCCGGAACGCGCGGGCACAGCGAGCGAGCGTCGTGCAAGCCCGGGGGCGTGCGGGCAGGCGGACGGTGAACATACTTGTCAAGATGTTGTTTTGTTGGTGTGTAGAGAAACAGTGAAGTACGGGTTCCATAGATAGCTGATAGCATGGAGGTCAGCGAGGCACGGCTGCGGAGAGACATCGAATCGAACGCCGAGTTCGGCTCGGTCCCGGTCGAGGACGGTCACGCACGAACCGTCCTCACGGGGACCGACGCGAACCGGGCGGCCCGGGAGTTCTTCATCGAGCGGTGTCGCGATGCCGGGATGACCGTCAGCGTCGACGCGGTCGGGAACATCGTCGCACGGTGGGTCCCGGAGAGCGCCGACCCCGACGCCGACCCGGTCGCCGCGGGCAGCCACCTGGACTCGGTGCCGGAGGGAGGCATCTTCGACGGGCCGCTCGGAGTGTACGCCGCGCTCGAATCCGTCCGGGCCATCCAGGAGGCGGACATCGAACTCGCTCGTCCCGTCGAAGTGGTAACCCTCACCGAGGAGGAGGGCCAGCGCTTCGGGGGTGGACTGGTCGGGTCGGCGGTCGCCGCGGGGGACATGACCGTCGAGGAGGCCCACGAGCTGTCGGACGACGGCCAGACCCTTCGCGAGGCACTCGACGACATCGGGTTCCTCGGTGAGGGAGCCATCGACGCCAGCGAGTGGGATGCCTGGCTCGAACTCCACATCGAACAGGGCACCCGACTCGAAGACGCCGGCATCGCCGCGGGCATCGTCACGAGCATCACCGGCCTCTCGCGATGTGCCATCGAGGTGTCGGGCGAGGCCGACCACGCCGGGACGACCCCGATGGGCCAGCGCGCCGACGCCCTCGCCGCCGCCAGCGAGTTCGTCCTCGACGTGGAGGACGCCGCCAACGAGACGGTCGCCGTCGAGTCTTCGTCGGCGGTCGGGACCGTCGGCAAGGTCGGTGTCGGGCCGAACGCACCGAACGTCATCCCGGGCAACGTCGACCTCAGCCTGGACGTTCGCGACGTGAACCCGGACGCCATCGAGAGCATCGTGGACCGGGCCCGGGCCAGCCTGGCCCGCATCGAGGAGGACCGCGACGTCGAGATCACCTTCGAACGCCCATGGCACCGCGACCCCGTCCCGATGAGTGACCGGGTCCGGGACGCCTTCAGTGCCGCGAGCGAGTCCGCGGGCGTCGCCGCGACGGCGATGCACTCCGGCGCTGCCCACGACACGATGTTCATGGCCCAGGTGACCGACGCCGGCCTCCTGTTCGCGCCGTCCCGGGACGGCATCTCCCACAACCCCACCGAGTGGACCGACTGGGAGGACTGCGCGGCCGCCACCCGCGTCCTCGCCGGTGCCATCGCACACCTCGCCAGCGACTGACCACCTGTTCTCTTCCAACGAACGCCGTCTTCCGCCGTGAGCACCGCGTATCTCGGCCTGTGACCAGCTCAGCCACCCCAGAGAACGACAACCAGCGTTCTCGAAATGAGAACGCAGAGAATCGCAGGACGTGAGTAGGGTATCGTCGGTGAGTCCATCGAAAACCGACGACACAGACGGGGCGTTCAGCTCGGGGTGCGATGCACATAACGGGAACACCTATGCGAATCCGTGCTCTGCCTCCTGCTATGGCAGGGCGAGCGAACACCGGCGGCGAACCGTCACGGACCCTGAAGACAGTCTCGCGTGCGTGCGACATCATCCGAGTCCTGGAGGAACTGGACGGGGCAGGCGTCACAGAACTCGCCACCCACCTCGACATGTCCAAGAGCGCAGTCTACAGTCACCTCTCGACGCTCCGCGAGGAGCACTTCGTGGTGAAGGAGGGGGACACCTACAGACTGGGACTGCAGTTCCTGCTGTTGGGCGAATTCGTCCGGAACCAGCACGTCCTCTACCACCACGGCAAGGAGGAGATCGAGAAGCTGGCCGAGGAGACCGGCGAGTACGCCCACCTCGCGACGGAGCAACACGGCCTCGGGGTGAACCTGTACAAGGTGCAGGGCGAGAAGGCGGTCGGCCGCGACTACCAGACCAACAAGCTCCAGAAGCCCGATTACCTCCACTTCTCGGCGACCGGCAAGTCCATCCTGGCCCACCTCGGCGACGAGCGCGTCGAGGGAATCATCGACGAGTACGGTCTCTCCGCGAAGACGGAACACACCATCACGGACCCGGACGAGCTGTTCGCAGAACTCGAACAGATACGCGAACAGGGCTACGCGACGAACGAGGAGGAGGAAATCAAGGGACTGCAGGCCATCGGCGCGCCGGTCCTCGACAAGGACGACACCGTCCTCGGGTCGGTCTCGGTCTCCGGCCCGGTCAACCGGATGCAGGAACCGGCCTACCACGACCGCATCGTCGACGCCGTCACGAGCACGGCGAACATCATCGAGGTCAACATCAATATGGCCGACACGGACACCGAGCTTCCCGATTTCAACTGAGCCGCGACCCAACATTTGCTTTACAAGCCTACTTCTGTAAAGCACATGACTGCCGACTTGTTTTACAGCCCTACCGCCGTAAAGTCGTTCCTCGATATTCGCCGCGAACCGGTCGTGTGCACATCGAGAACGGAGCAGAGAGGGGTTTGCGCTGCTGAAGCCGCCCTCACGCACTCAGAACCCTCGAATCTCGTCGAGAACCGCGTCCTCGCGTTCGGCGTACACGACGAACTCGACGATGTCCGCGGTCCACCCGGAGATGTTGTAGACGCCGTCGTGGCCCTCGGGCGTCGCCAGGTCACCGTACGCCTGCAGGTCGACCATGTAGAGGTTCGCGTCCGGCGCGACCGCATCGCGGTAGCGGGTGAACCACTCGCGAACGCTCTCGTCCGAGCCCCACGTGGAGTCCCAGACCTGCACGTCCGTCAGGACGACCACGCGGTCGTACTCGGCCGCGTTCTCGACGAGATGCTGGAAGGCGAGCCACGCGTTCGTCGCCCCACCGACGCGCTGGTCGCGAATCGTCCGGGCGCGCTCCAGGGTGGGGGTGTCGGTGTGCGTCGAGACCGTGTCGAAGTCGCTCGCGAACACACCCACGTCGGCTCCCTGTGCCTGCAGGACCGCGCCGAAGAACGACGCGATCTCAAGGTAGGTCATCTCGGAGCGCCCGGAAAGCCGCGAGTCCATCGACCCCGAGAGGTCGACCGCGACGAACGTGTTCCCGAGGTCGTCGGGCAGGTTCGTCGCCGTCGCGTCGACGGCGCGCGAGAGCCAGCGCTCGGTGTGCTCGTCCGCGATCCCTGCCGTGGTAACGGCCTCGTAGGCCTGGTAGAACCGGAACGGGTAGAGCATCGAGTCACGGACGTACTCGAGGTCCTCCTCGGTGAGGATCTCTGCCCCATCGAGGCCGGCCGCCAGCATGTTCCGGAGGTTCCGGATGGTGGCGAACAGCCCCATCTTCGGCAGGACCTCCCGCCACGCTTCGGGCGTGTTCCCCTTCTCGGAGATGACGACCTCCCACGTCTCGGGCGGGTCGAGTGGCTGGACCTCCGGATGGTCGTCGAGGTCCCCCAGCACGAGCCGCTCGAAGACCTCGTCCTCCTCCGGCGTCTCGGGCTTCGGGTGGACGAGGTTCATCACGTCGCGGAATTTCACCGCACGGTTGCGGTTGTCGTACTTCGCGAACTGGTAACGGTCGAACTCGTGAAACGAGTCCGCGATACCCTTCTTGAGCGGCTTGGGAATCGGCTTCCCGAACAGTTCGAGCTGCATCGCCGTGACCGTGGTCAGTTCGTCGGCGCGCCGGATGACCCGCGGCGCGTACTCACGGACGTACGTCTTCGCTTCCTCGTGCTGTGCTGCGAGCACGAGCAGGAGGTTCGAGACGTCGCGGAGGTACAGCTCAGTCCGGGCGTACGCCGCCAGCTTGAGCACGAACTCCGGGTCCTCGTCAGCCGCCGCATCGAACCGCCGGACGAGCTTGCGCAGCCGGTCCTCGTCGGACTCGTAGAAGCTGTCCTCGAGCAGGTTGTTCACGACGACTTTGTACAGGCCCAGTTCCGGACTCTCCGGCTGGTACGCCTCCGCACCCTCGAAGTTGGTCGTACGCTGTGCATCGGTCGAACTGGTGCGGTTGAAATTCATCGCTATCACGGTGGGAAAGGTGGCCATCGCTGGCCGTGCGCCCACCAGCGCGTTCGGGGTGGAAACTGCGACCCCGGTATGGAAAACTGTGGAAGTGCGGGGAAAACCGCGGGAGCGTGGCCCGTTCGGGCCGGGTCAGGATGAAGTATCGCTCCCGCTCGCCCCGTGTCTCCAAAGAATGTTGGTTTCGTAATAAGTTTTCAGCCGTCGTGAGAAGGTGTATCACAGTTGGCTACTCCATCTCACGGCTCCCTGTCGGTCGCCGGAGAGTGAAAGGGCCGGGCGGGATTCGAACCGGAACGAGACGGTCCGGGGCTGCGACTCGTAGGGCTCGAATCCCTCGCTTCATCTCACGACTCCCTGTCGGTCGCCGGAGAGTGAAAGGGCCGGGCGGGATTCGAACCCGCAATCTTCCGATTACAAGTCGGCTGCACTTGACCTGGCTGTGTCTGGCCCGCGATTCCTCGACTGCCAGCACACCTCGTTTCCGGTGAAAGTTGCCAGCAGCAGAGCGGAGCGGGTAGGATTCGAACCTACGTTGGCCACTGAAGTAGCTCCAGACCTCGCGCCAGTGGCGAATACCGGTCCGGAGACGCTACCGCTCCGACGCGCGGGTCCCCGTGACGAGCGTCGCTGCGCCAGGAATCGAACCAGAGCGAGACGTTCTGGGCGTGCGGCCCTCCGGGCCGTTCCC
The DNA here is from genome assembly GCF_051207375.1 of Haloarchaeobius pelagicus. Classification (NCBI taxonomy): domain Archaea; kingdom Methanobacteriati; phylum Methanobacteriota; class Halobacteria; order Halobacteriales; family Halorubellaceae; genus Haloarchaeobius; species Haloarchaeobius pelagicus. The sequence goes on along the minus strand of NZ_JBPJZD010000003.1, from coordinate 3,355 downwards.
AGCTGCGACTCGCAGGGCTCGATTCTCCGACGCCGATTGTTCCTCACGTCTGTTCGTCACAATCGGCCATGGCGGGAATCGAACCTGGAACGTTCGATAGGAACGAAGCAACTCCACGACTCGCACCGGCCTGCCGGTGAAAATACGTGTGGAGGGTTGTGTCGCGGCTACCAGCCCTGCATCGGTCTCGTCACGACCGCCCGCGGCGGGAGTCGAGTGTGCAGGCCTCGACTCCGGAGGACACGGGTGGGAGTCGAACCCACCACGACCGTCGCGCACGTCGATGCGCGACCGTGTCAGGTGCCTCGGCCTCGCGGCGTCATCGGCAGTTTGCGAATTTCACACGGTGTGCACTGTCTACACTGTGTAGGATGTTCGGTTGTTTCAGGCCGTCAGGCCTGCGTATTGTCGTTCGCGCACCTCGACGGGGCGGGCAGGAATCGAACCACGGTCTCTCGACCGCTCCCTGACTCGACCCTCTCGCATCTGCTCACCGTGCTCACTGCCGTTCGCACGGTTCGAAGGGGCGAGCAGGAATCGAACCAAGGTCTCTCGACCCCTCCCTGATTCGACCTCCTCGCAGCACCGCATCGCGCTCACTGTCGTTCGCGCACCTCGACGGGGCGAGCAGGATTCGAACCTGCCTCTTCTGGTTTGCGACCAGATGGAATGTGCCGAAGGAACTCCACGACTCGCACTGACAGCAGTGAATAGCTGTGTGGAGAGAAGTGTACTATCCTATCGCCCCGCACGTATGGAGGGGCCCGGAGTGACCCGGGCGAGCGGCGTGTTCGCCTCGCGAACACGCCAGCGTCAGCAAGGGATGGCAGCGTCGGCAGGTGGGATGACTATGGCTATGGGACGGCCGCGCTACGCCAGGCTCAGGCCGTGGCGGCCTGGGATTCGATTGCGACCTCGTGGACGGCTTCGACACCGAAGCCCTCCTCCAGGTCGGCTCGGACGGTACTGTCGTCGGGTTGTTCGGACAGCAGCGTAACGGTCACCTCGACGTCCACCTCGATGGCGTTGAGGCTCGGCGTGATACCGGTGATACGTTGGACATCGACCGCGTCGAGGTCGTCGATACGGGCGATGACGGTCGCAGCGCCGGACATCAGGTCGCCCGGTGCGCCGTCGGGAACGCGGACGCGCAGGTGTGCCGTTACGGCTGTCTCGTGGCTGAGACGAGTCTGTGCCATAAGTGCTCCCGCCGAGATTCGAACTCGGGTCCCGGCCTCGAAAGGGCCGTGTGATTGTCCAGCTACACCACGGGAGCAGGTCCCCGGCGCAGCGTCAGCTGCCACCGAGGACGAAAGGGTACGGGCGCGTGAGGGCGTGCTTCGAGACCCGGGCGACGGGAACCGCCTCCCGACCAGGTCCCGGGATTCCCACACCTCGGGCGCGAGCCCATCGCCGGTTCTCCGGCCCGCGGCCGTCTCTGATGGGGAACCCCAGCGGCTGACAGCGATGCCTCTCTGCGACGAGGCGGTGTGCCCCGGCAGCGAGCATCGCGCCCCACGCAGGGGGCGAGCGCCCAGCGAGGGATTCGAACCCTCGTCCGACCCGCGACAGGGGTCGATGATCCAGCCTGGCTACACCAGCTGGGCGAGCGTGTACGAGCGACGGTAGCGTGACACAGGGGCGGCCACGCGAGCCAGCACTCGCGACTGTTGGCACTCATCACGGAACCGTCACTACCGAGTACCTATCAGACCAGAGTCGTGACCCGCCGATGGTGAGTCGTGGAACGAATTCCGTTCGATCCAGAGAACCCGTCCACCGGCGCGCATGGCGTCACCTCGACAGCTGAGGTCGAGAGAACGCCCAGAGCCACGAAACGGCCTTATGCGGCACCGGCAGAGACGGACCGAACGGCGGGGCGACCGGTGAAGGCCACGTACCCGGTGCGTTCGCCCATATTGCCAGTGCCGCACTGGCGGCCGACAGGGAGGGCATCACCCGTCCCATTGGCATAGGCGGACTCGCCACTGGAAGTCATGGCGAGCACCGGATTGGTGGTCTTCGTTTGAATCATGCCGATCACCCCTGCACGGGTTGGAAAGCCGTGCTAATGAGGTATCAGCATCTACCAGAAGACACTACTTAAATATACCGGTATAACCCCCATTACGCATCTGAAGCTATCTGATTCCCTTGAGTAATACGTAGTCGACAGGTCACTCGTCCGAATTATTGATTCCCGCGTGTACGCACGGGTTCTTGCCAGCGGAACCGGGGGTCCCGTGAACGACGGATTACAGAGAGTGAGGTGTGGCTGTCGCCCAGCTCAGTGGTCGGCCGCGTCGACGACCTCGTACCCGATGTTGCCGTCACGCAGGCGGTCGGTATGCCGTGAGAGTTCGTCGGTTACGACCACGAGCAACACGTCGAGTCCCTTCGTCGCTGCCTCGGTCACCGCCTCGGCAGTTCCGAAACGGATTTCTGGTTCCTGTCCGGCGCACCGGCACGCCACCAGCGCCTCCGTCCCGGCTGCGGCCAGCAAATCGTGCCCACCTGCCTGCTCGACGAGCACCTCCGTCGGAACCTCACGGCTCCCACCGCGCTGGATGCGCGGAATCGATACCAGGGTCACCGTCCCGAGGTCGTAATCGAGCACCCCCTCGAAGTCGGTGACCCCCACGTCCTCGTCCACGGTCGCACTCGTGACCGCGACCGCCGTCGCCGACCCATCGTCTCCCGGCGATGCGTGCATCACCCCGTCCTCCATGGTCAGCGACACCGACTCACCCTCCGCGATGTCCCCCGTCGCGATGGCCGTCTCGATGTCCACCTGACCGATGACCTCCTCGGAGACGTGGTCGACGTACCGACGCAGGTCCTCGGTCCGCGAGATGAGCCAGTCCACCCCCTCCTTCGTCACCTCGTAGCGCCCGCGACCGTGTTTGGTCACGAACCCGCGCTCGACGAGGTTCTGCAGATAGTCGCTGACGGCCTGGGCCGTCACCCCGATCTCGTCGGCGATCTCCTGCTGGCTCACCGCCGGCTGGCGCTCGGCAATCTGGGACAGTATCTGGTACTGTGTCGCGTTGCGCTTGCTCTGGAGCACGCTCAGTTCGTCCGTGTCGGCGGCGTCCTCGGGCATCGTTTCGGCTTGGAAGGTCGAACACAAGTAGCTTTGCACTGAGGTAGCCTGCAGTTGGGAAGTCCACCGCGTGTGGCGACCCCGGAATCCTGGGGGCGGCGCGGCGCGGGGGCAGCGGGGTTGGGCGCGAGAGGGGGAAGAAGGGGAAGAGCGCGAGAAGGGGAAGAAGGGGAAGAGCGCGAGAAGGGGAAGAAGGGGAAGAGCGCGAGAAGGGGAAGAAGGGGAAGAGCGCGAGAAGGGGAAGAAGGGGAA